>JASHOQ010000033.1 GCA_030041045.1 Acidobacteriaceae bacterium
GCGAAGTGTTCTTTTGATTCCTGGTCGAGCGAGTTACCAATTTTGGGAAGCGTCTCGATAATCGGCTGGTCCTCCGGCACCTTGCAGTCGAGCACGCGCAGCGGATTGGTCACCGCGCGGCGCCGGCAGTCGGCGCACATCTTCGGCGCCACGGGCTCGAGCGCGGCACGCAGCACTTCGTTATAGCGCGCGCGGTCCGCGGCCGACCCCACGGAGTTGATCTCGAGCCTCCAGCCGGCGATGCTCAATTCATCCAGAAGGGTCGCGAGCATCTCGAGAACCTCCGCGTCGCGCAGCGGCGATTCACTGCCCGACGACGGCGGTCCAATCGCCTCCGCGCCGATCTGCCAGAACTGGCGGTAACGGCCCTTCTGCGGGCGCTCGCGGCGGAACTGCGGGCCGATGTAATAAAGCTTCTGCAATTGCCCGCTCTCTCCTAACTGATGCTCTATATAAGCTCGAACGACGCCGGCGGTGTTTTCCGGCCGCAGGGTAAGACTTTGGGATGAAGAGAAGAATTGGCCGGTCGGCTGTTCCGGGAGGGGCTCAACGATGACCCCGCGTCGATCAATCCACTCATTCGTGGCTGCCGAAGCCGGCACAACAAGACGCATGTCGCCGAAAGCCATGAGCTCCCTCGACGGGTCGGCCCTGACGACCTCCGCTCCTTTTAGGAGGGTACTTATCGCGTCTGCGGAAACGTAGGGACGAAAGCAGACAATTTCATGCCTGAAGCTTGTGATTTGCTGGCCTGGAACCGGGATTCCTCGCATCGCAACCAAGTCGATGCCGAGGTCTGTCAGTCTGTTTTGGAATTTCGGATGTTCGAGGCTAATTCGTCCGACCTGAAGGTGGGGGCCGTCCGAGCGAAAGCGCCGGAGCCATTCCTCCTTCATCTTCGTCCTTTCGAATCGCTCGCCGTCGGACCACGTGTACATTTCCTTCGACACGATGTCGGTCTCCTCGCCCACGCTGCGGGCAAAGAGCGCCGTGTCTTCGAAGATGGGCGTCCGGACCTCGCCGAAGTTGTAGCGGGCAAAGACCTGGCGCGCGACGGTTTCGATGCGGTTCCAGAGCGCCGTCTCCGGCGGCAAAAGGTCGCGCGTGCCGCGCACGGCTTTCAGGGTGGCCATAACTCTCTAGTCTAAATGGCGAAAAGAGGACGCCGGTACGGCGGCGGCGGCTCGCCGCGTGCAAGGCATGCTACGCCACAATCCGGCTGGTCAACGTATGCCACCACGCCGGAGCGACGCGCCAGAGGTAGACCAGCAGAAGCTGCCACACGATGAGGAGGGGCAGAGCGACGCGGTAAACCTTGTGCACCTTGCGATCGACGAGCAGGTCGCGCACCACCCCGAGAAGGATCACCGCGTCGAGGCACGCGAAAAGAAGGTTGTGGTCATAGATGTAGTCGAACCGGTTGAAGGCGGCGTCGAGAAGGCAGCAGGTGGCGATAAACATCAGGCGCCGGTGGAACTCCGGCTTCCTGCGCCACAGAATGGCGAGGGCGACGCAGGGCCCGAACTCGAGCATGTCGCCAAAAGGGACGCTGAGAAAGACGTCGGTACCGGCGTAGTGGAGGGTATACCAGTCAAAACGGGCCATGACGACGCCAATCACGCAGCCCAGCACCACCATCACCGCCGCAAGCACGGCCCCGAACCAGCCGAAAAAGCGGTGCCATTTCACGTTGCGGGTGCGCACCAGCGCCGATTGAAAGATGAAGAACATCACCCACGACGCGAACGCGGCGCCATGAAACCAGAGCAGCAAAGGGCGCGGCGGCGAAGCGTGAAACAGGTTTTCCCCGACGGTATGGCTGAATCCCCACACCACAATCGCGGCGATGAGCAGCGACATGGAAAGATAGAAATATCTGTCCAGGATTCCTTTGCGCTCCGTCACCCGATTCATCCAATGGGACCGGCGCGCTTCGGCGGTTTGCGGTAGAGAGACCATGGCGGGAAATCTCGCATTCTCCGGGGCAAATGCGCGTTCTGGACAGCAGGGGAGTAGGGCGAGTGTAGCACAGCGCCGATTGGCGGCTCAACGGCAAGCAGCACGACGATTCGCGCCCATCCGCGGAACTTTCCCTATAGCCTGCACCGCTGGCGAAGCGGCAAACGAAGCCTATAGAATTCCCAAGATCGCTTCTGCGGAAAGAGGGCTCCCTTGCGGGCACACAAACTGGCTTTGGTGATTGCAATGAACGCGGTCGGCACGCTGGCCGTCGCACAAACGCCGCCAGCCCCGCCCCAAACGTCCATCGACGTGCAGCCGGTGGTCGAGCTCAAGCCCACGGGCACGCTGGGGACATGCGTGTACAAGCCAGTGGCGCAGGAAATGCCCTTCTTCAACCGGCTGAGCGACGACGAGAAGACCAACGACGCGTCGATGGGGAATCATTACTCGATTCACGGTAAGACCGGAAAGAACGTGGCCTGGTTGGGGATTGTGCGCGGCATTACACCGCCGGTGAGTCAAGCCGGCGCGGTAACGTTGCTTATCGAGCACAAATACTTCGACGGCATGACCGATTGCCACATCATGCTCGTCGAGTGGACCGGCGACGGCGACTTCACCGCCAGGCTCGACGTCGACCCGCAGGCCATTCCCGCGCTCTCGCTGGTGCGCGTATACGGCACAGTCACCGGCGAGACCGCCGGCGTCCCCGAGGTGCGCGTGGATTACATCCGGGTTTGGCCCTGGCGCACCTTCACCTTCATGGATCTCGCCGGGAACGACCACAGCAATCCGCGTTGGAAAAAGTACGCCGACCTGGGCAGCTCCGGAAATGTCTACAGTCCCTACCCGAACGAGAACTACTATCTGCACGCGCTGGGCGATCCGGCCGAATTCGGTCTGAATCTCCGGCCCCAGTGAGTTGATTGCATCCTCTCCCGCGCCTTCGTATCCTAAAGCCCATGGAATATCGATTTCTCGGAAGCTCCGGCCTCAAGGTTCCCGCATTGAGCTTTGGCGCCGGAACCTTCGGCGGCGGCGTGGAGTTCTTTGACGCATGGGGCGCCACCGCAGACACAGCCCAGGCGCGGCGCATCGTGAATATCTGCCTGGACGCCGGCGTAACGCTTTTCGATACGGCTGACGTTTACTCGAACGGCCGCTCCGAGGAGGTGCTGGGCAAGGCGCTCGAAGGCCGGCGCCACCAGGCGCTGATTTCCACCAAGGCCACCTTTCGCATGGGCAACGGGCCGAACGAGCCGCTGGGCGGGCCCAACGACGTGGGCTCGTCGCGCTACCACCTGCGCCGATCCATCGAAGGCAGCTTGCGCCGGCTGGGCACGGACTACGTGGATATCTATCATTTGCACGGCTTCGACGCGCTGACGCCGGTTGAAGAGACGCAGGACACGCTGCACACTTTTGTGCAGGAGGGTAAAGTCCGCTACATTGCCTGCTCCAATTTTTCCGGCTGGCACCTGATGAAGTCGCTGGCCGTGGCGGAGCGCTACGGATGGACGCGGTTTGTGGCCCATCAGGTGTATTACTCGTTGATCGGGCGTGCGTACGAGTGGGAGCTCATGCCGTTGGGCCTGGACCAGAAGGTCGGTGCGCTGGTGTGGAGTCCGCTGGGTTGGGGACGATTGACGGGCAAGCTGCGCCGCGGTGCCGGGGTGCCGGCGGTGAGCCGATTGCACAAAACCGCAGCCGCTGGGCCGCACGTGGACGAGGAACACCTCTTCAAAGTCGTCGACGCGCTGGACACCGTTGCCGCGGAGACGGGCAAGACCGTTGCGCAGATTGCGCTGAACTGGCTGCTCCAGCGGCCCACGGTGGCTTCGCTCATCCTGGGCGCGCGCAACGAGGAGCAGCTCAGGCAAAACCTGGGCGCCGTGGGCTGGAAGCTGAGCGCGGAGCAGATTGCCGCGCTCGACAAGGCGAGCGAGACCGCGCCGATCTATCCCTACTGGCACCAGAGGCAGTTCCCCGAGCGGAACCCCCGGCCGGTGTGAGAAAAACAGGGAACGAGGGAACGAGGAAACAGGGGTCAGGGGTCAGAGATCCGGATGGTGCGAGCGCGCAATGCCGGACGCCGGTGAGCGGAATTTCATCGCCGGTTCAGCTTCCCGTTTCAGCCAGGTAGAAGGCGACGTAATCGAGATAGTTTTGCGCGTATTCGAGAATCAGCGCACGGTCTTTGTCCGTGAGTTCGCGGCGCAGCTTGGCGGGCACGCCGGCCCACAACGTGCGCGGGGGAACCACCGCGTGTTCGGGAACGATGGAGCCGGCGGCAATGATCGATCCCTTGCCGATGCGCGCGTTGTTCAGGACGCGGGCGCCGATGCCGATGAGGCACTCGTCTTCCACCACGCAGCCGTGCACCGTGGCGTTGTGGCCGATGGTCACCCAGTCGCCCACGTTGACGGAATAGAGATTGCACTGCCCGTGGAGCACGGAGCAGTCCTGCACATTGGAACAGGAGCCGACGCGGATGGAGTGTACATCGCCGCGCAGAACCGCGTTCATCCACACCGAGGAGCGCTCGCCGATCTCGACGTCGCCGAGAATCTGGGCCGAGGGATCGATGTAACACCCGGCCGCGATCTGCGGCAGCTTTCCCTGATAACTGCGAATCATGGCTCAACCTTTCAAAGAAAGTTTACGAGGGAAGGCCTATCCGGCGGGGGCGAGGGGCTTTTGACATCAAACCCGCCGGGCGCCTGTTTTCCGCCGCGGTTTTCACCCAGGAGAAAATCCGGAGCCTTGAAGCGGCAAGCCAGGTAACGGCATCGGCGAGCTTTTCAACCAGGGTCGGCGGCCCATGGACGAGAGAAGGAGGATGCAGCAGATTACGCGCGCGTTACGGACTGCATTTCACGCACAAAACCCTGGGGTAATTCCTAGGTATATTTGGTCTTCGCGCCGGAACTCAAGTATGATGGATAGAGCCTTCCAGGCAGGTTCGGAGGTGGCAGTTCATTGGCAGAGGTTCGCGTTCAGGAAGGCGAGCCGCTTGAGAATGCGTTGCGCCGGTTCAAACGCAAAGTGCAGCAGGAGGACATTATCAAGGAAGTGAAGCGTCACTCCTACTACCTGAAGCCCGGCGAAAAGCGCCGCGTGAAGGCAGCTTTGGCGCGCAAGCGGAATCGCAAGAAGGCCCGCAAAGAGCAGGATTGAGAAATTTTTAACCCATCGCGAAATGTGCTTCCCCTGGCGGCTTTTCCGGTCTGAAACCGACGCCGCTCCGACGTGAAGTCAAAAACGGAGGGCAGTTCGCGATGGAACTCTGTTGACGCTGAGCATCCGCTGATCAATTGACTCATTGCAGTTCGCGTCTTTCCGACTCCGTCGGTGAGAGTTCGAGTGCCGCTGTTCTTAGAGGCGGTCGGGGCCCTTGTTGTGCATTCCGAAAGTAGACAGGGAACCGCGACCGGCGCGTCCTTCAGAGCTATGGCCGATTCGTCGCTATTCCCTGTTCTGGGAAGCCGGCCATGGAATTCTCTGATCGAGTATTGAAGTGCGCCGATTGCGGCGCCGAATTTGTGTTTACCGCGGGCGAGCAGGTCTTTTTTCACGATAAACAATTCAAGAACGACCCCAAGCACTGTAAGCAGTGCAAGGCCAAACGCACGCGCGGAGCGCAGCGTGTGCGGCCTGAAACGCGCACCACGTGCTCGGAGTGCGGCATGGAAACCACAGTTCCCTTCAAACCCACCCAGGGCCGGCCCGTGCTCTGCCGCTCCTGTTTTCAAAAGCAGGGCCGTTCGCAGCCCGCGCCGTCACCGAGCGCAACCTAGAGACGGAGCGGGGCGTCCTGCCCGCGAAAGGTCGAATCGCGTGCAGGCTGGCAAGTGTGCGCGGTCTCGCGTCACTGCGAAAGCTTGAGCGCGCGGCGGCCAATGTCGCGCCGGAAGTATATTCCCTCGAAATGAATCTCTGCCAGCGCCTGATAAGCGCGCGCCAGTGCCTCTTCAAGTGAAGCTGCGGCCGCCGTTGCACCCAGAACGCGTCCTCCGGTGGTAAGCATCTGCTGGCCCACCCGCGCCGTGCCCGCGTGAAAGATCTCCACGCCTGGAACCTGCGCCGCCGCGCCCAGCCCGCTGATGGCAACACCGGTCTTGTAAGCGCCGGGATAGCCGGCCGAACTGGCCACCACGCAGGCTGAAGCGCCGGGAGACCAGCGCAGCTCCAGGCTGCCGAGATTTCCGTCGATGCAGGCCTCAAGCGCATCCACTACATCGCTTTCCAGCCGCACCAGGATGGCCTGCGCCTCTGGATCGCCGAAGCGCGCATTGAACTCGAGCACCTCCGGCCCGCGCGCGGTCATCATCAGGCCGCAGTAGAGCACCCCGGCAAAGGGCGTATCCTCCTCGGCCATGCCGCGAATCGTCGGCTCGGCGATGTGGTGCAGGATCCATTCGCGCATGGCGGGTGCTAGCAGCTCGTCGGTCGTGTAAACGCCCATGCCGCCGGTGTTGGGGCCGGTATCGCCTTCGCCGATGCGCTTGTGGTCCTGCGCGGGAAGAAGCGGTATCACATGCTTCCCGTCGCTCAGGCAAAGGAAGCTGATTTCTTCGCCGGTGAGGAACTCTTCGATGACCACCTGCCGCTCAGGCTCGCCCAGCAGCGTTCCGGCAAACAGCCCGTGCGCGCCTTCGAGCGCCGTGGCGCGCGAGTCGCAGACGATGACGCCCTTGCCGGCAGCCAGGCCATCGGCTTTGACCACAATGGGCGGATGGAAAACGTCGATGGCTTTTTCGAGCTCGGCCGCGGAAGCACAGACGGCGTAGTTGGGCGTGGGAATCGTGTGGCGCTGGAGAAAACGCTTGGCAAAGCCCTTGCTGGTTTCAAGCAGTGCGGCCTGCCGCGTGGGGCCGAAGACGCGCAGCCCCCGCTCTTTGAGCGCATCCACCACGCCGAGCGAAAGCGGCAGCTCGGGTCCGACGAGAGTCAGGCCCGGGCGCTCGGCCTCGGTCAGGCCCACCATGGCGTCCACGTCGTTAAGCTTCACCGGAACGCAGCGCGCGATCTGGGCGATACCGCCATTGCCTGGGGCGCAAACCACCTCTGTGACGCGCGGACTGCGCGCCACCGCCCAGGCCAGCGCGTGCTCGCGGCCCCCGGAACCAAGGATCAGGACCTTCATCTCACCTTCCCACCCATCTTATCCAAAACCAAAAGAATCATCGGCAAAGGGGGTGGTGGAAGTCAAACAGGCGCAAAGTCTCTGGCGCGCACCGGCGAAAATGCGCGGCCAGAGTACAATCGCTTACGAGCTGAATCCGCCCACCTCCCGGAATTCCGCGTGTAACCGGCAATCGCCTTTTCTTACCATTAGAGCGGTTTCAGAGCTAACCTATCCGTTTTCTGCACTGTGCAGGGCGACTTTTTCTTGGAGAAAAGGCCGCTTAGCTTACGCGGCATTAGGACACAGCAACTCTGAAACCGCTGTAGGCGGAGGTTCATGGTATGGCCAATCGACATGCTCCCGCGGCGTCCCTGCTCTTCCTGCTCTCGCTCACGGCTGGTCTTGCTCAGACTCAAGCGCCCTTGGCGTTGCGGGGAACGCTGGTTGCGCCGGGCCAGGTATTGCCCGACGGCGTGCTGGTGGTCTCCGGCAACAAGATCGCGGCGGTGAGCGCGGCCGGCGCGGTCACGGGATCTGCTCCCATCGAAACCGGCAGCTTTATCTATCCGGGACTGATCGATCTGCACGATCACATCACCTGGAATGTGCTGCCCCGCTGGAAGCCGAGTCAACTGTTCATGAATCGCTATGAGTGGCAGCAGACAGCCGCCTATTCGGTCGCGCTCGACCAGCCGCATTATGCCGTCACGTCCGATCATGCGCTGGCCTGCGATGCGGACCGCTTCGGCGAGGTCAAGGCGATCGTGGGAGGGGCAACGTCGGTGGTCGGTGGCCTCGCTCCCACATCCGGCAGCAATGACAACGCCTGCATCCTCGGGCTCACCCGCAACCTCGACATCGACGGCGGCTTCGACGCGAGCGCGCTCAACAAGGAGAAGGTCTGGTACGTGACCTTTCCCTTTAAAATGTCGCTGACGGCAACCGATGAGGCGCGGTCCGGCCTCGACTCCGGCGCAGTGACGGCTCTTTTGATCCACGCGGGCGAAGGAAGGCCCGGCGATGCCTCGGCCGCGCGTGAGTTTGCGATGCTGGACAAAGGCGGAGACGGCCTCTTGCGCGCCGGTGTCTCCGTAATTCACGCAACTGCCTTCAACGCCGCGGACTTTCAGCAGATGGCCAAGGCCCAGGTGGGACTCATCTGGTCGCCGCGCAGCAATATTGAGCTCTACGGCGCGACGACAGACGTGGGCTCTGCCAAGGCGGCGGGGGTGAAGATCGCGATTGGTCCGGACTGGAGCCCGACGGGAAGCGACGGCATGATGGAGGAGCTGAAGTACGCCGCAACCTGGAATGCCGACCAGGAACCGCCCGTGTTCACCAGCGCCGAGCTGGTGGGGATGGCAACTGCGGTGCCGGCGCAGCTTGCGGCCGCGGGCAATGAAATCGGCTCTCTGGCTTCAGGCTTCTATGCCGACCTGCTGCTGATTCGAAAAACCGGAACCGATCCCTACCAGGCCCTGCTGCAGGCCGGCCCGGCAGACGTGCGGCTGGTGATGATCGGCGGAAAGCCTGTATATGGAGATGCGGACCTGATGGACAGGCTTCTGCCCCAACGCACGCTTGAGGAGTTGACGGTCTGCGGTGTCGCCAAGAAGCTTTACCTCGAACCGCAGACGGGTATCCCGGAAACGCAGAAGAGCTTCCGGCAGATTTCCTCGGAGCTCGAAGCAGCGCTTTCCTCCTGGGGCACCTCGCTGGCAGAGCTGGCGCCGTGCGCGAGCGGGAACCTGCCGTGATCGAGCCCGGAGCGCGGCTTCGCGCGCGTGCGCAAACTTTCATTGATCTTTTACTCACCGGGCCCGGCACGCACGTGAGCTGCACGGCCAGGCAAACAGGATGACCGAAACCCGCATCAAGCCGTACGCCGAGCAGCAGGCCGAGGAGGCGCGGCGCCAGGAGCAGCAGCGCCAGTTCCGGCGCAACCAGGTCTTCGGCCTGGTGCTGCTGGCTGCGCTTGTCCTGGGGTGGTGGCTTTTGCGCGCAAATCCCAGGTGGATCTTCCCGCCGGGTTGGTGGCGGTGGTAAGGCCGGGACCAGGGATCAGGGGTCAGGGATCAGAAAAACCCGGCGAGAGTCTACCTGATCCGCTGGTGGTGATTGTGCTGGGGCCGACGGCGAGCGGCAAGACACAGCTTTCGCTCGCGCTTGCCGGGCGGTTTGGCGGCGAAATCGTGAGCTGCGATTCGGTGGCCGTGTATCGCGGCATGGAGCTGGGCACGGCCAAACCAGCGCCGGAAGAACGCGCGCGTGTGCTCCATCATCTCCTTGACGTGGCCGGGCCGGACGAGCCGTTCACCGCAGGAGAATACAGCCGCCGGGCGCGAGCCGCGCTAAGGGAAATCGCGGCGCGCAATCACCTGCCCATCGTCACCGGCGGAACAGGACTGTATCTGCGCGCATTGACTGAGGGTCTGTTCGCAGCGCCGGAGCGCCAGGAGTCGCTGCGGGCGCGGCTCCGGTCCCAGGCGCTCAAGCGCGGCAGCGCCTGGCTGCACCGGTTGTTGCATCGACTCGACCCGGCGGCAGCCGCGCGCATTCACGCCAATGACGCGCCCAAGCTGATCCGGGCCATCGAGGTGTGCGTGGCGGCGCGCAAACCACTCTCCACTCTTCTCCAAAACCAGGAGAAAAACCCCCTCACTGGCTTTCGCCTGTTGCGCATCGGGTTGAATCCGCCGCGCGAGGCTCTTTACCATCGCATCAACGCTCGCTGCGCCGCCATGTTTGCCGCGGGGCTGGTGGAGGAGACGCGCGCGTTGCTGGCGCGCTACGGCGAGGTGACGGCGCTCGACTCGCTGGGCTACCGCCAGGCGCGCGCCGTGCTGGACGGAACCCTGAGCGAGGAGGATGCGATCCAAGCCGCGCAGCAGGGCCATCGCAACTACGCCAAGCGCCAGATGACGTGGTTCCGGCGCGAGCCGGAGGTGCATTGGATCGCCGGATTCGGTGACGGCGCTGAAGCCCTGCGCGCGGCATCAGGCCTGGTGGAATCCGCCGTCAATGCATAGCGTTTTGCCGCCCCGCTGGCGAATTCTCAGCCGGGGTCATGTCCACCACCTTGTAGCCGGCAGGCACCTCGAACAGCGAAGCGGCCGGCTCCTCGGTTTTGATCGACAGGATGGCCACGGTCTGCTCGCCGCCGCGAACGTCCGTATGCCGTTCCAGCAGGTTCATGTGCAGATCTTCTGAGTACCAGAACTCATCCGCCACTTGCACATCTTTGCCGGTCCCGCTCGCCTGCGCCGGAATGGTGCGCGTCACGCGCGTGCCCCTCGCCTGCATGCCGTTCAACTCGGTGAAACCCAGGTCCTGGGCGTTCGGGTCCGATGCATCAACAAGCTGCCGGGGCGCAGGGATCATCCGCATGCGCGCGATCATGGTTCCCGGATCCAGGAAATAGCTGATCCGGGTCTCCGGGTCGTAGATGTGCATGCTGATCAAAGGAGGCATTCCCCCCGGAAGGATTCCCTTGAAGCCTTCCGGAACCATCGCCCGCAACTCATTGTGAATGCGCCCCCGCGAGTCGCGCGCAATCTGCACCTGGGAGTGGCGGCTTTCTACCGTGCCGTCCGCAAGCGTCTGCTTGCTCTCGATCACCACCATGGCGGAGAACGGCACGCCGGCGACGGGGGTCACATAGACGCCGTGCACCTGGGTTACCGGACCGCGGTAAAGAGGCGGAGTTTCGCGGACACCTTCCTGCGCGAGCAGAGTGGCCGCGCCGGCCACCAGAAAGGCCGCGGTGAGAGAAAGAAAGCGCTGCATGCGAATCTCCCGGTTTGCCCTCCGCACATGATACCGCCAATCCGGCCGGACGGCGCGGTCCGCCAGGCCGCGGCCATTAGAATAAGCCTTGGTAACGCCGCATCTTGGCTCCTCAGCGTAGCGCGGATGGGAGATTCCCTTGGCAGACACAACCCCAAGACAGATTCCGGATCAGATTTTTGACGTAGCCGTCCTCGGCGGCGGCCCGGCCGGCTACACCGCGGCCATTCGCGGCGCCGAGTACGGGCTCAAGGTCGCGCTCATTGACTCAAGCCCCAAGCTGGGCGGCACCTGCCTGCACGTGGGCTGCATTCCCACCAAGGCGCTGCTCTTCAACGCCGAGCTCTGGGATTACCTGAAAGAAGCCGAGGAGTTTGGCATTGCCGGCGTGGAGGCGCGGTCGCTCGACTGGGCCGCGGTGCAGCAGCGCAAGAGCGCCATCATCGCCAAGCACGTCAAGGGCCTCGAATTCCTGATGAAGAAACACAAGATCGCCGTGATCCCCGGCTACGCGCGGCTGACGGGCGGAGCGAGAGACGCTGTGCACACCGTCGACGTGGACGCGAGCGGCGCCAAAAGCCAGGTGAAAGCGAAACACGTGATTCTCGCCACCGGCTCGCAGGCCAAATTGCTGCCCGGGCTCTCGGCCGACGACCGCATCCTCACCAACATCGAGATTCTGGCGCTCGATCAGATACCGAAATCGCTGGTGGTGATCGGCGCGGGTGCGGTGGGCGTGGAGTTTGCTTCCATCTTCCGCAGC
The DNA here is from genome assembly GCA_030041045.1 of Acidobacteriaceae bacterium. Taxonomy (GTDB): domain Bacteria; phylum Acidobacteriota; class Terriglobia; order Terriglobales; family Acidobacteriaceae; genus Telmatobacter. Next base: position 11,640 of record JASHOQ010000033.1, read on the forward strand.
TTCGGGACGGAGGTTGCGATTCTGGAATTCCTGCCGCGCCTCGTCCCTCCCGAGGATGAGGAAATTTCAAAAGAGCTGGCCCGCGTCTTCCGCAAGCGCGGCATCGAGACCAACACCGGCGCCAAGGTGGAGAAGGTGGAGAGAACCGCGAGCGGCGTAAAGGTCAGTTACACCGACGCGGCGGGCAAGCCGCAAATCAAGGAAGCCGAAAAAGTTCTCGTGGCCGTGGGGCGCGCGCCGCAGACCGTGGACATTGGAATCGAGAAGACGCGCGTCGAGCTCGACCGCGGATTTGTGAAGGTGAACGAGTGTCAGGAGACGGCCGAGCCGGGCGTGTACGCCATCGGCGACATTGTGGCCGGCATGCCGCAACTGGCGCACTCGGGCTCTATGGCCGGCATGGTGGCCATGGCGAAAATTGCCGGTCGCGCCTTCCGGCCGGTCCGGCGCGAGCGCATTCCGAGTTGCACCTATACCGATCCGCAGATCGGCAGCGTGGGATTGAGCGAGGCGCAGGCGCGGGAAAAGGGCCACGAGTTCAAGATCGGCAAGTTTCCCTTTGCCGGCAACTCCAAGGCCACCATCGTGGGCAGTCACGACGGGTTCGTCAAGATCGTTGCCGACGCCAAGTTCGGCGAGATTCTGGGCGTGCACATCATCGGCCCGCAGGCCACGGAGCTGATTGCCGAAGCCGTGGCGGTCATGGAGCTCGAAGGCACGGTGGATCACCTGATGTTCACCATCCACGCGCATCCCACACTGAGCGAAGCCATGCTGGACGGGTATGGCGCGGTGGAGGGGATGGCGATCAACGCGTAGCGAGTCAGCCGGGCTCCGGGGTTTGTCGAGCTTTTCCCTTCCCGGATTGCGCTGCCAGCGTGATACCCCCCCTCCCCCGGGAATCTGTGAAGAAATTCCTCCTCTTCAATCGGTTAGTGAAGGGCTTTTGCCGCAAATTATTCATAGAGAAGGAGTTAGCTGCAGATTCGTCCAGCAAAAGGACTTAGAGCGCATCGAGTCGATTCAGCGATTGTCTTTTGATCGAATCGCGGGCAGCGGGCGAGAAGCAGGGGGCGATCGTTGTTTACAAACCCCGAAAGCGTCCCGACTCTATTGTGCGCCGGGTGTTGGAATTAATCGGCAAAAAGCGCAGAGGATTTTTGGCGCTCGCCGCTCGCTGAGTCACAAAAGAAGCTGCCAGTTGCCCACGTCGATCCAGCGATCGAATTTGCGGCCGACTTCGCGGAAGTGAGCCACCTGGCGAAATCCGAATTTTTCCAAGAGCGCCGCGCTGGCTTCATTGGGCAGAGCGATGCCGCCGATGACGGAGTGAACTTCGCGCATGCGCAGCTCGGCGAGAAGCGCGTCGAGCAGGGCAGAGCCGACTCCCTTCCCGACTGAGGCCGGATCGAGATAAACCGTGGCTTCAACGGTGAAGCGGTAGGCCGAGCGCGGTCGCCACGGGCCGGCGTGGGCATAGGCGATCAGCTGGCTGTCCTCTTCGAATACAAGCCATGGCAATGTCCGTGTCACCTCAAGGATTCTTTGGCGCATCTCCTCGGGAGCGACCGGGATTTCTTCAAACGTGATCGGCGTGTCGAGGACGTAGTGGTTGTAGATCGCGCAGATCGCGGGCGCGTCGTCGGGATGGACGGGGCGTAGCATAGCGAGCTTCAGAACAAGTGAGGCATCGAAACAAAACGGGAGAAACCAGAGCCTGTTTGCGCTCGTTATTCCCGAGGAAGCAACCGCAGATCCTTCGACTCGCCCGCCGCGGCGGCCTTGCTCAGGACGAAAAATCAATCAGCGCCTAAGCTGCGACCATGGGCGCTACAGCTCCGTCGACTGCATGGCCACCAGGTCTTTGGCTTTCGCAACAAAAGCCTCGAGCGGCATGAGGCTCTGCTCGGTCTTGCCGCGCGTGCGCACATTAACCTGTCCGGCCGCTTCTTCCTTGTCGCCGAAAACGAGAATGTAGGGCGTCTTCCGGAGAGCGAAGTCGCGGATCTTGGCGTTCATCTTCTCGTTGCGCGCATCGGTTTCCACGCGGAGGCCCGCTTCTTTCAGCGCGGCTTCGACCTTCCCGGCGTAGGCCGTGTGCTTCTCGCTGATCGGCACCAGGCCCACCTGCACCGGCGCCAGCCACAGCGGGAAGGCCCCGGCGTAGAGCTCGATGAGATACGAGACCATGCGCTCCATGGTGCTGATGATGGCGCGATGGATCATCACCGGGCGGTGCCGGTTGCCGTCGGCGCCCGTGTATTCCAGGCCGAACTGGTTGGGCAGGTGAAAATCCACTTGAATCGTTGAATAGGTCTCCTCGTGGCCCATCACGTCGGCGAGCTGGATGTCGAGCTTGGGTCCGTAAAACGCCGCCTCACCCTTGCCTTCCTTGTACTTGAGGCCCAGGCTGTCGAGAGCCTCGCGCAGCACGCGCTCGCCCAGCTCCCACATGGCGTCGTTGTCCACGTACTTTTCCTTGTTGGCGGCATCGCGCAGCGAAAGGCGGTAACTGTAATTGGTGATGCCGAGGTCGCGATAGGCGCGCTCGACGAGCTTCATGACGCTCGAGAATTCTTCCTTGATCTGATCGGGCGAGCAGAAGATGTGCGCATCGTTGAGCGTCATACAGCGGACGCGGCTGAGGCCGCTGAGCGCGCCCGAAAGCTCATAACGGTACATGGTGCCGAGCTCGGCCAGCTTCACCGGCAGGTCGCGGTAACTGCGCAGCTTCGACTCGTAGATGAGAATGTGATGCGGGCAGTTCATGGGCCTGAGCACCATGCGCTCGTTCTCGAGGTCCATGGGCGGAAACATGCTGTCGTGATAGTGCGCCCAGTGGCCGGAGCGCACATAGAGATCCACCTTGGCCAGGTCGGGCGTGTAGACATGCTCGTAGCCGTTCTTGCGCTCGAGATCGAGGATGTATTCCTCGAGCAGGCGGCGAACGGTGGCGCCTTTGGGAAGCCATAGCGGAAGACCGGCGCCCACCTCGTCGCTGACGGTGAAGAGCTCCAGCTCCTTGCCCAGGCGCCGATGATCGCGCCGCTTGGCATCTTCCAGCCGTTCGAGATAGTCGTCCAGATCTTTCTTGGAAAAGAAGGCGGTACCGTAAATGCGCTGCAGCTGGGGGTTCTTCTCGTTGCCGAGCCAGTAGGCGCCGGAGACGCTCATCACCTTGGCGGCGCGGACGCGTCCCGTGGAGGGCACGTGGGGCCCGCGGCAAAAGTCGATGAAGTTGCCGTTGCGATAGAAGCTCACCTGTTCCTGGGCTGAAGTGAACCGGGTGACGAAGTGCGCCTTCATGAAGTCGCCGTCTTTCTCAAACTCAGCCAGCGCCTTTTCGCGCGGCTCGTAGACGCGGACGAATTTCTCGTCGCGCGCGATCACCTCGGCCATTTTCTTTTCGATGGCGGCGAGATCTTCCGGCGTGAAGGGTTTCTCGCGATAAAAGTCATAGAAAAAACCGGAATCGGTGGCCGGGCCGTGGCCGAGCTTGGTCTCAGGAAAGAGCTCGAGCACCGCAGTGGCCAGCACGTGAGCCGCGGAGTGCCGCACCACCTTGAGCGCTTCCGGGTCCTTCTCGGTGACCAGCTCCAGCCGGGTATCGGCCGTGAGCGGCGTGGAGAGATCGACCAGGCGCGGCGCGCCCGCTCGCTCGACCACGTACATCCCGTTCTCCGGCTCGCCCTCGACGGCTTTTTGCGGTGCGGCGCCCCCAGCGCCGTCCCCGGTTCCGTCCCCGGTTCCGCCCCTCGGTCCATCGACGGGCGTAAGGCGCGCAACGATGCTGGCGGCGGCAAGGCGCGGCGAGATTTCCTTGGCAATCTCCAGCGCCGTGGTGCCCGATGCGACCTGGCGGACCGCGCCGTCGGGCAGGTATACAGAGATGGTTTGCGTGCTCATATCAACCTGAAGAAAAATGCGCCCAGGAAAATGGCAGTCGCGCGCTTCGCAACAGATGAGCGGCGCTGCCGTAACACCTCAGGATATAACGCCGAGCGCCGCAGCCTGCGCCCGGCCGCGTGGCTCTCAAATGCATTTGGGAATGGGCCGAGGCGCGTTCCGCGGCCGGCGAGAGGTTCGGCCTCAACCCATGAACATGCCGCCGTTCACGTCGAGCACGTGCCCGGTGATGTATGCGGCTGCATCGGAGGCCAGAAACGCAACCGCGTGCGCCACATCCCGGTCAGTTCCCGCGCGCCCCAGGGGAATCCCGGCCAGCATGGTCTGGCGCTGTTCGTCATTCAGCACCGCGGTCATCGGCGTTTCAATGTATCCCGGCGCCACGGCGTTCACCGTAATCCCCCGCGACCCCACCTCGCGCGCCATCGCCCGCGTCATGCCGATCAAGCCCGCCTTCGAGGCGGCGTAATTCACCTGGCCCGCCTGGCCCGTCCGCCCCACCACGCTCGAAATATGAATGATTCGTCCCCAGCGGTTTTTCAGCATGGGACTGAGGATTGCCTGCGTCAAGAGAAACGCTCCGGTCAGATTGGTGGTGAGAATGTCGTCCCAGTCGGCGCGCTTCATGCGCAGCATCAGCCCGTCGCGGGTGATGCCGGCGTTGTTCACCAGGACCTCCACTTTGCCGAACCGCTCGAGCACCGCCTTCGCCGCGGCCTTGATCGACTCTTCGCTGGCTAAATCGAGCGCAAACGCTGCCGCCTTGCCGCCGGCCGCTTCAATTTCTCCCACCGCCTCAGACAGTTTGCGTTCGTTCCGCGCCGCCAGCGCCACCGTTGCCCCATTCGCTGCGAGCTCCAGCGCGCACGCCCGCCCGATTCCCTGCGAAGCTCCGCTCACGAGCGCAATCCGCCCCGCCAAACTCTCTGCCATCCCGTTCTTCCTCCGCTGCGCCACACCCCCTGGGGCGCCGCAATTCTCTGCTCGAAGGCCATTATAGCCACCAACCGGGCACATTGCGCTTTGGAGGAAATGACGGAAAATCAAGGAGTTATCAATTTACTTGCAATGGATTAATCCGCATGATATAGTTCTTATGAATTATATGACAGCTGACAGCGCAACCAACATCGCGATCAACATCGGAATCTGGGAGCTGGCCGTCCTCGCCACCTTGCGCGAAGCGCCCATGCACCCTTACCAGATGCAGCGCCTGCTCAAGCATCGGCACAAGGACGAAATCCTCGCTCTCAAGCACGGCTCCCTCTATCACGCCATCGGACGGCTCGAGCGCGCGGGGCTCATCGAGCAGGTTTCAACCGGCCGCAACGGGCGCCGGCCTGAGCGGACCATCTACCGCCTCACGCCGGCCGGCCGCGAAGCGCTCATCGCCACGCTCAGGAAGATCGTGGCCACGCCGCGGCGCGAGTCCTCCGAGTTCATGGCCGCGATGAGCTTCCTGGTGCACCTCACGCCGAGCGAATCCCTCCCCTATCTCCTCGAGCGCTGCCGCCTCCTGCAGGAAGAGATCGAGCGGCAGCGAACGGTTCTGCGCGAGGTCGGCCGTTTTGTGGAGCGGATCAACCTGATCGAAAGCGAATATCTGCTGGCCATGCTGATGGCGGAGCGCCAGTGGGTGATGCGCCTGGCCGCCGATGTGCGCGATGGCCGGCTCACCTGGAACCTGGACAAGATGTACGCCGAGATCAAGGCCGGCACCGAAGCCGCCGGCCGCCTGGAGGAATCCAAATGAATTCCGAACCCCAATTGAGAACCGAATCCCCAATAGCAACCGGCTTTGCTCCCACCGCGCCTTTAAGCGCGAGCACCGGCGCCACCCGTTACGCCGGACCCATCTGGGCGCTCATCCTGCTGGCTCCCTTCATTGCAGAAGTGCTCAGCGGTGCCACGCGTCTGAGCGTCCTCTTCGCCTTTATTCCTGAAACCATGGTCTGGGGCTGCGGCGCCTTGCTCTGCCGCGAGCTGGTGCGGCGCTGGCGCGCGAGCAGCGTGAGTCTTCTGCTGCTCGGTCTGGGGCTTTCCATCGCCGAGGAGTTTGTCATCCAGCAGACCTCGCTCGCGCCCCTTCCGTTTCCCGGCGTCCACGCCGATTACGGCCGCGCCCTGGGCGTGAACTGGCTCTACTTTCTCTTTATGCTCGGCTATGAGAGCGTCTTTGTGGTGCTGGTTCCGGTCGCAATCACGGAGCTGCTTTTTCCCGCACGCCGCAACGCGCCCTGGCTGCGCACCCGCGGATTCTTCGCCACATGGATCGTCTTCGGCGTGGGCTCCCTGCTCGCCGGCTATGCCTGGATCAAGCGCGCGCGGCCGGCCCTGCACGCGGCCCCTTATCATCCGCCCTTGCTGACCGTTGCCGCGGGCGTCGTTGCCATTCTCCTGCTCGGCTGCACCGCCTACGCGCTCCGCGGCGCCCAAAAAAGCGTGCCGGGAAGCGCTCGAAAAATCGTCAATCCCTGGTTCGCCGGCGCCATGGCATTCGTGCTCGCCACCGGGTGGGATTGGCTGATCAGCTTGCCGTTCACGCCTGTCCGCTTTGCCGCGTGGATCCCGATCGCCGGCGGATGCGCCTGGGCGCTCGTCGCGTTCCTTCTCGTCCAGCGCTGGTCCCGCTCGCCGGGGTGGGCCGAACCTGGGCGCGGAGAACTTGCGCGCTGGTCGCTCGCCTTCGGCTCGATCCTGCCCATGTTCACGGTCAGCTATCTCACTACAAAGGGATGGAAGCACTCCGATCTTGCCTTCAAGGCGATCCTGAATCTCCTCGCATTCGCCGGCCTGGTCTGGCTGGGCGCAAAGGTGCGCGGCCGCGGCCCACGATCCGCGGCCTGAAAAGCGGCGCTGGACGCGGCTCCGAGCGCATCCGCGCCCTCCCGCGTCTTCCTGCTGCGATCACCTTTGCCCGCGCACTTGGGTCTATATCCCAGTCTTCAGCAAGCTGAAAGGGGTCTTCCCGTGCCGATGCGTCTCTTCTTCGCTGCCCTGGTTCTCACTCCCGTGCTCGCTGCGCAACAGCCTGCGGATTCTGCTTCCAGTCCCGCTGCCGCCCTCACCATTTACAACCAGAACTTTGCCGTCGCCCGCACCACCATCAATCTTGATCTGCATCTTGGTCTCAACGAAGTTTCGACCAACCAGGTCACCACCGAGCTCGAGCCCGATTCCGTCATCCTCCGCGACCCCTCCGCCGGCGACTCCGCCAAGCCCAGCTTCCGCATCGTGGAGCAGAACTACGACGCCGCCGTGGTCACGCAGGATTGGCTCCTCCAGAAATACGAGGGCAAGACCATTCAGTTCGAAGTTGCGCGCGCTGTCACGCCCGACGGCCAGCCGGCCGCGGACCGCATCGTCGAGGGCAGAATCATCCGCGCCCCGCAGCCGCAAGGGCAGAATCCTTACGGCGGCTACGACCCGGAGGGCCAACCGCTCGTTGAGGTGAACGGGCAAATGGAGTTCCAGCTCCCCGGAACTCCGCTCTTTCCCTCCTCCACGGACGGCCTCCTGCTCAAGCCCACGCTGCGCTGGCAGATCGACTCCGACCGCGCGCAGAAGCTGGCCGCCGAATTTGCCTACATCACCGGCGGACTCAACTGGGAGGCGACCTACAACGTCGTCACCTCGAATGCCGCCGCTGCGGGCTCCTCGCCGTCCACTGAAGAGAATGCCGACGTCGTCGGCTGGGTAACCATCACCAACCGCAGCGGCGCCGAATTTCCCCAGGCCCGCATCAAGCTCATGGCCGGCGACGTGGCCAAAATCCAGCCAATTGCCTTCGACAGGATTGTGAGCGGAGCCGTGGCCATGGCTGCTCCCATGCCGTCGAACAATGCCGTCACGCAGAAGCCCTTTGACGACTTCCATCTCTACGACCTGCACCGTACGGTTTCACTTCAGAATGGCGAAACCAAGCAGATCCAGTTTCTTGAGGCCAACGGCGTCACCATCGCGCGCAGTTACCTCTACGACGGCGCCGATCTCGAGCGCGAGCAGAGATACAATTTCGGCGGACAGTTCATCCAGCAGCAGAACTACGGGCTCGATGCCTCGAACACCAAAGTACAGATCATGCAGGAGATTAAGAACACGGACGCCAACCATCTGGGAGTTCCGCTGCCCGCCGGCCGCATCCGGCTCTACCGCCGCGACGCCGACGGCCAGATGGAGTTCGTGGGCGAAAGCGTCATCAACCATACGCCCGTCGAAGACACCATCAAGATCTCCACCGGCAGCGCCTTTGACATCAAGGGCTCGCGCCGCCAGACCGATTTCTATATCGATAACGGCCGCCGCACGCTGGATGAGTTCTTCGAGATCAAACTCACAAATCAAAAAGCTGAACCCGTCATCGTCTCCGTTCTGGAGCACCTCTATCGCGGCGACAATTGGGAGATCGAACAGAAATCGGCCGACTACACCAGGCTCGACAGCCACACCATCGAGTTTCCCGTGCAGGTTCCCGCCAAAGGCGATGCGACTGTCACCTACAAGGTGCGCTACACCTGGTAGGGGAAGAGCAGCGGGTCAGCGAGTTAGCAAGTTAGCGAGTCGGCGCGTCTTGTCGTCCTTTGTGCAAAGAATGACAAAAGGATCAAGGGATCGGCGGAGATGGTCGGATAATTCCCGGGATGGAGAGCAGCGGTTTATCCGGAGGGGGACGCAGCCACGGTGACGGGCCTGCCGGCGATCGCGGGACGCGCCAGTTCCGTGGGCCAGATGTAGACGGCCAGCCGGCGCGAATAGTGCAGAACCGGATCGAGCCGCGGCAGCTCCAGACCCACCGTTGAAGGCAAGTCGTTGCACTCAATCTCCGCCTCCGCCTCTTCGAGCGGCCACGGCACGTAGTGCAGGTTGGCGCGGATCGGCTGCCCGGAGCGGTTGGAGCTGAACAGGCAGGTGCGCTCCGTGATGTAGTGCTCAAAGGTTCCGGCGCGCATTTCCGCGGTCTTGTGCGTTGGTCCCAGGCCGCGGTAGCGCGCCTTGAACATCACCTGCCGGCCCGCGAACAGGCGCCGGCTGTAAAAGGCAAACTCGCGCTCCGAGCGCTGCTCCAGCCGCATCTCCGCCCAGTAATAGGGCAGGTGATAGACCATGCGCGCCACGGCGATCGCCACCAGGTTGCTGGCGTCGAGTGAAAAGCAAAAGATGCCGGGGGTTCCGGTGTAGCGGTCGCGCACGTAGGTGCGCAGGTTCAGGTCAGGAAAGCTGCGCACGCCGGGTATGGAGGGCACGCCGCGAATCTTGATGCGGTCCAGCCAGAACGGCACCACGCCCAGCCAGGCCGAGCCCTGGTAGGTGTCCACTTCCAGCCAGTCGGGAAGGAGGGAGGAGAGCGAGGAAACCGGAACCGGCCAGTGTGCGAAAAGCAAATCGTTCCAGCGCTGGGTCATAGCCCAGCGGCCTGAAGGCAGCGGCCGCGGCTTATGCGACGTGCGAACCAGAAATTCCTGCATGGCTCACTCCCACTTGCCCGGTGTAGCTCTCCAATTCTAAAAGAGGAGATGCCGCCCCGAAGGGTTGCCGAATCCTGCAATTTTGCGCACGAACCTCAATGACGTATTCTGGCCGCGAGACCCGCTCCATGTCCAGTGAATCTTTTCGTCCCCCCGCCTCGAGCAACCAAACGGAAGTCTATGCCGTGCATGGCGCCGACCCGGAAATCCTGGCCTACGCCATGGCCAAGTACTCCCGTTCGGCGCTCTCCATGCGCGAATCTCTCCAGGAAATCAGCGCCCAGCGCGCCGAGCAGTTCCTCAATACCTTTTATTTTCAATACGGTCACCGCTCCATTGCCGATCTGGCCCACATTGCCTTTGCGGTTGAACGCCTGAGCCTTTTAGCGGCCATCATCCTCGTCGACGAGCAGCGCTGGGACGGCCAGGAGCGGTCGACACGCTACCAGAATTTCCTTAAGTCCGGCTGGTTCTTTCCTGATTTCGGAGAAGATTCGGCCTCAGCCGGGCTTTACGCTCAGACCGTCGAAAACCTCTTTGCCGCCTACCAGCGCATCGCCGCGGCCGTGCAGGAAGTCCTGCGCCGCCACGTCGCGCAGCCCGAGTCCCTCAAGCCCGAAGCCTATGAGCGCACCCTTCGCGCCCGCGCCTTCGACGTTGCCCGCTACCTGCTTCCGCTGGCCACCAACACCTCGCTCGGCCAGATTGTGAGCGCACGCACTCTCGAGAGCCAGGTCGCCCGTCTGCTTTCTTCGCCTTACGCCGAGGTCCGCGACCTGGGCACCAAGCTGCGTGACGCCGCCGCCGGCGCAGCCTGGAATGTGAATGCCGCTGCCGCGGCTGCCTTCGCCGAAAAAATCAAGGCCGCGGAAGGTTTGCCTCAGGGCACGGCTTCAGCCCCGCCGCCAAGCGCGCGAAGCGAAGAAACGGCTTTAGCCCCTGAGGGAAGCCTGTCGGAAGAAGTCGAGCGCCTTCTCACCCGCGAAGTCCGCGCCGCGCCCACGCTGGTCAAATACGCCCAGGCCAATTCCTACCAGCTCGCCACCCGCGCCGAGCTCTGCCAGGCTGCCCGCGAGCTCCTGAAAAACCACCCCATCGCACCCGCTCCGCTGGTCGACCTCGTCGAGCGCACCGAGTCCCTTGAAGTCGAGCTCGCGGCCACGCTGCTCTACTCCGCCAGCCACCATCCCTACCGCCAGCTTCGCGACCTCGTCTCAGGCCTTCCAGGCTTCCAGGTCTCGGAGATCATCCAGTTAGGGACGAAACACCGCGGCAAGCACGACGAATTACTCCGCGCTTTTCAGTCCGGTGCCGCATTGCGCTTCGACATTCTCATGGACATCGGCGGCTTCCGCGACATGCACCGGCACCGCCGCTCCACGCAGATCATCCAGGAGTTCACCCCGCTCCACGGCTACGAAACTCCCGGCTCCGGCGACCTGCCCGCCGATGTCGACATCCTCGCCCAAGCCGGAGTTCTCGCCGATTACCAGTCCGCCATCGAATCGGCCCACGCCGCCAGCGCCCAAATCGGTCGGATCGCCGCCGGCACGTCGCCCGAGGCCGCGCAATCGGCTCTCTATCTCTTACCTCTGGCCACGCGCATCCGCAGCCTGTTCAAGATGGATTTTGCTGAAGCCCAATACATCACCGAGCTTCGCTCCGCCCCCGCCGGCCACTTCAGCTATCGCCGCGTGGCTTGGGAAATGTATCTCGCTCTTGAGCGCCGGCATCCCGCGCTCGCCAAACACATACGCGTTACTGATTTCACTCAGACGATTGACATATTGCAGCGGTAGCGGACCGGAGAGAAGAAAACCCGGCGCGCTCTCCTCGGAAACCCGGATAAATTCCGCTCTTTCAATGCAGTTTTGGGAGCTCGATGGGTGCGATTGATGCCGCAGGTCCGTCAGGCGCGCTCCATCTCCAGTTCCAGGCAAATTTCCGCTATTCTAGAGAGGACGGCCGGAATATCGGCCACCCCAATCCCCCATTCTCCCAGGAGGAATTCTCTATGGCAGAGACCGTCAAGAAGACGAGCTCCACAAAGGCTCCCGCCAAGCCGCGCAAGGCCGCAGCCAAGAAGCAAACTGCAGCAAACGGCGCACCCGTCAATGGCGTGACCGAAATCAAATTTTCCCACGAGCAGGTTGCCCAGCTGGCCCACCGCTACTGGAACGAACGCGGACGCCAGGATGGCCACCATTTGGAGGATTGGTATCGGGCTGAGCACGAACTGCGCTCTCGGGCCTCCTGAAGCTTCCGGGCCCACCCGCCGTTCGCTGATCGTCCTCGAGTCCGATCACCCAATCGATCTTCGAATGCCCAAACAAGGAGCGGGTTGAAGTGTGTCTGCGGCCGGAATCTGCCTCAGCTGCTGTGCGAAAATGAACCTTTGCACACGCAGTCCAACTTTCGGTTGCTTGTGGTCAGGCTGGGCGCCATGGGCGACATTTTGCACGCCCTTCCCGCCATCACTGCCCTGCGCAACGCGCATCCTTTCTGGGAAATTGGCTGGGTGGTGGAACCGCGATGGCAAGCGCTCCTTTCCGTGCCCGGCGCGGAGATGCGCGCTCCCGCCGCCATGGCGCGAGACCCCGCAAGGCCGGTAATCGACTGGCTGCACCTGGCTCCGATCCGCGACTGGCGCAACAAGCCCTTGAGCCCGAGCGCGCTACGCGGGATTCGCTGCCTGCGTTCTGAGCTTCGTGCGCGCCGCTACGATGCCGTGATCGACCTCCAGGGGGCCATCCGCTCGGCGGTGGTAGGGCGTCTGGCCGGTGCGGCGCGGCTGATCGGTGAGGCCAAGCCCCGCGAGAGCGCCGCGCGCTGGCTGTTTACCGAGCCGGTGGTCACAAGCGGCGAACACGTGATCGAACAGGACATCGAGCTCGCAAACCAGGTTGCCGGCGACGCCTTAGCTCCCGTCCCGCCCTTGCTGCCTATCGATCCCGCCGCCGAATCCTGGTGCGATGCGCTGCTGGCCTCGAACGGCGCGCGTCCCGTCGCGCTCATCAACCCCGGCGCCGGCTGGGGCGCCAAGCGCTGGCCCGTCGAACGCTACGCTTCTGTTGCCCAAGGGCTTATCGCGCGCGGCTTGCACGTGCTGGTCAACGCCGGCCCGGGCGAAGAGCCCCTGGCGGATGTCATCGTGAAGGAAGCTTCGACCGCTGCCATCCCACTCGCCGCTTCGCTCAGCCAGCTCATCGCGGTCACCCGCCGCGTGGCCCTCTGCATTGCCGGAGACACCGGCCCCCTCCACCTGGCCTGCGCGCTCGGCCGGCCGGTTGTGGGCATCTACGGGCCCACCGATCCCGGCCGGAATGGGCCTTATGGAACGCGATTTCGCGTTCTGCGCAGCCCCGCGAGCCGCCGCGACCACGCTCGCCGTGCCCAGCCTGAAGCGGGCCTGCTCACCATTCAGCCCCAAGAAGTGCTCCGCGCCGCAGACGAGTTGCTGGCCGGGGAGGCAAACCCATGACCGCGCAAGGCGCAGCTCCTGAGGCCCGCTCCGGGCGTGGTCGCCCCACCCGCTGGCAGTCGTGGCTGCGGTTGGCCCGCCGCATTCGCGTGCCGCTGGGGTTTTTGGTCGCCGCGCTTTATCTCTTCGAGTTGGGACGCCATGCCCCGCGCACGGCCGCTGTGGTTTGGAGCCTGGCGCTGGTGCTCCCCGGCCTTTGGCTGCGCGGCTACGCCTCAGGGTACGTGAAGAAAAACCGCGAGCTCACCACTGCCGGCCCATACGCCTTCACCCGCAACCCTTTGTATTTAGGCTCGATGCTCATGGCCGTGGGATTCGCTGTGGCGCTCCTCAATTGGCTGGTGGCGGCGGTTCTCGCCTGCGGCTTCGCCCTGGTTTACATCCCCGTGATTGCCGCCGAGGAGCATTCCCTGCGCGCTCAATTCCCGGGCTTCGCTGCCTATAGCCGCGCCGTACCCCGATTCATTCCTCGTCTCACGCCAGCGCATTTCCCGGCGGAAACGCCTGTCGACGCCCCGGTTGCCGCTACTGCGGCCGCAGTACCCCAGGGATTTTCCCTCGCTCTCTATCTCCAGCACCGCGAGTACAATGCTGCAATAGGGACCACCCTGCTTTATCTCTGCCTGCTCCTTCTGCGCCCGGCGCTGGCGGCAATCGGTTTCAGGGCGCAGTGATCGCGTACCGCACTCATTTCGTCAAAACACAAAGGAGCCATCCCACCCGTTGAAGATGCGCGCCTACCGAGCGATGACTCTTTTGGCTTCCGCGCTTGCGGCCGCGGCTTTCGGGCAGCAGGCGGCCACGCTCACCCCGCCTCGTCCCGGCTTCAGCTTTCCTGAAAAGCAGACCCTCACCTACGCCGTGGACTGGCGCGTCTTTCCCGTGGCCACAGCCACAGTCCACTTTGAGGCCGACGGCGCCCGCGAGCGCCTGACCACCAGCGCCGAGACCAGCGGCGCCATCAACCTGCTCTTCCACCTGAGCGACAAGTTCCAGACCAACTTCGACCGCGAGAAGGGCTGCACCTATGAGTTCGACAAGCAGACCATCGAGGGACGCCGCCAGGTGAACTCTACCCTGCGCATCGATTACGGCCAGAACAAGTCCATTCTTGACGAAAAGAACCTCGTCAATGGCCAAACCAAGCATGTGGAAACGCCGGTGCCGGGCTGCCTCACCGATCTGCTCACTGGCATGTTCTACACCGCATCGCAGCCGCTCGAGGTGGGCCACAGTTTCGTGGTGCCCGTGGCCGATGCGCAGCGCACCGTCCCCGTGACCATGAAGGTGGAGGGCACGGAAGAGATTAAAACCTCGCTCGGCTCCTTCAAGACCATCCGCGTGCAGCCCACGGCCGACGCCGGCGTGGTGAAAAACCGCGGCAACATCTGGATCTGGTACACCGACGACGACCGCCATCTGCCCGTGCAAATGCGCGCCCGCTCCTTCTGGGGCACCATCACCTTCCGTCTCACCGGCAACGAGGCGAAGTAAGCAGGCCAGCGAGTTAGAAAGTCAGCGAGTCGGCTATTTGCCGTTGCGGGTGTCCGCGGTCTCGATTCTGAGACCGGGAACCGTCAGACTCCATATCGGGCGCTTTGTACCAGGGCACGACTCTCAGTCGTGCTACAGAGGCGCCTGTAAGCATCACGGGCTTTACAGCGGTTTCACAGTTGCTGTATCCCGAAGCCGCAGATGCTAAGTGGCTTTTTCACCAAGAAAAAGCCACCTTCCGCAACTGTGAAATATGGCTACATGTACTGTGGAACCGCTCTAGAGTTTGCGTGAGAACCGAAACGTCCTCTTCGACCTCGCGAAAAAAGCATCCCGTAGGGATGCCGGAGGATAGCCCAGGATGGAGTTGGTCGGCCGCCCCGGCGGCCGACCAACAAAATCCTGGGAAACGCGCAGAAAAAGAACTCCAGAGCCCCGTAGGGGCGACGGAACCGGGCCTTCAACTTCGAGTTCCCACGCAGTCGCTTCAGCCCCTGCGGGACGCTTCTTTTGCGCGCCCCGTTCATCGTCCGCCGCGCCGGATGAGGCGAGGCCCCTGATCCCTGACATCTGATCCCTGACCCCTGATTCCTGTCACCCGTTGTACACTTTCTCTTCGTTCCGCTGAACAAGGAGCCCCATGCGTCGAGCCGCTCGAAAACGGGTGCCCCAGGTCCGGATTCTCAGACCTGGGAAAGCACAATGGATTACTCCGATCCTCTTTCTGGCAACTCTGATCTCTCCCGTCGCCTCTCTGGGACAGAAGCGCCCCATGACCTTCGACGACATGATGGCCATGAAGCGTCTGGGCGAAACCGCCGTCTCGCCGGACGGGCAGTGGCTGGCCTACTCCGTCACCACCGTCGATCTCGCCGCCAACACCAAGACGCCGGAGCTGTGGCTGCAGAAAATCTCGGGCGGAGATCCCATCAGGCTCGGCGTGGGCCAACCGGGAGACTCTGATCCCGAGTTCGCCCCCGACGGGCGTTCCGTGCTCTGGGTTTCCGCGCGCGAAGGTGGCCAGCAACTCTGGCTCGCCGACTTCGACCCCGCCACCGGCGCGACCAGCAATCCCCGCAAGCTGACGAGCCTCGCCACGGAGGCGGACAGCCCCAAATGGTCTCCGGACGGGCGCTTCATCGTCTTCACGTCAGCGGTTTATCCGGACTGCGCGCCGATGACTGCCGCGGACTTCGCCACCGGGAACCAGTGCAACGAGGATCGCGACAGGGCTCTCGCCGACAGCAAGGTGAAGGCGCTGATCTGGACGCATCTTCTCTACCGCCACTGGAACGCGTACACGGGCGAGAAACGGAAACATCTTTTCCTGGTTTCGATTGAGGGTGGTAGCGTGAGAGACCTGAACCCCGGCGACCCGCACGACGTGCCGCCCTTCTCGCTCGAGGATTCAAGCTGCGGCTGCGATATTTCGCCGGATGGGAAAGAGCTGGCCTTCACGGAGAATCCCGACCCGGTGCCGGCGATCTCGACGAGCGCGCAGATTTATACCCTTGATCTGACCGATCCCGCGGCGAAGGCGGTGAAGGTGAGTACCAGCGCCGGTGGAAATTTCAATCCGGCGTATTCGCCGGATGGGAAGTATCTCGCGTGGCGCAGCGAGGCGCGGGCGGGATACGAGAGCGATCGGTTCCGGTTGTGGCTGTATGACCGTGCGGCGAAGACGGGGAGAGATTTGCTGCCAAAATTCGACAACTGGGTGGACGAGTTTGCGTGGGGGCCGTTTTCGGGAAAGATATACTTCGCCAGCGGGAACCATGGGGAGGCACCGATCTACGTAACAGACATCGAAGATGGAAATGTCACGTTGGTCGCTCGTGGCGGCGCGTTCAGCGATCTGAAGCCCGGTGCTGCAGGCTTGAAGGGACCCAGTCTCGCCGACCCGGTGATGCTGCTCGCCAATCAGATGAAGGTAGATCGTCCTTCGGAGTTTGTGCGGGTCTCGACATACGACAGCTTGCATGCTGCGGAGGGTCAGCGTGAGATTGTCAAGGAAGAATGGAACTCAGAGATCCATCCAATCACTCATCTGAACGACGCCCTTCTCGCCCAGCTCGACCTCGCCAAGATGGAGTCATTCTGGTTCACCGCCAAAGACGGCACAAAAATCCAGGGCTTTCTCATCCGTCCGCCGGGGTTCGATCCCGCGAAAAAATATCCCGTGAAGTTTCTGATCCACGGCGGGCCGCAGGGCGCCTGGGGCGACATGTGGAGCTACCGCTGGAACGCCGAGCTGTTTGCCGCCAAAGGCTATGTCGTGGTCATGATCAATCCGCGCGGGTCGACGGGATACGGGCAGACCTTCGTCGACGGCGTGAACGGCGACTGGGGCGGCAAGCCCTTTACCGACCTTATGACCGGACTCGACTACGCCGAGCAGCATTACCCCTTCATCGACAAGAATCGCGAATGCGCTCTCGGCGCCAGCTACGGCGGCTACATGGCCAACTGGATTCTCGGCCACACCAACCGCTTCAAGTGCATCGTCTCACACGACGGCATGTTCAATGCCGA
>JASHOQ010000034.1 GCA_030041045.1 Acidobacteriaceae bacterium
AGTCGGAGTAGGGATCATGATTCCTCATAACCCCCTCCACAGATCCGGACAAGCGGAACTACCGCATCCGGCTCTTGCCTTAGGTGATGACGCCCATGCGGCGTAGAGGATAGGGATGACAGACCACAGGCAGAGGCAGCCAGCACGCCATCAGGCGGCGCATCCGATCCCAGGTAACGCGCCCGTTCTGGCCGCGCCGCGACAGCGCGCGATGCCAGAGCCGCCCTACCTGAAATCGGAACAGCGCCAGCGCCGGCTGGTTCATGGGCACTCCGTAATAGCGGATGTGTCCACGCACCACCGCCGCGAGCCACTTGCCCTGTTCAGGGATGGGTGTGTGCATGCGCCGCGTCAACTCGGTCTTTATCGTGTTGAGCTTCGCCTGCAGTCTCTTACGAATCGTCTGCCGCATCACCGTATACATTCCATTACTTCTCTTCTTTACACAGATATGCGTAAAGCCGAGGAAGTTGAACGTCTCCGGTTTCCCTTCTCCACGCCGCTGGCGATTATCGATCGCAAATGGACCGAACTCCAGCAGCCGCGTTTTCTCAGGATGCAGTTCAAGACCGAACTTTCCCATGCGTTCGTCCAGTTCAGCCCGGAACCGCTCGGCATCCGCCTTGCTCTGGAACCCAACCACGATATCGTCCGCAAAGCGCACCACGATTACATCGCCGTGTGCCTGCTTCTGACGCCACGCCTGGGCCCACAGATCAAAGACGTAGTGGAGATAAACGTTCGCCAACAACGGCGATGCACTACCGCCCTGCGGCGTCCCTTCCCCTACCCGTATTCGCTTCCCATCTTCCAGCACGCCTGCGTTGAGCCATTTCTGGATCAGCCGCACGACGCGCCGGTCTGCGATCCGATGCTCGATGAACTTGACCATCCAGGTATGCGAAATCGCATCGAAAAAGCCGCGGATGTCCAGATCGAGCACCCAGTTCACCTTCTTCGTCAACAGGCCCGTGTAGAGCGCGTCCAGCGCTTGATGCTGGCTGCGCCCAGGCCGGAACCCGTAGGAAAATCCCAGGAAGTCGGTTTCGTAGATGGCATTCATCACTTCGACCGCCGCACGCTGGACGATTTTGTCCTCCAGCGCCGGAACTCCGAGCGGTCTTTGCCGCCCGTCGGCCTTGGGGATGTAGACCCTACGCACTGGCTTGGCCCGGTACGCTCCTCGCTTCAGCCTATGGGAAAGGTCCTGGAGATTGTCCTCGAGGGCCTCGCCGTAGTGCTGCCACGTCTCCCCGTCCACGCCCGGCGCAGCTTCTCTCTTCAAACCGAGATAGGCTGTGCGCAGCATCTCCGGGTCATAGATGTGGTGCAGAAGCGCGGTGAACCGCATCTGCTTATCTTCTTTTGCTGCCTGACGTACCCGCTCCAGCGCACTGGGCGCGTCGCTCCGGCTCGGTGTCCGGGACGCGTTTTGCTCGAGCAGGTTCCCTTTGGCCAGACCTCTTCCCTCCATCGCCTCCGCCGCCGGTGGTCCGGCCTTGTTCGGCGACTTCTCCGGTACTACAGGTCTGTCCGACTTCCCGCGTTCGTCCATCATCGGCGTACGTCCTTAGACTTCCCGATGCGTCCCCAACCTTCTTCTGCTTGGAGAGAACGCGGGATCTCCCGGCTCCCGCACAAGATGTTTCGGTACGTGCTCGAGGTCTCTGACCGCGCGGGACTCCACTGCGCCTCGCGATATCGGCGCACCAGATGTAGCCTTCCGCCTCTCCTTACGACGTCGGCATCCCGGAGTGAGAAGCTTTCGCGGCTGAATACTCGGCCCGCACCTTCCCCTGTCAACGCTTCGTCGCCACCCTCGCGGGCGGCTCCGCATGACTCGGGGCCAGTGTGGATTGCTAATCCTTCACTGTATGAAACTTCCATTCACTACACCTTGCCGGTTTAGCCGGCGCACAAGGAGATGTTCATGCGGCAATTGAGTTCCCTGCGCCGGATCACGCTCGTGCTTTCAATCTTTTTTCCCGCTGTCTCCTACGGGAGCGCCCAGGAAACCGTGCATATCGATGCACAGGCGCAAACTGCGCCTTTTCCCCATTTCTGGGAGCAGATGTTCGGCTCCGGCCGGGCCATCCTCAGCTTGCGCGAGAGCTACCGCGAGGATATGCGTGCGGTGAAACAAGTGGCTGATTTCAACTACGTGCGCTTCCATGCGATTCTTCACGATGAGGTGGGCGTTTACAACCTCGATGAACACTGCAAGCCCGTCTATAACTTCGCGTATGTCGACCAGATTTACGACGGCCTCTTGAAGAACGGCGTCCGCCCCTTCGTCGAGATCAGCTTCATGCCCAAAAAGCTGGCCTTTAATCCCGACGACCTGCACGCCTTCTGGTACAAGCAGAACGTGTCGCCGCCGAAGAGCATGGACGCCTGGGACGACCTGATGCAGCACTTTGCGCAACACCTCGTGGACCGCTACGGAATCGATGAAGTTTCGCAGTGGTACTTCGAAGTCTGGAATGAGCCCAACATCGACTTCTGGGGCGGCATCCCGCGCCAGCAATCCTACTTTGACCTCTATGCGCACACGGCGCGCACGCTCAAAAGCGTGAACCCTCGCCTGCGCGTGGGCGGGCCGGCAACCGCGGCCGCCGCCTGGATTCCGGAGTTCCTCAAGTTCACTGCCGAGAATCACGTCCCCGTCGATTTCGTCTCAACCCACGCTTACGCAGACGATACGGTCGAAAATCTCTTCGGAACCAGCGAAGCCATCCCCATGGATGAGCGAGTTTGCCGCGCTGTGGCAAAAGTGAAGGATCAAATCAAGTCCTCTGCCACGCCCGATCTCCCATTTTTTCTCACGGAGTGGAATGTCGAGGGGATGATGGAGTCGCGTGACACCATCTTCGTGGGCCCGGCGCTGGCCAACACCGTGCGCCAGTGCGATGGCATGGTCAACATGATGTCTTTCTGGACGTTTTCCGACGTTTTCGAAGAGGGCGGCCCCATTTCAAAGCCCTTCGTCGGCATGTTCGGCCTCCGCGCCAAGGGCGGAATCAACAAGCCCGACTACTACGCTTACGGACTCCTGCATCAGCTCGGCAACGAACGGATTCCCAACGCTTCGAAGAACGTGATCGTGACCAGGACTCCGGATGGAGGCCTGGCGATCGCCGCGTGGAATCTTGTCGACCCGGATCAACACGGAGCGGCGACCACGCTGGATCTCGATTTTGCTCACGTCCCCGCAGGCGCCCGCGTAACCATCCAGCGCGTCGATTCCGATCACGGCAACGTTTTGAGGGAATATGCGGCCATGGGTGCTCCACTCGACCCCACTTCCGCCCAGGTGGATCAACTGAATCGAGAGACGGCGCTTCCGCCGCCCGAAGAAACGCATCTTTCCCAAGACAAGCTCGCATTGACGCTGACGCCCAATACGCTCGCCCTGGTGAAGATTCAGCCGTAGATTGAATGACTCATTTGTGCATCCAATCTGGATTCGCAGCTCAATGCGCCGCGGCGGCAGTTGGAAACGTTACTGAGGTTATGTTCGATAAAACCGACTCAGATCCGGTTCCCGGGCTTCCGGGACAGTTCCCCGTCCAGCCGGCGGCCGCGTCGTTAGCGCAATCCGTGATGGCGTAGTTGACTTGCCCTGTCGTCGGCGCGCTGGAATCGGTATAACTCCCGGTATCGCTCGTTGCGTTATTGGGGAGCAGCGACCACTCCGAAGGCGGCGTACCGGTAAATGAAGGACACGCGCTTGTCGTGCCCACGCAGCGATAGATGTTCGCTTTACAGGTAACCGTGCTCCCCGCCATTTTCGTCCCGCATGTCGCCCCCACCGTCCAGGTAAGCGCCACGTTCCAGCCTGAAACATTCGCATGCAGCTGGGCGCCGCTAACCAGGTTGGTGCTGAGGCGGAGTTCCCGCTCCGAGCTCTGCGCATTGAGGTTGATGGCGAGTAGCGCCAATATCGCCGCTAAACCTGAAAGAACCGTTTTCATTTTGCCCTCCTCATCAAGATTCTTAGCATACAACCGGTTGAACGCAGGCGGCGAACTGCGCAACTGATTACCGATACCGGTCCAGGGAGTGTTTACTGAAACAAAACCTTTGGATGTGCGACGAACCGCCCGAAAGGTATGATTCCCGTTTTCCAGACGGTGTCAGTGCCGATTACACGAGGCGCTGCCTTTGATGGCCTGCTCGTTTCGCAACGTCGCTAAGGCACCCGTCATATAACCAAGAGTGTGGGCCATGTCGCGATGCCACGGGGCGGCGCAGGACATTTGCGGCGCATGATCCGGGATGATTACACCATCGAAACGGTTGCGCTCAAGAATCGACAGAATCTTGACCATATCCACGTCGCCCTCGTCGATAAACGCTTCGCAATACTTCGGCACTTTCCCTTTGACATTTCGCAGGTGAACGTAGGCTATCTTGCCCTGACCGCTGTAATCATCGATGGCGTCATACACGTCACCTTGGGTCATCTCTGCAACTGTCCCCACACAGAATTCGATTGCGTTGTTGGGGCTCGGCATGGCATCAAGCGCTCTTTGAAACATTGACGGCTGATAAACGAGTCGCGGTTGGCGGCGCATGGTTGGCATTGGCGGATCATCTGGGTGAAGGGCCAGGCATACGCCGGCCTTTTCCGCTACGGGAACGACCTCTTCTAGAAACCTCGTGAATCGGCGCCACAACTCATCGTGAGATATAGAGGGTAGGATGTCTCCGCCGCCTTCGTCGTACACCATGTTCCAAACCGTTCCCGTTGGAACCGGGACATCGTCGGCAGGACCATCCATACCGACGGTCGTTGCTCCGCCTCGCCCGAAAGGACCAGCGATGCGCCCGCACACCCCGGCGATGCTGAAGTTGTATCCAAGAATGGGTATTTCCGCTTCCCCCATCCGTCGCACAATGGTCTTCACGTTCTCCATCTGCACTGCCCGCAGCGGACCGTCCAAGAGCACGTCGTACCAGTGGCCAGGATCCAGATTCTCGATCCCGGCCAGGCATAGGCCCGCCGATTCGATTGCGCGTTTTTTCGCCCTCATCTCGGCGACAGACCACAATGAGTGTGGGCTTCCTGCCATTCCCCAAGGAGCGTATTTTTCTCCCACAGGCTGATTGTTTCTCGAATTCGAAGCACCTTTTCGAAAATAATCGACCAGGTGAATAATGACGTGCGTGCACCCCGCTTGACGGGCAAAGTCATAGTATTCGGCGGTCAACATATGACGGTACAGGCCAAGACCAACCTTCATTTCCATTCCCCATCCGCGTGCTCGACCGTGTTATAGGACTCCATGGATTCGAAAAGCTGCCGCCGCGCTCATGCCCTCCTCGAGCGCTTTCCTTACCGTTTTCTCTGCTCTAACCTTTTCCAGCGCCAAAGTGAAGGTTTCTGTTGCGACCTCGGTTGGAATCACCACCACCCCGTCAATGTCGCCAAAGAGAATGTCGCCTGGCCGCACGGATACGCCCCCGATTTCAATCGGAATTCGAAAATCATGAACCTTGCAGCGGGGCGCGGAATCCTGGCCATACGACCCGAAGCAGAAGGTCGGAAATCCAAGGGCAAGAATTTTTCTGGTATCCCGCACATAACCGTTCAAGATCGCTCCCCGGGCGCCGCATTTGAGAGCGCGCACGCTCATCAGTTCGCCCCAAAGAGCACTGCGAGGCGACGAACCGGTGCTGATGTAAATCTCATCCGTCCGCAAATCATCCAGGGCTTCGAGCATGAGGCCAAATGCCTTCCCGCTAAGGGGATTCGCAGATTCCTCAGCCTTGACCTGAAATGCGTCGCTGGCGAGCACAGGCATAGCGCGCCCCATCACGATCATCTGCGGTGAGAGTGCGCGAATTTCAGGAGGCAGGTATTGATGCAGCAACTTCTGCTGATCGAGCACGTCGCCGACCGCGCACGTAAAGAGTTCCCTTTCCGCAAGGGCAAAAAGCTCTTTGTCTGTCTCCCAGAGCGCCATCGATTCCTCTTTGCTGACTGCTCCAAGGAATGCTCACCGCATCCCCATGCCGGCGTCTTCAACTTTGTTCGTCGCAATCCGCACAGTCACAATCTCGTGCGGATGAACCATAACGGTGAATTCGTGGCCGTCTTTAATGGGCAATTCACTCTGATTCCTCTCGACGGCATCTGTTTGCCAGGCGCTTATGAAGTGAATGTCCGGCAGCCGGACGGACACAGACCTCGTTGGCCCTCCTAGATCGAGAAGCCGGAGGATGGTCCCCTCCTGATCCTCCGCCGGCTTTAGCGTATCAAGAAGCACGTCGGGATCCTCGATTTGAATGAAGCTTCCCTGCCGTCCGTCCAAAGAACGCGGTTGATTCAGAGCCTTGTCCTGACTCGTGATTTCATCGAGTTCCAGGGGTGTCATCTCTTCCCATCCCATCCGGCTCAACTGTCCCTCGTTTGTTGATGGCGCGCTCGTAACCACATATCTGAATCGAAACTCTCCGCCCTGACTGCCCACATAATTGTCTTCCCAGTAGTTATTCATGGCAAAAGAAAAGATGGTCGCTCGGCGCTCGCCGAAAGCGTCAAGCCATTGGCCGCGATCAATGTCTCCCAGCGTGACCAGGGGAACGTCGAGGGGCAGCACTGACGCTGCAATGCCATCTGCCTGAACCGAAACCCAATGCTGGACGGAGAACCATTCATGACCCGCACCCGGGTACATGTCTTTGGAAGGATCCATGGAAGCAGTCTGAAGTTCGTACTGAAACTGAGGGAGACTGATCGCGAAAGGGAACGCAAAATAAACCGCTTCTTTAGCAGTTACCGCGACCTTTTCTACGTCTTCGTCAAATTCAATCTTCTTTTCATGGTCGAAAAGCCTGATGATCGTTGTGATCGTCGGAGTACTCGCGGCGCTGCTCTCCATTTTTGCTTCCCACCCGTAGGGAGTACGAATAACCGAAACGATTTTGCCCTCGCCTGCGGAATGAATCTGCAGATCCAGCTTCCCCCGGTACCACGTCGAGTGTTGATTGTTGGCCGGGTTTGCGTCAGTAACATAAAGATACTGTCCGAATCGATATTCGCTCCCTTGGTCGACCAGCTCGCGATGCAGGTCTTTGTCATATATATTGCGCACCGCGCCGCTGGCAGCGTCAAGTTCAACGCGATAATACGGGCTTTCGAGCGTGGTGGATCGACCGGCTTCGGCGGCCGTCAGCTCTCGGCCCGACTCTCGGATGCGATACACTTTGTATCCCAGCGCAGGCACGTTCTCTGCTTCAAAGCGGACGCGATTCAAATTGTCCCCTTCTCGAACGAGCTGGAGGGGGACTGGGGAGCCCGAAGAAGGATCCTCCAGCTCCTGGCCCTTTTTCAAATCAACATCGACTAAGCCCCCGCGTTGCCAGTTGAGCAAATTGAAGACAACCAGGCTGCCCGGTCCCGCTGAGATATGATCCGCCAGATTTGCCATGCTGGCGCGCATCAAGGCATCGACTTGAGCTCGCGCGTTTCTTGCGAAGCCGTCCTTAACGGCGAGCTGCTCCTTGGCTTCGCTGCTCTCCGGATCACTCACGCTATTCCAGGAATCCCACGTATGCTCGTCCATCAGCACCATGTCGGACCACATACTGTCCAGCGCCTGTTTGTCCACTGCCAGCCGCGGATCAATCAGCGATGCAATCGTAGAAAGCTTCTCAGCGGAGGGCCCTCGGTTCTCATTTTCTCGTTCCATTGCGGCGTAGTATGCGTCCGACCCAATGCCGAGCTCCCAATAAGGGCCTCCGTCGCCGCTGAATGTTGGAATGTCGCCGCCAAACTGCTGGCGAATGGTCTCGAGAGCGTCATGGAAGCCGGAATATTCAATACGCGGATAGGCCCACACGGCGTTCCACTTCTCCGATAATTCAGCCTGCTCCGGAAATAAGT
The DNA here is from genome assembly GCA_030041045.1 of Acidobacteriaceae bacterium. Taxonomy (GTDB): domain Bacteria; phylum Acidobacteriota; class Terriglobia; order Terriglobales; family Acidobacteriaceae; genus Telmatobacter. The sequence continues at coordinate 7,892 of JASHOQ010000034.1, forward strand.
CCTGGTTTTCAACTTGCGTTCCGTAGATGATCGCCGCCGAAGCCCGATATTCCGGATGCTCATATTGCTGCAGAAACAAGGGGATCGTATCGGCGCCTGCCGAAAGAACTGGGGGCAATCCAAACAGTTCCGTCATCTGCAAATAGCTGCGAGAGTACCAAAAAAGGACCCGCTGTCCGTCAGGGCCTTTCCACCAGAAGGGCGACTGCTCGTTCAAGCGCCCCTGGGTCAATACCGGCGCGCGATGATTGTTGGCTGCCGCAGCCAAGTCCTTGATCCCAGCGGCAGCCAGGATGGAAGCATAGGACCAGGAGTAGGAAGGAACGTCTGTGATGTTGGCGTAGTCGAATGGTGTCTTGTGTTCGCGGCTGAAATTGGCACTCGGGTAGAGCGATCGAATGAGCGTTTCGGCGGTTGCAAAACCGGTTAGAAGATTGGCGTACTGTGCCGGAACAAAGAGCTGCCGTTTTTGGAGCGCAGCGGTAACGCGTTGCTGCTCCGCGGCACTGCGATTCCTCATAAATTGCTCCAGACACCATTCCCCGTCCACGCTGAAGCGAAAATCATGATGCTCCGCAACAAAGTCCATCGCCTCATCCATCACGCGCGCTTGTCTCACTGCCACCTTCGACTGATAATCGGTGAAACCCACATCCAGGTGAATGTGGGGAACAATGAAAAGCGTCCACTTCTTCTGCGGCTCAACTTCCTGCTCCACCTCTTTACTCGTGGTGCCTGCGCGCCAATTCACCTTGGCTACCGATTGAGAACCAAACTCGTTCACTTCAAAAGAGACCCTCGCCTCACCAAAATCCCGTGAAACTGCAATTTGCTTTTGGTACTTTCTGCCGTCAAGAAGCAGAAATACGGTGTCATCCGGACTGAGCCTCTGCGTGCTGCGAATGGTCACGTTGACGAGCTCGAAAAGTTCGTTATTCTTTTTTCGGAAGAAGACAGTGGGCTCGATTCGCGTTGAGGTATCGTCGGCCGCGTCCCCCTTCTGACCATCCAGCTCGATGGCGTCATATGCGAAGCCGGCGCCTGGAATTTTTTCCGTTGCCTCCTCGATGGCCTGTAGTTGAATGGTATTCAGGCCCTGATGCAGAAACGAGCCGGGGAAAACAAACGCGATCTCAGCACTTGAATACACCGGATTGAACGCAGCATTTGTATCTCCCATTCGGTAATCAAGCTTTGGCTCCGGGTAATATATGCCTGACCTGCCATTGATCTTGATTTCCAGGGAAGGGATGCTCTGCTGTTCAAAGAGAAGGGATACTCTAAGCCGGTAGGCAGCCTCTATCGCATCGTCAATCTGAAACTCGATCGTGCGGGCACTCGCAGCATTGTTCGCGGGCGTGCCCGGTTGTGTGGCTGGAACCGCCGGCTGAAACGCATCCCAATCTCTCGCGGCAAGGCTTTGCCCAATCACATAGGGCGTCTCGCTGCCGGCTTGATTATGGGCGAACTCCGCCGACGAACCATCAAAGATTCCGATCCGAAACACGCAATCTCCGACGGCCTCCTGCAGTGCCGGCTGAATTGCATATGAGCTCGCACACAAAATAATTCCTGCGACTGTTAAATAGACAATCCTTTGGTTGCCGGCCAAGTTGAGCCCCCATCCCCTCTCTTAAAGTAGTGTCTGAATTTCCTCGATGGCCTCAACACTCCCAATCGTCACTTCACTGCCGCACGGAACTTCCCCTTGTGCCGGTCAAAAACGGATATTTTCACTTTCGATGAGCATAGTAAGGACATTTGTGCGCTGGCAAGGGCCTTTTTGCGCCCGTACTGGACCTTTTTGCGCACTGGCCGGATAGCTTGACGCAACCGAACCTGATTCTTCATGCGTGTATAGTTTCAAGTATCCCACTTCAGCTGCGCCTGTGAAGAACATGACAAAGGCAAGACGAAAGCGAGTGAAACAGATCGCATTAGCGCTTCCTTTGGATGTTGTGTTTGTCGAGCGCCTGCTGCCCGGGATTTTGGATTTCGCCAGGAATCACGGCGGATGGGTATTCACTCAGATCCCGGAGCGCTTGAGCCCATCCTTTGAGTGGCTGCGCTATTGGGAGGGCGATGGTGCTTTTGTGCTGATTGGCAATCAGACTGATGTCAAGATAGCGAGATCTCTGACCATTCCCATTGTGAATGTAGGCGGATACGTCCGAGACGAGCGGATTCCGACTGTCACTTTGGATCAGCAAATGGTCGGCCGCCTTGCCGCGGAGCATCTCTTGGCTCGGCGCTTTCACCGCTTTGGTTACTACGGCGTCCGCGGCTTATGGTACAGCGAGCAACGCAGAATCGGCTTCGAGGCAGCGGTCAAAGCCGCTGGATATGCATGCAGTTCAATTGAAGGCACAACCTTGGTCCGATCCGTACGGGACTGGCGCCGAGTAGCGGGCGAGCTGACCAGATGGTTGCGGTCCCTTCGCCCTCCGGTTGGCATTTTGGCAAGTTGGGATCTTCGCGCACAAATGTTAAGTGAAGCCTGCAGAATGATCGGCCTTCGCGTGCCGGAGGACGTAGCAATTGTCGGGGTTGATAACGATCCCATCGCCTGCGAGTTCTGCATCCCACAGCTATCAAGCGTATCGCGCAATGATCGCGAACTGGGATGGCAGGCGGCAAATCTGCTCTCACAGCTTCTCGAGGGGAAGAGGTCTTCCAAGCTCCCGATTCTCATTCCACCTGACCGGGTAGTCGCGCGGCAATCCACGAATATTCTGGCAATCGAAGATCCCGAGATTGCGGATTTAGTGCAGCAGATTCGGGACCACTTGGAGGAAGTATCTGGCGTGGAGCGTATATTGGGCCTATGCTCATTATCTCGCCGCCAGCTTGAACAGCGATTTCGCAAAGGCCTTGGATCTTCGCCTCACGCTCTTCTCAACGAGCTCCGCATCGAACGGGCAAAGGCTCTGCTTGCCGAGCCGCGCAAGCGAACTCTCACAAGCGTGGCTTCAGATTGCGGCTTCAGCGAGCTGCGCCGTTTCCGGGTGGTCTTTCGACGCTTAATTAATCTGAGCCCCGCAGAGTTTCGACGAAACCATCATCAATGGGCCACGGCGCAGCCAGGAGCCCATATGTGATTTCGAGATGCCCCAATGCCGGTTGACACGTTGATCTCGACGGAAGCAGTGGAATGCGGACGCATCGATTCTCACCATCACCTGTGGCGATACGCACCCAAGCAGTTTCCCTGGATGACCGAGGAGCTGGCCGTGCTTCGGCGGGATTTTCTTGTGCCGGACCTGGTCTCTGTCGCGCGTGAATCTCAGATCAGCGGCACCATTGTCGTGCAGGCGCGCCACAGTATTGATGAGACGCGCGGGCTATTGGAGTTAGCTGCCGGCAGCCAGCTCGTCCGCGGCGTAGTTGGCTGGGCGCCCCTGGCAAATGCCGACGTGCTTCCAACACTCGAATTGCTCGCGTCCCATCCCAGGATGAAGGGTGTACGGCATATTTTGCACGACGAGATGGATGAAGCGTACATGCTCGGGAAGGATTTCAATCGCGGCGTCTCGTATTTGAAGGATCTTAATCTCGTCTACGATCTTCTGATTTTCGAGCGTCATCTTCCCAGCGCGATCGAATTTGTCGATCGTCATCCGCAACAGGTGTTCGTGCTCGATCACATCGGTAAACCTCAAATCGGAAACAAATCGATGGAGCCGTGGAAGTCTGATATCCGGAAACTCGCGCAGCGTGACAATGTCTATTGCAAAGTCTCCGGCATGGTTACTGAGGCAGATTGGAAAAAATGGTGCGCTGACGATCTACGACCGTACTTCGAGATTGTCCTGGAAGCATTCGGACCAGGCCGCCTTATGTTTGCATCTGACTGGCCTGTCGTTACGCTCGCCGCACCCTATCGCTCCTGGGTGAGTTTTGTTGAATCCGCAACCGCTCGCCTCTCTTCCGACGAAAAAATGAGGATCTGGCATGGAACGGCAACCCACGTTTACCGGCTCAACCAAGAATCGGGGTAACACCACATGAGTCGATTGCATCGCTGCTTTTCGGAATTTCATGGTCTTCGCTCAAGTATGCCGTTTGCGTTGATCGCTCGCCACCCCCAACAACAAAATACGAAGAAAGGCCAATGCAGTGAAAGGTTCTCAGAAAGAATTCGCTAAAGTCCTGTCGGCTCCGGTTTCGAGAGACCGGAGAAAGGTATTAGGCGGTATCGCTGCTTCCTGCGCCGGCATTGCGGGCGCGGCGTTCGCCTCGACCAGCGCGCTGGCTGCGCCTGAAGCAGCTGCGCAGGCGATGCCTCAGCAGCCGCAGGAACCCTGCGGAAGAAACAAGGTCGTGGCCTCAGACGAAGCCACGGTGGTCGAGACCAGCGCGGGCAAGGTCCGCGGCTTTAAGCGAAGCGGAATTTATGTCTTTAAAGGGGTGCCTTATGGCGCGTCCACTTCCGGCGCAAATCGGTTCATGCCGCCGATGAAACCGGAGCCCTGGGCGGGAATTCGCAATGCATTGGCGTATGGTCGGATCTGCCCGCAGCAAGATTCTGCCCACTTCATTACCGACGGCGGAAACCTGGCGAATGCCGACGAAGATGCATTTCTTCTTCATCGCGGATGCGCCGCTCTGGTGCCCGGCGAAGATTGTCTTCGTGTCAATATCTGGACGCCGGAGATCAACGGATCCGGCAAACGGCCGGTGATGGTTTATATGCATGGCGGCGGGTTTTCCGGGGGAAGCGGCCACGACCTGCTTTCCTATGAAGGGGAAAGCCTGGCGCGAAATCACGATGTGGTTCTCGTGAATCACAATCATCGTTTGAACGTGTATGGGTATCTCAATCTGGAGGCGCTTGGCGGCGAGGACTTTGCATCCTCGGCCAACATCGGAATGCTGGACCTAGTGGCTGTTCTCGACTGGGTGCGCACGCACATTTCAACGTTTGGTGGCGACCCTCACAACGTAACCATCTTTGGCCAGTCGGGAGGCGGTGGGAAAGTCGCGGCTTTGATGGCTATGCCCGCTGCGAAGGGCCTCTTTCATCGCGCGATCATTCAAAGCGGCCCATTCATACGGGCGCTTTCGCCGGATTATTCGCAACAAGTGGCTGAAATGCTTTTGGCCGAACTAGGATTGCCAAAGTCACAGGTGAGGGAATTGCAGAAGATCCCCGTAGATCGCTTGTCGGGAGCTGCAGCAGAGGCCATGCGCAAGACGCCCAAGCCGAAGACGGCTCATCGCGATTCGTTCGACGAAAGCGGCTGGGGGCCGACGGTTGACGGTCATTCGCTTCCCATCCATCCCTTCGAACCGGGCGCGCCGGCGATCTCAGCCGATGTTCCGCTGATCACAGGTACCAATCTTAACGAGAGCGTCAGCGGGCTTGACCATCCGGGAGCAAACGCAATGACCGTCGAGGAGATGAACCGGCAGGTTCATGAGATGTATGGAAGCGACGCGGACGACATCATTGCGGCGTATAAGCAGGACTACCCGAATGCCACGCCCTTTGGCCTCTATGCAACCATCGCCACTGCACGCTGGCGCATCCCTGCATTCACCCAGGCTGCCAGAAAAGCTGCGCTCGGCGGAGCCCCTGCCTACTCGTATATCTATTCCTGGCGCACGCCGGTGCTGGATAATCGCCCCGGCACTTTCCACGCATGTGAAATCTCCTTTGCCTTCGACAACGCTGAGATTTGCGACCACTATAGTGCGGGTGATCCGACCGCGTTTGCTTTGTCAGAGCAAATGGGCTCGGCGTGGGTTAGTTTTGCCCGAACCGGCGACCCGAACCACCGTGGGCTGCCCGACTGGCCGAGCTACACGCCGGAAACCCGCGCGACCATGTTCTTCGACGCGCCCTGCGAAGCGCGCAACAACCCCGAAGGCAAGGGGCTCGAGATCATCATGCGTTCGTCGCAGCCTTCGTAAGATGCGCGCAATCGGATGAAAGATGACCCGCGTGTTTTCCCATTCCGGCTACGGTTCAACTTGAGCGGAAGCATGCAGTCGCCGGCCATCACGCCGGCGATGAATATGAGGGCGATTCCCATCCAGAATCGCTCCGACAATTTATCTGCCCTCGCATGTGCACCGCATGTCGGTCGATGCGCCCGGCTCCTTAGGCAGTCTGTAGACGCCTCCATTCACCTGTGCCGGAAAAACGAAGTGCTCGCGCAGATGCGGAATGTGCTCAAGCAAGCACACTTCGTGGTTGAGCGCCACATGGTTAAAGAGAACCAGATGCTGATGAATCTGGCCCATGTCGCCGACATGCGGCACGATGGGCAGGCGGAACTTTCTTGCCATCAGGCTGACGGCCAGAAACTCGCTCACGCCCGCAAGCCGCGTGCAATCCGCTTGGACAAAGTGCATCCCGCCGTAAAGGAAATAGTTCTTGAACATAACCCGGTTGGGAATGTGTTCACCGGCAGCAATATGAACCGGGGCGATGGCCTGAGCGATTTTCACGTGCGCGTGAATATCATCGGGGTGCGTGGGCTCTTCAATCCAGAGCGGTTTGAATGAGGCGAGGGTCCGGCACCTGCGCAGGGCTTCGGGCGCATTCCATCGCTGATTGGCATCGAACATCAGGATGCCTGAATCGCCGGCAATCTCGCGCAGCATCGTCGCCCGGCGTGTATCTCGATCTTCGCTTTCCGACCCAACCTTAAGTTTGAATGCTTGAAATCCACGCCCCATGGCGCTGAGCGCGAGTTCACGCACCTTCCCGTCGTCGTAGGCCATCCACCCGATTGAGGTGTCATAGCTGGGATAGCCGGTGCTCAGAATCGATTCGCGCGCCTCTCGAGCCGGCCTCTCGTTGCGCAGCAAATTCACTGCTTCGTCATGCGTGAGAACATCCTCAAGGTAGCTCAGATCCAGCGCCGCCACAAGCGCTTCATCCTTCAGATCGAGCAGAAGCTTCCAGAGCGGAACTCCGCGGCTCTTGGCCCACAGGTCCCAACAGGCATTGGAGACTGAAGCCAGCGCAAGATGCACCACACCCTTATGCGGTCCCAGCCATCGCAAAGCAGGATCATCCGCCATTCCGCGCGCCACTTCGCCAAATTTCGCCATGATCACTTCGATCGGTTGACCCAGGAGCGGCCGCGCGAGAATGCGGATCGCTTCGCATACCAGTCGATTTCCGTCATTTAAAGTAAGCGCCAGTCCCACGCCTGTGGGTCCGGCTTCGGTGCTCAGGTGGGTCAGCGCCATGGCGTACACCGGACTCGTGTGCATGGCATCGCTGCCCGTCCCCTCCGGCAGGGGAAATCGCGCATCGATGGCGGCGATTGATCGAATCACGGAACTGGACATGAAGCCGTCGCCTCCGTTAGCGCCGGTAGCCCAACTCGGCGCCGCCGCTTACCGGCAGAATGCATCCGGTGATAAATCGCGCCCGCTGAGAAAGAAGAAACACAGCGGCGTCCGCAATCACATCCCCGCGGGGACATGTGCCGAGCGGATGAATCTCGTCGAGGTATTGGCGAGTCTGGCCGGGATCGGGTTGTTCAGCACACCACTTTTCAAGCATCGGCGTCCACACGCCGGCGGGGCAGATGGCATTTACCCGGATTCCCTTGGCAGCGTAGTCCAGCGCCATCGCTTTTGTTAGCGCAATCAGTGCGCCTTTTGAGGCCACGTACGCAGCGTGATTCTCTTGCCCAATCAGTCCGACCATGCTCGCAGTGTTGAGAATGGAGCCCTTGCCGGCTGTGAGAGCATCGAGGGCGAAGCGCGTAGTCCAGAACACCGATTTCACATTGACGCGCATGAGCTCGTCCCACTCGGGCTCCCCCGTCTCATGGAGCGGCTTCGAAGGGCGCGCGATTCCGGCGTTGTTGTGCACGGCGTCAATTTTGCCGTAGCGCGCCAGAACCGAGTGCATTGCAGCCTGCACTGCAGGACCTTGCCCAATGTCCACCTCCACCGCCATGCAATCCCATCCCAATTCCGCCGTAGTTTGCGCGGCCTTTTCGCCCTCACGGTCAAGCACGGCCACGGCAGCGCCCTCCCGCACGTACGCAGAAGCGCATTCACGCCCGATGCCATCGGCCCCGCCCGTCAACACGATGACTTTGCCACTCAAGTCACCCGGCATGTTCTTCTCGTTTTTCCCAATAGTCGTAGGCGGTCCTGGCAAAGCGCTCCATCGCCCTCTTCACGTATTGCTCGGCAATGTCGCCTTCGCCCTCTCGGATCAGATCGATGACCTTTTGGTGGGCTTCAAGATCCTTGGTCCATGCCGAAGCCGACTGGCCACTGGAAGAAACGCGCATGCGAACAAAGGCGAAGAGCGGAACCAGAATGCGACGGGCATGTTCGAGCAGATACGGATTGCAGGAGAGCTCGCAGAGGGCAAGGTGATACCGCAAATCGCAATCGATAAGAGCCTCGCGGTCGCCCTTCCTGGCCGATTCGCGCATGGCATCCATCGTTGCCTGCAGCTCACCCAGGTCTTGCCGAGATTGAGCCGCGAGCCGCGCGGCCAGGCCTTCAATTGCTCCGCGCAGCTCGTAAATCTGTCTCACATCTCCTTCGCTCAAATGAATGACGCGCGCGCTCCGGCCGGGCGCCTTGGTCACAAACCCCGCCTGCGCCAGGATGTTGATGGCTTCACGGATCGAAGCCTGCGCGACGGCAAACTTTGCTGCCCACTTGCCTTCGACAATGCGCTCTCCCGGTTTCAGAGAGCCGTTCAGAATTTCCGCGCGAAGTTGATCCGACAGATGGTTCTTAATAAGTTGAGAGCTGGCAGGTGCAGTGGGTGTTGGCATTTTGAGCGCTCAATCGTGAGAAAAGACGATCATACTTCCGGGAAAGATCAGCCGTCAAGCGAGATCGTAGTTTCGCAAAATGCAGGCAAAATAGGAAAAATGGAGAACAGCGGCCTTGACGCGTACAGATGCTGTTGTTATTGTGTTCGGATTATGAGCGCTCAAACGTTCGACCGACGCTCAGTTCTGAAGGGCGCTTTGGCCGCATCCTGTGCATCCGCCTTCCCCAACTTCGGAGAGTCTCAATGCCTGGCAGCCGACCGTACGGAGTGGTACAGGCAAGCAAAATTCGGCATGTTCATTCACTGGGGCCCCTACTCCCAAGCCAGTGTCGAGGCTTCGTGGCCCATCATGGTGCCCAAACCGGGAGCAATTACTGAGGCGGAGTACCGCGGCCTTGCCGCCACGTTCAATCCTACTCACTTCGACCCGCACGCATGGGTCGATCTCGCCCGTCAGGCCGGACAGAAGTACATGGTGTTCACGACCAAGCATCATGACGGCTTCTGCATGTTCGACTCGGCCTACACCGACTATAAGGTCACGCGAACGCCGTATGGCAAGGACGTCGTGGCGCAGCTCGCTGGTGCATGCCACGAAGACGAGATGCCCATCGGTTTCTATTACTCGCCGCCAGACATGCATCATCCGGATTTTCGCGACACAAGCAAACCGGCGAGCGAGAACTGGCATGGTCAGCCTGAGCGGCCAGAGTGGCCGGGCTATCTGTCTTATATGCAGCTGCAGCTGCGCGAATTGCTCACCCATTATGGGCCGGTGGCTCTGATCTGGTTTGACGGTCTGAATAATCAGGAAAAGTACGACGGCGCGTACGTTCTGCGCATGATTGCCGCGCTGCAGCCGGCGACGCTCGTCAATGATCGTTTGGGCGTCGACGGCGACTATGAAACCCCGGAGCAGTTCATCCCCACCGCCATTCCCACCAAAGGCGTGCGTATCACCGGAGTCGATCCCAGCGTCTCAAAGAAGCTGAGAACCACAGTTCCCGATCCTGAAGACTTTCGCCTGTGGGAGACCTGCATGACCATCAACAATACCTGGGCCTACAACAAGAACGACCAAGACTACAAATCCGCGCGCACCCTGATTCGCAGCCTGATTGAAGTGGCCAGTCGTGGCGGCAACCTCCTGTTGAACGTTGGGCCGCAACCAGACGGCCAGATTCAGCCCGAGTTTCAAGAGCGCCTCAAGACCATCGGCGCCTGGCTCACACTCAACGGCGACTCCATCTACGGCACCACCTACGGGCCGGTTCAGAGTGTTGATGGCCTGCGCACAACTGCCGGGCCCAAATCCATCTACGTTCACATCTTTGACTGGGCTCCGCCCACCTGTACACTCGCCGCCATCGATGGCCGCGTCCGCTCGGCGCGTTTGCTCGCCAATGGCGCGCCGCTCAACTTCCGCCAATCCGAAGCCAAGCTCGAAATTGATATTCCCTCCGCCGCGCCTGACCCGGATGTGAGCGTAATTGCTTTGAATCTCTTTTGATCGAGATCCTCCGGCATTCGATGTTCTCCAGGCCGTAGTCGATATGAGTCGGTCTTAGCTGACCATTCAACCCCAGCCGGTCCCAATCCCACAGCCGAGCAGGCATTGCCCGAGAAGCGTACCTTCTCTCAGGCATTCATTCATGCGTGCCATCCGCAGTTAACCGATGTTGTTATGATTTTCTAACGCCAAATAAATCATTAATTGTGATCGTACAATCAAATCTGAGGTATAGTAAAGCAAATCCGTGAACAGCGCTTTGTTACGCTGACCATATGCCGCCCAAGACCGACAACCTCGTAGCCCGTCACGAATTTATCCTGCGCCATCTGCAGGAGACGGGCAGTGTCGCCGTTGACGACCTCTGCACCACGCTCGGCGCGTCGATAGCAACCATCCGTCGCGACCTTGAGGACCTTGAAGCCCGGACGCTTCTAAGGCGCACGCGCGGCGGAGCTGTGCCCATCGGACCGCTGTTCTACGAGCCTTTTCGACACGACAGTTCGTTCCAGGACCGAGTGAGCAGCTTCGCTGAAGAAAAGCGCCGGATTGCGCTCGCCGCGGCGAGTCTTGTCAGCACGGGGCAGACCGTTGCCTTGAGCGGGGGAACCACGACTACCGAAGTGGTGCGCTGCCTGAAGGTGCTTACTGACATCTCGATCATCACCAATACTGTGAATGTAGCCATGGAGTTGAGTAATCGGAAGGATATTGAGGTGATTGTTACCGGAGGGCACCTGCGCGGAAGTTGGTTTACTCTCGTAGGTCCGCTTGCCACCGCTGCGGCCGAAATGCTCTTTTCCGACATTATGTTTATCGGCGTCGACGGCATCGACGCCAGGAAAGGGTTGACGTGCACAAACCCAGCCGAGGCCGAGATCCTCCGCAAACTGGCGCAACATGCCAAAGTGAAGGTGGTGGTCGCCGATCACAGCAAACTCGGGGCTGCCAGCAAATATCTTCTCTGCGCTACTAAGGAAATCGATCAATTGATAACCGATTCCGGTGCGTCGGCTTCCACAATCGCCCCTTTCGAGAACCTCGGAATCCGTGTCACCCAGGTGTGAACTTACTCCAATGCGAGAAAAGCCTGCGACCTGATCAGGAATCCGGCTCACGCTTCTTGACTCAGATCGACTCCCGTCTCACCGGATCGAATGCGAAGCAACTGGCTCCCGTACGGCACATGATGCAGTTCTCCGCGGAATCCCCGCCGCACCTGGGCGTCCATGAGCGCCGGTTTGCCGCCTGGCTTGGCGGCATAGCCAAAAAGGGTGCCGATAATGCTTTCCGCAAAAGCGCCGCCGCCTGAGCACTCGCGCATGCAGCCTTCCCGTTGAGCAATCCGCACCGGCGCATCGTATTCGGTCCTGGTCGGCCCATAGAACTCATGCGCCTGCGCGTAAACGCCTTCGTAGATCGCGGCCTGCGTTCGCCGCAGGAACGATATCGCCTCGTCCCAGTAACCCAAGGTGCACATCGCGTCCACTGTCACCGCCGGCCATGCATCGTACGCCCCCATCGGTCCGTGATCGGGACGGTCCGAGAGGGTTGCGGCTACGTCGAGCATGGACTGCGCCCGCATCCACTTTTCGGCCAATAGCTCCCGCTTCACGAAGCCGACCATCTCCCCCCGCACACCGTCGGGAAGATCGCCGGCCATGAAGCGGCCTACGGTCGCAAAGTCATAGCAGTGGCGCATCTCCACGCGGCTTC
>JASHOQ010000035.1 GCA_030041045.1 Acidobacteriaceae bacterium
GTCCTGGTCGGCCCATAGAACTCATGCGCCTGCGCGTAAACGCCTTCGTAGATCGCGGCCTGCGTTCGCCGCAGGAACGATATCGCCTCGTCCCAATAACCCAAGGTGCACATCGCGTCCACTGTCACCGCGGGCCATGCATCGTAAGCCCCCATCGGTCCATGATCGGGACGGTCCGAGAGGGTTGCGGCTACGTCGAGCATGGACTGCGCCCGCATCCACTTTTCGGCCAATAGCTCCCGCTTCACGAAGCCGACCATCTCCCCCCGCACACCGTCGGGAAGATCGCCGGCCATGAAGCGGCCTACGGTCGCAAAGTCATAGCAGTGGCGCATCTCCACGCGGCTTCCGTCCCGATGTAAGCTCGCCCAGGTGCCTGTTCCCGGAACGTACAAGGTCATCACCGCCTTGACCATCGCATCTGCCTCGGCGCGCATCGCCCGCGCCTCCTCCGGCGCGCCAACCGTATCCAGGATGCCGGCAAGCTCACGCATCATCCACACATCGGCCGCATTGAATGACGGCACCTTATGGATGTAGGTCGGCACGCACTCCAGCAGGTTCTGCGCCTCGCCGTAATCGGCCAGAGTGTCCCCCGGAGCGCGCAGCAGCTTCTTCCAGTTCGTCGCCAGCACGCGCAGGCGCTCGAGCACCGTTTGATCGGCGATCTTCTCGTGCAGGAAATCCAAATCCTGCGACACGCAGAGATAGGACCGCGTCAGCCGGAAGATCGACAGATCGTTGGCCGCGTATCCGCGCAGGTCCCAGCCCGGGGGCACAATCAACTTCGTCGGTGACGGGAGCCGCTGCTCCTTGAACATGATCACTGCGTCCGCATGAGGATCCTGCTCCAGGAACAGCTTGAGCTGTTCCTTCATTTGTTTCGGCTCCAGCATGGCAAAGAGTGTCGAAAACAGCGAGGTATCCCAATAGAACACCGTTCCCTTGGCCCGCTCGCCGCTGGTGATGAATGTGCGGTTGCTCCAGAGATTAGTGCGCAGCAGCACCAGCAGCGTCAAAACGCTGCGATAGTAGATTTCCTGGATGGCGCCGTCATCGGTCATCAAGAGAGGTGCGTTGCCCGAGAAGAACTCGTTGCCCGGGATGAAGGCCGCGCTCCATCGCTCCTCCCACACCCTCTCCGCGCGTTCCCATTGCGCTTCAAACCAGGCAGCGGAAGTCGCTTGATCCGCCGCGGGGCTTTGCCGGCCGTCCACATCGGTCGCGCTCATCAGGAAGCGAATCTCGCGGCTCTCTCCGGGACTCAGGAGCATGGTCCATCGCGCCGCCGGCTCGGCCTCCTCCGCCTCCGGCCCATCCAGAAAGCGATAGGTCGCGGTCATGGTTCGCTTCGCATCCGAGGCGCCGAATGAGTTGGGGCTTACGATTCGCAAGCGCGCGCCTCCTCCGGCAAAGTGATCCACCACCTCATCCAACAAAGCCACGGCTTGAATCTCAAGGCCGGCGGCCGTACGATTCAGCTTGCCATCAGCGGCCACGCCGATCTGAAAACTCTTTTTCGCCGATCCCGTATGGGTCAACCTCAGCCGCCAAAGAATGATCGTGTCCTCCATCGCCAGGCGATTGGTCGAGAGCACCTCCAGATCGCCGGCTTTGGCTCTCCGCTGCGTCTGATAAGCCCACCAGCGGCAGCTCGAGCTCTCGTACTGTCCGCCGTCGATCAGCAGCCGGCACAGCGGCAATGTGTTGTAGATGTACCAGCGCGGACCGGAGTCCTCATAAAGCTGGCCGCCGGGAAGAAAATTCACCCCCACCAGGTCGGGTGCACAGGCAGCCATTTCATGAAAATTATGCAGAGAAGGCATATGAGCCAGCTGGCTGCAATCCAGCCACCCGGTCGCGAGTTCATCGAGCGTCGGGATCCGGTGCGTCTCTGGATCGGTGCCACGCTCCGCCTCGTCGGCAAATCCCCTTTTCGAGGCGATGCCTGCCGAGAGCACTGCAAGACCGTTACCTAAGAATCTGCGCCGGCTCATGCTCCCCGGCGAAATCGAGTCGTGCGCCATCTTCTTTCCCCGGTCTAGCCTTTCACAGCAGGTGTAAGTTGATGTTCTGCCCGAGAGTGATGCTGGGGATTTAACAGGGAATCGCGCTGCACTGCGTCAAGGGAGAACAGTCAAAGTTCGGTCCTTCAAAAGCGTCTTTTGAGCCGTTATTCCGCAGTAGGATCGCACATTATGATCGATAATTCAATAAAACTCATAAAATATGATTGAATGCTCTTGTTTGAGGCTCATTTCCGTTCCATGCGGATAAAGATCTTTCTTCTCGCAGGCGCGTAGCCAGTCATGCGTTCATGCGGTAACCTGCAGTTGAAAACAAAGGCATCGTCAACCTTGCCGCCGCGGCATTCGCCGGTAACCATAGACAGATGTCCTAAGAAATCCTCAGGTGTGGTTATAAGCAGATTTCTTCGCTACCGGCTTTTTTCGAGACGAAGCGGCAATCGAGCGTAACCAGCCCGCTCGGTTCGGTGGACAAATCTTTGCGAAGCAAATTTATCGATCGCCCGTAGGCTTCGGTTCGCTGAGGGGATGGATTGTCACCAGTCGTGCTCCGAGAACCTGGTAACCTTTCTTGACATCCACGCGAACCAGAGCTTGAAAGGGGTGGAACCTGTTCGATTGGGTCACGATACGGTCCTGGGAGAGCGCATTGGTCAGTTCTTCTACGCCGGCTCTCGTCGTGACCATCTGGGCCGCTCCCTCGGTGCCTGTTGTGTCGATGCCGCCCAATACCGCGATTTGATGATCAGGAGTGACGCTCGGCTGAAAAGACACCAGTGCGTAGTCCTCCTGGAGGACGTGAGTCACCGGGTCTCTCACAGTCGCATATCTCAACTGCTCGCCCGGCCGTGGGCGGCTGTTAACAATCTGATTCGACCACGGGTCACGGCTCGACGCCGGTCCTTCAAACAGAAAATCGCCGGTTGGAACGAGTTGCGCGACCGCAAGGTTCTCCGCAGATGACCCGAGAAGGATCACGTTATGCTGCTTCAAATCGTCTGTGCTGATGTCATAACTGGATTCAACCAGCGGAGTTGCTCCCTGATGCGCGAGCTGACTGATCAACATGGCCATGGCCCGCAGATCGCCGGTCCCCGTGTAGCCGTTGTCATAGAAGAGCGGGCCCGCGCTCACCACAAGACCCGGATTCGCGGCAAACTGCATGGCAAGATGCGAATCAACCGAGGCGCCGCGATTATCGAAGGCCCCGTGCCGAAAGCGAAAGAGATCTCCCGATCCGTCGATCAAAAACATGGCGTCGGCGTAAGCAATGACCGGGGATCGATCTTCTTTGATGAATGGAGCCCAGAAAGATCCGACCGGATCGGCGGAAGCCGAAACCGGCTCCTGCATTCCTTGCATATCCCGCGGCGCGGGACTTCGAAGAGCAGTTGCGAAATAGCCCGCGAAAAAGCCAAAAACCGTCATTGCAGCAACTACACAAGCCAGCACCGCCGATTTTGCCGTGAAGATTTCCCGAATCGCCGATCGTCGATCTCCGCTTGGCCGCTCGATTTTCTCCGGCGGAGAGACATTCTCCGCACTTCGGCCGCCGGGTTCGAAAGCGTCTTGCCCCTCGCTTGCGTGACTCGTCGGACTTCTCTCTATGTCGGCTTCCGGTTCGGCCTGGGCCTGGTTTTCAACCGTTTCACTTCTATCTGTTCCGGCAAATACGGCTCTATACGATCCCGGCGGGATTTCAATTCGTAACCCCTCACCGGCTCCTTCGCCGTGCATGTAATGCTGAGCCAGCCGCTTGCGAACCTCTGCAGCCCGGGCGCGAACGATCGGGTCATTGCCGGCGTCGTAGTCCGGAGCGCGCCCAAAAACCTTGATCCCGATCATGCGCTCCC
>JASHOQ010000036.1 GCA_030041045.1 Acidobacteriaceae bacterium
GCCTTACACTCTTCATGCGACCATCGGGAAGACCAAAGTCAGCTTCCTTGGCTACGCCTATCCCGTACTCTTCGCCTCAACGACGTTTCTCGGCGTGGCCATTGCCGATCCCCGCGATATTGCTTGTATGAAAGTAAGCGCCATCGCAAGTCGCGGCACCAAACGCGACTTCGTGGACCTCTACTTATGCGCCAAACACTACGGGCTCGCGGAGATCCTGCAGATGCTTTCGGAAAAGTATGCTCGCACCCGGTTCAACAGAATTCACCTGTTCAAGTCGCTGACCTTCTTCAAAGACGCCGAGAAAGACCCGATGCCCAACATGCTCGTCACACTCGATTGGGAAAAGGTGAAGCAGTTTTTCCTCGCAGAGGTCCCGCGTCTGCTTTGACATATTACAGCCCGGACTCTCAGACCACGCGGCTCAAGTGGAGGCTCTGTCCTTCGTCGTCGTCTTAAGTGCTCCCGGACGGTATACTGGCGCCGAGACGGAACGCTGGAGCTTCGATTTGCAAGAGTGCCGACAGGCCACGTGTTCCGGTTGCTATCATGCTGCTTTCTCAGCGCGCAAGGCGGGCCGTCGCCGGCATGGCCTTTTTTCTCTGCGCCGCACTTGCGGCCGGCCAGCCGCGAGCGGTACATGAGGCGGTTTTGCTCACGGTTGCCGATGAGACGGGAGTGGCCATCGCGAGCGCGCAGGTCACGGTTTTGGAGCCCGGACTTGCGCCCTTGCCTCTGAGCACGGATTACGCAGGCCGCTGCACATTTGCGCCTGTGCGCGACGCGGCTTACGCGATTCGCGTGGAGAAGCCGGGGTTTTACCAGGCGGAGCTGAGCGGGATTGACCCGCACCAGGCCAGCGTGCGCGTGGTGCTGGCGCATGAGCAGATTGTGCACGAGCAGGTGAACGTCACCGCGTCGACAACGGGCATCGACACGGAGCAGACGTCAGACCAGATGGCGATGAACACGCCGGAAATCGTGAATATTCCCTATCAGACCTCGCGCGACATCCGTTATCTGCTGCCGTTTACTCCCGGCGTGATCCAGGATACTTCCGAGCAGATTCACGTGGCCGGATCGGAGACGTGGGAGACGCTGGACACACTGGACGGATTCGACATCCGATCGCCGGAAGAGGGCACGTTGGACTTGCGGGTAAGCACGGACGCGGTGCGCTCGATCGACACGGAGACGACGCGGTATCCGGTGGAGTTCGGCAGGTCGACGGGCGGCGTGGTGGCGTTCTACACCGGAATGGGCGACAACAAATTCCGCTTCAACGCGACCAATTTCATTCCCTCGTGGCGCGACCTGAATGGAATCCGCTTCGATCAATTTGTGCCGCGCTTCACGTTTTCCGGTCCGATCGAGCGGGAGCGGGCGTGGTTTTACGATGGCGTGGAGCTGGAGTACGACAATATCTATATTTCCGAATTACCGGCGAACGCCGATACGGACACGCTGGTGCGCGGCAGCAATCTGGTGAAGGCGCAGGCGAATCTGACCTCGGCCGATACTCTCACCGCCGGCCTGCTGTTCAACGATTATCACTCACCGTTCGACGGTATTTCAGCGCTGACTCCGCAGCAGAGCACGACCAACCGCAACATTCTGGCGTGGCTGCCTTATGTGCGCAACCAATGGACCCTGGGCGACGGCGCGCTGGTCGATATCGGAGCCGGAGTGATGAGGTTCCGCGACGGCTACGAGCCGCACGGCGATATTCTCTACACGATTACCCCGGAACTGGCGCAGGGCAGTTATTTCGAAAATCTCACCGGCCGCTCGCAGCGCGTGGAGGGAACGGCGACGCTTTATCTGCCCGCGCTCCACTGGGAGGGCGCGCACACTGTGCAAGCGGGGCTTGATTTGGACCACATTGGCTATAACCAGGACCAGACGCGCGCGCCGGTCGACTATCTGCGCGAAGGCTCTTCGGGCGTGGAGGGAACGCTCGAGCGGCAAAGCGTGTTTGCGGATGCAGCGCCGTTTACGCTGCATAACGATGAGGTGGGCGCCTATCTTGAGGATCGTTGGCAAATGCGAAAGGTGTTGCTGATCGAACCGGGAGTGCGCTTCGATTGGGACACGATTATCCGCAGGCCGCTGGTTTCGCCGCGCATTGCGGCCGTTTATGCGCCCGTTAGCCGCGGCGAGGCGACCAAGATTTCGGCGGGAATCGGCCTTTATTACGAGCACACGCAACTCGATTATCTGGCTCAGACATTCGCTGGAATTCGCTACGACACGTATTTTGCGGCGGACGGCATCACCTCGTTGGGTCCCGCGCAGGAGACGGAATTCACGGCGAGCGATGGTTTGCTGCACGAGCCGCGGGCCCTGAATTGGAGCCTGGGCCTGGAACAGAAACTGCCGGGCGGTGTGTTTGCGTCAGCAAATATCATGGAAAAGCGGACGGTGAACGTGTTCACGTTTGTGAACCAGAGCGGGCTCGCGGCGCTTGCCGGGGATTATCTCCTGACCAACGCGCGCCAGGACCACTACGATTCTTTTGAGGTGGACGGGCGGCGGGAGTTTGCGAATGCCTATACGGTGTACATCGCCTTCACGCACTCTTCCGCGCACACCAATGCCGCGCTCGATTACCTGCCCACGCCATCGCCTATGGGGCCGCAACAAAGCGGGCCGCTTCCGTGGGACTCGCCCAATCGCGTCCTCTCCTGGGGCTGGCTGCCGGTGCCGTGGGCGAGACTGAGACGCCGCTGGGATTTTGTCTACACCTTCGATCACAGGACCGGTTTCCCCTATACCTCAGTCAACGCGGCGCAGCTGGTGGTGGGAGCGGCAGGATCGAACCGGTTTCCGGAGTACCTTAATTTCAGCCCGGGCCTCGAATGGAAGTTTCATTTCCGGGGCGCGTATTATGGGCTGCGGGGCGTTCTGGAGAACGCGACCAACAGCGCGAATCCCGCGGTGGTGTACAACGACGTGGACTCTTCCCTCTACGGCACTTTCGCCGAGCCGCAGGGGCGCGCGCTCACGGCGCGGATTCGATTGATTGGAACGAAATAAGTGAATCGAATTTTGCCGCGCTCCGGCATTGGCGGAAAAATAGATGGGAGCGACCAATGAGCGAGCTCGGCAAAATGCTTCTGGCGATCGGGCTGCTGATTGCTCTCGCCGGCGCGGTCCTACTGATCGCGGGACGGGTGGGCTTGCCGCTCGGCCGCTTGCCCGGCGATTGGGCGTATCGAGGCAAAAGAGTGACGGTGTTCTTCCCGCTGGGAACGTCGATTTTGATCAGCGTGGTTCTGACAGTTCTGGTTTATTTGATTGCAAGGTTTCGGCGGTAACGACCCGGCTCTGGTTCAAGTCTCGGTTCGGTCGCCCCTACGGGGCTGACGCCCTTTTTTGCGTGCGTCTCCCAGGACTTCGTCCTGGGCTATTCTCGCAGCATCCCTCCGGGATGCTTTCGGCACTGCACCGGCGCTGACCGTGCCGGTCTCCTCGACACGCTGAAGCCCACAGTTTTTTCGAGGTCTTTGCGGCACCCTTAAAGCCGCGCCCTGTACTGAGGCGCATTTGCGAGCCGTTCGAGAGTGTGCGTCAGAAGTTGTAACCGGGCTTCAGCTCACATTGGTAAACCGTGGCTTTATCGGCGTTGGTTCTTGCCGTGCAACTAGCCCAGCTCAAGTAGAGATCGGGACCCAGGGGAAAGACCATGGGCGTTCCGTTCAGCTCGGCTTCGATGCTCACGCCCTCCTGGGTTGGAGGAAGGGTGAAGGTGAGGGTTTGGCCGAAGATGACCGGATAGGACTGGCGCACGCTGGAGTCGATGGAATCGCGAAAGACTTCGGCTTCAAGCAGGAAGGTTGCGGTATCGGACCAGTCCAAAGCGGAGGCAGTAATGATGCGACCTCCATTGAGGAAGCCGCTCGATTTGATGCGCGTGAAGGGGCACGGGCCGGCGATACAGGAGGCGCGGGCATTGCGAAATACATTGCCCGGTCCTGCGTCCAGGGTTACCGAACCGGTGGATGCCTTCCAAAAACCATTGGGCGAGCAAAGAGATTGATGATCGCAGGGCACGTCTCCCTGATTGACTACCTGAAATGTTCTGACTGCGCTGCCGACATTGGAATCGGACTCTACGTTGAGCGTATAGCGGATGCGAATGTTGTTGACGACTGTCGGGGGATGGGAGGGCCCGGGACTGGGCGATTGGGGGATGGGTTTGAGCTCCACAACGAAGAGTTTTCTGGGAGCGGAGCCCAGGCCGAGTTGCAGCGCGAGTTGCAGCGGCTGGTAACCGGAATCCTGGAAATTGAGCGCCACGGTTCGCTTCGGCCATACTCCCGCGTTCAGTACGAGCCGGAAATAGCCCGAGGCATCTGAATACGAGGTGATCAGCGATGAGCCCTCCGTTGCCGTGACTTCAGCGCCGGCAAGGGGCAGTTCCTTCCAGGTATCGGAATCCCGGCGGACGACCGCACCCTGAATCGCGATGGACCGGGGTTTCCAGTGGTGCAGCCGGAGCCACAGAACGGTGGCGGTTGCAACCACAGCCGAAATGGCGAGGATCCAGAGGACGAACTTTCTTGACTTCATTCGCAATGCACAGCTCTTCGCAACGGTTGGATGCGCCGGCGAAAAGAATTGCTGCACGATGAAGTATCACCGGGCGGTTTTTTTGCATCTAACAAACCTGAAGCGTCTGCGCGATTTCCTCTTCTTGCCGAGAATTCGATCGAATGGGCGCGGCAAATCCTTGATGCGCATGGACAGAATCGATGGGCAGCGCCACAAGGCAATTCCCTTTCAGATGTAGCCCTGGTTACCCTATGCAGGGCGGCGCTTCCTCAAGGGATACGCCGGTTCAGGTTCGTGCCTCCGAGATGCAGCAGAAGGAGAAATGCTTCAGGCCCTCGCGCCGCGAAATCCTGCGTCAGATGGGTTATCTGTCTCTGACGCTCCCACTCGAGCGTGGGCGAGCTTTCCCGCTTTTGAGCGCCGCCGATCCGCAACAGGAAAAAGCGAAGAATCAAGGCCCGGCGAAGCCTCAGCCGGCGCCTCCGCCCGTGCTGACAACGCTCTCGCCCGATGACGAAAAGTTTCTGGATGTGCTGGAACAGGCCAACTTCCGCTTCTTCTGGGAGCAGGCCAATCCGGAAACCGGGCTGATCAAGGACCGCTCAAACGTGCGCACGCAGGACACGAGCGTGGCTGCGAGCATTGCGTCGAGCGGCTTCGGGCTGACGGCGATCTGCATTGCGGAAAAGCGCGGCTTCATTTCGCGCGCCGAGGCCCGGCTGCGCGTGGTCAAGTCGCTCTCCTTCCTGTGGCACAAACTGCCCACGCATCGGGGCTTTTATTTTCACTTCGCCAACGTTAATACCGGCGAGCGTGTGTGGGATTCAGAAGTTTCTTCCGTGGATACGGCCATTCTGCTGTGCGGCGTTCTTTGCTGCCGCCAGCACTTCGCCGACGACGGCGACATCTACGCGCTGGCCCACGCCATTTTCGATCGCGTGGACTGGACATGGCTCTCGGAAGACACGTCGATTCTTTCGCACGGCTGGACGCCGGAGCTGGGATTCATTCCTTCGCGATGGGATTTTTACAGCGAACTGATGATGATGTATCTGCTGGGCATGGGTTCCTCCTCACATCCGCTCAACAGCGACGCCTGGTTTGCCTGGAAGCGCACCATCTTTGAATACGACGGGCTACGGTACATCGGTTCCTACGCTCCGCTGTTTGTGCACCAGTATTCGCAGGCCTTCTTCGATTTCCGCAACAAGCGCGACCGCTATGCCGATTACTTCCAGAACTCGGTGATCGCCACCGATGTGCACCGCCGCTTTTGCGTGGAATTGAACGAGGAATTCTCCGACTACAGCAATGCGCTCTGGGGCATCACGGCGTCGGATTCAGCCAGGGGCTATGTGATTTGGGGAGGACCCCCGGCCATGGGTCCGATTGATGGAACCGTGGTTCCCTGCGCAGCCGGCGGCTCTCTGCCTTTTCTGCCTGACGCGACCATGCGGGTGCTGCGCACGATTCACGATCACTACCCGAAGGCATGGTGCCAGTACGGATTTGTGGACGCTTTCAATCCCCTCACCGACTGGTACGACACCGACGTGATCGGGATTGACACCGGGATCACGATGGTGATGGCCGAGAATGCGCGGACGGGCTTTGTGTGGGACACTTTCATGAAAAACCCTGAGGCTGTGCGTGGCATGGAAGTGGCGGGCTTTCAACCCTACGACACAACCAATCCGCAAGCGGTGATGATGCCGCAGCCGGAGAGCTAGAGACGGTCTGATAAGCCGACGTTGTCAACTTGCCGTCTTCCTGGGACTCGCCCTGGTGCTGGGTTCCATCCTTGCGCAGGAGAGGAGATTGCCATTCCTGAGACCGGTTGCGGCCCACAGCGCCTCAAAGGAGGACGGGGCCGCTCCGGCACCCACGGGGAACGGCGGTGAAGCGCTTGAAAACAACGCTCGCCAGCGGACCTGCATCGCATTACAGATAGAGCTAAAGACGCCGGACATGGGCGACGGCAAATCCTGAGCTCCGGTGGGCTGTCTTGGTTTCGTGCGAGGTCGCCGCTCCCTGATGCTCCCACCTCGGGCATGGTCGCGCCGACTCGGTTGGAAGGCTTCGAGATACCACTGCTCAGGAATTGCGGTAGCGTCCGATACACCTTGGTTCAAATTTCGAATGCGCTCTGGGCCTCAAGGCGAATCCTGCCTTCGCACGGAGGGTTCCAAAAGGGAATTATGCCTTCGACGATGAATCAAGCGGAATTCGCCGACGAGCCCAACGATCGTCTGCCCGAACCGGCACAGAAGAATAGCGGCGCGTGGGCCGATCGCATGCGCGCCCTGAAGAATGTGCCGCCCGTGCTTCATTTTGTGTGGGAGTCGGGTCCCGCGGTGGTTTTCTGGAACATCGCCATCCGCATCGTGGTGGCATTTCTGCCCGTCGCCATCGGCATCATCGCAGGGCGCTACATTATCAACGGCATCAATAATATTGGCTTTCACCGGCCGCTTCCGGGGTACTTCTGGTACTTGGTCGCCGGCGAAGCGGTGCTGGCCATTCTTCTCGGCGTGCTCTCACGCACTGTGGATTATTTCGATAATCTTCTTGCCGATCGCTACACGCATCACGTGAGCGTGGAGGTGATGCGCAAAGCCGCGGCGCTCGATGTGACGGTGTACGAGGATCCTGTTTTCTACGACCGCCTGGAGCGCGCGCGGGTGCAGGCCACTGACCGGTTGGCCATGATCCAGCAGATGGGCCGCCTGATCCAGCAGTCGGTCACGGCCATTGCCTTTTCCGCGGTGCTCCTCTGGTATTCGCCGCTCTTGCTTTTTCTGCTGGTGGGCGGCATTCTTCCCGCATTCCTCGGCGAGAGCCACTTCTCCTTCCTGACGTATGCCAAGAATTTCCGTCAGACTCCGCTGCGCAGGCAGATGGATTATCTGCGCCAGGTGGGCGGCAGCAAGGAAGCGGCGAAGGAGCTCAAGCTCTTCAACCTGAGCGCGTACCTGACGGAGCGCTTCAGCAAAATCTCGCACCGGATTTACGAGGAGAACGTGGCCCTCAACCGGCGGCGCTTGTTCTGGGGCGGACTGCTTTCGCTCCTCGCCCAGGTCGGCTACTACTCCGCCTACGTGGTCGGCATCTTCCGCACCATCGAGGGCCAGTACACCATCGGCGATTTTGCGCTGATCACCACGGCCATCATGCAGGCCATGGGCAATATTCAGCAGGCATTCTCGACGGCTTCCGGCGTAGCCGATCAGGCGCTGTTCCTTACTGACCTGCTGGCGTTCTTCGAGATGAAACCGCACGTAAAGTCGAAGGCCAACGGCTTGCAGGCGCCCCGGCCGATTATGCGCGGCTTTGAGTTCCGCAATGTTTCGTTTACGTACCCGGGAACGACGAGAGAGGTCCTGAGCCGCTTCAATTTTTCTCTGGCACCGGGCGAGCGCGTGGCCCTGATCGGCGAAAACGGCCAGGGCAAGACGACAATCGTGAAGCTGATTACGCGCCTCTACGATCCCAGCGAAGGCCAGATTCTGCTGGACGGCCTCGACCTGCGCGAATATGACCTCGAAAGCCTGCACGCAGAGATCGGGGTCATCTTTCAGGACTTCATGCGCTACGAGATGACGGCCAAGGAGAACATTGCAGTGGGCCGCATTGAAACGGAACATGCGCCGGAAGAGATTGAATACGCCGCCGAGAAAAGCCTGGCGAGCAGCGTGATTGCCAGACTCCGCGGCGGGTATGAACAGATGCTGGGCCGGCGCTTCGAGGGCGGCGTGGACCTTTCAGGCGGAGAATGGCAGAGGCTTGCGCTGGCGCGCGCCTATCTGCGCGACGCGCAGCTGCTGATCCTGGACGAACCGACGGCGTCATTGGACGCACGCAGCGAGTTCGAAGTCTTCGAGCGCTTTGCCGAACTGACGGAAGAAAAGATGGCGCTGCTGATTTCACACAGATTCTCCACTGTGCGCATGGCTGACCGCATCGTTGTTCTCGAGGGCGGCCATCTGGTGGAGGAAGGGACGCACGCGCAATTGATGGCGCTGGGCGGGCGCTATGCCGCGATGTTCGAAATGCAAGCCGCCAGTTATCGATGAGGGTCCATGAGCGAACCGGTTGCAATTCGCGATTCACAGCGGAGACAAGAAGATATTCTTGAACGCATCTATGACGGCGTGCGCGCGACCAGCTTATGGGAAGTCGCACTGCGGCCGGAGGGCCAGGGAACGTTTCCGTCGAGGGTGCGTGCGGCGCGTCACGCGCTGGAGCACCTGGAAAAAGATCTGGCTCAGCGGGTGCGGCCGCAGGTGGGCGGCCAGGATGGGGAATCGGGCGCCGAGCTTGCACTGCACAATCTCGAATTGAATCCCCGCCTGCTGCGCTCCGCCATTCTTGCCGTCTCTGACCGGCCGAAGATTGTGGCGCAACTGCCGCGGGTGGTGCTGGACGGCGGCCGGACGGAGCCCAGGCCGGCCGCTGCAGCTGCGGTTTACCTCGAAGCCGTGCATGGCGATTTTTCCGCGGAGACCTTTCGCGCTTTTATCAAGGCGTATCAGGCCAGTGAGCCATTCACCGTGAACGAGCTCTGGAACATCGCTGCATTCCTCAGGTTTGTACTGCTCGAAGCGATGCTGGAAGATGCCGGCGTGCTGTTGCGTTCGCGCAGCGCGGAGAGGGCTTCAGCCTTGTCGGTTCGACTGAAAAGCCTGCGCGCCATCACGAATGCGGATCTGGTCTTTCTCATCGAGCCGCTGATTACTTTCGACTCTTTGCTCAACCAGGACCCAGCGGGCACGTACACACGCATGGATTTTGAGAGCCGCGAGCTCTATCGCAAGCGCATCGCCTATGTGGCGCGCCACTCCGATGGCACCGAGGGCCAGGTGGCGCAGGCGGCACTGGCGCTGGCGCGCAAAGGCGAAACGCGGCCTGACGCCGATCCGCGGTTGCGCGTTTGCCAGACGCACGTGGGTTATTACCTGACCGGCAAGGGATTTCCGCAGCTGGCGGAAGAAGTCGGTTTTCATCCGCCGGTTGCGTTTCGCCTTCGCCGGTTCGTTCGGCGGCACGGAGAGGATTTCTACATCACGGGAATCCAGCTTTTCACCCTGATTCTCGTGGCCGCCGTGTTATTTCCCGTGCTCGCCCGCGTTTCCGGATTTCTGGAACTGGTGATCACGGTGCTGTTGCTGGTGGCTCCGGTTATGCAGGACGCGGTTGAGCTCGTGAACACCATGGTGACGACGTTCTTCGAGCCTGAACCGCTGCCGAAGCTCGACTTTGCCAAGGCCATCCCGCGGGAATGCATGACTCTGGTCACCATTCCTTCGTTGCTGTTGAGCGAAAAGCAAGTGCGATCCCTGGTCACCGATCTCGAAGTCCGCTATCTCGCCAATCGCGACCCGAACCTCCACTTCGCGCTGCTGACCGATTTGCCGGACGCAGTGAGCGTGCCGCACGAGAAAGACGCGCATCCGCTGGTCGATCTGGCGGTGCGCCTGATTGACGAGCTCAACGAACGCTACTGCTCGGCGCACAGCGGCTGCTTCATCCTGCTGCATCGCCATCGCATCTTCAATACGCGCCAGGGAGTGTGGATGGGCTGGGAGCGCAAGCGGGGCAAGCTGCTCGACTTGAATAAACTGCTCGCCGGCGAATATGACGCATTTCCCATCAAGGCCGGCCACGTAGAAGCGCTCAAACAGGTTCGCTACATCATCACTCTCGATTCGGATACGGAGTTGCCGCGCGGAACGGCGGCGCGGATGATCGGAGCCATCGCCCATCCGCTGAACCAGGCGGTCATCGATCCCCATTTGCGGCTGGTTACATCGGGCTATGGAATCCTGCAGCCGCGGGTCGGCGTCTCAGTGCAGTCCACGGCACGGTCGCGTCTGGCCGCCATTTATGCAGGCCAGAACGGGTTCGACATTTATACACGCGCTATCTCCGACGCGTACCAGGACCTGTTTGGCGAAGGCATCTTTACCGGCAAGGGCATCTACGAGGTTGCCACGCTGCATGCGGTGCTCAACTGCAGATTTCCGCGCAACGCGCTGCTCAGCCACGACCTGATCGAAGGGGCGTATGCGCGGGCAGGCCTGGCCACGGACATTGAGATTGTCGACGATTATCCTTCGCACTATAGCGCCTACAGCCGGCGCAAGCACCGCTGGGTGCGCGGCGACTGGCAGATTGCGCAATGGATGTTCGGCCGCGTGCCGGACGAGTCGGGCCACTGGGGGCGCAATCCGATTTCGGAGATTTCGCGGTGGAAGATTTTCGACAATCTGCGCCGCTCGGTGGTCGATCCCTTCCTGTTTATCTTGTTTATTGCTGGCTGGTTTGGGCTGCCCGGCGGGCCGCTCTACTGGACGATGGTTTCGCTGCTTCTGCTGGTCTTTCCCGCTCTGGTGCAGTTTGCGTTCGGCCTAGGGCGCGCGCTGGCCAGCGGCTACAAAGGCCAGGCGGCGGAGGCGGTGGCGGGATTGGGCCACGCATCGCTGCTCTCTCTTTTTCACCTGATTTTTTTGTCCCACCAGACATTGCTGGCCTTCGATGCCATCATTCGCTCCCTGGTGCGGCGCTTCATCACCGGCGAACGCCTGCTGGAGTGGGAGACAGCGGCGCAGGCGGAGATGCGCAAAAGCAATCACACGCCGGTGGACCGCTATCTTAGCGTGATGCCGCTCGCGGCTTTTTGCCTGGCCTTGCTGGTTTGGCTTTGCGCACCGCACAGGACAACCATTCTTTGCGCGGCGCCGATACTTCTGCTCTGGGCGCTGGCCAACCGGGTTACGATGTGGCTCGATCGGCCGCCGCGGAAGCGCGAACCGCTGGCCGAGGCCGACGAAGCCCTGCTGATGAGCCATGCTCTGCGCATCTGGCGATATTTCCGCCAATTCAGCAGCGAGCGCCATCATTACCTGATCCCGGACAATGTGGAAGAGGAGGGACTGTTTGAGGCTGCCCGGGTTTCGCCCACCAATATCGGTCTGCTGCTGAACGCGCGGCAGGCCGCTTGCGAGCTGGGCTTTCTAACGGTGCCGGAGTTTTGCGCGCTCACGCGGCGAACTCTGTCTTCGATTGACCAGCTGGAAAAACATTGCGGGCACCTGTTCAACTGGTACAACACGGAAACGCTGGCTCCGCTCAACGATGCGCCGTTCGTCTCTTCGGTGGACAGCGGCAATCTGGTTGCGTCACTGTACACGCTGCACACGGGCGCGAGAGAACTGCTGCGAAGGCCTCTGCTTCCCACTCGTTTGTTTGCCGGGTTGCGCGCGCATTGGCGGTTGATGCAGTCGGAAAGCCACGTTCCGCATGCGATGGGAAAACTGCGGCTGCCGGCGCCATCATCGACGTTCTCAGATTGGCTTGAGTGGCTGCCGTCGGCGGAAGCTGCGCTTTCCAAGGCTGCCGCCACGGCATTGCCCGACAGGCGCGGAGGATGGTGGATCACAGAATCGTTGTGCAGGATCGAGGCCATCCGCGCCCTGATTCGAGATTATCTGCCATGGGTGCTGCCGGAGTTCGCGCCGCTGCGCGCGCTGCCGCAGTTCGCGCGGGAAGAAAGGGCCGGCACGCTATCCATCCGTGAAGCGCTCGTTTTTGCCGATACCCTGAACGTGCGCTTTTCCGGCTCCTGGGGCGCCGTTGCGGTGGATGCGTCGCTTTCCGATCTGGCAGAGCGATTTCGGAGCTGTCTTGCCGGGGCCAGCGAGAACCTGCGCGCTCTTTCGGCGAGCCTGCGCAAAATCAGCGAGGAGGCGGAGCGTCTTGCCGAGGACACCGAATTCGAATTTCTGGTCGATCCCGGACGCCAGATTCTCTCCATCGGCTACGAGGTGCGGCAGAAAAAGCTGCATGAAGCCTGTTACGACATGATTGCTTCGGAGGCGCGCATCGCCACTTTGCTGGCGATCGCACGCGGCGATCTGCCGCAACAAAGCTGGTTCAAGCTGGCGCGCGACCACGCTTATGCTTTCGGGCGCTTCCTGCTGCTCTCGTGGACGGGAACGATGTTTGAATACCTGATGCCGGCCTTGTGGATGCGGAGTTATGCGGGCACGTTGATTGCGCGCACGCAGGATGCCGTGGTCTACGTGCAACGGTCGTTTGCGCGATCGCTCGGCATACCGTGGGGCATCTCGGAATCGGGCGCAGCGCGCAAAGACCACGCCGGCCATTATCACTACCAGGCGTTCGGCGTGCCGCGCATCGCACTCTGGTTTGAAGCGACGGCGGGTCCGGTGATCTCGCCTTACTCCACATTCCTGGCGCTCAATGTCGATCCGTACGAGGCTCTGCGCAACCTGAGGCGCATGGAATCTGCCCTCTGGGTGGGGGCCTACGGTTTTTACGAGGCCGCGGATTACACTGCCTCGCTGCGCACGCCGGCCCTGGCGCGGGAATGGATGGCACACCACCAGGGAATGTCGATCCTGGCGATCACGAACCTGCTGCACGACAACGTAGTGCAACGTTGGTTCCACGAGAATCCGCTGGTGCAGGCTACGGAGCTGCTGTTGCACGAAGTGCCGGTGAGCAAGGCGGTGCTGAAAGCCAAGCTGGCGGAGTTCGCGCCCATTCACGCGGCGTAGGCGCCCGGAGACAAAGAGAGCCAAGACTCAGGCTGTCAGTGCATCAGGTAGATGCTGATTTAGCTACTTGAGTTACGGCTCACCTGCATAAGACGAACACCTTATTGGTTTACCGCGACCTAAGCGCGGGAAGCGCGTTCATCTGCGCGCCAATTATCTCCTAACACTAAGATGGCAGTTTCAAGCCGCATCCCGACGGTAACAGTAACTTCCGGTGCCGATCTAATTCGATATCTCCCGCAGCATGGGTCTCACTTAACGCATAATAAGTACCGAGTCCGTGTGGAGAGCCTAAATGGAAGAAAAGTACGAGCCGGCTTGTCCTCTGTTGGGCGCCAAGTCTGGGAATGGAAGTGCGTTTTTCGATGAGAGGCGCCGGCGACGAATGCGACACCCACTGCCCGATTGCCGGGTATTGGTGCAGAGGAACGGACGATCATTCTGGGCATTGCTCTTGCTTTTTCCGTGGCCGGGGGCTGCCTTGCTTGGGTGCGGCGGAAGTTCAGCCACTGCCGCTGCCACTGCTACGCTGAGCATCAGCGCCGCCACGATTGCCTTCGGCGACGTGAACTTAAATACTACGGCAGCTCAGTCGGTGACGTTGACTTTAACCGGTACCGCTCCCGTCACCGTAAGTTCGGTGACCATCAGCGGAACGGGATTCACCTTGTCCGGACCCAGTTTCCCGT
Source organism: Acidobacteriaceae bacterium (assembly GCA_030041045.1). Lineage (GTDB taxonomy): Bacteria > Acidobacteriota > Terriglobia > Terriglobales > Acidobacteriaceae > Telmatobacter. The sequence goes on from JASHOQ010000036.1 coordinate 13,823, forward strand.
TGACTTTGAGTTCGACAAATCCGACCGCAACCCTCAGCGTGGATTTCGACCCGACTACAGCGGGCTCGGCAACGGGCCAGCTGGCCGTCAACAGCGATTCTTCTCCCAATGGGACAGTGGAGATCACGCTGACCGGCACGGGCGTTTCTGCGGCGACTTATGAAGTGGACGTAACCTGGGACGCGCCCTTGAGTTCACCCGACCCAGTTGCCGGGTACGACATCTATCGCTCGCCGGGCGGCCAGTCCGATTATGTATTGATGGGATCAGTGAATGCCAACCAATTCGAATACACCGACAACAACGACATCGAACAAGGGCAGAGTTACGATTACATTGTCGAGAGCGTGGACTCTTCCGGCAATGAGAGTGTTCCCTCCAACACGGCCAGCGTAATGATTCCGGATTAGATTACCTTCGAAGCCAGTTTCTTTGTGTCAGGATTTGCGTTTGCCAGATCCTGAATACTCCGAGACAGCAGTTCTGAACAGTTTGCGCAGTGTCGACGGGCAACGCGGATACGGTGATGCAATTGACCAATTTGTCGATGGGTACTGTTCAGAGCCGCGGCTGGCCAAGGGAGATCCTGGTCGTCCTGAGCAACCAGCCACAGCTGTCTTCGTTCACTCGGTTTTATTCAGTTCGCGAA
>JASHOQ010000037.1 GCA_030041045.1 Acidobacteriaceae bacterium
TCGGCCTGGCCAAGACCGTTCCCATCATCGGAGAGAGGGTCGCCTTCAAATTCCGCGCCGATGCCTTCAACGCGCTCAACCATCCCAACTTCAACCTGCCGGCCAACAACGTCTACAACGGATATGACCAGCAGGACATCACCAGCAGCTCCTTCGGCACCATCAGCACGACGATCGAGCAGCCCGGAAACCTGAACAACGGCGCGCGCGTGCTGCAACTCTCGGGACGCCTCGAGTTCTAAGAACCAGTTCATAAACTGCACCACCAGCGGTTTTTTGACTGAGCAGAGCCCGCCGTAGGCGGGCGATAGAAGATAGCCCCAGGCGCAAGCCTGGGGAAGAAAACAAGTTTCCTGAGCCCAGCCCGCTTCAGCGGGCGAAAGAACGCTGCCCTCGAACCGGCCTGTGGACAGATCCCTATGTTTTTGGACAGATTCTTAGAAAGCAAGCAAGCCTGGCCGGTTCGGGCTCTCTCATTGCCCAACAAAGCCTCTCGCTCGCGCCTCACTATAATCCATACCTATGAGCGAGCCGGCGCCCAAGCGCGAAGTCGACCGCAAAATCGAAAAGCTCCGTGAAGAATTGCGCCATCACGAGCATCTCTATTACGTTCTTGACGCGCCCGAGATCGGAGACGCCGAATACGACGCGCTGATGAACGAGCTGAAGCGGCTGGAAGCGGCGCATCCGGAACTCATCACGCCCGACTCGCCGACGCAGCGCGTAGGCGGAAAACCGGCCGAAGGCTTCAAAAAGGCGCAGCATTCGCGGCCCATGCTCTCGCTCGACAACGCCTACTCCGCCGAAGAACTTGCCGACTGGAACCGCCGCGTGCACGAGCTTGCCGGCAATCTCCCGGTGGAGTACACGGCGGAGCTCAAGCTCGACGGCCTCAGCGTGGCCCTGCGCTACGAGCCTGCCCCCGGCGGCGGCGGGCTTCTCGCCCTCGGCCTCACCCGCGGCGACGGCCAGATCGGCGAAGACGTCACCTCGAACATTCGCACCCTTCGCAGCGTGCCTCTCTCCATCGACGCCGCAAAACTCAAGAAAGCCGGACTGGCGCCCGGAAAGGTTTTCGAAGTGCGCGGCGAGTGCGTCATGCCGGAAAAGGCCTTCGAAAAGACCAACCAGGAGCGCGAGCGCGAGGGGCTGCCGGCGTTTGTGAATCCGCGCAACTCGGCTGCCGGCACTGTGCGCACCCTCGATCCCGGCATCGTGGCCACGCGGGGGCTCGTTTTCTTCGCCTACTTTCTTCTTGTAAACGGCGAGTACTTTGCCGCCGGTCAGACGGCCACGCTCGACGCGCTCACCGCGCTCGGCTTTCGCGTCAATCCCCATCGCGGCCGCGTAGAGAGCGTCGACGGCATGATGAAGTTCATCGACGACGCCGAGAAACGGCGCGCCACACTCGGCTACGAGATCGACGGCGTGGTCTTCAAAGTCGACGCGCACACCACGCAGCAGCGCCTCGGTTACACCGGCCGCGCCCCGCGCTGGGCCGTCGCCTACAAATTCACCGCGCAGAGCGCCATTACCAAGCTCGAAGACATCATGATCACCGTGGGCCGCAGCGGCAAGCTTACGCCCACGGCCATGCTCACGCCGGTCTTTGTCGGCGGCGTGACCGTGAGCCGCGCCACGCTGCACAACGCCGACTTCATCGAGCGCATGGGCCTGCTCATCGGCGACTGGGTCAAAGTCGAGCGCGGCGGCGACGTCATTCCCAAGGTCGTCGAGGTGGTCGAAGACAAGGACCATCCCCGCGGAACGCACAAGTTCTCCTTCCCCGCCAAATGTCCTGAGTGCGGCAACGCCGTGGTCCGAGAAGAAGGCGAAGCCGATTGGCGCTGCGTTAATGCCGATTGCCCCGCCAAGCTGCGCGAGTCGCTCCTCCACTTCGGCAGCCGCGGGGTCATGAATATTGAAGGCCTGGGCGATGCCGCCGTGCAACAGCTTCTCGAGCGCGGCCTCGTCTCCAGCGTTGCCGATCTCTACTCGCTCACCGAGGAGCAGCTTGTCGATCTCGAACGATTCGCGGAGAAATCCGCGCGCACCCTGCTCGCCGAAATCGAGCGCTCCAAGAAAGCGGGCCTGGCGCGCGTGCTCATGGGCCTCGGCATCCGCTTCGTGGGCGAGCGGACGGCGGAGTTGCTGGCGCAGGAATTCGGATCAATGGATGAGCTCGAGAGTGCGGCCCAAGACGATCCCGAGCGGCTGGTGCGCGTGGAGGAAGTGGGTCCGCGCATCTCCAAGGCCATCGTCGACTTCTTCGCGCGGCCCGCGAATCGCGCCCTCGTCGCGCATCTAAAGAAAGCCGGCGTGGAGATGACCGCGGAGAAGAAGCAGCGCTCGGCCGAGCTCGCCGGCCTTACCTTTGTGCTCACCGGCACGCTGCCCAACCTCAGCCGTGAAGAAGCCAAGCAGAAAATCGAGTCCGCCGGCGGCAAGGTCTCCGGCTCGGTGAGCAAGAAGACGAATTACGTGGTGGCAGGCGAAGAAGCAGGCTCAAAGCTCGACAAGGCGCAGGAGCTCAAAATCCCCGTTCTCGACGAAGCCGGACTGCTCGCGATGCTTGCGGGCCACGGACGCCAATCGGCCTCCTGATCGAATCGATGTGCATGGTTAAATAGGCGTGCGCCCGTTGCTTTTTATATTTATCGGCAATCCACGGCAGCAGCGCTGCGGAAAGCAGCAGCAGATCCATCCACACAGCAGCCTCCTCAAGAATCCGGCTGCTCAATCGTGCTTCCCGGCCCTCAACCGTTTCAACCCGGCCGCAAATGCAAACATCCGGGCCGTAGACCCGGAGGCGATTGACTGACCCACTAACTCGCCAACGTCCGCCCGCAGGCGGACGCTAACTCGCTAACCCGCTAACGTCCGCCGCAGGCGGACGCTAACCCGCCGACTCGCTGACTCTTCAATCCCTCGGCGCGAAATATCCCTTGCGCGCATGCACCCGGTAGCGCCGGTCGTAACAGTAGAGATAAATGGTCCGGAACGCCCCATCCGTCTTGAAATCAGCCGGCGTGTAGTTCAGCGCATACTGGCTGCGCAGCTCCGATTCGATATTCGCGAAGCTCGTGGCCATGTCTTCCACATTGGGTGGGAAGAACGCCTCGCCGCCGGTTTCGTCGGCCAGCTCCTCCATCACTTTGTCGCCCGGCCCGCGGCTCGGCGTCCAGTTGGTGCTGATGGAATAAATGATGGTCTCCGCGCGCTCGCACTCCTTGATGGCTTCGCTCAGGTACACGCGGCTCTGGTTGTCGTCGCCGTCGGAGATCAGGATCATCGCCTTGCGCACCGGCTCCGGTCCGCGCTCGGTGAGTAGCTTGTCGCGGCACGCGGTGTAGACCGCGTCAAACAGCGCCGTACCGCCGCCGGGCCGCAGCCGGTTCACGCCCGTCTCCAGCCCATCCATGTCGTTGGTCCAGTCCTGTGTCACCGTCGGCGTTACATCGAATCCCATCACAAACGCGCGATCGCCCCGCGCCTTCAGCACATCCAGCAAGAACTCAGTCGCCGACTGCTGCTCGAACTGGAACCGCGAGCGAATCGAGGTGCTGGTATCGATGAGCAACCCTACGCGCAGCGGCAGGTTGATCTGCTGGTGAAACGAGTTCACCCGCTCCGGAGCCTTCTGGTCGTCAAGCAGCGCGAAATCGTTCTGCGTCAGGTTGGGAATGTAGCGCCCGTGGCCGTCGGTTACGGTGAAGATCAGGCTCACTTCGTTGACCGGCAGCTTGAACACATTCGCGCCATTGGGAATGTTGGCATCTCCGCCGGGCTGTGCGCCGGAATCTTGACCGGGTTGAGTGGGCGCCGCATTCTGTGCCGGCTGCGGCGCAGACGGTTGCGCCGGCGCCGCGGAGTTCTGGGCCGGCGGCGCAGCCTGCTGGCTGGGCGCTGCGACCGCTGCGAAGCACGCCGCCAGCGCAAGACAAAGAGATTTTCCGCTCATCACGTCCTTATTTTATCAATCGCGTACCCACCCCCGCAGCCCCCGGGAGTTCATGCGCAGGTACTCCGTTCTAGCCGGCTCAGGAACTCCTCGAGTTCCTCCGGCAGCGCCGCCTCCAGCGCGATTGACTTTTGGGTGCGCGGGTGCGCGAACTCGAGCCGCGCGGCATGAAGAAAATTTCTACCCAGACGCAGGCGCTCGGGCTCGGTTTTCTGCCCCCGCGGCAAAGACCTGCCGCGCGCCGCGCGAGACGGCGTGCGCTTCAGCTGTTCCCGGTCCGTCAGCTGCCCGGCGGCGCCGTAGAGCGTGTCGCCCACCACCGGATGCCCCATCGATGCCATGTGCACGCGAATCTGGTGCGTGCGCCCGGTCTCGATGCGCACCCGCACCAGGGTGAATTTCCCGAACCGCGTCGAAAGACGCCGGATCACTTGGTAGTGAGAGACGGCCGCGCGCGCATTTTCGTGCTGCCTTGTCGTCATGCGCGTCCGCCGTACCGGATCGCGGCTCACGGCCGCGCTAATCGTGCCCTGGTCGCGCTTCACCTCACCCTCCACCAGCGCGATGTATGTCTTTTGAACCTTTCGCTCCGCAAACATCCGGCTCAGCAGCGCGTGCGCCTGGTCGTTCTTGGCCACCACGATCAATCCGCTCGTCTGCTTGTCCAGCCGGTGCACAATGCCCGGCCGCAGCTCGTCGCTTCCGGAAGAAAGGGCCTGAAACCGGTGCAGCAGCGCATTCACCAGCGTTCCCTTATGGCGTGCATCGTCGGTCGCGCCCGATCCTGCATGCACCATCATGCCCGCCGGTTTGTTCACCACCGCCAGATCGGCATCTTCATACACCACTTCGAGCGGAATCGCCTCAGGCATGGCCTTGAGCGGCGCGGGACGCGGATCGCCGGTCACCAGGATCTGTTCGCCGCCGCGCAGTTTGTAGCTCGCCTTTCCCGCTGTGCCATTCACCCGCACGCCGCCCTCGGAGAGGAGCAATTGCACCCGCGACCGGCTCACGCCCTCGCCCGGCCCGCTCAGGCATTCGACGAGGAACTGATCGAGCCTGCGCCCGCGCGCTTCCGCCGGCGCCGTGAATGTGCGCGTCTCACTCATGCACTGCCACGCTGTCGCTATCCCTCAGTACAAGCGCGCCGGCAAGCACCATGAGCACCGCCGCAATCTGCGGCCCATCGAGCGCCCCGTGCAGCACCAGTCCACGTCCCTCGGGATCGCGCCAGATCTCCGTCATGTAGATCGCCGTGCCCGCGCCCAGCAGAAACAACCCCGCCGCATCGCCCCTGCGCCGCTGCCGGGGCAGCCACGCGAAAAGAATCACGGAAAGCAGAAAATACGCCGCGGCCGCATACGCCTGCACCGGATGCAGCGGAGTTCCGAGCGGGGTTCCGCTCCACAACGCGGCCTGCGGGTCCCGGTAGGTCACCGCCCACTTGAGCTGCGGGCCGGCCGCGAGCCCATAGCCCGAGCCAGCCAGCAGCGCGCCCAGCTGTTCGCAGGCCAGTCCCAGGGCGAGCGGGGCGGCAAGCGCGTCGGCCGTTGCGCGCACCGGCATCTTGTACCGGCGCGCGTACCAGAAGGCAACGCCCAACCCCGCGGCCGCTCCTGCTGCGGCGAGCAAAGGATGGTGCACCATCCCCAGCCCAAGCGCCCACGCGGGATGCCGGCGCAGCGCACTCCAGTTGGCGGCCACCAAGAGCAGCCTCTCCGCGGCAATCGCCGCGCACAGCGAAACCACGCCCAAGTTCCACATGTGCGCCGGATTTACCCCCGCTGCGCGCGCCGTGCGCTGCGCGGTGACCAGCGCGAGCAGCGCGCCCACGGCCGCCATGACCCCATAGGACGGGATGAGAACCGACCCGACGGCTAAGAGAACGGGATGCACCTAAGGGAAGGATACGCGATGCGCGGTGTGCATCCGCGCGCGGCAAGACGAGGCGCGCGACCGGAAATAGAAACCCGACCCGCTGGGCCGTGGGCAATGCGCTGGTGAACCCGTCCTAAGACGGTGGAGCTCCCCGCGGTTCATTAGGCATTCCGGACTGGCGGACACGGCACACAGAACCGATGGTCGAGTCGAGCCCCTGTTCAATGAATGTTGGTTCAACCAGCGTTGACCACCCACCTGCTTTGCAGGCCGGTTTCTATTGCGGATAGTAGGGGCATCGCGGGCAAATTGCAAGTCTTGTCGAAAACCACCGTAATGTGCTACGTTCTTGTGCTGCCCCCGCGCCGCGCGCCGGAATGGGAAGGCGCCGTCAGTTTCCCGTTCCCGCACTCTTCTGAGCCTCAGCCGGCGCAGCCTTTTCGTTCTGCACCTCCACGGCGTGCGCAATCAGCTTCTTCAGCTTGCCCTCAATATTCGCATCGCCCACATGCTGGTCCTCGAGCACGCCGTCCGCATCGATGGTGAAGGTGGCCGGAATCGCATTCACGCCGAACATCGTCGCCAGGCGCCCGTTGAATCCGCCATCCCGGTACTGCAGCCACGTCATTTCGTTCTTGGCCACAAATTCCTTCCATTTCCCATCGTCGTCGTCCAGGCTCACGCTCAGGACCACCAGCGGCTGGCCCTGAAAGCGGTGCGCAATCTCGCGGATGTGCGGCAGCGCCTCGCGGCACGGCCCGCACCACGTGGCCCAGAAATCGATCAGCACCACCTTGCCCTCAAGGCGGTCGAGCGAAATCTGCTGCCCGTCGAGCGTGGTCACCTCAAACGGTGGCGCCATCCGCGCCCGCGCCAGCTCCACGTTCTTTACGTACAACTCCGCACGCTGGTGAAGATCCGCCGGGCCGGAGTTCCTGTTCACATAGTCTTCGAACTCCGCGCGCGCGGCATCGTCCTGGTGCAGATGCGCCAGGGAAACGCCCATGGCATACAAGGCCGAGGCCTGCTGGGGATCAAGGCCGAGCGCCGTCTTGAACTCATCGCAGCTCTCGCTCAGGCAGCGGTCTTTCTTCTCGCCAATCCCTTCCCGCTGCAGCGAAATGCCCAGGTTGAAGTGGAGCACCGCGCGGTCCCTGTCGTTGCCGGCCAGAGGAATCCACGCGCGCAGCACATCCTCCGCTTTCTTCTCATCGCCCAGGTCGAGGGCAATATGGTACGCGCGATCGAGGCACGCCGTGCACTGCCCGCCGCTCTGCTTGTTGGCCTTGAGAAAGGTGTCGTAGGCGATGGCCGGCTGGTGATTCTTCTCCCAGCCCGCGGCCGCTTCAAAAGTTTTGCGCGCCTTGGGGTCGGTGGGCTCGCTCAGCGCGGAGCCGGCGGCGCCGGAAGTCGCCTGCGCGCCGGCCTTCCGCGCCGCTCCGGACAGCAGGGTTATCACCGCAAGGCACAGGGGGATGGCAGGACCGGAGCAACGGGACATGGCCGCCTCTCTGCTTGGCAAATCAACTGGGCTTACAGGACGCCTGGAATTTTAGCACCTGGCGGGAAACGGAGCGCGAGTTTTCGCCCCGCGCGACCCTGGGCAGATCGCCGCCTTGCAGGCCGTTTGCAATCCGTCTCCGCGCCCGCTTCAGAACTTGTAATACAGTCCCGCCATCGGCTCCGCCGTAGACGTGAATTGTCCGGTGGGATCATTGAAGGACGAGAGATTGGGGGCCTTATAGAAATTGTCGCGGAACTGCGCCCGGATGCCGAAGTGCGCAAGCGCAGCCCAATCGAGCCCTCCGCCGAAGATATATGTCGGCCGCACCACCGTCTGCACTTCATACGTACTGTTGTTGGGCGAACTGATGAAGAATCCCAGGCCGCCCACGGCAAACGGCCGGATGCTGCCGAATTTCTTCGAGAACACATAATCCAATCCCACCTCGCTGGCCTTCACCTTCAAAGGAGGAATGGTGTTGCAGTCTAAATAAGTGGAGCAGTTCGCCGCCGGCGCGATGGTCTGATTGGCGGAATTGTAGGAGTACGTGAACTCGAAGCCCATCAGCGGCCGATCAATGAAGCGCAGCTCCAGCATCCCGCCCCCGGAATTGGTGGTCGTCTGCTGGGTGCCGTTGCCGTTGGTCGATTGGTTCATGGCCTCATAGAAGCCCGCGCCGATTGAGAACTCCGGCTCATTCGCCGCCTTGGCCGGCGCCGGAGTTGCGGCGTTCGCCTGTGCCTGGCCGTTTCCACTCGTCTGCGCCGGGCACGCCGCGCCCACCGCGGCCACTCCAGCCACAAAAACCACGGCCTGCATCCACTTCATTCGCATTATCATCTCCGTTTTAGCCTTGTCTCCTCAGTTCTCATTCCCGGCGCGAAAAGCTCCCGCTCCGGCATCGGTCAAGCCGCAGCCCTCACGGAGCGGCGAAGGCACATGGGAAGAAATCTGGTTCCTTCAGCATGATACATTCCGGCGTGCACGCACCGCGGGCAGCCGGTGATCCCGAAGGGTCCCCCGAATGGCCCTCTGAATGGTCCCTCGAAACGTTTGTCGAGCCGAACGGAACTTGACGGGCTTCGCTTCGACGAGTGCCTTGCGCAAGGACGGCATTGCCATAGACGCAGACGCGGCCCCGGGGTTTGCCGGAACCCCGATTCACCCTGGACGTCCGCCCACCTGGGGCGGCCTTCGGGAACAACAGCTCGTCCGCCTTCGTCGCGGGTAATGCGGGGCCGCGGGCGCAGAAATCCTACCGCGGAGACAACCTGCATTTCCGTTCTTTCATCGAACCGGTATAGGTCTGGCTTTTGGGCATCCCGCGAAGCGCATGATCGGTGGGTGGCCGGCGTTCCCAAGAGCCCGAGGATGACTCTCCAGGTTAGCTCTTCAGGACGGGCCGCGCGCGAAAGCGGCAAAGCGGCCCGAATTTTTCCCAAGCTCCCTCCCCAGTGCTGCAACAGAGAAGCGCAGGGCGTGATGGCCAGGACCATGGCGCCCTGCGCATTTTTCCTCGGCCGGAGCCGCCGGGCGGAGTCCTGAATGCGCAGACCTGAATTCCGGAACCTTAGTTCCAGTATGCCAATTCAGGGTCCCCATTTTTGACCTTCCCCGTTCTACCCGTTTACTTCCTTCCGCCTCATTGTCGCTCAGGCCGGTGGCATGGCGCCTTCCCGCCTCCCATCTCCCCCAAAACTCCATGCCGGATGAGAGAATGGAACCAGCATCCGGTTCAATCGTAAACGGTTCCGGAGCGAGAGAACTCCCACGTCATGCTGCGCGTTCTGTCCACGCATGTGTTTCTGAACCATCGTCTGCACCCCGGCCTGCTGGAGATTGCCGGCCGCGCGGGCGCGCAGGGCGTGGAAATCTTCGCCGCACGCCAGCACTTCGACTACACCAGCCGCGAGCACGTCTCCGAGCTCGGCGAGTGGTTCGCCTCAGAGCCGCTTGCACCCTTCTCCATGCACGCGCCTCTCTACCCCGATCGCGAGATGGGCCGCGCCGGCGCTCCCGGCGTCAACGTCCTGCACCCGGAGAAATCCCGCCGCATCGACGCCATGGACGAGATCAAACGCGCCCTCGAAGCGGCCGAGCACATTCCCTTCCGCCATCTCGTGATGCATCTCGGTGAGCGCAATGACGCCTGGTCGCAGCGCACTATCGAGTACGCGCACACCGCGCTCGAGCACCTCGGCGCCTTCGCCCGTCCGCTCGGCGTGCGCCTGCTGGTGGAGAACCTGCTCAGCGACGCCACCACTCCCGAACACCTGATGCTCATCCTCGATCTCGGGCACCTGAACAACGTTGGCATCTGCCTCGACCTTGGCCACGCCCACATCAACATGGGCATCGCCGAGGCCATCGCCATGCTCGGCAATCGCATCGTCTCCGTGCACGCGCACGACAATCACGGCCAGAAAGACGAGCACCTGTGGCCCGGCGACGGCACCATCGACTGGCCGGCCGCGGTCGAGGCGCTACGCGCGCTCGCCAACCCGCCCGCCGCCGTGCTCGAGATCGGTTACAACCTCAACGACCCCCACCACACCATCCAGGGCAAAATCGAGCATGCCTTCGCGCGCTTCGCGTAGCGCTCCCTGATTTTGCGCCTGGCTTGGCTCGGAAGCCGCTGCGCGGGACTTCGGGTTTTGCAGGTTTTCTACAGGATTCTACGAGTTTTGCAGGGTGCCGGGCCTGCTGGTCATGAGCATAATCTTTCTATTTTGTGTAAGTTATGGCGCACGGCGCACCAGGAATGGTGCACTCCGCGGGGGTAGGGGAGGGGGGTGGTCTACCCGCCGGGGACATGGCTGACAGTTTGAGCCGCAGCCAGGCCTGGACGAATAACGCGAAGGCCCGCTCAGGGCCATTGTGCGCCGAATGGGCGAAATTCTCTGCAATTCCCGACGGTAGACCACGTCCAAGCCCCATGGCCCCTGAACCCTGACCCCTGACCCCTGAACCCTGAACCCTGATCGCTGACCACAGACCACTGTTTTAACAGATGCGCGGCAACTGTTCGCCCACCTGCATGGTGACCACGCGCTGCGCGCCCATGGCGGTCCGGGCCAGCAGCATGCCCGGATGCCCGGCCGTTACCTGGCCGATGGGCGCCGCCTCGCGCCCCAGCGGGTGCGCGCGCAGGGTGGCGAGCACGCACTCGGCTGCATCGGGCGCAACCAGAAACACTGCCTTGCCTTCATTGGCCACGAATAGGGGATCGAGCCCCAGCAACTCGCACGCCGCCTGCACCTCCGCGCGCACGGGCAGACTGTTTTCATCGATGGCGATGCCCACCCTGGACGCCGCGGCAATCTCGTTCAGCGTGGAGGCGAGCCCTCCGCGCGTGGGGTCGCGCATGGCGTGCACCTGGCTGCCGGCGGCCTCGAGCACCGCCGCAATGAGGCCATTCAGCGCGGCGCAATCGCTGCGGATGGGGCTTTCGAACTCCAGGCCTTCGCGCACGCTCAGGATGGCCATGCCATGATCGCCCAGCGTTCCCGAGACGATCACCGCATCGCCCTCCTGCGCGCGTCCTGGGCCGACGGACACGCCCGCGCGCAGCACGCCCACGCCTGTGGTCGAGATGTAGCAACCATCGCCGTGGCCGCGCTCCACCACCTTGGTGTCGCCGGTCACAATCTCGACGCCCGCCGCCCGCGCGGCGCCCGCCATCGCCTCCACCACGCGGGCGAGTTGCGCCAAGGGAAATCCTTCTTCCAGGATGAAGCTCGCACTCAGGAATCGGGGATCGGCGCCGCTGACGGCCAGATCGTTGACCGTCCCGTTCACCGCCAGCTCGCCGATGGAGCCGCCGGGAAAAAACAGCGGCCGTACGACGAAGGAATCCGTGCTCATCGCCAACCTCGCACTGGCGAAATCGACCACAGCGGCGTCGCCGAGATTCTCCAATGCGGGATTGCGAAAGGCGGGAAGAAACAGATGTTCCACCAGCTCCTGGCTCAGCTTGCCCCCGCCGCCGTGGCCCATCACGATCGCGGGATAGCCGGCCAGCGGAACGGGACAGCTCCAGTTGGAAAAGTCAGGCATGATTGAGTCCTTCGGCGCCAGCCCTTAGCTCCTGGAACTGGTTGCATAAATGGATTAGGGCCACGAAGAAGATTCCCTCAGGGGCTAAAGCCCCAACGTTTATGCGGCCTTTGCGGCCCGGCTCAAGTCACCCCATCGAGCACAAATCGCTCAATGGGGACCCCGACAGGCCGTGCCCTTTTACAAACCCATTTGTGCAACCACCTCCAGCTTGCTTGATCAAGAACAGCGATCTGCGCTCGCGCAAGATGAGGCTAAGAGCTGACAGCTAGGAGCTAGCGGCTGTCTTTCCCGCCAGTTGCTCTGCCGACAAAAGTCTTCCGTAGTTGTAATACGCAGCGCAGGCGCCTTCGTTCGAGACCATGGTCGCCCCCAGCGGATGCCGCGGCGTGCACTCCGTTCCAAAGGCCCCGCATTGCGAAGGCTTGATCACGCCGCGCAACACGTCGCCAGAACGGCACAAGGAGGACTCATGCGCACGGATCTCCTGAACCTTGAAGCGAAGCTCCGCGTCGAACTCGCGATACTCGGCATTGAGCCGCCAGCCGCTCCTGGGAATCACGCCGATGCCGCGCCAGGCACGGTCTGTGACCTCAAACACGCGCGCCAGCAGTTGCTGCGCTTCAAGATTTCCCGCGTAGGAGACGATGCGCTCGTAGGCATTTTCCACCTGCGCCTCGCCGCGCTCCAGTTGCTGCACGGCGCGCCGGATGCCGTCGAGCAGATCGAGCGGCTCGAATCCTGTAACGATGATGGGAACGCCGTACTTCTCGGCAAGCGGCGGATATTCCCAGTAGCCCATCACGCTGCACACGTGGCCTGCGGCGAGGAATGCCTGTACCTCGTTTCCCGGCGACTGCAGGATGGCCTCGATGGCCGGAGGAACCAGCACATGCGAAACCAGCAGCGAAAAATTCCCGATGCCGCGCCGCCTGGCGAGATGAACGCTCATCGCGTTCGCCGGGGCTGTGGTCTCAAATCCCACGCCGAAAAAGACCACTTCCTTGCCGGGGTTTTTCACCGCCAGGTCGACGGCATCGAGCGGAGAATAGACAATGCGCACGTCGCCGCCGCGGCTCTTCACTTCGAACAGGTCGCCCGTGCTTCCGGGCACGCGCAGCATGTCGCCGAAGGAGCAAAAGATCACGCCCGGCTGCGCGGCAATGGCCAGCGCCTTGTCGATGAGCTCGAGCGGCGTGACGCACACGGGACAGCCGGGGCCGTGCACCATTTCAATCTCTGCGGGCAGCATCTGGTCAATCCCGTTTCGAATAATCGAGTGCGTCTGCCCGCCGCACACTTCCATGATCTTCCACGGCCGCGTTGCGAGCGCGTGAATTTCGCGCGCCAGCGTTCGAGCGATTTCGCCGTTGCGGAACTCGGTCAGGTATTTCATTTCCGGCCCGGTCTGAAATGCTGACTTGCTAACTTGCTGACTTGCTGACTCGCTGTATCACAACTCCCGTCCGGGCAACTCGATTGGGCTGCATGGGCCGCGCGTGCAAACGCCTC
>JASHOQ010000038.1 GCA_030041045.1 Acidobacteriaceae bacterium
ATGCTGGGCGTGCAGTATGCCTTCACCCCGAGCGATCAACTGGAAGTCGACTGCATCGGCAACCGCGGCATTCGCATGGTTTCCCCCGGATGGCAATACAACCAGTTGAACCCGAAGTATCTCCAGATCTATACCTCTAACCAGCTCGGCGCCCCGGCGCCCAATCCGCTGGGCGCGGCTTTGACCAACCTCACCACTTCCAGTAACGGACAAGTTGCGCCGAGCAGTTGTTCCGGGTACAGCCTCGACTCGGCGACGATTCCCTTGGCCGATACGCTTCTCGCCTATCCGCAGTACTGCGGAGTAACCCAGGACGACGCGCCTCTGGGCCAATCTCTTTACAACGCCTTGCAGGTCACTTACAACCACCGCATCAGCAAGGGGCTTACCGCGCTGGTCTCGTACACCTACTCCAAGTTCCTTGATAACGTCGAGGGCAACAACGCCTGGTCGTACAACGGAGCGGCGAACTGGGCCGCCACGGCGAACTACTACAACATCGCCGGCGAGAAGAGCGTGGACGCGGGCGATATTCCGCAGGCGCTGGTGGCCAGCTACAGCTATCAACTGCCCATCGGCCGCGGCAAGGCGCTGGGCTCTGGGATGAATCGCGCGGCGGATGCCGTAGTTGGCGGATGGGAACTTTCAGGAATCGCAAGCTTCAAGGACGGAATTCCCCTGAGCGTCTTCGGAAACAACTGGGACTCCTACGGCGGCGATCCCAGGCCGGATATCGTTGGGAACATAAAACCGGCACACCAGACGATAAGCAGCACGGTGCCCAACTCCTGGGCCGACATCGCAGGTTTCGCCTACGCGCCGTATGGCAGCTTCGGCACGGCCTCCCGCTACCTCTCCAATCTTCGCGGACCTCATTACACAAACTGGGATAGCGCGGTTGAGAAGAACTGGGACTTCCGGGAGTCGATGAGGGCTCAATTCCGCTTTGAGACCTTCAACTCCTTGAACCATCCAAACTTCTATGCTCCGGGACCCGCGAATATGGAGTTATATAGCCCCGGTAGTTTCGGGCTCATCACAACCGCGTTCCCTGGCAGAGTTGTCCAGTTTGCAGGGAAGTTCTACTGGTAATCCACTCGTGACCCATGGCGCCAAATTGCTGCCGGTGCTGCTGGCCGGGTGCACGCTTGGATTCGGCCGGCAGGCGCCGGCCCCCAGCCTCGAGTTACTGGTGGGCGATGCTCAACGGGCCCAGAGCTCGGGCGACTACGCAGCCGCAGCCAACGATTGGTCGCAGGCCGTCAAGCTGCAACCGGCGATTCCCCAGCTCTGGGCAAATCTCGGTCTGATGCAGCATGAGACCGGAGATACGTCCGGAGCCATCGAGAGCTTTCAGCACGCGGTCCGCCTCGATCCCTCTCTCTACGTTCCCAACCTTTTTCTCGGAATCGACGATGCTCACCTGGGCAAGGCGCAGGAAGCGGTCCACTATCTGCTCAAGGCGGAGCGACTCAACCAAAGCGATCCCCAGGCGCCGCTTGCGCTCGGCCGCACGTACATCGGCTTGCGAAACTATGAAGCTGCCGCGCAGGTGCTTGCTCACGCGATCCAGCTTGATCCCAGCCTGGGCTCCGCCTGGTTCACGCTGGGAATTGCACGACTCGACGAAGTGGAGGACGAAGCGCGTGTGATGTCGGAGATGGGAAAGGAATCTCCCTTCTCCGGCTCGCTTTATGCCGATTCGCTGGCGAAACAGGCGCGATTCGGTGAGTCGGCGAGCCTCTACAAGACCCTTCTTGACGTGAGCCCGCAGCCGCCGTGCCTCAGGTCGAAGTACGGATTTGCGCTCTTGCGCGGGCACGATGAGCCCGGTGCGGCGGCTGCGTTTGCCACTGAACGCGCCGCGCACCCGGAGTGCGGTCTTGCGCTTCTGGGCCAGGCGCGAATCGCCCTGGAGGCCGGAAAAGCCGATCAGGCAACCGCCATCCTTCGCGATCTGTGGCAGCGCGACCATGGGTATTTCCAGTCCAACGCGAGTCTGCTGCTCGAAGGCTTGCCCGCCGAAGAATCCGCATCTCTTGCCGAGGCCCTGATGGGCAATATGCAGTTGCCTGCCGATCTGCGCGCCGCTCTGGCAGGCGCCTTCGATCTTGCCGCGCCTGCCGATGCAAGCTTTGAGAACGCGGAAGAGCCGCCATCCGCTTATCCGGCCGCGCCATCCGGAGTCCGCACCACGGCCGCTGAAGACTATGCGGCAGGGCATTTCGAGCAATGCGAGCGCCGCCTCGCGTCGCAGTCCGCCCCGCTTCCTGCGGAAAACCTGCGCCTGCTTGCGGCATGCGCATTCTTCACTGGAGACAACGCGCGTACGGCGCAGGCAGCCTCTGCCTTGCAAGCCCTTGAGCCTCATTCAATCGAAGCGCTTTATTGGTCGGTTCAGGCCAATGAGCGGCTGGCTTTTGAGGCCCTTGCGCGATTTCAGCAGCTGGAGCCCGATTCAGCAAGAAATCACATTCTGCTCGGCGATATCTACCATCAACTCGGGCGCGAGGACGACGCCCAGGCTGAATATCTCAAGGCCCTGTCTCTCGCTCCCGGCGATCCGGCAGCCATGCTCGGCCTGGCGAACGCCTATTTGGACAATTACAACGCCAAAGGCGCGATGCAGATTGCGCAGGCGGCACTGGCGCGCTCGCCTGACGATCCGGAGCTGAATCTGCTGGTCGCGCAAGTCTTGATCGGCCAGCGCGAATACACTGAGGCGGAGCCCTACCTGACCAAGAGCCTGCATGCCAAGCCGCAGATGCTCCCTCGCATTCACGCCTTGTTCGGCAAGGTTTATGCCGAAACGGGCCAGACGCAGAAAGCGATCGAAGAACTGAAGCTGGGCGCCTCAAGCGATGAGGACGGATCGGTGCAGTATCTCCTCGCCCGCCTGTACCGCCAGATCGGCGACACACAGGAGGCGAATGAAGCGCTCGATCGCATGAAGACCATCAAACAGCAACGCGCAGCGCGGGGTTACAAACAAATCGAGGACCCGGACCTTTCGCCGTTGGAATCATCGACCGACCGCGCCTCGACCCCTTGAAGTTGAAATGTTCTGTCATGCTTTTTACGACTCAGTTTGCAGATGCTTTGTCTTTCAGGAGTCATCATGCGTTCGAAGCGGCTCTTTGTTGCTGCAGTCTTCGCATTCTTCCTGCCCGCCGCGGAATGGGCTCAAGCGAACCCGCCTTTATCGGCCTCCGGCGCCACAGTTTCCAACCTTCCCAATGGAATAGAGGTTGATCAGGCATTGCTGCATGAGCAGATCACTGCCCTGCGCGATGACGTTCTCCGCATCCGCATTTGGAGGGGTGAGACATTGCCCGAAGATGCATCGTGGGCAGTTTTGCCGGAGGCCCGCCACGCCTCAGTGCCGGTGACCATCGAAAGCGCCGGATTTCGCACGCGTTCGCTGATCGTTGGCATCGATCCGCAGACTCTCGAGGTCACCGTAAGTAATCGCGCGGGAGACGTAATTCAACAGGATGCGCGCCCCATCCGCTATGACGGCGATGCGTTCCGTATTTATAAGGTAATGCCGCTCGACGAGCATTACTTCGGCCTCGGTGACAAGACCGGTCCCTTGGACCGGCGCAATGAAGCCTTTACGCTTTGGAATACCGACGCCTACCGATTTCAGGAGTCGACCGACCCGCTCTACAAGAGCATTCCCTACTTCATGACCTATCGCGCAGGGCGAGCGGCGGGCGTGCTTCTGGACAACACCTGGCGCTCGAGTTTCGATTTTGGAAAGGAATCTCCGCTGGCTTACTCGTTCGGCGCCGTTGCCGGGCCAGTGGACTATTACTTCTTCTACGGGCCCGACCCGAAACAGGTGATCGAATCCTACGCGTGGCTCACGGGAAAGCCGCCGTTGCCGCCCCTGTGGTCGTTCGGCTTTCAACAATCCCGTTTCAGTTACACGCCGCAATCGCGCGTGCTTGAAATCGCCAGGCGCCTTCGTGAAGATCGGATACCTTCCGATGCCATCTATCTCGACATCGATTACCAGCAAAACAATCGCCCCTTCACAGTGAACCGCTCCACCTTTCCTGATCTCCCGGGTTTGATCGCGCAACTGAAGGCGAAAAACTTCCACACGGTCATGATCACGGATTTGCACATCGCCGATTGGCCCGAGCCGACCTATCCCCCATATGACACGGGAATGGCGGGCGACAACTTTGTCAAGAATGCGGACGGATCTGTGTACACCGGGATGGTGTGGCCGGGCCGCAGTTTGTTTCCCGACTTCACGCGCCAGCAGACGCGCAGGTGGTGGGGCAATCTTTACGCCGACTTTTTTCGCGACGGGGCCGACGGCTTTTGGAACGACATGAACGAACCGTCGATCTTCAACTCGCCTACATTCACCATGCCCTTGACGGTGATGCATCGTATCGATGAGCCGGGCTTCTTGCCGCGTAGTGCGACGCACGCCGAGATTCACAACATCTACGGCATGGAGAATTCCCGCGCAACCTACGAAGGCTTGCGCGCACTGGATCCCGGGAGCCGGCCTTTTGTTCTCACCCGTGCAACCTTTGCCGGCGGGCAGCGGTATGCACTGACCTGGACCGGGGACAACAGCAGCAGCTGGAACCATCTGCGCATGGCCACGCCCATGCTCGAAAATCTTGGATTGAGCGGATTCGCCTTTAGCGGAGCAGACGTCGGTGGATACGCCGGGACCCCATCGCCTGAATTGCTCACTCGATGGATCGAAGTAAGCTCCTTCCAGCCGATCGATCGAGATCACACGGAGAAGGGGACCGGCGATCAGGAGCCGTGGGTGGGCGGTGAGGACCAGGAGAACATCCGCCGGCGTTTTATCGAGACACGCTACAAGTTGATGCCGTATATCTACACGCTTGCAGAAGAAGCAACGCGCACCGGGCTGCCTCTGGTCCGGCCGCTGTTTTTGGAATTCCCGGATGCTACTGCCGATGGTCACCCCATTGATCTCGATTCTGGTGCTTCAGCCGAGTTCCTCCTCGGGCCCGATCTCCTCATCGCGCCCCAGCCTTACCCTGATGAGCTGGACGATTACCAGGTTGAACTGCCCACTGCAGGTTGGTACGATTTCTGGACCGGTGAAAGGGTCAACGCGCGTCCTTTGCCTCAATCGGCGACGGCGGCGGTCGATCCGGATCCACCATCGGATTCGAACCGTCCGTTCGCCATTCAGGTGACGCCGCATCTTGATCGCCTCCCGGTTTACGTGCGTGCCGGCTCCATTCTTCCCATGGCGCCTCTTGTGGAGAATACGAACCAAGTTCCGCAAGGTCCGCTCACGCTGCGCATCTATGCGGGAGACTCGTGCGAGGGAACCCTTTACCAGGATGATGGAAAGAGCTTTGCTTTTGAGCAAGGACTCTTCCTGAGGATGCACTTCAGTTGCCAGATTACGCAAGAAGGGCTGAAACTGGCGATCAGCGCGCACGAGGGTACATACCCGGCGTGGTGGAAGATGATACACGCGGAGATTTACGGCTGGACGCCGAAAAAGGGCATCGTGACGATCGATTCGAACAAAGCTGCCGTGAACGCGAATCGGAAAGGCAATAGCGTCGATTTTCTGATTCCCGACAATGGAAAAGCGAAAGAGGTCGAAGTTCGCTAAAGCAATTTCAGAGTGACTGTATGCCGAGGACACTCGAGCCAAGTCGACGCGACCCCAAGACGGGGTCCCCGGCGACAGGTCTTAGAGCGGTTCCACAGTACATGTAGCCATATTTCACAGTTGCGGAAGGTGACTTTTTATTGGTGAAAAGCCACTTAGCATCTGCGGCTTCGGGATACAGCAACTGTGAAACCGCTGTAGTCGCTGGGGTCTATGGAGCGGCGATTCTGCACGAAATGCAAAAGGCCACAGCAACCCGGAAATTGCCGTAGCCTCAAACCATCACACAAACCGGCTGCATGCGGCTGGTGAAAGATTGCGGGATGAAAGTCCGCTCACCGGCGCAAACCGCTTTATGCTGTGCCGGCTTCAGCTCGAACCTGCATCGTCTTATCCCTCCTGGGCGTCATGAAGCGCTTCGAGGGCGGCAACCCGCAAGAGGCGTTTGCGTTGTTCGTCTCCGAGGCCTTCGGGGTTAAAGAGGGAATTGAGGGCAAGACCGTCGATGACTGCGCCCATCTCCGTTGTAAGCTTTCGCCGTTTCTCGATTCCGGCTCCGACCAATTCCGGAAAGAGTGTGTTGATCTTGGTCATCGAACAGCGAAGACACATCTCTGAGTGAAGCTTGCTTAACCGCTTCCTCTTTTGAGGATGCCGAATCACATACATCTTGAACTCGAGGTTCAGCAGCACGCGCTGCTTATCGCGAAAAAGTTCTTCCAGATGTCGCGCAAGGATTTCGACACGTTGGTCGAGATTCGATGCTGCTGACATCTCTTCGATCACTTTTACCTGATCACGAAGGATATCCTGTTCGAATATTGCAAAAAAAACATCTTCCTTATCGCGGAAGTTGTCGTAAAACGCGCCGCGTGTCTTTTTTGCCTTAGCCGCTATTTCCTCGATGTGAGCGGATTCAAAGCCGTTGCGGGTAAAAATCTCCCGTGCAGCTTTCAATAGCTGTTCCCGCGTGACGATCGCCCGCTCCTGCTTGTGCGCCGACGATTTCAACCCCAGGCCCTTTCACCGCGCAAAATATTCATGAATCGATGAGCAACCTTCGCGCGTCTGTTAGGAAACATACAGGAATGTATGTTTTTTAAGCAAGCGCAGGTTTGCGATGCGGAGGTCAAGTGAAGCAGGGCAATCTAAGGTCGACTTCAATTCTTACCACGCGCCGGTCGGCTTTGGCCGCATGCGTCGGGCTGATTGCTTTCATTGTTATGATGCCGATGCTCGAAGGCTGCGAAACGACTCACGCCAGCACTGGCGCCCCCAAACGGGCGGCGATGCCGGTCTCGGTGGTGAAAGCGACGCGGAGCGAAGTACCGGTGACGAGCGAATGGGTAGGGACGCTCGACGGATATGTAAATGCGCAGATTCAGCCCCAGGCGAACGGATATCTGGTGCAGCAGGATTACCGCGAGGGCGCACAGGTGGAAAAGGGCCAGGTTCTTTTCGAGATCGATCCGCGCCCGTTTGAGGCAGCATTGCACCAGGCAGAGGGGCAGCTCGGGCAGGCTAAGGCGCAGCTTGCCCTTGCAATCATCAATGTCAACCGGGACACGCCTCTTGCCGAAGCGCATGCAATCGCGCAAAGTCAGCTCGACAACGAGATTCAGCAGAAGGCGCAGGCGCAAGCCGCAGTGGAATCGGCTGAGGCGGCGGTAGACACGGCGCAGTTGAATCTCGGCTTTACCCAGGTTCGCTCTCTGATTACAGGCGTGGCCGGGCAGGCTACGACCCAGGTGGGAAACCTGGTGAGCACGCAGTCGATTCTTACATCGGTATCCCAGTTGAATCCGATCAAAGTCTATTTTTCGATCAGCGATAGCGAGTATCTCGCGCTGGTCGACCGCGCGCGCAAAAGTGGAAGCGGCCTGCTCGAGGGTAGCTCGAAGATCCCCTTGACGTTAACCCTTGCTAATGACGAGGTGTATCCCTACAAGGGGCACATCGAGTTTGTGGATCGCGAACTCAACGCGCAAACGGGAGCGATCCGGATCGCTGCGGCTTTTCCGAATCCCGGCAACATTCTCCGGCCCGGCCAATTTGGGCGCGTGCGCGCGGAAACCGAGATTCGGCATGACGCGGTTCTGGTTCCTCAGATTGCGGTCACGGAATTCCAGGGGCAGCAGCAGGTCTACACCGTGGCCGCTAATCACACCATTCATGTCAACAACGTGACGCTGGGCCCGCAATACGGCGACAACTGGGTGATTGAAAGCGGACTGGCCGGAGGTTCGCTGGTTGTCACTGATAACCTTCAGAAACTCCGCGAAGGGGAGCCGGTCGCTCCGCAATTGACGCAGTACCAGCCTTCCGTTAACCCTCAGACCTCCCAGTCTGCCACGCGGTAAATTCATGTCCAAATTCTTTATCCGCAGGCCCATCGTGGCCATCGTCATCGCGATTCTTACTGTGATCATTGGAGCTGTGTCGATGGTTCAGCTCCCCATTTCACAGTTCCCCAATATCGTTCCTCCCGAGATTCTGGTTACCGCAACTTATCCTGGCGCCGATGCCAAGACAGTGGCGCAGGCGGTGTCGACCCCCATCGAGCAGCAAATGAACGGAGTCGACAACATGATCTACATGGACTCCGTGAGCGCCAACAACGGTGTGAGTCAAATCTTCGTCGACTTCGACGTCAAGACCGATCCGAACATCGATCAGGTGCTTGCACAGTTGCGAGTGGATCAGGCCCAGTCGCAGTTGCCGCCGGAGGTGACCACCGCCGGTCTCACCGTGCAAAAGGCGCTCACTTCTCCGCTGATGCTGGTGGCCATCAATTCGCCCGGCGGCGATTTGAGCCAAGATTTTCTTACGAATTTTGCGATTATCAACTTACAGGACCAGCTTGCCCGCGTTAATGGCGTCTCGCGCGTTCAGGTCTTCGGCGGCCAGTACGCTATGCGTGTCTGGGTGCAGCCAGACAAACTCGCCAAGCTGGGCGTAACGGCGCCGGAAGTGATCGCGGCAATCCAAACGCAAAACAACGTAAACCCGGCGGGCCAAATCGGTGGAGAGCCGATTCCACAAGGCCAGCAATTCACTTACACCGTGCGCACACAAGGCCGGCTGGTGACGCCCGAGGAATTCGGCAACATCATTCTCCGTGCTAACCCTGACGGCTCAATTCTGCATTTGCGCGACGTGGCCCGAATCGAATTGGGCGATCAGGCCTACACCATTTCGGCCCGCTACAACCAGGCGCCCTCCGGGGTGATGGCGATCTATCAGCTTCCCGGTTCGAACGCGGTCGAAACTGCGCGAGCGGTTACGCAGCGCATGAAGGAGCTTTCGGCAACATTCCCGCCGAACATCACCTACACCATTCCGCTCGACACGACGAAGGCCGTCACCTCCGGCATTCGCGAGATCGTCTACACCCTGCTTGAAGCGCTCGGGCTGGTAGTGATCGTCGTCTTCATCTTCCTTCAGGGATGGCGCGCCACACTCATTCCGCTGCTCGCTGTTCCCGTGTCTCTTATTGGTACGTTCATCATTTTTCCCGCGCTTGGTTTCTCTATCAACACGCTTTCGCTGTTTGGCCTCGTGCTCGCCATCGGCCTTGTGGTTGATGACGCAATTATCGTCGTCGAGGCCGTCGAACATCACATTGAGCAGGGACTTGATCCAAAAGCAGCGACAGAAAAAGCCATGGAGCAAGTGGGCGGCCCGGTGGTGGCAATTGCCCTCATTCTGGCGGCGGTCTTTATCCCCACGGCGGCCATTCCGGGAATTACAGGCCGGCTTTATCAGCAGTTTGCCGTCACCATCGCAATCTCGGTTCTGATCTCCGCGTTCAACGCGCTTACTTTGTCGCCGGCGCTCGCCTCACTGCTGCTCAAGCCAAAGGATGAGAGCCGTAAGCGCGGTCCGCTGCGCGTCGGCTTCGATCTATTCAATCGTTTCTTTGGCCGTGCGACGGACAATTTCATCGGTACCTCGCGGATTCTGATTCACAAGTCTGCTTTTGCCATGGTCGCACTTGGCTTGGTTGCGGCGTTGGCTGTCTATCTCGGCAGCTCGCTCCCGGGAGGATTTCTTCCCACTGAGGACCAGGGCTACATGTTCCTTGCATTGCAGCTTCCCGATGGCGCCTCAGCCCAGCGCACCGATGCAGCCGAACAAAAGATTTCGGCCGCGTTGCTCAGGACTCCGGGAGTTGAAGGCGTAATTGCGGTTACGGATTTCTCGCTCTTGACGCAGGTGCAAAGCACAAACGCGGGATTCTTCTTCGTCAATCTGAAGCCGTGGGCGGTGCGCAAGACCAAGGAACAACAGCTTCAATATTTGCAAAGCAGCATTCAAAAGCAGCTCAGCGCCGATGCTGACGGAATTGCGTTCGCCTTTCCACCGCCGTCCATTCCCGGAATCGGAACCTCCGGCGGTGTAACCATGATTCTTGAAGACCGCTCAGGCGGCGACGACCCGACAGTGCTGGCCCGAAACGTATTTACGTTCCTCGGGGCCATTTCAAAAAGACCGGAGGTTGCGGCGGCAATTCCCTCGTACCAGCCCGCAGTTCCGCAACTCTATGTCGATGTGGATAAGGAGAAGGCGCTCGAGCAGCAAGTCGATCTCACGAACATCTATACCACCATGCAGACCTTCATGGGCGGGTATCTCGTCAACTACTTCAACCGCTTCGGGCGCCAGTGGCAGACGTACGTTGAGGCTGAGGGCACATCGCGAACGAACATCGCCAATATCGACCAGTTTTACGTGCGCAGCGCCAACGGCAGCCAGGTGCCTCTCAGTGCGCTTGTCAATGTCAAACAGGTCACCGGCCCTGAGTTCATCTATCGTTTCAATGAATACAACGCAGCCCAGATCAATATCACAGGCGCACCCGGCTACAGTTCCGGGCAAGTGCGGGCGGCGCTCGAGGAGGTCTTTCACCAAACCATGCCGCCTGGCGCCGGCTTTGATTATTCGGGCATGTCGTTCCAGGAGCAGCAGGCTGAGAAGGGCATTCCCTCCTGGGCGGTATTCGGCCTTTCGATCGTTTTCGTATTTCTGATTCTGGCCGCCCTCTATGAAAGCTGGACACTTCCGTTCAGTGTCTTGCTGAGCACCCCAGTTGCGATTCTGGGCGCCTACGTCGCATTGCATGCACGCGCATTCGAAAACGATATCTTCGCCACCATCGGACTCGTCATGCTGGTCGGACTATCAGCAAAGAACGCAATTCTCATCGTCGAATTTGCAAAATTGAATTACGAGAGCGGACAAAGCATCTGCGACGCCGCGCTGAACGCTGCGCGCCTCCGGCTCAGACCGATCGTTATGACCGCCCTGGCCTTCATCGTCGGCTGCTTGCCCTTGTGGGTGGCGACGGGCTCCGGCGCCGCGTCGCGGCGGATTCTTGGGACTGTCGTTGTCGGCGGGATGACGCTCTCTACAGCACTGGGCCTGATCTTCATTCCGGTCACCTTCGCTGTCGTCGAATACCTATCCCATCGCTTCGCGAGGGGCGGCAGGGGAACCACGATGGATTCCAGTCACGGTTTGTGCGGTCCCACATCAGACGCGAAGCAGGCGATGGCGCTTGCGCAAGCGGATGGAGGTGAGGCATGACTCGCCGTGCATTTTTTTCACGATTCGCAAAGCCTGCTCTTCTGGCGGCCGCATTCACGTTCGTTGCCGGATGCGATGTAGGGCCGAAGTACGTCCGTCCCGACGCGATGGCGCCGCCTGCATTTCGCGGCCCGGATAATACCCCTGTCTCGTCCGACGCCAAGTCTTCAATGGGCGACGAGGAATGGTCGAAGGTATTTGAGGAGCCCGAACTGCAGGACCTGATCCGCAAGGCTCTCGCCAATAACTACGATGTGCGCATTGCTGCGCAACATATCCTCGAGCAACAGGCACAGGTGCGCATCACGCGATCGCAGGAGTTTCCCAATGTGGCCTTCGGCGGCACCGGAATCGGCGCCACGGTGCCCAGCAACCTGGGTGTGCAACTGCCAGACCCTTTAGCTGCCGGGTCACTCAGCGTTTCCGCATCGTGGGCGCCGGATTTCTGGGGTCTCTATCGCAACCAAACCAAGGCTGCGCGTGAACAACTTCTGGCCCAGGAGTGGGCGCGGCGTGCCGTTCAGATGACCGTGGTGCAAGAGGTTGCAACGGACTATATTCAACTCCGCGCGCTCGATCGTCAGCTCGAGATCACGCGAGAGACCTTGAAGGTCCGTCAGGATTCAGTCGACCTGACCAGAACCCTTGAAAGCGGCGGCTCCGTGCCGCTCTCCGACGTTCGTGAGTCAGAGCAGCTGCTCTACACCGCATCTTCGCAGATCCCTCAACTCGAAGAGCAGATTCAGCAGCAGGAAAATGCCTTGGCATTTCTCATAGGTGAGGATCCTGGGCCGATAACACACCAGGACCCCAATGCACTCGCACCTCCGCCCCAGGAGCTTCCCGTAGGGATACCTTCCGAGCTTCTGGAGAGGCGGCCTGACATTCAGGAGTCTGAAGCTCAATTGATTGCTGCCAACGCCCAAATCGGGGTCGCTCGCGCTCAGTTCTTCCCTAACTTGACCATCAGCGGTTCAGGAGGCGTGGGAGGAGACAGCCTGTCGAGCATCTTCAGCACCGCCGGCAAGACGATCTACGGCATCGGCTCGCTGACACAGCCGATTTTTGAAGGCGGCAAACTTCGTGGCCAGCTCGAACTCTCCGAGGCTTCGAAAGAAGAGATGGTGCTGAATTATCAGAAGACCATATCGGGAGCCTTCCGTGATGTTTCGAATGCATTGATCGCGTCGAACAAGGAGCGCGCCAATCGCGAACAACAGGAGAAGCTCGTTGCGGCTGCACAGGACGCCACGCGGCTCGCAAGAATCCGATATCAAGGTGGCTCGACTGCTTATCTTGAAGTGCTCACCACAGACTCCAATCTCTATACTGCCGAATTGAACCTGGTAAACGCCCAGCAAAACGAGGCGCTCAGTCTCGTTCAGCTCTACAGCGCGCTTGGTGGAGGGTGGCAGCCCTGATGGTAGGCAGTCTTAAAGGCTGACTCGATGACGCACTCATTAGAAACCATGGAGCACGCGCTGGAGTCCCTAGACAGGCTTTTCCCGTTCACCGAATTGACCGTGCGCATGGCGCCGGACACGGGTCCAACATCCGCAAAATGAGGTTAGCGTAACCAACCGTTCAGTCTGCTAACTCGGCGGGCCGAGATAGCGCAGGTCTACCAGGGTCAAGTCGTCCTGGGCGGGATAATCGCCCTGAAACGCGGCCACGCTGTCGAGAATGGCGTCGATGCGCTCCAGGCGGGCGGTGGCAAGGAAGCGCTCCTGGCCGAACTCCTCTTCGGCGGCATTGCAGGCTTCGGGAATACCGTCTGTGGCCAGCAAGATGCGCTCGCCGGGCGCGAGATGGGTCTCGGCAGGCGAGTACGCCGCGTGAGGGAGCAGGCCGACGATTAGGTTTGATTCGGGCAGCGGCTCGACGTTGGTCTGAGAAACACGCAGCGGCGCGATGTGTCCGCAGTTGATGTATTGGAGAAGGCCCGTGGGATGCAGCTTGAGCAGCGCCAGGGTGGCGTACTTGCCGACGTTGCGGTCGCAGAGGAAACGGTTGATGAGCGCCGCAATCTCGTCAAGCGGCTGACCGGTCAGCATCTGCGCGTGAATAATGCCCTGGAGCGTGGCGGCGACGATGGACGCCGGCACACCTTTGCCGGAGACATCGGCGATGACGACGCCCAGCGCATCGGGCAGAACGATGGCGTCGTAGAAATCACCGCCGATCTCGCGGCAGGGAACGGTGCGCGCCTGCAACGCGGCAAACGGCGAGCGGGGCAGTGTGGCCGGCATCAGCCCGGCGTGGATGCGCGCGGCGATGGCGAGCTCTTCCGCCGCTTTGCGGGCCTTCTGCTCGCTTTCCGACAGCAATGCGTTGTCGATCAGAATCGCGGCTTCAGTGGAGATGGTGTCGAGCAGTTCGTGGTCGAGCGTGTTGAGACGGCCGGCGCTCACGCGGCTGTCGAGATAGAGAACGCCCAGCAATTGTCCCTGCTGCCGATCTGGCTGCCTGCCAGAGAGTGCCGGCGCCCCGTCCGTTTCCGCCGCTACGGCGCGGCGGCGCAGGGGAATGCAGTAGATGGAGCGGATGGCGTTGGCGAGGATGCTATCCGTGGGCGAGGACTGGGGATCGGACCGTGTGTCGCTGATGGTGAACTTCGAGGAGTTGTCGATGGCGTGGCCGATGGCCGAACGGGACACGGTGGAGTCCTCATGGAGAATATCGCCCGCTGAGCTCAATCCCAGTCCGAGATACAGCTCCGAAGTCCAGCGATCGTGAGCGGCGGATCGTTCTGCGTTGGGCTTGAAGAGAAAGACAAAACCACGCTCGACGCCGGTGAGCTGGATGGAGAGCTGGAGCAGCGCGTGGAGAATGTCGCTGGTCGCGTAGCCGGCATTGAGCCGCCGGGCGGCGTCGAGAAGAAAGTTGAGCTGGCCGATCTCCTGCGCCGGCGTGCGCTGGCCGGCAGAGATCTGGCCGAGGGTGCTGAGCAGGTCGTCGGTGAGAGTGGGGCGCGGCTGGTCGTCGTCGAAAACGCGGAAACGGAGCTTCATGGAGCCAGGTGAACCGAACTGAAGAACGTCTCCCGGGCGCAGCAGCGCGCTGCGGATACGCTCTCCATTGAGATAGGTTCCATGGGAGCTTCCGAGGTCCTCAATCTCATAGCCGGACGCGGTCTGGTGCAGGACAGCGTGGCGGCGGGAGACGAAGTTATCGGTCAGCACGAGATTCTGGTCGGGATGGCGGCCGATCGAGATCGTGGGCCCGTCAAGCGAAAAAGTGTGCGCGCCTTCGGCATTTGTGTAGTGCAGCACGGGCCTTCGCGCGGCAGCGGTCATGGGAAGATCCTCTCTTTTCCACGCTGCTCAAGATTGGGATGCGGCAGCGGCCTCAACGTCCACTGGCTGCAGCCGTGAAAGGCCTCCGAATGGCAGCGGAACAGTCAGGTGTATCCTACAGCTTATCCCGCGATTTGCATGGTTTGCTCGTCATGAACCGGTGCAAGCCGCCCCATGAGCGCGCGGGCGCAGTTTTCCCTCCGGACCAGACGTGGAGTGGCAACGATGGCGGAAGTTCCTTCCCCGGAAGTGACCCAGTCGCAAGGTGTCTCGCAGGATCCGGGCGCCGCCCGGCCAATCGACCCTGACGCGACTCGTTCGCCCGACCAAGCCCCGCTATGCAGCGAGACGGAGTTGGCGCCCGGGCAGAATTCAGAGCCGCCCCCTGCCCGGACTGCGGCTCCGCTCAAGACATGGGGAGACTTCCAGCTCCTGCAATTGTTGGGCCGGGGCGGATTCGGCGAAGTCTATCGTGCCTGGGACCCGGTGCTGGAGCGTGAGGTGGCGCTGAAGCTGCTGCTGCCGCGCGGGCTGGACCCCGAGCAGGAGTTCACGGCGCTCCTGGCCGAGGCGCGGGCCATGGCGCGCGTGCATCACGCCAACATCGTGCCCGTTTACGGCGTCGACCGGCGCGAGGGGCGCGTCGGTTTCTGGAGCGAGTTTGTGCGCGGCCAGACGCTGAATGCGTTCATCGCGGCGAACGGTGTGATGGACGAAGCCTCCGCTGCGCAGACAGGCGTGGCTCTGTGCGACGCTCTCAGCGCGGTGCACGCCGCGGGACTGCTGCACCGGGACATCAAGCCCGGCAATGCGATGCGCGATGAGAGCGGCCGCATTCTGCTCATGGACTTCGGGCTGAGCCAGAACCTGCTCGCCGGTTCGGGATGGTCAGGAACCCCGGCCTACATGGCGCCGGAGATTGCTGCCGGGCAAGCGGCCACAGTGCAGGGCGATCTCTTCTCGATGGGCGTGTTGCTGCGTTTTCTCACCACGGGGTCGGTTGCGCCCACGGGGGTCGTCCCGCCGCGCGCCGTCTCGTGGCGTCTCGATACGATCGTGCGGCGGGCCACAGAGGCCGATCCGCAGATGCGTTATGCCAGCGCGGCGCAGATGGGTGCGGCGCTCGCCGGCTTGATTGCAACGCGCCAGGAGGCTGAGCAGCCCGAGCTGCGGAGCGGACGGAAGGCCGGAAAGGATGAAAGAGACGAGAGGAAGGAGAGGCAAAAGAAGGATCGCAGTCCACTCCGGAGGCTCTACGGGATTGTCGGTCTGGGGGTTGCGTTCTGGTTTGCTTTCGGGCAGCACTGGTGGGCAAAGATCCATGAGGCAGGGATGTCAATGGCGCGGCCGGGCTACGAGGACACGCTGGCGGCAAACGAGGCACTGGCGCGCTACGACATTCCGGGGAATACGGACAAGGCAATCGCGCTGTACGAGTCGGCGCTGAAGCGAGCGCCGGACGACGCGCTCGCCGAGGCGGGCCTGGCCCGTGCCTACTGGCGAAAGTACAAGGACACAAGCGAGGCGAAGTGGGCCGATGCCGCCAACGATGCGAGCGCGAATGCGATGACGATGAATGCCAACCTTTCGCCGGTGGAGATGACGGCGGGGTCGATTCATGTGGACCAGGGGAAGTTCGACGTAGGCATTGCAGAACTCGAAAAGGCTGTCGATCTCGATCCACGGAGCGCCGACGCTCATGCGGCACTGGCCATGGCGCGCTGGCGTCAGGGTCGCGTCGAGGATGCGCAGAAGGAGTTCCAGCTGGCGATGGACCTGGACGACGACGACTGGCGCTGGCCTTATCTGCTGGGAGCCATGCAGATCGATACCGGGAATTTTAGCGAGGCCGAGGCGAGCCTGAAGACGGCGCTCGAGAAGACGCCGCAAAACGCGCGGGTCTTCTACAACCTTGGCCTGGTCTATATCAAAGAAGACCGGCTCAAAGATGCACAGGAAACGTTGGAAAAGTCTCTCCAGCTGGACCCGCGAGCCGATACGTTGATTTCGCTGGGGATTGTTTATTTTCGGCAGAACGATTTCCAGAGCGCCATGGCCACGTATGAACGGGCGACGCATGTGGCTCCGGAGCAGTTTGATGTGTGGGGCGACCTGGCGGAGACTTATGTCGCGGCCGGAAATCACGAAATCCAGGCGGCGGAGGCATTTCAGAAGGCCGCGGCGCTGGCTGAGGAAGAGCGCAAACGCACGCCCGACGATTCCTACACCATTTCCATGCTGGGCAAGTATTACGCCAGCCTGCACGACGAGACGCGCGCGCTGCCGTTGCTGCGCAAAGCAATTGCGCTGGCGCCGAAGGATCCGGATGTGGCCGAGCGGGTCGCCGAAGCCTATGAGGTGCTGGGCCGGCGGAAAGATGCGATCGAATTCCTCACAAAGGCATTGCAGCTTGGCTACTCGGCCACCTACGCTAAGGAGAGTCCAACCTTCAAATCGCTTCGCCGCGATCCGGATGCTCCCCCGGCAATCCGGGAAGCAGCTTTATCGAAGTAGCAACGGAGGAACGAATGAGCGTAAAGCAAGTGCAGATTGCGCAGGCGGGGAATTCTCGGCAGGCCCAGCCGCCGCAGGTTTTCGTTGCCCAGGGGCAGCAGGTTGAATTTATAAACGCGGGCAGCGGGGGCACGCTGCTGGTTCTTACGCCGGCGACCGCGTCGATTTTGTCGCCTACACCAAGCTCGCCGGTGACGATTGCCGGCGGCGCGACCGTGACCTACACGTTTCTGACGCCGACCGGAAGCGGATACCTTGCGCAGGTGTTGCCAGAAGGCGCAACGCCGGGGCCAATCCAGGGCCAGGGCGCTGCGGGGACAGTGCTGACGATTCTGTCCTCGACGAATCGCGACCCAGGCAGCCGTACGGGGACCTAGGAGTCGGGCGGGCGAAGGCGGCAATGGGGGCCGGAGGAGCGGATTGTCTCAGGCGGGAGCGCTGGCTCCTGCTGCAGGTTGCGGAGTTGGCGCAGGTTCCCGCCTTACCGTGTTTTCCTGTGCGGCCTGGAGGGTTCGCGTAATGTGGAGTGCGATGCGGCGGGTGAAGAAATCGTGTTGCGGAACAGGGTCGCCTGCGCCACCGGTGGGCTGCGCCGGAGTGCCGATGGGACCCATGGCGAAGAGAGTCGCGTCAAACAAGTCTGTCGATGCGATCAGGAGTATATAGTCGGTGGCCTCCGTCGCTGCTCCCGGCACAGAAGCGTGCTCCGGACTGCCGGACCGGGTGTAAATGGGTTGACTGCCGGGGTCAAGGAACTGCGTCTGACCGCCGAGCAGATCTGTCGTGATGCTGAAGTCAGCGGAGAAATATAGAAGCGCGACATAGAGCCTCGCGGTCTCGTTGTTCTTGACCGAGGCAACATAAGTGGGACGTCCGTCGGGAGTCGAATAAAGGCTCATTTGCACGGCGTGGTAGGGGAGCTCTACGGCGTCCGTGGGCGGACAGGTAAAGCTCTGCGCCTGCGCAGTGCCAGGATTCACAGTGAAGGTGAACTCAATGGCCGCGGCGGGAATCTGCGTGTTGGGATTCGTGAGCGCAAGGCGTTGCTTCCAAATGGACGTGTGATCGAGAAACGATGCGACGACCGCGACGGCCTTGTACTGCGCGTTTTGGTCGAGCGCAGGAGTCGGATCGGGCTGGAGCACGGCGGCAGCGGGCTGGACCTGGGTGACAGCGGCGAAGGCAAAGGCTTTGCTGGAATCGGCGAGGTTGGTATCTGCGGTGCTGAGCGGGTAAAGCGCATAACGATTGCCGGCCGCGATGTTAAGCGTTGCGCCGCGATCGAGCTGCCACTGGTTCGTGAGGTTGCTGAAGGCGACAATGGCGTAGTCCGTTTGCGCGGCCGCATCGAAGCCGAGGAAGAGAGCGTCCAGCATATGGTCTCCGCCCGAGGACTCCACCTTTGGCGTCTGCAACGGAACATCCACGCTCATCGCGGCGCTCGTCAGATGCATCAACTCGCGGTAGCCGAGGCCGGCCTTCGTCTGGTTGAGCGTATCGGTCAGGAAATACGTGAATGCACCGTGGTTCTTCTCGGTGCTCGGGTCGATATACTCCTGAGCGGTCTGGTCGGTATCGCAGGCCGCAAGCAGAATATGCGCGCCGCTCTGGCCCGGTTTGGAGCAGGCGGCGGCGGCGCGAGTGATCGGGTTTGCATTTTGCATGGCGCCGGGCAGGTTGCGGATAGCAGCCTCGAGCACGGCGGGATTGGTGAGATACTTTGAAGCGGGCTGTGCGTCAGGGCGAGCGCTTACGCGACGCACGGCCGGGCCGCGGTCCATCGAGCCCGAATGGCAGGAGTCGAACATGGTGGTGAGATGGGCTCCGTTGGCCGTGACCTCCGAGATCAGAACGGCCATGTCTTTGTCGACCAGATCAAGCCCGTTCGGCAAACGGCTGTCATAACAGACAATCGACGAGTTCATGCCGCTCGGTTCAACGGTCGAGAATTGTCCGCCCGTCGGCACCAGCGAGCCGTGGCCGGCGTAGAAGAAAAGCGCCAGGTCACATTGTTTCGCCTGGCCAAGATGCGAGCGGAAGTTGTCGATGACGGCCTGGCGCGTGGCCGCGGAGTCCTGAATGCGGAGCAGATGGAGAGATTCGGTATCAAAGCGGGCACGAAGCATTGCCTCGATGGAATCCGCGTCGTTCAGGCATCCGTCGAGCAAGTCAACTGGTGGAGGATATGCGTTAATGGCCACAAGTAGCGCGTAGATTGAGGGCATGAAGGGTCGTCTCCGGTTTTACGTTTGAGGATGTTCAGGAGCGCAGGGGACGCGAATCCAGCTAAACACGGAAGGCCAGATCAGCGCCAGCAGATATTTTGCGCTGTGCCCGTGTCCTTCCAGGGTCAATGCCCGCAATTTCGCGGCAGAACCGGGCAATTTGTGACAAGTCGTGCGGATCTTGAGACTTTATGGTGAATCTGGTCGGGATCGAACTTGCGCCGTCATGCGGGCGTCTGAGCCCGCAGGCGAAATCCCGAGCGGAGCGAAGGACCGCAAAACCAGAAGATGCTCGAGAGGGATTTGGTGGAGCAAGTAGCAAGCGAACCGTTCTCCAGCTCCAAAGTCCCCCCAAAAGCCCCAATTTCAGCCGAGCTTTGGTCCAATCCCTCCGTCGCCGATCATACGCCCAGAATGTGTCAATGAGCGCACGGGTGATTTCGCGTGAATCAATGTCCAGCTTGCTCTTTCGGGTTCAGGGATACATGATCGCGGAACACCGGGGATAAGCTATGCGTAGGGTTTGATCCTGGCGAAGTACTTGTGCGAGGGGATGGAGGCACGAGCGGAGTGACAACTGAGACGAGGATTGCCGAGCCGCGGGAATTTACAGCTCTATCCGCGAAGGGCGCGGTGCGGATGGCGGTGGGGTTTGGCCTGCTGAAATATGTTCTGTCAACGCTGGGCCAGATAATGATCCAACATGCAGGGTACGGCATTTTTCGGGATGAGTTGTATTTCATTGTGTGTGGCCGCCATCTGGCGTGGGGGTATGTGGATCAGCCTCCCGTCATTCCGTTGGTCGCGCGCATTTCGGAGTTGCTGTTTGGGTTGCATTCGCTGGCGCTGTTCCGGACCTTTGCCTCGTTGGCGGGCGCCGCGGAAGTAGCGAT
Source organism: Acidobacteriaceae bacterium (assembly GCA_030041045.1). Classification (GTDB taxonomy): domain Bacteria; phylum Acidobacteriota; class Terriglobia; order Terriglobales; family Acidobacteriaceae; genus Telmatobacter. The sequence continues at coordinate 20,147 of JASHOQ010000038.1, forward strand.
AACAGGGTTGCTGGCGTGGCGGATGGGCGGGTCGCGCTGGGCGCAGGCGCTGGCCATGACGGGGATTCTGCTGGCGCCCATGGCGATTGGCGCCAGTGAGACCTTTTCGACGAGCACTTTTGAGCCGCTCTTCTGGATGATGGTGGCTCTCGCGCTGATGGAGTTGGCGCAGCTGGCCGATCGCGGCATTCGCAGTGGCCGGGCAGTGGCATTGTGGTGGGTAGTGCTGGGCGTGGCGGCGGGCCTGGGCCTCGAAAACAAGTGGAACGAGGTTTTCTTTCTGGTCTGTCTGCTGGCGGCGCTGCTGATAACAAAACAGCGGAAGCTGCTCGCTTCAAAATGGTTCCCGATCGGCCTTGCACTCCTGGTCCTGCTGATTCTGCCCAATCTGCTTTGGGAGATGCAGCACCATTGGGCAACACTCGAGCTGCTGCACAACGATCAGGTTAACGGCAAGAACGTGCACATGGGGCCGCTGCAGTTTCTGTTTACCCAGATGATGGTCTTCGGGCCGCTGATGGCTCCGTTGTGGATTGGCGGCATTCTTTGGCTGCTCTTCGGCCGGCCGGCAAAGATGTTCCGTTTTCTGGGTGTGACCTATGTGCTGTATCTGCCCCTGATGATGATTCTGCACGCCAAAGACTATTACCTGGCGGCCATTTATCCGCTCTATTTTGCCGCGGGCGCGGCGGCCTGGGATCTTCTCTTCCGCAAGGCCTGGCTGCGGCGCGGGCTCATACCGGCGTACGTAGCGTTGAACGCGGCGTTCCTCGCGGTTCTGCTGCCAATCATACTTCCAGTGTTGCCGCCAGCGCAGAGCATTGCCTACCAGGCGCGGATCCACGTGCAGCCGCCGAAGACGGAGTCGGGACCCACGGCAGCGCTGCCACAGTACTTCGCGGATATGCTGGATTGGCGGCAGAAGGCGGACATGCTGGCCGCTGCCTGGTACTCCCTGCCGCAGGCGGAGCGCGAACAGGCCGTGATCTACACGGAAAACTATGGCGACGCCAGCGCAGTGAACGTATACCGCCCGGATGTGCCGCAGGCCATCAGCGGACACCAGAACTACTTCTTCTGGGGACCGCGCAGCTATACGGGCAGCGTCATGATCGTTTTTGGAGAAAGCCGCAGCACCCTCGAAAGCGAGTTTGACTCGGTGGAGGAATTTACCCAGGATGCAAACCCGTATGTGGAGCCGTATGAGCGTGGGCCGGTTTTCATCTGCAGAGGTCTGCATGGAAACCTCCAAGCGCTGTGGCCAAAGGTGAAGATGTGGGAGTGAGGCAACGGTAAGAGGATCCGGTCTGTCTCAATTCACGATTCCAGGCCGAGTCACTCATTGACGCGTTGATGTCTTGGAACTTTGGATCAGTTCGATATTCGATTGCCGGCGAGCCATTCACTTATCTCATGTCCTAATGCATTCGGAGGACACTCGGCATTTCCCGATTGGAGAATGGCTCTGTTATCATCGCTGTTTCAAAACGCGGAGAGTTTTCTCCTGTGCCCTTCACGAGCGGGAAGCACTGATTTTGCGGAGGAATCTGCAAATTCTCCGCTGTACATTACAGGTTATAAACAACTTATAACTGCATGGTGGAGCAAGTGGCAAGCGAACCGTTCTCCAGCTCCAAAATGCCTGCCCCAAAAAACCAATTTGAGCCCGATTGGGTGCAATCTCCCTGTTGCTGGCCATACAGCCGGATATGTCGATGAGTGCACCGGCGATTGGGCGCACGCCGAGAATGGGAACTGCGCTCGCCACCGAGCCTCAACTGTGCCGGGTGGAAGGCTGGGCCGGGATCGTGCGCTGGCGCGAAAGACAGAACCAGACCTTTGCATTGTCGCCGCGAAACTCGGCTGATCGCAACTCGACGATCTCCAGCGCGGGCTCGATGGCGAGGGTAACCTCGCGTGCCGAGCGGCGCGGCGGACCGACCTCACGTGGCAAACCTTCTGTGCTGCCGATCAGGCTCAGCCACAAGCCGCCCGGCGCTAGTGTGGCAGCGACGTGTGCCGCGAAGCGCTGTCTCTCGCCTGGTTCATCGAATACATGAAAGCAACCGCGGTCGAACACGAACTGGAAGGGGCCGTCGGGGGGAGGCGCCTTCAGAAAATCCCATTCCGCAAAGCGGCAGCGCAGCGCGCGCCCCTTCATCTTGGCGTGGGCCCTTTCGACTGCGAGCGGCGCGACATCGACTCCGAGCACGTTGAAGCCCCGCTCCGCCAACCAGATCGCATTGGTGCCAGTACCCACTCCAATCTCAAGCGTCAGACCGGGCGTGACCGCGCCTGAAGTGACGAACTCGACGAGCAGGGGCTCCGGCTGCCCGGTATCCCAGGGTAGCTGTCCAGAGGCGTAACTTTCATTCCACGATGGGTGCGGCATCACCATACGAGTTTAGTTCATCCGCAACGGCGTTCATCGCGCCGCTCCCGCACCTACCCAGAACAGCCGATTCGGCTCACCGGGTGCCCCTAGAGATTGCTTCAGCCGATTATGGCGCGCGCCCGGACGTCGACTGCTCCAAAACCAGTTCAAAGTCCTTGAAAGAGCAGGAGAGATCCGCGTGGCTGCATCCAGGCACGAAAACCGGCACCCGCACAGGCGGATTCTTGCTGCTAAGCACGGATGCCGCGCGCATCTGTTCGAGCGTCTGCGTCGTGTAATAGACGCGCACCGAGTTCTTCCCGTCTGCCGACTGCCAAAGCTCGAACACCAGCGCGCCACCCGGTGGAGTATCGTCGGCTCTCCCATCGGCGATCCAATGCAGGCCTAATGCCCCCGCGACGCTGGCGAGGTTGGAATCGTGGCCGATGAGGAACAACGCGCGGTCGTTGACGCGGCTGATTGCGCCGGCTACCGGTTTTTGCGTGGCCGCCTGCGAAAGCGACAACACGATCTGATGCAGCAGATTCGAGGCCTGAACGCGAGCAATCGGTTCTGGCCGCTGCGAGATATCCGATGCGGCAGTGTGAAGATCAATCAAACTGCGCAAGTTTGCGCCATTCACACAGCCCCAGCCCACATCGGACGCATCCATGCCTTCGGTGTATTCGAGCAGAATATTCTCGGTAAGCGTCGATGCTGTGCTCAACGGGCCGCGCAATTCCGCGAGGTGGTCTTCAGATCCCGGCGTGAGGATTGCGGGAATGTCGAGAATTGACTGCCGGTCGGTGGGCGTAGCGGGATCTCCGCACTTCGAGAGAATGCCATCGAGTTCGGTGAGCTGGGCACGAAAGGCCTCGGTTGGGTTGTTGGCATTGCCGCCGATGCTTCCGGCTATGGCCGCAACCGCGAGCTCCGGATCGACAGAAGTGATATGGGCCTCAAGCGGATGGAAGAGCGCATCCGGCGTGCCTTGCGGCAGCCCGCCAATCTTCGGCGCGCATCCGGGAAACAAGCCCTCCGCCATCGCTTTTCCTGTCTCCCGTGTGCGCTCATCGGAGTCGGCATAGAAGCTCGCGTGCGCCGCGTCTTTGCAACCCGTGGCGGAGAACAAGCCTTCGCCGGCCAGTTGCGCGCGGTCATATGCGCCGAAGAGCTTCATCAACTGGAAGCCATGATCGGTAAGATAGCCCGGCTTTACATTCCATTTCGGCCAGGGAGCTGCGGAGTACGCGCTGTAATCCGCGGCACCGGCCGTGGGTGACCGGACGCCGTGCCGGCTGAGAAGAACGACGAACTCCAACTTCTGGCCGTCGATGCTGGCGCCTGGAGCCGGCCCCTGCGCCTCACACGCCAGCGCGCCCAGCGCGAGAACAACCAAAGCACAAGCGCCAAGAAACGACGAAACGCGCAGCATCCTCATTTCCCTCGAACTCTCTTCACCTGAAAGAATAAGGCCGGTACAGAGAGAGGCTGATCGCGCCGGCCCGTGAAAACCGATCGGTCCGCTACCGCTCGCTGCTCGATTCCCAACGCAGGGCCGCGCTGTAGGTGGGCTTATAGTATTCGCGCTGGGTCACATATTGCGGTTGCCCGTTGTAGTAGCCGAAGACCTCGTTGGTCAGGTTCAGGCCGTCGACGATCACGTGCAGTCCGCGCCACACGCGCATGCCCATCTGTGCGTCCACCTGCAGGTGCGAATAGGCGTAGTTGTCGCCCAGGGGGCCGTTCGACGGGCCGGGCGTGTCGTTGGCGGGATCGGCTTGGTTGTTGAACCATTGGTAGGCATAGTCGTAATCGCCATTAAAGGTCATGCCCAGGTGAACGGCGTAGCGCCCCAGCTCATAGCCAGGCTCGAAATTGAAGGCGTTGCGCGACGTGCCGATGAGCGGGGGCGAATACGTGCTCCCCGGAATGCCGTTGGTATGCGAATCGGCATACGAATAGTTGGCCATCATCTGCATGCCGCGCAGCGCGCCGGGCAGGTAGCTCATGTTTTGCCGCCAGGCAAACTCCAGACCCCAAACCTGAGCGTTGTTGGCGTTAATGTCCTGCTGCGCCAGGTACGGGGCGTTGTTATCGTACGAGTTGATGTTTTCCCCGGGGATGTCGCAGAGGGAACCCGCGATTTCGCACGAGGTGTAAATGAGGACGATGGGGTCGTAGAGCTGCTTATAGAAGTACCCCGCCTGGATGACGCCGAAGGGGTGCAGTTCCTGCTCCAGCAGCAGGTCGTAGTTGTTGGAGCGGGTGGGCTGCTCATTGGGGGTGCCGATCGAGTAGCGGGGAGTTTCGCCCGCGTCCCCGTTGTCCAGAATGTACGGCACCAGGTCGTAAGGGTTGGGAGGCGCCATGCCGCGTGAGTAGTTGGCCCGGATGGCGGTCGTCGGGGTCACCATCCAGCGTGCCTGCACGCTGGGCAAGGGAACGACGTAAGACTCAGAGGAGGTCTCCGGCGTGGTTCCAAGCCAGTTGCCATTGGCGTCGGTGCTCACGTAATAGCCGAGCGCACGCACTTCGACGGCCTCCACACGAAAGCCGGTCTGCAGGCTGAACCTGGGCCAGTTGATGGTGTTCATCACGTAGCCCGCGCTATTGTGCTGAACGAGATCGAAGTCGGCAGACTGGGAGGCCTCCTGGGTTGCGCCTTCATCCAGCGTGAATTGCGACGGATTCGCCAGGACGTAATTGGCCAGCTCGCTCCAGACGGTGACAGGCCCCATGTAATACGTGCCGTCATAGTAGTGCTTGTTGTCGAACCCTGACAGGAACGGAACCATGGTTACGGTGGTTGCGGCGCCGCTGAGGTCGTATTCAGGCGTGTATGCCTCCTCAAAGGCGTGCTCGTTGCGGAATTCGCCGCCGAATTGGAGGGTTGCCGGGCGCGAGCCGAGATGGTAATTCATGCCCATGCCCGCCATCTCCTGCAAGTCGAGCTCAACGGCCGATCCGCTGGTGGTGCGGAAGGAATCGAGGACATAGTTATCCGGATTGAAATTATTGTCACCCGGTACGGTATTGGGGGATTCGCATCCCGGCGACCACTCCGGCCGGTAGATGCTGGCGGGTGTTCCGATGTAGCTGCAGTTGCTCTTGTCGTAGCTCTTCAGAGACGATACCGGGCTCCACTCCGCTACCGGATCGCCGCCGGCGTTCAGGAAGCGGGAGCGGGAGATCGCCGAACTCCATTGAACCCAGGAGTTCTTGAGAATGTGGTTGCCATCGAGAATCAGACTGCCGATTTCCGGGGTTCTATCTTGGTTCGACTCATAGAACTTGGCCTTGGGGCCGATTTCGTAGTACCACTTGTCGAGCCAGTCGTCGAAATCGGAAAGCAGGAAGCGCAGCGCAAAGTTGGTGGTCTGGCTCTTTTTAAAATCGAGGGTGCTGGTATAGCCCCAGCGAAGCTCTTTGAAGCGATACATGCGCTCGGTGTCGTTGTCGTAATAGGGAGTTGTCGAGCCGTCGGGGTTGATGTCCGGGCTGGGCTGGATGTTATCAATGCCGGCGCCGTTGTAATCCTCCTCGAAGCCGCCAATCAGGCCCCAGCGCTTGTCTGCGCCGAAGCGCGTGCCGGCGGTCACACTCGCCTTACCCACGTAGCGGGTATTCATGATCGGCGTGTAACCCATCGTTGTTTCCGCAGTGAAATAGGGCTCCGCTCCCGCCGACTTCGTGACCAGGTTCACCGAGCCGCCGATGCCGCCCGCGTCTTGATCGGCGGAAAGGGTCTTGTTGACCACGATGGACGCGACCATGTTGTCGGGAATCGTCGTCAGATCCACCTGTTCGACGACCACCTCAGGCGCAGGCACGGTCACGCCATCGACCGTGATATTGGTCAGCCGCGGATCCAGTCCGCGCACCTGGACGTACTCGCCCTGGCCTTCGTTGCGTTGCAGGGTGACGTCCGGCAGCCGGCCGGCCGCATCGGCGATGTTGGCGTTGGGCAAAGCCTCAATATCCGTAAGCGGCATCACGTTCACGATGTTCGCCGAGGTGATCTCTTCATTGATAGCCTGGGTCGTGGTTTGGATGGGGCCTGATCCAGCCGAGACTACAACCTGCTGCGAGGCAGCGCCAACCTCGAGGACGGCATTGAAAGCTTCGGTCTGTCCTGCCTTCAGAGTAATGCCCTCGATCAGCGGGGCGTAGCCTGGGGCGGTAATCGTGACGGTGTAGGTTCCCGGGGCAAGCCCCTCGACGGTAAACTGGCCCGAACTATTCGTCGTAGCCACGGCGTTCCCGGGCGTGAGCACGATGCGCGCTCCTCGAACAACACCTTTGGAAGCGTCGGTCACAGCGCCGTTGATGGTAGCCGTCTGCGATTGGCCGAAAAGCGCGGCTTGCATAAAAAAGATGAGAACGGCGGCTGCAGCCAGATTGCGCCGGCGAAGCAAAGGATTCATCGTGATCCTCCGGTGTGAGCTATCTTGCGTTGAAGACGAAGATGGATGCCGCAGAGAGTCTATGAATCGATTCACTTGCAATCTCCGCAAGACGGTCGCCGCGAATTTCTCCGATGGATTACCGCGTAACGAGGATGTGAGAAAAACGAGAGAAGTATGGCGCAGGAGTCTAATGCGAATCTTAGGAAATCCGCGCCGTTGGCGGTTTTCATGGAGAATTCACAATTTCCCGCTACGCTCCATCGCAGGATTCTTCTATGCAAGTCTTGGTGGTTGAAGATAAGCGCAGTCTCGCGGGCCACCTTGGACGTGCGCTCGGAGACGAGGGCTATGCCGTCACGCTGGCCTACGACGGCGAAGAGGCGCTGCGGCTGGGCAGAACCAATGCCTACGATGTGATGCTTCTCGACGTGATGCTCCCGCGCGTAGACGGTTTGACCGTCATTCGCAAGCTGCGTGAAGAAAAGCTGCGGACCCAGGCCATCATCGTCTCGGCGCGCGATACGATGCGCGATATCGTCTACGGCCTCGACGCCGGCGCGGACGATTACCTAACCAAACCCTTCGCGCTCGATGTGCTGCTGGCTAAGGTGCGCGCCGCGGGGCGACGAGTACCCATGCGGCCGGCGCAGATGCTGCAGTTTCAGGACCTGATCCTGCACCCGCATCAATATGAGCTGCAGCGCGGCCAGCGCACGGCCACGCTCACACGCACCGAGTGCGCCCTGCTCTCGCTTCTTATGCGCCGGGCCCGCTCCGTGGTTCCTCATGCCGCGCTCATTGAAGAGGGTTGGAGCGGCGAAACCGACGTGAACTTCGACAGCCTTTATGTTTTCATCCGCGCGTTGCGCTTGAAGATCACCCATCCCGGTGAAGTGGAGCTGTTGCATACCATCCGCGGAGTTGGCTACTCCCTGCGCAGCGGATCATGCTGATGGGCCGGGCCTCCATCTCTCTCCGGCTGACTATCTGGTTCGGCGCCATTTTCCTCGCCGGCTGGGTCCTGTTTGGCATGACGATGTGGGTCAACCTCAGGCGTACGCTCGTCGATGAGCGCTATCTCACCCTGAGCAGCCGGCTCGACCGCCTGCGCACCCTTCTCGAAAAACAGGAAGACGCCGGCACGCGTTACGAGGATTTCACAGATTTTGCCCACGCCACGGGCGGCGGCCTCGAAGAGATATTTCGTGCCGATGGCTCGCGCCTGCTTCCCTCCCCGTCTAAGGCCGCGCTGGCGTTTCCATGGCCCGCCATTGAAGCCAACAAGGAAGAGAAGTTTTATCACGTGAATGCGCCGGACCAACCTTATTGGGTACTGGCGCACCGTTCGTCGCTCGATGGTGAAACCGTTTATCTTGTTGCGGCGGCGCCCGAAGGCCAGAATCTACTGGTCCTCGACCGCTTCTGGGAAGGGCTCATCGCATCGGCTCCCATTTTGCTGCTCATCTCATCGGCGGGTGGCTACTGGCTCAGCCGCAAAGCTCTTCAGCCCGTGGATCGCATCGCCGCCACGGCCCGCTCCATCAGCATCTCGAATCTCTCGGGGCGCGTGCCCGTCGTGAAGAGCGGTGACGAGCTCGAACGTCTGGCTGAAACGTGCAACGCGATGCTGGCGCGGCTGGAAGTCGCAGTGAATCAGATCAACCAATTCACAGCGGACGCCTCGCACGAGCTGCGCGGGCCCATTTCGTTCGTACGCACCGTGGCTGAAGTGGCCTTGCGCAATCCCAGCGCCGACGCCGAGAGCCGAAAAGCTTTCGAGGACATAGTGGACGAAACGGCCAAGGCCACGGTGCTGCTCGAAGACATGCTCACGCTCGCCCGCGCCGATGCCGAGCGCGGCGACAAGGCCCTGGAATCGCTCAATCTTACTGCCGTGGTCGAGGAGGCGTGCGCAATGGCGCGCCCCATTGCCGAGGACCGTCGTCTCGATCTCTCCGTCTCACTTGGCGCGTCGCGTTTCGTCAACGTTCGCGGCGACTCTTCCACGTTGCGCCGTCTGCTCTGGATTCTGCTCGACAATGCGCTCAAGTATACGCAGTCGCCCGGACGCATTGACGTCGCACTGAGCACCAACAGTCATCATGCCACCGTTGAAGTGCGCGATAGCGGCGTGGGTATCTCCGCCGCCGATCTGCCCTGCATCTTCGACCGCTTCTACCGCGCAGATCCTTCGCGCAGTAATGTGGAAGGCGCCGGTCTGGGCCTGGCCATCGCCAAGTGGATCGCCGAGATGCACCATGCCCAGCTTTCAGTGACAAGCGAGATGCACAAAGGAACCGTATTTCAACTCATCATTCCTGCTAACTTGGATCCTGCTCCAATCTCATAAAGCCAAGCAATGCCGGCTGCGATAAGCCGCGGCATCCATCATGATCTGGCAATTATTGCCAACAGGGCGAGTTACTCATTGACGCGTTGGTGTCTGGGAACTTTGGATCCGTTCGACATTCGATTACCAGCGAGTCATTCACTGATCCGATGTCCGAATGCCTGCGAGGCGGTTCTCTTGCCGGAAAATCTCCAATATCGGGGCGAAGCGCTTTTTGAAATCGCAGGCGCTAGAAGTTTTCTACTCAGTCTCTGGACTGAGCTTCAAGCCCGTCAATCAAGCTCGGGAGAGCCTTGACCGCCAAAATCTTCAGTGTCGATTGGTACAGAAGTCCGGGGCGCTTCAACAGCTGGTTAAGTCGTAAGATCACCGTGCGGAAAATGGGTGCAGGTCACAGCAACACATAGGTGGGACCCGGATAGCGGAGATCGTCTTGCCATCCGCGAATGCTGGGACGGACAAATTTCGCCACAATGTCAGGATTCCTCGCGGCGAAATCGCGTGTGGTGAATTGCACGCGATACGGATCGTACCCCGATGAGCTGATGAGCGTGGTGCGCACTTGAGCGTCGGCCTGCTTGGCGAAATACGGCTCGCTGGTGACAAAGATCTGCTGCGCGTAGCCTGGGTCGGCCAGGAAATTGGCAATGGAGCTCGTAGAAGGGATCTCCCGCACGTTGGTAGAGCGTTGCAAGGGCTTTTTCAGGAGTCTGATGGCCTGTCATTTGCTCTAACATGAGTGCTTGAGGTTTCTCTTCTGCTTGCAGCTTCGCTCGCGCCAGGAAAGGTCGGATCGCCGCATTCTTATTCCACAGATCGCGGGTTTCCTCGACTCACATATATCCCGACATTTATCCCCGAACGGGCTAGAAAACGAGCATGGAGCGGATCTGGCGCCGCGAAGCGCCCTGAAAGTGTCACAGAAGCAGAAGCCGCAGGTGCAAACCTGCTAATTTGCTTCTATAGTATTTCTGCTATGAGCCCAATCATCGTTGACGACAGAATGACGCGCAGGGAATTGCTGCAACGATCGGCAACCGGAGCGGCAGTGCTGGCGGCCGGAATTGCCTTGCCGGGAATCAGTTTGCCCGCGATTGCGGAAATTTCCGCCTCAGAGCCGAAGAGTACAGCGCAACTGTACGCCGACACCTTGAAGGTTTGGTGCGACGGTTTGCTGGCGAGGCAAGTGACGGAGATGCGCGATCCGGCATTCTATGGAGGGTTGTTGTGCCCGGCATGCGCCCTCATTCACGGACGGTGCGGAGACGCCGTATACCCTCTGTTGCGCATGGCGCACACAACAGGTGAGGCAAAGTACGTGCGCGCCGCGATGCAGGTGCACGAGTGGAGCCAGGCACAGGTGAGCCGTGAGGATGGAAGCTGGGTGAATGACGTCACATTAAGCAACTGGCTGGGAATAAGCGTGTTCCACGCGATTGCACTGGCCGAGGCGCTTGAGTTTCACGGAGTGGTTCTGGATGAGTCGACGCGAGGGAGATGGAAGGATCGTCTCGCCGCGGCAGCGAAGTTTCTCGATAGCTTCATCACCATCGAAACAGGGAATGTGAACTATCCAGCGACCGCGACGTTGGCGTTTCAACTGTGCGGCCGCGTGCTGGGTGACGCACATTACTTCGATCGGGCGCGTGCGCTGGCGCAGGAAGTGATGGGCCAGTTTACGCCGGATGGATTTCTTGCCGGCGAGGGGCATCCGCTCAACGGTGCCTCGGCAAAGGGTTGCAGGCCGGTGGATCTTGGGTACAATGTCGAGGAATCGCTGCCGTCGCTGGCGCTGTACAGTCTGCTCGCCGAAGACAAGCCGGTGCAGGAGCAGGTGGTGGCGGCGATGAAGACGCACATGGAGTTCATGCTGCCCGATGGCTCCTGGGATAATAGCTGGGGAACGCGTAATTACAAATGGAGCTGGTGGGGCAGCCGCACGAGTGATGGATGCGAACCGGGGTTCGTGCTCATGTCGAGATTCGACGGGAGGTTTCGCGAAGTTGCGCGACGTAATTTGGGTTTGATGGCGGCGTGTACGCACGATGGCTTGCTCTACGGCGGTCCAGACTACTTCGCGCACGGCGATCTGCCCTGCATCCACCACACATTCACGCATGCCAAGGCGCTGGCGACGGTGCTCGATCGCGATGAGTTGAGCAGCGAGATGAACGAGAGGCCGGCCCTGCCCCGCGACGAGGCTTATGGGTTGAAGAGTTTTCGCTCGATCGGCACGCGGATGGCGGCAATAGGGCCGTGGCGCGCGACAGTGACGGAATACGACTGGGAGTACCTGGAGCATGTGCAGCCGGGGGCAGACAATCTAGGGGGTGGGCATGTTTCCGGCGGGGCTTTGTCTTTGCTGTACCACGAGTCGCTCGGGCCGATCTGCACTGCGAGCATGACCAAGTATCTGATGGTGGAGATCGCCAACCAACAGCAGTATCGCAGGGGGCCGCACATGGATTTGACGCCGCGCGTGGAATTTACAGCGGCGGGTGAGACCTACACCAATCTCAACGATTTCAGGGCCACGCTCGACGCGAGCCAGAGCGGCTCAGAAATTGTCTTTCAGGTGCAAGGACATCTTATGACTGCATCACGGCGGCCATTCTCCGGCAGCGACCTTGGCTATCGCATGGTGTACAAAATGAGCGAAGCAGTCGCTGAGATCGCGGGAAGTGCGACCGGGACTGGAGCCGCCTCGGCGCACTTGCGGCTGATCGTTCCCGTGATCGCGCGCAGCGGGGAGAGCGCAGAGGCGGTGAACTCGCAAACAGTGCGCGTGGCAAAAGCGAACGGAACGCTTACCGTGAGCACCGACGCAGAAGGTGGCTTCGATATAGCGGCGATACAGGAAAAAACCTTTAACCTGGTGCCGGGGTTCGAGGCAGTTCCTTTGATAGTCGGGATCGAACCCGGGAAAGAAGCCCGTGTACAACTTCGAGCGGAAGTGAGCCGGCCGCTGCAGTAACGGGTTCTTGCTATGACTCCGTTGGCGAAGCCAGCCAGCCGGCTCGTCGAACTTCCCGGATCGCGTCTTCAACTGTGAATTGCCGAGTATGAACGGCACGTTAAGCAGAGAGTGGAACTACCAGGTGGCCACAGCCAGAATCGTAGGCGCTCCGGTTTTTCCTTCGATCACGGTGGTCTTCAGGACAGCCTCGATGTTCCGGTTGGAAAAGTCGGTTCCGGTCCGTTCCCTGAGAAGTTGCATATAGTGCGGTATGGTGACAAACTGCGCTGCGGCCTCAGTTCCATTGCGGCCCACTCCTGCCAACATCACCACCCATCCATCAATCGTCGTATCGTGAAAGCGAGCCACGATTGCGTAATCGTCGGCGCTCGAATAGGGGAGCGACTGGTCGCGCTTCCACTGCACCTGGGGATGCATCCTGTCGACAATCGTCTCATCCGCTCCGGGCAGGAAATAGAAGCGAAGCGATTGCTGAAGATGCATTGTCCATTGATTGTTGTAAGCGCCCAGGAGAGCCACTGAGTGTTCGCGCAGATCGGTAAGCGGCGTAGTTGGCGCGGACGCCAGCTCGGTGACGACTCCTGCGCGCGACAACATGCTGCTGATCTGCACAACCGCTGAAACGCTCTGCCAGGAAACAAACGGATATTCAATGTCTCTATTTGCGGTCTCAACGCCGGAGTACCTGTTGTTTGCAAACACGCTGCCGCCCGCGCAGACGATGAGAGCTTGCTGGCCTCGTACCACCGGCGCCCAAAAGGCATCTACCGGGTTTTCCATGCGGCCAGTTCGATACTTCCACCATGCGCCGGTCGCCGCGGCGAGCAAAATGAGAATGAGTCCGGGCCAAAACAGGCGACTGTATTTTGCCGCGGGCTCCGCGACAATCCGAGCCTCCGGCTGCGACATTCCTCCCGCCGCGACAATTGAAGCGGCCCTTCCCGGTTCGTGGGCTTCCGCGCTCGTGTGCCCACCAGGGTCCGAGTCAGATGGGAATATGGCATCAGGTTCAGCATCGGTTGGTGCTTCCCGCGGCTCCGCGGACCAGTGAAAGAATTCAGGCACGTAGGTACCGACAGGCAGCGAGATTCGAATAGGCGAGGATTGGCGCTGCTCGGAGTAATAAAGGAGCAAACGTTTCCGGATCTCCCCTGCCGTATAGCGCACCACCGTGTCCGCGTTGGTGTCGTAGTCGGCAGGGCGGTCAAAGACCTCAATTCCCAACGTGCGCTCTTTCAAGATTTCAGCTTTCCCAGCGAGAGCACTTTCTACGAGGAACCGGAGGAGTGAAGGATAACGCTTGCTGTTGCAGAAATGGGGGCTCGCAAGGACCGATTCAAGCTCGGAAAGGACCGCTTCCCGATCTTGTCTGGTCTGCGGGTGCCACTCTCCATGGATAGGATGAACGCTTTGCATCGGCTAACGCATGATACTCGTGATTTACTGTCTGCTGCAATCACGTTTGACACAAGAGGGCAGTCGACCGTAACGGCAAGAATTAAAAGGAGATCGCGATCCTGCGCGGAGTCAAACCGTAAGTCACTTGTCAACCTTGAAAAGCGCCTTGAACATTTCGTCTGCAATCTGGGTTGAGACCGCCGGTTCTTGACTTGAGCACCGCCCGCATCGAGTTACGCGGCCAAGCTGCTCAACGCCGGCGCGTTCGCTAACGGTGAGTTTTTTCCGAATCTGCGGCGGCAAATCCAAGGCTCGGCAACAAGCGGCGCCCTGAGCCTGAAAGATCGGGGCTTTTTTGTTGCCTGCTATCGCAAGCGCCAATCGAAGTGAGGCTCTCTTTGTTCAATCGGGCGCGAAGGCAATTCCTGCAGACCGCAACCATATCCGCTGGCGGTCTCATGCTGTCTCGACCGCTGAGCGCCTCTTGCTTTGGAGCGGGTGAAAGTTCGCCCGCGCCGGAGACAACGGAAGAGCAAATCTTTCGGCTTGACGGCGAATGGGAGTTCCACGCCGGCGCCATGAATGACGTCAAGGAGGCCTGGCAGCCGAGCCGCCAGGACGAGTGGACGCCGGTCACACTTCCACACTGTTTCAACGCAACGGATGCATGCGATCCCGACAAGCCTTACTTTCGCGGCAACGGCTGGTATCGGCGACGGCTCTCCGGGCGCAATCCATATCCCAACGGGCGCACGATTCTGCACTTCCAGGGCGCTGGCCAAACCACGACGCTGTGGATCGGATCCACGCGGGTGGGAACGCACATCGGTGGATATGACGAGTTCGCTTTCGACATCACCGACGCGGTCGCGCAGCTCCCGGCCGTCGAGTTGGTCGCAGGTGCGCCCGCAGTCGTACTCTGTGACAACACTCCCGCCCACGATCGGCTTCCCTCGGAGTTGAGCGATTTCTGCCTCTATGGAGGACTCTACCGGCACGTAAATCTCATCTTCCTGCCCGTCGTTGCGCTCGATGCCGTGCATATTCTGCCGGTCGTCAACTCCGCAGGCCAGGCCCAGGTCTCGGTCAAGGCGCGGCTCTACAATCCCGCGGCCCAGAGCGGCCCATGCAATGTCGCAATTGAAATTTCGGACCCGCAGGGAAGCACGATTTATCAAACATCTCGAACCATGCCGGTTTGGAAGGAGTTCACACCGGTCTGCCAATTCCATGTGGCTGCGCCGCAGCTTTGGTCTCCCGCATCTCCCAGTCTTTATCGCTGCCGGGTCACGCTTTCCACCTCCAACGGAAAAATGCAGATCGAGACGGCCTTCGGCATTCGCCAAATTGAGTTCGTCGAGCATGGAGTCTTCAAGCTTAATGGTCAGCGCATTCTGCTGCGCGGGACGCAACGTCACCAGGATCATGCCGGTGTCGCTGCCGGGTTGAGCGACGATCAGACGCGCGAGGAGATGCGCATGATCCGCGAGATGGGGGCAAACTTCATCCGCCTGGCGCACTACCAGCAGGACAGGCTGGTGCTCGATCTTTGCGACAAGCTTGGCCTGATGGTTTGGGAAGAGCTGCCCTGGTGCCGCGCGGGCGTAGGCGGCGAGGCTTTCCAGCAAAACGCCGCCGACATGCTCACACACATGATCGATCAGCATTACAATCATGCTTCGATTGTGCTTTGGGGATTAGGCAACGAGGACGATTGGCCCGGCGAGTATCCCTGCATGGACAAAGAAGCCATCCGTTCGTTCATGACCAGGATGCGCGACCTGGCGCATCGTCTCGACAACTCGCGCCTCACCGCTTTCCGGCGGTGCGATTTCGCTCGCGACATCCCTGACGTTTACTCCCCATCCATTTGGGCTGGATGGTACCGGGGAAGCTATCGCGAGTACCAGCAGAGCCTCATGGAAGAACGCAATCGTGTGAGCCGGTTCATTCACATCGAATGGGGTGCAGACAGCCATGCTGGTCGTCACTCGGAAGATCCCGACGAGGTTCTGAGCCACGTTCCTACGGGCCAAGGCACCGACGAGCGCGGACTTGCTTACCTGAAGACCGGGGGCGACCCGCGCGTTTCAAGCGACGGCGACTGGTCAGAGACCTACGCCTGCCACCTTTTCGATTGGCACCTGAAAACACAGGAAAACCTGGACTGGCTCTCCGGTGCGGCGCAGTGGATCTTCAAGGACTTCGCCTCGCCCCAGCGAGGTGATAACGGAATCCCGAATGTAAATCAGAAAGGTGTCGTCGAACGCGACCTGACCCAAAAGGAGTCCTATTTCGTTTTTCAATCTTTCTGGTCGGAAAAGCCCATGGCGCACATCTACGGCCATAGCTGGCCCGTTCGCTGGGGAAAAAAGGGCCAATTGCGCAGTGTTCAGGTCTACTCCAACTGCGATCGGGCGCAACTGTTCCTGAATGGCGTTCCGCAGGGTGAAAGAAAGCGCGACAGCCAGGATTTTCCTGCTGCGGGCCTGCGTTGGAGCGTGGCCTTCGCGCCCGGGCGCAATCACTTGCGTGTGGAGGCGCACAAGGGGAGCGTCACCGTCACCGACGAAATCAGCCTGATTTACCAAACTGAGCCGTGGGGGAAACCAACCTCGCTCGAGCTTTTTGAAAAGGAGCGCGACGGTGACCGGATTACCGTCGAGGCCAAGCTCTTCGACGCATATGGAATCCTCTGTCTCGACGCGCGGGAATTTGCCCGATTCTCCCTTGCCGGCGATGGCCGCCTGATTGACAACCTGGGAACCACACGCGCCTCGCGCGAGGTACAGCTGGCAAATGGCCGCGCGGAAATCTCGCTCTACGCGGCGGGAAAGTGCACCGTCGCAGCTGCCATCGAGGGGCTGCCCGCGGCTACGTTCATCGTCAAGTCATGATTGCTTCAAACACCGGGCGTCCGTACCAGGGGCAGAAAGGTCTCGGCCATCCGGTCGCACCAGTCCTCGACGAAGGAGCCGCAAGGCACGTTTGACACAAGCGAAACCGTGCCGGTAAGCAATTGAATCGATGGTTGTTGGCGCGCACACAGTGGGCCAAACGGTGAGTCACTTGCCAATTCTGGAATCGCCTTTGTTTCATCAAGCCGATCCCTCGAAAGGACGCATTCTTCACGAAAGCTGAGTATTTCCGATTGGCGCAATGCGCCGTTCCGGGCGGAGCTGATCGAAGCAAGTGACCGCGCGCTCCCAGACGCAACTGAAGCGTGGGCTATCCGAAGCAATTCAAATTTCCGGAGGGCAGTATGAACACAACAAGGTTTTCGGGGTGCACCTTCCCAGGCGCGAACGGGCAAATTCTAGCGCTGCTCGTCTTCGCTCTGGGCACAACGGTTGCCGGTTTCAGCCAGCAGATCACGGGCACCATCGTAGGAACAGTGAAGGATCCGCAGGGCGCAGTGGTGGGCACGGCCACAGTTAAGGCGGCCAATGTGGATACCGGATTCTCGCGCTCGGCGACGGCCAATGGATTCGGCGAATACCGCATCGAGTTTCTTCCCGTGGGAACGTACACGGTCCAGGTGGACGCCGCGGGCTTCAAGACCTACGTGCAGAGGGGCATCGTGCTCACCGTGGATCAGACCCAGACAGTGGATGTGACGCTGGCAATAGGCGCGCAATCGCAGACGGTGACAGTGACAGGGGCGCCGGTGTTGGTGGACACCTCGAGTGCGGAACTCGGAAGAACGGTTCAGCCGGCGGAGATCATCGGGCTTCCCCTAGTGAACCGCAACGCCTATGCGGAGCTCTCGCTTACACCGGGCGTGCAGGCCAATAGTTTCAGCCAGCAGAGCGACCCCAGCGGCACGCCGAATTTCACCATCGGATTGCCCTCGGCCGACGTGCAGATCAACGGCTCGATTGACGGAGGCAATCCGGAAGTGAGCTTTTATCTCGACGGCGGCCTCAACATGACGGGCATCCGTAATTACGGGCAGCAACTGCCGAACCCGGATGCCCTCGAAGAGTTCCGCGTGGAGACGAGCGATTTTTCGGCGCAGTACGGTCGCATGTCCAGCGCGGTGGTGACGGCGGTGACCAAATCGGGGACGAACCAGTTTCATGGATCACTGTTTGAGTTCAACCGCAACACCGACTTCAACGCGTATCCCTGGAATGCGCCCAAAAACGCAGCCGGTCAGTTCATCAATGCGCCCTATCATCGCAACAACTTCGGCGGCGTGATCGGGGGGCCGATCAAGAGAGACAAGGCGTTTTTCCTCTTCAGCTATGGGGGACTGCGGCAGGTGGTGGGCCAGTACCTGAGCGGCGGCCGCGTGCCGACGGACGCCGAGCGGGATGGCGACTTTACCGACGATCTGCCCCTGGCCAGTAATCCTAAGGTTTCCACGAACGGGGGCGCGCCGTTTGTGATCGATTCGCCAGGCACCAAAACGCCGCTGACGGGGTACACGAACAACGGACCGGGATGTTCGTCGGTGGGAGTGAACGCGAATAATCCGACCAACGAGAATTGCATTCCGGCCACGTTGATGGACGCAACAGCGGGAACATTGCTGTCGGGAAGCAATGCCAATGCGTCCATTCCCTTGCCCAATACAGCCAACTCCGCGGGCGCGGTCGTGAACTGGACCGGCTACTTTACCGGCCCGACCATGGACAATGAATATCTTGGCAAATACGACGAGGTGCTGAGCGACCGGGATCACCTGGCGATGACCTACTTCTACATTCACACCACGCAGAATGGATTCGGCGGCGGCAACTTTCCGTGGACGATCAACCAGTCGTATACCGGGCAGAGCAACGCGGATATCAGCGAGATCCACACCTTCAGTCCGGAGACGGCCAACCAGGCATGGATCAGTTTTACGCGAGCCGCGGGCGGGCGCGTGAATCTGCCTACGATCAATATTGGCGATCTGGGATCGAGCTATACCATTCAGGGGCCCTCGACGCTGCCCAATATCTCCGTGTCCGGGGACTTCACGGCAGGCGTATCCCTGGCTGGCCCGGTCACGACCTCCGATTTCTACTCCATTCGCGATATGGTGACCATGACCAAGGGCAAGCACTCGCTGACCTATGGAGCCGAACTGGCGCTCGACAAGGGCATGTTCGCCGGCAATCTCTATGATTACGGCCAATTCGCCTTTTCGACATCCGCTCCCACCACCACTGGAAACGCGCTATCGGACTTCGTGACCGGCATGGTTGCTACCTTGGAGCAGGATTCTCCCTACCATACGCTCACCAGCGCATGGCATACGGCCCTGTTCGTCCAGGACAATTATCGGCTCACGCCGCGCTTCACGGCCAACCTGGGCCTGCGCTGGGATATCGATACGCCGCCGGTGGAGTCGTCCAATCGAACGGCCACGTTTATCAACAGCGATGCGGCGCTCACGGCGGACTCGACCTCAACCGGCACCGCATCCACAATCACTCCGAGCGCGCCTGCGGGCATGTTCTTCCCTGGCGATCCGGGCGTGCCGCGCGGCATCGTCACGATGAAGTGGCACCACGTTTCGCCGCGGGTTGGTTTTGCCTGGGATCCGTTTGGCGACGGCAAAACCGCTATCCGGGCCGGCGCGGGCGTGTTTTACGGCAGCGTGGCCGGCAACGAATGGAACCAGCCCGGCAATGCCCAGCCCTTCGCGGTCCGGCAAACCAACATCAACATCAACTCGTTTTCCAACGTGTACGCGCCTACCCTGGTGAACGGTAGTCCGTCCGGGTTCCCCAATGGCGATCCCTTCCCGTACACCTACACTCCCAGCAGTCCGCGCTGGCTACCGCAGGCCAACATTGAGACGCTTGCGCAAAACATACAGTGGCCGTACATCTACCAGTTCAACACTTCCATCCAGCGCGAATTGCCTCAACACGTGACGGCGACTGTCGCATACGTGGGAACGCTCTCGCACCGGGTTCCCATGATGGTCGATGACAACTATGCCCCCTACGCGGCGGGAGCGAACTCGAGCACCAGCGGCAAGGCCGGCTCGATCGACGCACGCCGTCCCTATGACGAGAACTCCACCGGCACGGGCGTCCTGGGCCAGAACATCTATCTCACCTCCAACCAGACGGCCTCGTATCACTCGCTTCAGATTTCGGCGAACCGGCCGCTGACGCATAATCTGATGCTCAACGGTTTCTACGTCTGGAGCCATGCTCTGCAAAGCGCAAACGAGTCGGCCGACGGATTGGCAACGGCGCAGGACTGGGACAACCTGTGGGAGGAGCGCGGGCCGATGAACGACGACCAGCGCCACGTGGCCGCGATCTCGGGCACCTGGAACATCGACTACTTCGATGGAGCAAATCGAGTGGTCAAGGAAGTTGCCGACGGCTGGACGATTTCGCCGATCTATTTCGTGCAGAGCGGGGCGCCCTTTTTTGCGACCACGGGCTCGGATAAGAATGACGATAGCCAGAACTCCAACCGGCCCGATCTGGTTGCGGGCGTGAGCCCGTTCCTGAGCCCGCATCGCAGCCGCGCCGCCGAAGCAGCCGAGTGGTTCAACACGGGAGCATTCGTGGCCAACGGACCGGGCGTGACCGGGGGTATCGGTCCCGGCGGAGCGGACGGCAACGAGCCGCGTAACTACCTGCGCGCGCCAGGATACCGCGATGTGGATCTCGGGATCTTCCGCGACTTCAATTTCGAACGAGGAGTGGTTTTCCAGTTGCGAGGCGAGGCCACCAACGCTTTCAACCTGGTCAGCCTGAATGCGCCTTCCTCCAGCGGGCCGCCGGCAACAGCGGGCGCTGCGCCCTCGTCGTCAACATTCGGCGTAATCAGCGGCGCCACCAGCCCGCGCATTATTCAGGTGGGCGCGCGGCTCACATTCTGAGCGCTGCTTCAGACGCGGTTCCAGGCCGGATGAGCGAAGTTCATCCGGCCTTTTCCTTTAGAGCGGTTCCACAGTACATGTAGCCATATTTCACAGTTGCGGAAGGTGGCTTTTTCTTGGTGAAAAAGCCACTTAGCATCTGCGGCTTCGGGATACAGCAACTGTGAAACCCCTGTAAAGTGCATTTCCCGGGCCGAATTGGTGATGCAGGACTTCAGCGAGCTTAGGGTGCGATATACCAGTCTTTCTACGGCTGATCGATGTCACGCGCTCTACTGCGGGGAGGCCCAGTGCGTAGCGAAGAGCGTAGCCGCCGACCATTCCCGTCCCTCCCACGATGACGAGCCGCACGTAACCCGTGGCCGGCGTGTTCATCACAGCTCGCGCTCCTCAATCCAATCAACGTAGAGCTGGCGCTCCGCAAATAACCACGCACCATCCGCCTTCACAAAGGTGTCATAATAGCGAAGATAAGCCACCATCAGACGCCGCCGTTCACTCTCCACCGTGAGATGATGCGCCACGCAATACGCCTCCCCAGTGGCTCGATCGCCGGTCAGTGTAAAGATGGTGCTCTGACCAACGAAGTGCATCGTCGCATTGTATTTGTTCAGGTCTGCAAAAACGGGAGCGAGTTCCGCTCGCGAGTGCAGTTCCTGCGACGGTCTCGAATCCTTGGCATTCATATACACCACGAAGTGCGTGTCCAGCGTAAAGAGAGACATCTGGCCTTGCGCATCACGCCGGTCCGCGCAATGCGCGTAAGCTTCGATCAATTCCCGGATGGCAAGTCGATCTGCGGCTCCCTGGGGTGAGATGTTGACGTGTTTGCTCATGGGTACGCTTCCTCTCTGAATCTCTTTTGCAAAAACTGTCTCAATTCCATTGCAGCCGCATTTCACCCGTCAGCTATTCATCGGGATGGACGAAGTCCCTCCGTCCCCAGCCCAGCAGTTGCTCCCTGCAGAAGCCCGTGTAATCCAGCAGACTTTGACTTACGAAATCGACGGAACCGTCCGGTAGGCATCTCATATCCGATTTATTGACGGGATTGCAGGCCAAGTGCGCTCTCGAGCTTCTGATCGTTCAATTCATTCACTGCATCTGAGCCCGAGGAGGCGAGCTGCTTTGAAAGCGAATCAGCCTCTGCCGTGCGCCCCATGACGAAGTAAGCCCGCGCCAGGTTATAAGTTGCGCCCGCAAAGGCTGGATCGATACTGTGCGCCAACTCAAGATCGCGCACCGCGTCCTTTAGATCATGCCGTTGCAATTCTAACTTTCCCCGAAGTGAAAGCGCCTGGACGTGTTTGGAATTCACGGCAATCGCGTGGTTGAGATCGGTGGCAGCGTCTTGCGTGTTACTTGGGTCAAGCCGCAAGATGGTCTCTGCAAGAAGATAGTACAAATCAGCATCCTTCACCCCCAGACGAATCGCCTGCACAATCTGGTCGCGCGCAACTGCGTACTTACCCTCCTTGTACTCCGATACCGCGAGCAGGAATCGCGGCGAGCCATTGAGGGGTGACACGTCGATAGCTGCCTGAAACTTGGTCTGAGCCTCGGCAACTTGGCCAGCAAGCGTGTGTGCAGCGCCGCACACAACCAGCATCTCGGCATCATGCGGAAATATCGAGACCGCCTTGTCAGCAAGCTGAACTGCATCCGCGGGCTTTCCCACGTCGCACAAGAGCGTAACGAGGTTCAGATAGGCGATTCTGTCATCGGGATGCCGCTCTATCTCGCCGGTGAGTACCGCATAGGACTGGGGGTAGAACCCTTGCTTTGAATAGCTCACCGCCAGGAGATTTGCCGAATCCGAGTCTAGTTCCTGATCTCCGGTGCTGGTCAGAGTCTCGACGACCGCTTTATAATCCTCGAGTTCGAATTGGGCCAGTGCGATCGCATACCGGTGAGTCTTCACGTCAGGTATGTCGGGGTTCACCGAATTGAACTCAGTGAGGGCCTTCTGAAAGTTGTGCGCTCGCCCGTAAAGCCACCCCAGGTTGAATCTGTCAATCGGAGACAAGGTCTTGCAGGGGCGAAGCCGATCGAGATCGCGTTCGGCTTGATCGTATTGCTGACGTTTCAGCTCCGCGCCGGCCAGGCGGAACACATTTTGAGCGTCGCAGGCGGGTGTTGATCCTTGCGGAGAACACCACATTTCTGTCCCTCGATCGGCCACACAGAAAAGCCCCAACACAACGCAAGCGAACCTGAAGAACGGGATTGGCTGTTTCCAATCGCGGCCAGAGCGCGATTGGGGAGAGCGGCCCTCTCTCTTCATCGTGCTCATCATTCACCTGCCCGAAAAGCCCGACCTATGCGGTACGATTTTGTCACATTCAGGCGCCAGCCGGGGTTTTTCGCGTGAAGTTGTCTCTCGAGACAACTCCTTTGCCTTCAACCACAGTAATCAAATGATCTGCGGCCTCATTTTCCAGAAGCTGGCTCTGTCCACTCGGCCAGAAAATCTTGATGCTGGCAACAACTGCGCTGCCCAGCCCGAAGTGAAGCCTCTTGTCATTTGCCGAATAGAAGCTTGCCTGGCTCGTTACTGCCTGTGCCTGTACTTTTCCGCCGTAGTACACCAAGACCCGCGCTCCAATTGCACTGCGATTGGACAGGGTGCCGATCAGCATTACCTTCATCCAGTGGTGATTTCCGCGAATGTCGTTCCTCAGCAACGAAGGCGGTTCATTCATGTTTACGATCAAGATGTCGATATCGCCGTCGTTGTCAAAATCTCCGAAAGCGCAGCCGCGGCTTGAGTGGCGTTCCATGATGGCCGCGCCGGCCTCGTTGCCCAATTCCTCGAATGTGCCGTTCCCCAGGTTCCGGAAAAGAATGCGTGGGCATTTATCGGCGTAACGAGGCAACTTCCGCTCCACTTCCGGATAGACGCCTCCGGCGACTATGAAAATATCCGGATGTCCGTCGTTGTCAAGATCGATAATTCCCACTCCCCAACATGTGTAACTTGTCTCAGTGCCAATTCGACTCGACAGTGTGGCATCGGAGAAGTTTGCGTTCCCATCATTTTGAAAGAGTTCGCAGGTGTCTTCGACGAAATGAGTCTTGATGAGATCCAGGTGACCGCTCAAACTGAAGTCGCCGATGCCCACTCCCATCCCCGATTGTTCCTCACCCTCATCGTTAAGCGCCACACCGCGCAGAATTCCTTCTTCGCGAAAGGTCCCATCCCGGTTATTCATGTAGAGACGGCTAGGGGTCGAATCGCAAGCGACGTAGATATCCTGCCATCCATCCTCATCGAAATCCGCCGCAACCACTGTCATCCCATAGCATTGAGCCGGTCCCGACAGAGAAGCCTTTTCGGTGGCGTCTGTAAAGGTTCCGTCGCCGTTGTTGTGGAACAGAACGTGATGGCTGGGAAATCCCGGCGGAAGACCTCGGGGACCGCAATTTACGGGGATTCCTTTCCAGTTACAGTTTGGATTATCCCCGGGTTTTGGAACCGTGCTCAGGTCGAATCGAATGTAATTTGAAATGAATAGATCCAGCCTTCCGTCTCGATCGTAGTCCACAAAGGAACAACCGGCTCCCCAACTGAACTTATCCGAAGCGACGGACAATCCTGCCTGTTCAGTGGCATCGGTGAAGGTTCCATCGCCGTTGTTTCGATACAGCTTGTTTTCCCCATAGTAGGTGCAAAAGAGATCCTCATTCCCATCATTGTCGTAGTCGCCTACGCACACTGAGCTGGCCCAGCCGAGGTGATGAAGACCGGCTTTCTCGGTCACGTCTGTAAATGTGCCGTCGCGGTTATTCTTGTATAGCCGATTCGTTGTTCCCGGCGGCGCACCGGTAAGTCTCGTACCCGTCAGCACGAAGATATCCATCCATCCATCGTTGTCGTAATCGATAAAAGCGCAGCCGCAGCCGTCGGCTTCGAGGATATAGTCCTTATGGTCAACTCCACCGTAGATTACGGGAGAGACCAAGCCCGCGCTGGCTGCGACGTCAGTAAAGTGAGCAGCAAAAGGCCGTCCTGAGGGGGCGGGTTTGGGTCCCTGCGACAGTCCTCGCGAAGCCATGCCTGTCTGCGCAGCGAGCCGCGGCGCGAATGCGGACGCACAAAGATAGGAAAGCATGCGACGGCGAGAAATACTCATCGTGTCATTTCTTTGGCCAGTTTCTAGCCTGTTTTCCGAAAGATAGCGCGTCCAAAAGAGGCCCGGCGGTGGCGTCCGCACCCTTTTCGATCTGAGTCCACATCATGATAATCAAAGCAAGGCCCGCCACCAAAGGCGGGCCTGCAGTCAGTATCGATGCAAATCGAAAGTGTCAGAATTGCACCTTCAAAGAGAACTGCACCACCCGCCCGGTGCCGTTGCTGCTCGTGATCTCGCCGAAGCCGTTGGGCTGCGCAGGATTGCTGGGTACGGTATTTCCGGGTGTCGAGTAATTTGTGTGGTTGAAGATGTTGAACATATCCGCCCTGAAAATGAGCTTGGTCGACTCAAATAAGGGGAAACTCTTCAACGCGTCGAAATCCACATCTTTGTATGGGGGGGAATGGAGATCGTTTCGATTCTCGTTCCCTCGTGTATATGCAGCGGGCTCTGCGAAAGCGGCAACGTTCAGCCACTGCTTGAAGGTGGTTCCCCCTCCGCTGGGTGCATATGGATTCGCGCCGGTTCTCTCGGCCCTTTGGCCTCCCCATCCGGTGTTGGCAGCGTCCGCATAAACGTAGGCATTGAAGGGCTGACCGGAGTCGAGGGTCACAATAGTTCCAACGGTCCACCCTCCCACCACATTGTCGGTAAAGGCATTGGCATTGCCAAGGAACTGCTTCCCTTTCCCTACCGGCAGTTGGTACAAGCCGCTGAACACGAAAATCTGAGGCCGGTTATAGTCCGACGGGCCCCAGTCCGGACGCAGGTTGTAAAAATCGACCGGCCCGCCGGAGTATGGGTCCGACTGCCAATCCATGGATTTGGACCAGGTATACGAGACCTTGAAGCTCAGTCCCGTAGACATCTGTTTGTTGAGCTCCACCTGCAATCCGTTGTAACTGGAAGGCATTCCATTTTGCGAATAGCTGAAAATGCCGTATTGCGGATACGGCGCGCGCGCCGAAACCGGCCCGGGGCCGGGCGTTATGGCCGTGTTCGCACTCACGTCGAGATAACCATGCCTGCCCACCGAACCCACATAGTCGACTTTCAGGGCCAGGTTCTCCTGTAACTGTTGCTGAACGCCGAAATTGTATTCGATTGAGTAGGGGATCTTGTTGTGCGGATCTGCTCCATAGCCAATCGAAAACGGGTTGTTCGCCCCAAGCAAAGAGGCTGCGGTAGGCATGCCGGTCCAATAGGAACTGATTGGCGACCCGGTGTCGGCCGCGCCGGTAAAGTTTGCCCCTGACGGCGCGCCGAGATCTAAGCTGCTGAGAGTTGGCTCCGCCGAACTGGGCCATGAGAGCCGGATGTTTTGATTCTCTTGGATCAAAGTGTTGTTGTGATCGTCGAGCATGGCCAATGCTGTGTGAACCACCGTGCGATTCGTTGCCCTGTAGGTTAGACCAAAACGCGGCTCCCAGCCGTTGTACTGGCTGTAAAAATAGCCGCTCGGACACGTCGCCGCAGGAAACTGCGGAGGCACGGCCCCGGTAATGCACACCTGCCCGGTCTCCATGTCGAGTCCCGATTCGACGCGATGATAATTGGCTGGGGAGACATAGTCCCAGCGAATGCCGGCGGTGCCCACCAGGTTGCGTGTGATTTGCCACTGATCTTGCGCGTACCACCCGTACCAGTTGGAGGTCTGATCTGCCGCGGTAGCACCAACCCACGGGCTATAACTATCGATGGTGCCCAGCATATAGCTGGCGGGACCGAACCCGGTGCCGTTTGAGGCGCCATCTTGAGCAGTCCCGACAGGCGAGAACGTTACCCCTATACCCCAGCCGTCGTCGTAAGACCGGATGTGGTAATACATTCCGCCCGCGCCCAGCGTGTGGTTGCCCATCACCTTGGAAAGATCCAGGTGATAGTCCATGGTCTGTATCGGACCCAGCGGGATGGCGAAAGTCCCAATGCCACTGTAGTTATTGCCCGGGCTCACATTGGGAGGCAACGCCAAGCCGCTATGCGGAGGCATTTGGGCGTTCAAGCCCATAGCCGTCAACAGGGCCGGATCCGATGCGCCGGTATTGTCGTTGTTGTTTTGCCAACTGAATCCATAACGGAAGTTAAGAATGGTTTTCGCATTGAACGTATGGGTGTAACCCAGGGCGGCAACCTGCGCATAGTTACGAATCGCCGAGAACAAGGTGTTAAAGACGGCCGCTTGTGCCTGATTTGCATTGGAACGATTAAAACGCGCGAACACATTATCGTTGACGGTAAACTGGTGATCCAGCCGAACACCGAAGACGTCACTCTTCTTCGTTTCCGGAACCGCCGATCCAAAATTGGGCAGGACCCCTTCCGCAACGTTCAGGTTTGGCTTGGGATAGAACGCTGTAGCGAAAGCCTGCGACGCAGCGCTTAGACTGCCGCTTGGGATGGTGTTATTCGTAAAAGCGGTTCGCAGATACGCCCCTGGATTACACGGATCCGGCACACTGGTCGTTGGGTCGTAGATTTCGTTGGCATATTCCGCATTCCCGTTGCAATCCGTTCCGAGCTTGGTGGTCCCTTCCTCACCCGAAAAATTGCCTGCGATTTCGTTCGGGGTAAGTGTGCTGCCAAATTGGGTCTGGGCTATGGCATAGCGATATCCCTCCCAATAGCCGGAAATCCAGGTGTTGTTCTTGATGACCGGACCGCCGAGGTAAGCGCCATACTGGTTTTGTCTGTAGGTCAACCGGCTTGGATCCGGATAGGTCTGCGCATCTAAATCGTCGTTGCGCAGAAACTCCCATAGGGCACCATGGAACTCGTTGGTTCCGGACCGCGTGACAAGGTTAATGTTGGAGCCGCTTGAAATGGCGAACTGCGCATCGGTGATGTGCCCTTGTACGTTGAATTCCTCAATGGCATCGGGCGGTGGTGAAATCGACCATACATTGGTGTAAATATCGTTGTTCAGAACGCCATCAATCGTGAAGTTGTTTTGGTTGGCTCTTTGCCCGCTGATTGCCGGAGAGATGCCCCCTGCTCCGAGCGCAACGGTGAATCCCGATTGCTGGCCGCCTTCCTGCGGCGCGGCGCCTGGCGTCAAAAGCGCAAGCTGCGTGAACTCGCGTCCATCCAACGGCAAGTCAACTGTCTCTTCGTGGCCCACGACGTCGCTCAGCGTCGATGACGTTGTGTTTAACATGGGCGGCGCCGTTGTGACTTCGATTGTTTGTGCGGTTGAAGCGACCGTGAACTTGATGTCGATAGTCAAGCTCTGATTGACCAGGAGCTGAATGTTGTCCTGTTTGACCGTGGCGAATCCCTCTTTCGCGATCTTGAGGGTGTAGACACCCGGAGCCAGTTGCGGAACGATGTACAGGCCGCTGGCATCGGAAACGGCGGTTCTCTCCACGCTCGTGTCCCGATTAACAACCGTCACTTGCGCGCCCGGTACGACCGCTCCGGTTGAATCAGCCACGACCCCAGTGATGAGGCCGTTGGTGGTCTGCGCCTGCAAGCCGACTGCGAAGCAACCGGCAAGTAGAATCACTTGCCAAAATCTCTTGAACATGTGCGTCCTCCCTAAAATTCGTCTCTCCACTCGCCCGATCAGCGATCTCGATCCCGAGACAGCCCACTTTGAGGAGCTGAGTCCTCAGTTTCGAGCGCTCAGGAACGGAGACTTCGACTGAACGAGCAATCGTAGCCATAAACATTGCGATGTGTCAATCATAAACTATGATCTATCTAGGTAATAACAATCGCATTTTACGATCTTAACCTGTCGATGGTTGAGAGGATGTAGGACAGCTTTTCCGCTCTCTTGCCTCTAACATTATGTAAAAAATAGCTTTAACTCTTGTAGAATCGAAAACATCTCTTCCGAGCGCTTAAAATATCTCTACCCGACCTTGCGCGGTCTTCGGCGCTTATGTTGCGGGCTCCGCCAGAGCTTGGTGACTTGCGGCACGGCAAGCGAGCAAATAATCTTCAATAAAGATTGAAATTTGGGAATACAAACATCATTAACGATTGACAATAATGATTTCGCTCGCATAGCATACCCTGAGAAGCAGGAAATACGGTAACGGCGATTCGGCAATTAGTTCGCTCGATCCGTTCTCGCCAGCCAAGGGGTAAAGGTCCAGTCGATTGTGGAAAGACGTAAAGTCATAAAAGGAATAGCGGGTGCCGCCGGTGTCATTTGCGCGCGACCTCTGATCTCGGCTCTGGGCCAAAATCAGACCACGATGGAGCAGCCAAGTTTCGCACTGCCGATTCGAGGACTGGCAAATAAAGATGGACGACTCGTCCAACCGATTCAAGTCACAATCGAGCACACTGGACCGGACGCCCCGGTGATCGTTCGCGTCGACCGCCAGGAAGTTGAGCGCCGGATACTGCCAGCGGGTACCCACACGTTCAACGTTTATGTCGATTCGGTTGAAAAAATGAGAATGGGGCTTGTGGAATATGAGATCGCCGGTAAATCGGACTGGGTGGAAGTTCGTATCGAACCGGTCCACAAGGTACAGATTTTCATTCTGCCACACTCCCACCATGACCTGGGATACACGGATCTTCAGAAAAATGTTGTCGAGAAGCAGGTGGCAAACATTTCCAGGGGAATTGAACTGGCGCGAAACACGGCCGACTACCCGCCGGGTGCCCGATTCGTTTGGAACCTTGAGGTTCTGTGGGGCGCGGATCAGTTCATGCGGATGAGGACCCAGGCGGAGCGCGAAGAACTGATCGACGCCGTGAAAAAGGGCTGGGTTGGGCTCAACGGAATGTATGCGAACGAACTCACCGGCCTTTGCCGGCCCGAAGAGCTTCTGCAGTTGTTTCGCTACGGGACCGAATTGGGTAATCAATGCGGAGTCCGGGTTGACTCCGCGATGATCAGCGATGTTCCCGGGTATACCTGGGGAACGGTTTCGGCGATGGCGCAAGCGGGTATCCGATACTTTTCCGCCGCGCCCAACTTCTTCGACCGCATCGGGACGTTCATGGTCGAGTGGCAAGACAAACCGTTCTGGTGGGTCTCTCCCTCAGGCAACGAGCGCGTGCTGTTCTGGGTTCCGTGGACCGGCTACGCGATGTCGCACGTGATGAAGCTGGGCGACGCCTGGGTCAACACGTATCAAGCGCGACTGGATGAGATCAACTTCCCGTATCCAATCTCGTACATTCGTTGGTCGGGCCATGGCGACAACGCCTTGCCCGATCCCGAGATTTCCGAGTTCGTAAAGAAATGGAATGAAGAGTACGAATGGCCGCGCTTCACCATTTCTGCAACCAGCGATGCGTTTGCGGCGTTCGAGAAACAGTGCGGCCATTTGCTTCCGGAGCGCAAAGGCGACCTGACGCCTTATTGGGAAGACGGAGCGGGATCATCGGCCCTGGAGACTGCGATGAACCGCGGAGCTGCTGAGCGCCTGGTGCAAGCGGCAACGCTCTCTTCGATGCTTGCACCCGAGACCTATAAGAGCTCGGATTTCAACGAGGCGTGGAGAAATGTGCTGCTCTATTCAGAACACACGTGGGGCGCCTGGAACAGTGTTTCGGATTCAGAGAATCCTTTTGTTACCCAGCAGTGGCAGGTGAAAAGGCAGTTCGCAGTCGATGCCGAGAGTGAAGCAAAAAGCCTGCTCGATGGTGTTCTCGACGCGTATGCAGGCAACGCCGATTTCGCAGAGGTAGAGGTTCATAACACCTGCTCGTGGCCCAGAACGGATGTGGTTGTGCTTTCGAAGGAGAGATCACTTGGCAAAGATCATGTAAAAGACGCACACGGCATATCCGTTCCTTCGCAACGTCTTTCGACCGGTGAACTGGCCTTTCTTGCTGAGCGCATTCCGCCGCTGGGAAGCGCGAGCTTTCATCTTTCCACGTCGGAGCCGCACCTTCCGGCCAAAGCGGTCACCGCACAGGACGGTGTGTTGGATAACGGCATTGTGCGCGTGAAAGTTGACAGCGGCAGCGGAAATATCGTCGAGCTGACGTCGAGCACGAGTGCTCGTAACCTTGCAGACACCAGCCGGAATGAGGCGGTAAACCAGTATTTGTTTCTTGAAGGTAGCGACACATCGAAGGTCACCACGAGCGGCGCTGCGCGCATCGAAATCGAAGAGGCCGGCCCCCTGGTCGCGGCACTTCGTATCGAGTCTTCCGCGCCTGGGTGCGAGAGCCTTGTGCGCCGCGTACGATTGAAGGCGAATGCAGATTGGATTGAGATTTCGAACACCGTAAACAAGAAGCGCGCTGCTCTGAATCCGCACCCTGGCGAGGGCGGACCTGCCGGGGATTTCGCGCAGCATCAGTCGAAAGAAAGCGTGCAATTCGCCTTCCCGTTTGCCGTCGAGGACGGACAGATTCACATCGATATCCCGCTTGCAGTGATCCGCCCCGAGGTTGATCAACTTCCAGGATCCTGCAAGAACTGGTTGCCCGTGGGCCGGTGGATCGACGTAGCCAATGCGGAGCACGGCGTCACCTGCGCCACGCTTGACGCGCCTCTGGTTGAAATCGGCTATCTTTCGGCTACCATGCTTGGCTCGCAAACACATCCTGACATCTGGCGTAAGCACATTGAGCCCACGCAGACGTTTTATTCCTGGGTCATGAACAATCATTGGGGAACGAATTACCGCGCGTATCAGGAAGGCATCGTCGAGTTTCGGTACGCGCTTCGTCCCCACGCCGGCTATGAGCCCGGAGCTGCCAGCCGTTTTGCGACAGGCCTCTCACAGCCTCTTATTTCATCGGCCCGGGGGCAACGTTCTCCGAAGGCGCTGAAGCTCCATGTAGATCGAGACGACGTACTGGTGCAGGAGTGCAAGCGGAGCACCGACGGAAGCGCTTGGATCGTCAGGCTATTCGGTGCCTCAGGAGAAAATCGCAAAGCTATCTTGACTTGGGCAGACAACGCGCCCACCAAGATCTGGCGTAGCGACCTGCGCGAGCAACAGCTTGAGCGAATCGGCGAGCGAGTGGACGTGCCCGCATGGGAATTAATCACCCTGCGCATCGAACCTGAGAACCCATAGAGACGCTGACACTTCTGATTCGGCCGGTCTCACAGAATGAGTGGACGAATTTGAGCGAATCCGAGCTCAAGAAATCTGAAGAAGTGGGGCCCTAGGGATGCTGCCTCAGACTTTGCAGAGAGACATAAGTTACGCACTGCGCCAATTGCGTAAGTCCCCGGGATTTGCATTCATCGCGGTGCTCACGCTTGCCCTCGGGATCGGCGCCAATACCGCCATCTTTTCGGTAGTCAACGCGGTGCTTCTCAAGCCGCTCGCTTATCCCGACGCTGACCGCATCGTCCAATTTCTGTACCCCAACTCTCTCCTCGACAACATTACCTCCATCCCCGAGTTCCACTTCTATCAGAGGCAGACCGCTGTCTTCAAAGAAGTTGCAGCTTACGACTTTGCAGGCCCGGGCTTCAACGTCACCGGCGAGCGCCCCGAGCAGGTCCGCGGCCTTCACGTTACAGAGGGTTTTTTCCGCCTCTTCGGGGTACGGATGGCGCTGGGACGCGCATTCACCCGGCAAGAAGATTTGCCCAACGGCGGCAAAGTGGTGGTGTTGAGTTATGGTCTCTGGCAACGGAGGTTCAACGGCGATCCATCCATAGTCGGAAAATCGCTCTCGCTGGGCAACGAGGCTTACACCATTGTAGGTGTGGTTGGAAAAGATTTTGTTTTCTACCCAGAGGCGGACATCTGGTTGCCATTTCAGTTTGCCGCGGTCAGCGAAGATCAGAATCACTTCTTTTTGGCGGCGGGAATGCTCAAGCCTGGAGTCTCGGTGGCGCAGGCAAACGCGAAATTGATGGAAGCGGCGCCGCAATATCACCGCGACTTCCCGCGTACCAATCCACGACGTCAGTTTGCCGTTGGACCCTTGCGCGATTCTCTCGTCGGCGGCGTGCGCAACTCGCTTCTGGTGTTGCTGGCGGCGGTCAGCCTGGTGTTATTGATCGCGTGCGCCAATGTCGCCAATCTTCTGTTGGTGCGCGCAACGGTACGCACGCGGGAATTTGCAATCCGCGCAGCTCTTGGAGCCAACCGCTCGCGTATTATTCGACAACTGCTTACTGAAAGCATGTTGCTGTCCTTCGCCGGCGGCATTCTTGGCCTGGCTTTTGGTTTTGCTGGTGTGCGTGCTCTGCTGACCGTCAGCCCCGCAAGTCTTCCCCGCATCGGCGAAAACGGCTCGGCCGTCGGCCTCGATTGGCGCTTGCTTGCCTTCACCGTCGCTATTTCCCTACTTACGGGCATTCTCTTTGGGCTGTTTCCAGCGCTTAACACCTCGCGCACCGACCTAAACTCCACTTTGAAGGAGAGCAGTAGCCGCTCCGGAACTGGATTCCGTCAAGGCAAGACCCGTTCGCTGCTGGTTGTCGGCGAGGTTTCGCTCGCGCTGGTACTCGTAATTGCCGCGGCGCTTCTTATCCGCACGATGATCGCCCTGCACGGCGTGAGTCCAGGCTTCGATTCTCATAACGTTCTTACATTGGAGATGTCGCTCAACGGCGACCATTATCAGAAAACCTCGGACGTCGCCAAGCTATCGCGGGATGGGCGCGACCGGCTAGGTGCAATCCCCGGAGTGGAGGCTGCGGCCACCGCGTTCTGGCTGCCGATCGAGGTCGGAGACGGTCTGCCGTTCCAAATCCTTGGACGGCCGAACAGCAGAGATTGCTGTGGGAGCCGATGGATGAGCGTTTCCCCTGGCTATCTGAGTCTCTTCAAGATTCCCATCCTGAAGGGACGCGACATCAGCGAAAACGATACTGCAACCGCACCTCAAGTCGCCCTCATCAATCAGGCTTTGGCAAACAAATTCTGGCCGCATGAAGATCCTTTAGGTCAACACATCCTGATCGGGAAGACATTGGGACCCGAGTTTGAGACGGAGATGGCGCGCGAGATCGTAGGTATCGTCGGAGACACGCATAATACAGGCTTGGGTCAGGTTCCAGATCCGCTGATCGTCGTGCCCATGGCACAGGTTCCGGACCCTTACACTGCCGTATACAACGATGCTCAACCGCTCATTTGGGTGGTGCGTACCCAAGGTGACCCGCTGAGATTCATCGCCGCGGTAACTGAGCAACTGCGTTTGGCTAGCGACGGATTCCCGGTGTCTCATATCCGAACCATGGACGAGGTGATGGGGCGGTCCACTGCGCAACAAAACTTCAACGTGCTCCTGCTCTCGATCTTCGGTGCGGTCGCGTTGTTCCTCGCCGCTATTGGCATTTCCGGGCTTATGGCGTACTCCGTCACGCAGCGCACCCACGAGATCGGCATCCGCATGGCCCTCGGCGCGGATCGCTCCGTCATCCGTAATTTGGTTATCTGGCAGGGTATGAGGCTGGCCCTTCTGGGTATTATTCTTGGAATCGGGGCAGCGCTGGGGTTAACGAGATTCATTGCTACTCTCCTCTTCGGCGTCAAGCCCTGGGATCCCGCCGTGTTTGCATCGGCGCCATTCATTCTTGCCGCCATCGCTTTATTCGCGGTGTGGTTGCCTGCCGAACGCGCCTCCAAGCTCGATCCCATAGAGGCTGTGCGCACGGAGTAACCCAAACGGCTGGGTTTGGCGTTATCCGGTTATTTGGCGCGTCGGAAGCGATTCTGGCATGGAGAAACAACGTACCTGTCAAAATCTGGCGTAGCCACCTGCGCGAGCAACCGCTTGAGCGAATCGGCGAGCGAGTGGACGCGCCCGCGTGGGAATTAATCACCCTGCGCATCGAACCCCGGGGCACGTAGGGACGCTGCGATCGCGATTTCAGGCCCGCGTGACGCTGATCCCGAGCTTTTCGAAGGGGGCAATCGCCGAAGCCCGTACGCCGGAATCGGTAATCAACTGATCGATTTCCTTGGTCGGACAAAGCAGATATTTACTCGCAGTTCCGAGCTTGCTGTGATCAGCCACCGCCACTTTTAGTTTGGCATGTTGCACCAGTTTGCGAAGGACTTCGGCCTCCGCAGGGTTGGTGCATGTCAAACCTTTTTTGGCGTCGATGCCGTCCACGCCGATGAACATAATGTCGGAAAAAAGCATCTCGGCCGCAGCCGTCGCGAGGGGACCCACCAGAGTGAACCAACTCCCGCGCAGGTGTCCACCGGTGACAATCACCTCGATATCTTTCCGGTTACTCAACTCCATTGCCACGTTGACCGTATTGGTAATGATCGAGATGTCGGAAAGCACCTTCAGGCAGCGCACTACCTCGGTGGTTGTCGTGCCCCCGCTCAAGGCAACGGTCTGCCCTGTCGACACAAGGGCAGCCGCCGCGAGCGCGATCCGGCGCTTCTCCTCGGCGAAACTGCTTACTCTGTCCTGGAAGGAAGTGTCGTGCCGAAACGGTTCGTAGAATAACGGTCCAATGGGGACAGCTCCGCCGCGCGTGCGCCTCAGAAGCGACCGATTTTCCAGGTCCTCGAGGTCGCGACGGATGGTTGCAATCGACGCGCCGAGCGTAGCGCAGAGCTCCTCGACGGCGACATTGCCCGTCTCCTGCAGACGGCGAAGAATGAACTCGTGGCGTGCGACGAGATTATCGGTCTTTGGAGGCATACGGTTAGCGTATCAAAGCCGTTGGCATGCACCTGAGCTTTGCCGAATGACTGCTCATGATTGCGCGGTCATTAAAATTGATTTATATGGCATGTTACAATCATCACTCTGGTAGAGAACCCGCGTCGGACGCGCACGAAAGGAAAGCGTGCGGGGATTTG
This sequence comes from Acidobacteriaceae bacterium, assembly GCA_030041045.1. Classification (GTDB taxonomy): domain Bacteria; phylum Acidobacteriota; class Terriglobia; order Terriglobales; family Acidobacteriaceae; genus Telmatobacter. Next base: position 55,341 of record JASHOQ010000038.1, read on the forward strand.
TTTTCTCGCGATTATGCCCGTGGAATCTTTCGATTTGCGGGCAGAGCGGGAGTTGTTTTCTGCACGGTTTGCCTGTCGGGATGTGATTGTAGTGTACGTTTCTTGCGGAAGATTCCTGGAACTCGTCACGGTCGAAGGGAAGGAATGACCGATGAGCAGTAGAGTCTATGGCATGTTGATCCTCATCGTGGCGGGAGTAACGAACGCCAGTTTTACTTTGCCGATGAAGTATGCGCGGAAATGGGCCTGGGAGAACATCTGGCTCGCCTGGACCGTCGTTGCGCTCATTCTCTTTCCCACCGTTACGGCGCTCATCACCGTTCCGCATCTTGCCATGGTTTACAACTCGGAGACGCTCAAGACACTTCTTGAAGTTTGCGCGTTCGGAGCGGGTTGGGGGGTGGCGCAGGTGCTGTTTGGCCTTGCCGTCGACCTGATTGGCATTGCGTTGACGTTTTCTGTGGTTCTCGGGACATCTGCCGCCGTGGGCACTCTCGTTCCCATGATTCTGTTGCACGGCGATCGTCTCCTGAGCCGCGCAGGGCTTGCTGTATTCGCCGCAGTCGCTCTTGTGCTGACGGGTGTGCTGCTATGCGCGGCCGCAGGGCGCATGCGCGAAAGAGCGATTGCGAGCGGCGCGGATTCTCAGGGGAAAGCTTCGCTTGGTCTGATTCTCGCAATTCTGTGCGGGCTCGGGGCATCTTTCGTCAATTTTGGAGTGGCCTTTGGCACACCCTTGATTGTCGTCGCGCGTTCCCTGGGCGCGAGCCCGTTGAATGCGACCAACGCCGTTTGGCTGCCGCTGATGCTCTCCGGCGCCATTCCAAATGCTTTGTATTGCGCATTCCTTCTGAAGACGAACCGTACCGCGTCCAGGTACAGCGACGGGCATTCGCATTGGGCGCTGGCCTTTGTCATGGGAGCTTGCTGGTTTGGGAGCACGCTTCTCTATGGCCTGGCAGCCGTGGAACTTGGTTCATGGGGCCCGGTCATCGGCTGGCCGCTGTTCATGTCGCTCATCGTAATCACTGCAAGCATGCTGGGAATGCTCACCGGGGAATGGACCAACGCCGGGTCCAGACCAATGCGGATTCAATGGACGGGCGTACTGTTTCTCGTGCTTGCCGTTTTTGTTCTCGCTGGGTCGAGCCGTTACTTGCAGTGAAAACAACTCTGGAGATGAAATTCTATGCTGGCCTTGGCGCTCGACATGGGCGGTACTCACATTGGTTGTGGGATTCTGGACGATGAGACACTTCTTCGTTCTTCGTCGCTCGATTCGCAACGGGCAGAGTCGCTGAGCTCTCTTCTGCCGTGCATCGAGAGCGCGCTCCGAGACCTTCTGAAACAAACTGGGGTATCGGCGGAACAGTGCGCTGGGCTGGCGATTGGATTTCCCGGAATTGTCGATGTCCGTGAGGGCAAGATTCTCTCGACATTGAAGAAATATGAAGATGCAATCGAACTCGATCTCGAGCGATGGGCAAGGGATAGGTTCGGCCTTCGGCTCCGTATGGAGAACGACGCGCGGATGGCTCTGCTGGGCGAACAGTACGCCGGCGCGGCAAGAGATTCGCGAGACTTGGTGATGATCACGCTGGGAACCGGGATCGGTGGCGCGGCGATGATCATGGGAAAGCTGCTACGCGGCGCTCATGCCCAGGCCGGCTGCCTTGGCGGTCATTTGCCCGTAGATTTCCGCGGGCATCCATGCACCTGCGGAAACATTGGATGTGCTGAAGCTGAAGCCGCCGGCTGGTCGTTGCCGCGCATCGCACGCGAGATGCCCGGATTCGAAGGATCGAGATTGTCAAGCCTTTCCGATCTCGATTTTCGGGCGCTTTTCGAATGGGCCGATTGCGGAGACGACGTGGCGCGGTCAGTGCGGGAGCATTGCCTGAGAGTGTGGGCCGCGAATGCGGTGGCGCTCATACACGCGTATGACCCGGAAGTGGTCGTCATAGGAGGAGGGGTGATGCAAAGCGCCTCGGTCATCCTGCGCTTTGTGCAGGAGTATGTAAAGAAGCACGCCTGGACCTGCTGGGGAACTCCGCAGGTACGCGCGGCAAAGTTAGGTGGAAATGCTGCCCTTCATGGGGCGACGCCGCTTCTATCAGAAAACCTTCATCCGTAACTCGGGGGAATGATCTTGCATGACGACGAGGAGAGAGCTTCTTCGATTTGCCGCTCAGGCTGCAACCGCTACGGTGCTTACCGATCATGGGGCGAGTGCTACGGCGGAGAATCGGGTCCAGTCAACGCCCGCGCGTCGCGATCGCCCGCTGCTTGAGCTGCAGCAGCGATTCGTGGATTTGCGTTTCGGTATGTTCCTGCACTTTAACATGGCGACATTTCAGGATCGCGAGTGGGGCGATCCGACCTCGCCGCCCGATCTGTTTCATCCCACGGATCTGGATACGGATCAATGGGCAGCAGCAGCGCGGTCGGCCAACATGACCTGGGGATGCCTGACCTGCCGCCACCACGACGGCTTCTGTATCTGGCCAACAGGAACGAAGGCGGCCAGTGTGAGGCAAAAGTCTTCTCCAATCGACGTCGTGCGCGCTTATGCGGATTCGTTTCGCCGGGCCGGGTTGCGCGTGGGTCTCTACTACTCGATTTTGTCGCTGCGCGACGATATCCGGCACTTCAACGTGACGTCGGCAAAGATCGAGCTCATGAAGAATCAACTCTCGGAGTTGCTCACCGGTTACGGCGAAATTGACATCCTCATCACCGATGGTTGGGACGCGCCGTGGAGCCGCATCACTTACACGGAGGTTCCGTACCGCGAGATATACGAGCACGTCAAGAATCTTCAACCCAACTGCCTGCTGTGCGATCTCAACGCCAGCCAATACCCGACTGGCGGCCTCTACTATTCCGATGTGAAAACGTTTGAACAGAATGCCGGTCAGAAGGTCCCGGAGGGCAGCGACGTACCGGCGCTTTCCTGTGTGACGCTTACGGACAACTGGTTTTGGAAGCAGAGAGACTTGAACGGAGGCCTGAAGGACGTGGCGACTGTCGTCGACGAGTGGCTGGTTCCTTTGAATCGCCGGCACTGCAACCTGATTCTGAATGCTCCTCCGACGCGTGAAGGACGCCTCTCACCCAATGTTGTAAGCCGGCTGGAAGAGATCGGGAGGGCGTGGAAGCATCCCGGGCCGATGCCGGAGCTTCGCGAGCACGTTGTAATCACGACGCCGAACCTTGCTACCGGCAAGCCGATTCATGCCAGCTCTTACCCGGATACGGTAGGACCGGACCTGGCGAATGACGGTGACTTTCGATCGAGCTGGCACCCCGATGAAGGGCAGACCTCGGGATGGCTCGAGGTGGACTTAGAGAAGTATGAAGCTTTCAATGTTGTCTCAATGTTCGAGCCCGTTGGCACGGAGAATAGCTATCCGCAGAGCCGCATCCGGAGCTATCGGTTTGAATACTGGAACCGTGCGAGTTGGATCACTTTGGCAGGCGGCGAAACACCCACCCCGACAACAATTCATCGCGTTGCGCGTGTGTCATCGCAAAGAGTGCGCCTCCTTCTCGAGGGCAGCGCAGAAATGCCGCATATAGCCGAGATTGGCGTGTACGACGAGCCAGGCTAGGAGGGGACTGCCGGCAAACTGGATTTGGCTGTTTCTCGCCTGTTGCAAAACTTATTTCCCTAATGCATTTTCTGAGTAGCTGTATCCCGAAGACGGACAGCTGAGTCGACGCGACCAACAGGGAGCGGCGATCTTGCGAGGCAGTGAAAAGGACACAGTCACTCAGAAAATGCCGTAGCCCGCCTGAAGATTCCAACACAATATGCGAGCGATTTAATCATTGTCACTCATTAATAACAATCGAAATTGACATATACAATCGTAATATGCGACTCTGTTTGCAGTCGAAATCGGTTTTTCAAGCGCTGTGATGTCGGCATCGTTATGACAATAAAGACTTTATTTTGACCAAGTGGAGTTCGGAGTCCGATGCATCGAGCAAGCAATTACGACAAGTTCCCAATCGTGAGGGTGGGTGGGGGCGAGTACGAGAGCTGGGAGGGCTGGCTGGGGATTCTGGAACGGTTGAAGGCCTTTTCATCCTTGGAACGATGCACGATCAGTTTTGAATGCTATCCGGGAGTGTTTGAGCAGAAACTGGCCGGCGCTCTTTTGGAGGGTCTGCATCCTGAGAGCCTGATTGTCACGTCGGATCTGCTGAAGAGCCCCTCCGAAATTGAGCCCTTCGTTACCGGTGTACTGGGTGACGACCCTGTCTTTGGCCGAATGAGTTCGATCGAGATCGGGGATTTTTTCGACAGCGCGAAGCTGGCCGGCGCGCAAGAGCAGGCTAGAAGCTGGAAGCAGGGACTATTGATCATCATCGGCACGGGCGCGTCGCTGGTCGCCCCGGAGCCGGACTTGCTGGTGTATGCCGATCTGGCTCGATGGGAGATTCAGCAGCGGCAGCGGCGAAATGAGATCGGGAATCTGGGTGCCGAAAATCAGCAGGAGAGCCCGGGATTGAAATACAAGAGAGCTTTCTTCTTGGATTGGCGCGCTGCGGATCATCTCAAGAAATCGCTGCTGGAGAAAATCGATTTCTGGCTTGACACGAATGGGGATATACCGAAACTCGTGACCGGGCGAGCCGTACGGGAGGGACTCAGACAGGTTTCCCGCCGTCCTTTTCGGGTTGTTCCCTATTTCGATCCTGGGCCCTGGGGTGGGCATTGGATGGAGGAGGTGTGCGGCCTTGAGAAAGGCACGCCGAATTATGCCTGGTGCTTTGATTGTGTGCCCGAGGAAAACAGTTTGCTGCTCAACTTCGGGCGGACATCGATCGAGATTCCAGCCATGAACCTCACGCTTCTCTGTCCGCGTGAGTTGTTGGGCGATGCGGTACTCTCCCGGTTCGGCACGGAGTTCCCTATTCGCTTCGATTTTCTCGACACGATGGGTGGCGGAAATCTATCGCTGCAGGTTCATCCGAAAACCCGATTCATACGCGAACATTTCGGCATGCAATACACGCAGGACGAGAGCTACTATTTGCTCGACGCCGGCGACGACGGCAGCGTCTATCTCGGCCTTGAGAGTCATATCGACCAAGAGGCCATGACACGGGAATTGAAGCTGGCTCAGGATGACGGAGTGGCTTTCCGCGCCGAGAAATATGTAAACCGTTTTCCGGCTACGAAGCACGATCATTTCCTGATTCCGGCCGGCACCATCCACTGCTCGGGAAAGAACAGCATGGTTCTTGAGATCAGCGCAACGCCGTATATCTTCACCTTCAAATTGTGGGACTGGGATCGGCTCGGCCTGAACGGTCAACCAAGGCCGATTCATATTGATTACGGCCTGGCAAATATCGATTGGAGCCGGGAAACAGAATGGGTGAGAAAAAATCTCATCAACCGAATTGAGCGACTCGGCGAGGGGCCAGGTTGGCGCGAGGAGCGCACAGGATTGCATGAATTGGAGTTCATTGAAACGCGTAGGCACTGGTTCACGGGCTCGACGCCCCACAACACACAGGGGACGGTCAATGTTCTCAATCTGGTTGAAGGCGAAGAGGTCGTCGTTGAAAGCCCGACAGGGGCTTTCGACCCATTCGTCGTTCACTATGTCGAAACCTTCATTGTGCCTGCATCGGTCGGCGAATACTCAATCTCACCGACAGGACAATCCTTCGGAAAGCGATGCGGAACAATTAAAGCATTTGTGCGCTCATAGCTCCCTTCCTTTCCAGAGAACGCAAAACACTCTTCACTACGGGTGCTGCATTCCTGATTCAGCACATCAGTGGGTTCGTCGCAGATTTTCTCCTTGGGATCGAAATGCTATCTCGCAGCGCCAGCGTCAGGAGGCAATTCAAGATAGCCCGTCCGAGTATGTATGCTCAGCCCTTTTCGCAAGGGCTTGCGTTCCGCACTTCGACAGCAAGTGCGAGGTGGAAAAGCACATTGCCAGGATCGGCATCCGCGCAACGATTCTCGCGCCGGTGCCTTCACGCGCAAAAGGTCCGAATTTTGCGGGGAAATTCGTAGATTTGCTTCCATTAATATCAGATATTAAAGGAGATAAGACTTACTGGTGGACCTGGTCGGGATCGAACCGACGACCTCTTCCATGCCATGGAAGCGCGCTCCCAGCTGCGCCACAGGCCCACATGGGCGGGAAGCAACTCTTCTATTCTCTCCGCCGGGCAACGATTCGTCAAACATTCCGGTGCAGACGAACGCGTCCATGGTCTGATCGCGTCCATGGCATGAGCGTGACCGGGACGCAATCCCGGCTGACCTTACTGCCGCATCACCACGCTGACCGGCGAGCACAGAGCTTTCGCCGGGAGTAGCGAAGAGAAAAAGGCGGCAAGCATGGTGCGCCTGCCGCCGGACCCGCCCCTGGGTGAATTCGAAACAGCGCCGATCTCACGCGCGCAGCGGTCGCTTACTGCAACAGCTTGGTCACTTCCTGCTGCACGCTGTTGGCCTGTGCCAGCGCGGCGATTCCCGTCTGGCTCAGGATTTCATACTTCGACATGTTGGTGGTTGCCGCTGCATAATCCGTGGCCTGCACCGCGTTCTGCGCGGAAAGCACATTCTCCTGCTGCGTGCTCATCACCTGGCTGACGGAGTTCAGCGTGTTGATCTGCGCGCCAATGTAGCCGTCCTGTGCGGCAACGTAAGTGATGGCGTTGTTGAGCACGCTCAGAGCGCTCTGCGCATTTCCGGCTGTATCGAGGTTGGTGTCCGCCAGGTCGGCTGACTGGTCGCCGCCGGTCGCGGTCACGTAACTGATGGTCGTGGTGGCCGCAGTGCTCGCCGCCAGGGTCCCAGCCTCGCCCGTCACGGAGTCAGCGAATGCGGCTCCGGTCGTCGCCACCGTGGAAAGCGCGACGGAAACATCGGGATTGGTATTGGTGAGCAGAATGCCCGTGTCTCCGCCCGCAACCGTCTTGTCGCCCACCGCCGCCGCGGTAGTAAAGTTGGCGGTGACACCGGGAATGCCGTCCTTGTTGATCTCCGTAATCAGCGCGCCCACGGTGTCGGCGTCGGTGGTGATCGTGCTCGTAGTGCCGTCGGGATTGGTGATGGTGAACACCAGGCTGCCGGCGACGGCGTCGCTTTGCGCGGCTGCGGTGGTCAGCGCGCCGGCCGTGTCCACCGAAAGATCCACAAATTCGCCCGCATCGCTCTGCTGCACCGTGCCGCCGGAGTCGCCCACGCTTGACGACGTCAGTTTGGCAAAGAAGAGATCGTCGATCGACGAGCCGGTTGCCGAGGAGTCGCCGGTATAGATGGCCACGCCCGCCTGCGAACCGTTGAACACCTGGTTCTGGTTGTAGGTGGTCGTGGATCCGATGTTGTTGATCTCGGAAAGAATCGACTGGTACTCCTGATTCGCCGCCGCCTCCTGCGAAGAATCGAGTGTGCCGTTTGAGGCCTCAGTGGCCAGGGTGATGGCGCGGTTCAGCAGGCTGGTCACCTGGGAGAGCGCGCCATCGGCCACTTGCAGAAGGCCCACGCCCTCGGTCGCGTTGGTTGTCGACTGCGTGAGCGCGGCGGAGTTGGCCGCCAGGCCATTGATCAACGAGAGCCCCGCGGCATCGTCGGCGCCAGAGTTGATTTGCGAACCCGACGACAACTGCTGCAGAACGGTCTGCAGGCTATTGTTCGTGTTGTTCAGGTAATTCTCAGCGTAAATGGCTGAAAGATTGTTCAGAACGCCAAGGGACATGGGACTCCGCTCCTTTTCGGATGCCTTGCCCGGCCGCCCGCTTCGCTGGAAGCGTCGTCGCCGTCTCGGCGGGTGGCCCCACCCTGCATCCACCTCCTTCATCGGAGCGGCCCGAAATAACTTTAGTCACAATTTTTGAAAGGCCCGGAAATTGCCTCTGTCGCGCCCCGGCTCAGGTTGTTCCGGATTGGCTCAAGTCCTGTCCCAACCCGCGGCAAGTGCTGCATCGATGCGCTTCACGGGCCTGTCCGGCTCTGGGCCATCCGCCGGCCTGCGCGCCGCATCCCGGTGGAAAAAAATCGGCGGCCGGGAGAACCGCTCCCAGGCCGCCAACGGTCTCAGGCACTCATGAGACCGCATTTGCTCTCTGAACTCGAACCCTATTGTGGATCGCCCGTTCCCGGTCCCGGCTGCTGCGGAGGAGGCGCGCTCGGTTGGCCCCCTGGCGGTGCAGGTGGTGGGCCCTGGTGATGAAACTGTCCCCCTGGCCCATGCATTCCGGCGCCGTGTCCATCGCGCCCCCATCCGCCCGGTCCATGATCTTCGCGGGAGGTCTGCACCTGCTTCCACTGCTCCGCCGTCAGCTTGCTGCGGATCGCCAGCAAAAAGCGCGCATTTGCCTTTTCAAGCTCGGCGCGCGCCTGGGCGATCTTGTCAATCTGCGCCAGGATCGCGGTTTCATTCGGATCGTCGGCGCGCATCAGCGGCTCCATCTCGATCTCAGCCTTCTCCACGTTTGCGCGCAGGTCGATCAGCGTCACGCGATGATCCTGCAGAATGCCGTCCATGGCCTTGCGCTGGTCGTCGGTCAGTTTCAGTTTCTCGACAATTCTGGGATTGTTCCAGAACTGTCCCCGCTCCCCATCAAACTGGAAAGCCCGTTCCATGGGCGGCCGATGATCGCCGAACCCAGGACCGGGTCCCGGTCCCATGCCCCTGCCGTCGCCGGGTCCCTGCGCGGCGGCCAGACCGCCCAAAAGCAATACTCCCGCCATCGCACAAAGCAACCGTACTGCAAATCTCTCCTTCATGCCCCTCACCTTCCGCTCGATCAGAGCGGCTTGTTCTCCTTTCCTGCTTCATCGGCTCGTATCTTTCCTCGTATCTTTCACTCCGTATCCTTCATTGCGCCGCATCCTCATCCATCAACTGCGCCAGCGGTTCCATGGCCGCGGGAACGTCGCGCGAAATATCGCTGTCTACGGTCGCCAGCAGATCTTCATCCGCCGCGCGCTGTTGCGCTGCCAGTTGCCGCTGCTGCACTTCACGCGCTTCGAGCGCCAGCCTGGCCGCCATCGCCGCGCGCTCATGACGCTCATAAACTGCGCCCGACAATCCGCCCGCCACCAGCACGCAGCCCAGAGCCCAGGCCAGCGCCGGCCGCCAGACGCTCCGCTCCGCCTGCACCTGCGCTTGCGGCCGGCTGTACACTGCTTCGCCCCATGCGTGCGCATGGGCGCGGAAATCCTGGAGCGCCTGTGCTAGCACCGGATCGATCTCCGAACCCATTTCCGGGTCGATCCCCGGATCGATGGGCGAACTTGAAATCGTTTCATCCGCCGTTTTCTTTTTCCAACTCATGACTTCTCCCTCAGCTCCGCGCGCACTTTTCCCAGCGCCCGCGAAAGATGCGCCTTCACCGTTCCCTCGCTCAACCCCGTGGAGCTGGCAATCTCGCTCAGCTCCTGGTCTTCAACGTAGCGCAGCAGAAACACCGTTCTCTGCCGCTCGCTTAAACCCTGCATCGCCTTCCACACCTGCTGCACCCGCTCGCGCGCCAGCATCTGCTGCTCTGCCGTGCGCTCCCCGCTCGGCAGCCACTCGCTGGCCTCGTCCAGGTCCACGGAGTTGACCCGCGTGTGCCGCCAGAATTGCATGCGACGGTTGCGCCAGTGGTCCTTCTGCAGGTTGATCGCAATCCGCATCAGCCACGTCATGGCGCTTGACTCGCCGCGAAACCTTCCCCAGTTGCGGTGCGCCTTCAGGAAGCATTCCTGCGTCAGCGTCTCCGCCAGATCCAGGTCGCGCGTGGAGGCCAGCAAAAACCGAAAAATCTGCGGCCGATGGCTCTCCACCACGCGCACAAACTCCCGCGCGGCAATCTCCTCCGCTGACTCCGCCGTCATCGGCTTGACTGCTGTGCCGGCCGCCATCACTCTGGTAGACGCCCGCTTAGCGTGCAAGTTTACAGCCTCCTGTTTCATTTTCGCGCGATGCTTCGGTTCCCCAGGAAGGTTATTTTCGGGTCATGCATCCAGTTACTTTGAACACCGGAGAGCGGGAAAAGTCGGCGTGCCGCGAGTCCGTTGGGCAGCCGGCGGGGGAACGCGGCGGCAAGCGGGAAAAGCGGTCCTCCGTGGCCCTCCGGGGCGCGGCCGGGGATATAATTCGATCCGGCAACGAAATAAGAATGAGGAGAATGCAAATGATTTCCCGGCGTACCTTCCTGCATGAACTGGCTGCGGGCACGGCCATAGCCACGACGGCAAAAAGCTACGGGCAGATTCTGGGCGCGAACGACCGCGTCAACTTTGCCATCGCCGGCCTCAACGGCCGCGGGTACGCGCATCTGTCCGCGCTCAAAGACCTCAGCGCCGATACCCGCCTGGCGTACATCTGCGACGTCGACGCCACGGTTCTGAACAAGTTTTCCGCGCGCGCTCAGCAGGCGCTGGGCTACGCGCCCCAGGCTGAGCAGGACTTCCGCCATGCCCTCGCCTCGCGCGAAGTGGACGCCATTTCCATCGCCACGCCCGACCACTGGCACACGCCGCTGGCCGTGCTCGCTCTCAAAGCCGGCAAGCACGTATACGTCGAGAAGCCCTCGAGCCAGAATCCCCGTGAGGGCGAGTTACTGGTCGAAGCGCAGAAAAAATACGGGAAGCTGGTGCAGGTGGGCGACCAGCAGCGTTCAAGCGCCTACACGCGCAAAATGATCGACCAAATTCACTCGGGCTTCATCGGCACGCCGTATCTGGCGCGCGCCTGGTACGCCAACACCCGCGGCACCATGGGCATCGGTAAAGAGGCGCCCGTTCCCGCCACGCTCGACTGGGATCTTTGGCAAGGCCCTGCGCCGCGCAGCGCGTACAAGGACAACATCCATCCCTACAACTGGCACTGGTTGCGACGCTACGGCACCGGCGAAACCCTTAACAACGGCACCCACGAAGTGGACATCTGCCGCTGGGCCTTGCAGGCGGAGTTCCCGCACACCGTCTCCTCCGCCGGCGGCCGCTATCAATACAAGGACGACTGGCAGTTCTACGACACGCTGATTACGAATTTCGGCTATCCCGACAAGACCATCTCCTGGGAGGGCCGCAGTTGCCAGGGCATGCGGGATTTCGGCCGCGATCGCGGCTCGGCCATCTTCGGCACCCAGGGCACGGTCGTCATTGACCGCTCGGGCTACGACGTCTTCGACTGGAAGGGCAAGCAGACGGATCAGTTCCGCACCGGCCACGTCACCTCGACGAGCGATCTGCTCGGCATTGACGACATGACGGACGCGCACTTCGCCAACTTCATCGCCGCCATGCGCGGAAAAGAGAATCTCAATTCGCCCATCCCCGTGGCTAACGTCACCGTGACCATGCTTCTGCTCTCGAACATCGCCTGGTTCGTCGACCGCACTCTGCACCTCGATCCGGAAAACGGGCACGTTCTCAACGACGCCGAAGCCATGCAATACTGGAGCCGCACCTACGAGCCCGGCTGGGAAGTGACGGTGTAGCCATCGAGCTTCTAGCTGCTAGCCTCTAGCTCCTAGCTCCGCTTTCGCGCCGCCGTGCCTTTAAGAGCGAGACGACCGGCAGACCCGTTTGAGCGAACCGGAGTGCGCAAGCAGGAGAAAAACTAGAAGCTAGGAGATGGCAGCTAGAAGCTCAGGAGATCGAGCAATGCCCACTGAAACCCCCGCCGCCCAATCCGGCACCATCACCCTCGGCGGCGATCTCACCGTCAACCGCCTCGGCTACGGCGCCATGCGCATCACCGGCAAGGGCATCTGGGGTCCTCCGGAAGACCGCAAGGCCGCGCTGGCCACGCTGCGCCGCGCTGTCGAGCTCGGCGTCAACTTTATTGACACGGCCGACTCCTACGGCCCCGACGTCTCCGAGGAGCTGATCGCCGAAGCGCTTGCGCCCTATCCCGCCGGCCTGGTCATCACCACCAAGGTCGGCTGGACCCGCCACGGCCCCAGCGTCTGGCAGCACGACGCCAGTCCCGCGCACATCGCCGAAGCCGTTGAAGGCAGCCTGCGCCGGTTGCGCCTCGAGCGCATCGATGTTTACCAGCTGCACGTCCCCGATCCGGCCGTTTCCTTTGATGCTTCAGTGGAAGCGCTCGCGCGCCTGCGCGACGCGGGCAAGGTGCGCCACGTCGGGCTCTCCAACGTGACCCTCGAGCACATCCGCCGCGCAGAAAAAACTGTCCCCATCGTCAGCGTGCAGAACCGCTACAGCTTTTCCGATCGCGAGTGGGATTATGTCGTGGATTATTGCCAGGCCAATGCCATTGCCTTTCTTCCCTGGGGACCGATGGCGCAGGGCCGGAAGGCGAATGAAACCATCGAGCACATCGCCGCGGCGCGCCAGGCCACGACCGCCGTGGTCTCGCTTGCCTGGCTGCTCCGCCGCGCGCCCGCGGTCCTGCCCATCCCCGGCACCGGCAGCGTGAAGCACCTCGAAGAGAACGTGAGCGCAGCCGCGTTCCGCCTCACCGGCGAGGAGTTCGCTGCGTTGAATGCGGTCACCCCGAAGCCTTACTGGTTGCGCGGGTAGATGCGGCGGCAGAGTTCATTGTTCCGTGCCGCCTGATGGCGCGCCCGCGCTCGCTGGCGCCGGCTGGACCGGCCTTACCGGCTCATTCAGGCCGTGTTCCGGATCGTACTGGTTTTTCAACATCCACGCCTTGAACTGGGCAGTCGGCTCTTCGCCGAGAAGCCCGTTGTGCCGCACGTAAACGGAATCCGGTTTGAGGGTCACTTGCAGATCGCAGCTGCTCATCGCGCCGGGCTTTCCTCCCGGTACCGGAAGCAGAACCTCCAACTCGCGGCCCGGCTTTTTCCAGCGCGCCAGGTAGGTCTCGTATCCATCCGAAACCATCAACCGCTGCTCGCAGCGGTAGGAGAAGTCGAAGCCGTGCGGGTCGCTGTTTTCAAAGAGATTGGCGCGGCCTTCCCCATCCACGTCTTCCAGCGTGCCGTATGGGTTGCCACCCGGCCGGTAATAGTGCGAATGCGAATTGAACTGGAAGATATGCACGCGCAGCGGGTAATTCGCGGGATCGCGGTTCCCCGCAAATGCCGCCGTTGCAAACAGAAGCGAACCAAGAAGCGCACTCAGGCAGAAAATCATGACGCGGCGCATAGTATTCACCTCACCGGGCACGGGGTTCGGGCAATTCGCAATCATTGTAGCTCTGCTCTTTCTCAAAAAGAATGCCAAAAACCAGTTAGCGGCTCCATCCCAGACCTTCAAATCGGTCGACCGTCTCAAGAGGAACGCCGACTTCCGCCTTACCGGCGCGGCGTTCGCCCAGCCCAACGTCGTGGTGCCACAGCCTTGACGGTTCCACGGCTGCGCGGCCTGCGCGCCGGATTTGGCCGCGGCGGCACGTAGTGGAAGCGGATGAGAAAAATCTTCTCGCCGCGCCCGTGCTTCGCCACTTTCAGCAGATCGAGAACGCCCAAGAATCCTGAGGCACGCGCCAGCTCCGGTGTAATGTCCGGCCAACCGATCGGCTCGATCGACTCGACCTCGATTTCACCTTCTTCCATCCGGTAGCGCCCGCCCACGCGCACGCGCGGGCTCATCCAGATGCGCACGCTGCACGTGATCTCGCCGCGCCGTACGCCCTCGCGCAGACGTCTGGCAAACATCATGCGCATCGCCTCCCGAATAGCTGCGCTCGCTTGCGCCCTACAGCTGCCCCCTACTGTTCGACGATCACCACGTTCATGCTCCACGGCTGCAGCGTGAGCGTGAGCGGCAGCGTCTGCGCGCCCATGTCGGTTGTCGTGGGCGGCGCCCACACGGCGGTCGAATAGTCGTGCGTCGGGTCGTAGGTGCACGTCGAGTCTGACTCGCAGCTCGTGTTGGTGTAGTCGTAGATTTCCTTGTCGTAGGTCTCCACGGAAACATCCGAGCTGTTGGTCACGCCGGAGAGCGTCACCACCACCGGTTCCGCCGTGGTCTCATTCAGGTTGAACAGCACCAGAGCCGTCCCGCCGGTGTGCGTCGCCGCGTAGGCGCGCACATCGGTGGTGTCTCCGTCCACGCTCGCGGCCAGATCGTTTTGTCCGTTCACGGCCACGTTCTGGAAGAGATCAAATGCGATCGCCGTCGGCGACGTGGTGCCAATCGCCCCTGCGGTGGGGCAAGTGGGGTCCTCTGCCGGTCCATCGGAGAAGACGTTGTACGCGCCCCAGTCCTGCCAGCCGTAAAGCGAGCTGCTGTTATTGCCGGACGTACCGTTGCAGTTGCCGAAGCCGATCCACCACGTTGCGCGCGAAACGCCGTCGTTCATCATCTCGCCCAGCAACTGGCCGGCATACAGGCCCTGCGTAATCGACCAGGTCTGCTTGCCGGGATTGCTCGAAACCGAGCCGATCTCGCCCACATAAATTGGCGTGCCCGACTCGCCGGCCGTCTTCAACTCTGACTTGATGGTGTTGATGTTGTCGGTAAACTCAGCCGCCGCGTCATCCACCAGGAAGGTGTCGCTCTCGCCCCCAGGATTCTGTGGATAGAAGTGGAACTCCACAAAGTCGTAGTACCCCGCGGCAGTCGAGAGCACCGTGCTGTCCCACCCCGATGCGCAGCAATTGCTGTTGGCATCCACGATCACCCCCACCAGCGTGCTTGCGCTCTGCGCTTTGATCAGATCGTAGTAGCCGCTGGCTCCGATCACCGCATCGGCGTATGTGGTCGGGTTATGTTCCGAGGAATGCATATCCTCTTCCCAGCTTCCATACTCTTCGTTGCCCACGGTTACGTGGCTCACCGTCCCGCCGTTTGCCACTGCGTACTCCACCCAGTTGGCCGCCTCGGTGGGATCGCCGCCCCCGTTGCAGGTTGGGTTGGTGCCGTAGTCGGCCGTCAGCGCGACATCATAGCCATTGGGAAGCGCGGTATCGGCAAATTCGAGGTCGCTGATGAAGCTCAGGTAGTCGGTGTCGGAATTCTGATAGGCGCCGTCGCACGTCGTAGGCACAGGCGCCACGCCATTCGCCGGATTCGCGCTGTTCCCGTTCCAGTGGTACTCGTCTGAGGTCGAGCCGCCGGGCCAGCGCAGGGCCGCAATGCCCGCCCCTTCAAACGCGCTCACGATCGGCGAATTACTGGTTGTATATGACCCACTGTCGGTAAAGTCGTACCAGACGGCCATGTTCATCCCCAGGATCTGGTCGGTCAAGGCCGCCCCCGGGCTCGATGGATTCACCGTAACGCCGGTTCCCACAGTCACCGTCACCGTCTGCGTGACCGCCGTGCCTACGGCCGGCGTCACTGTCAACGTGTACTCGGTTGTCGCCGTCGGGCTCACGCTCACCGGCGTTCCGCTGGTGACCGCAATGTCGCCCGGCGTAATCTCGCCCGTGCCTCCGGTAAAGTCTGCGGACAGGCTCGAACTGTTCCCGGTGACAATTGTGCTCGGGCTGGCCGTGAAGCTGGTAATGGAGGCCGCTGAGCTCACGTTCAACGTGACCGTTTGCGTTGCGTTCACGCTGCCCGCGGGCGGCGTCACGGTGAGCGTGTATTCGGTGGTCGTGGTCGGACTGACGCTCACCGGCGTTCCGCTGGTGACGGAAAGATTCCCCGGCGTAATCACGCCCGTGCCGCCGGTGAAGTCAGCCGTCAGGCTGGCGCTGCTGCCGGCCACAACCGGATTTGGACTCGCCGTAAAACTGCTGATCGTGGGTACCGGGTCCACCGTCACCGTTGCCATTTGCGTTGCGTTCACGTTGCCGACGGGCGGCGCCACAGTCAGCGTATATTGGGTGGTCGCTGTCGGGCTCACGCTCACCGGCGTACCGCTGGTGACGGCGATGTTGCCGGGCGTAATCACGCCCGTCCCGCCGGCGAAATTTGCCATCAGGCTCGAACTCGTTCCTGTGGTTGCCTCAATTGCCGTCGGACTGGCCGCAAAGCTGGTAATGGTGGGCACGGGATCGACGGTCACTGTCGCCATCATGGTCGCATTGATCGTACCCACGGGCGGCGAGACGGTCAGCGTGTATTGGGTGGTCGTCGCCGGGCTTACAGCAACCGGCGTACCGCTCGTGATGGTGAGATTGCCCGGCGTGATTACGCCCGTACCGCCTGCAAAGTTCGCCGTCAAGCTCGAGTTCATGCCCGAGGTTGCCTCAATTGCCGTCGGGATGGCTGTAAAGCTGCTAATCGTGGGCACCGGGTCCACGGTCACCGTCGCCGTTTGCGTGATCGATGCGCCCGAAGTGGGCGTCACGGTGAGCGTGTACATGGTGGTCGCGGTCGGGGTCACGCTCACCGGCGTGCCGCTGGTGACGGAGAGATTGCCCGGCGTAATCACGCCCGTGCCGCCGGTGAAGACGGCGGTCAGGCTCGAACTAGCGCCCGAGGTCGCTTCAATCGCCGTCGGGCTTGCAGTGAAGCTCGTAATCGAGGGCTGGGGTGGGCTGACTGAACTGCTGCCGCACCCGGCAAGGCTGATGATTGCTACGCCGGCAGACACTATCGCTACATGCAAAAGGAGAAAGCGTCTCATGGCACTCCCTGATCGAGCAAAATTGGTCGAGCAAAGTAAATCGATTAAGAAACCGAACCATGATAACGCTCCCTTGCCGCGGTTGGCGAGGGTTCGCTTGTAAGCCGCTCTTACCAAAGGACCATCGTTCCTTCCGGCAGTGGAAAACCTTGAGCCGGCTCGACCACTGGCCCCTTCGCCCTGGAACCAGCTCCGCAACCCGGAATCACAGCAACAAGCGTGCCCAGCTGCGCTGCTAAACTGTTCGGGCAAACGCTTTTGAGCGGTGCATTCATTCTGAGGATCGCCATGCTGCTCGAGTCATTGCGCCGGGAAGTTCTCGACGCCAACCAGGAGATTGCCCGCCGCGGCCTCGCTCCACACACCTTCGGCAACGCCAGCGGCATCGACCGTTTGGGTGTTGACGGCTCAGGCCGCGAACCGCTCGTGGTCATCAAACCGAGCGGCGTCGATTACGCTTCCATGACGCCGGCCGATCTGGTGGTCACCGATCTCGCCGGAAACATCGTCGAGGGCTCGCTGCGTCCGTCGAGCGATCTCGACACGCACACCCTGCTTTATCGCGAATTTCCCGCGATCGGCGGCATCGTGCACACGCACTCCGAGTTCGCCACCACGTGGGCGCAGGCGTGCCGGCCCATCCCCTGCCTGGGCACCACGCACGCCGACTATTTCCACGGCCCCGTTCCCGTGACCGAGCCGCTCACCGCCGAAGAGGTTGCGGAGGCCTACGTTCGCTCGACCGGCGCCGTCATCGTGCGCCGTTTTCGCCGCGAGCATCTCGATCCCATTGCGGTCCCCGGCGTTCTGGTTGCCGGCCACGCGCCCTTTGCCTGGGGACGCTCGCCCTCTGAAGCAGTCGAGCACGCCGACGTGCTCGAGTTCATTGCCCGCCTGGCCTGGCGCAGCATTCTCCTTCAGGCGCCGGAATCCGGGATTCCCTCCTATGTCGCCGAGCATCACTACCTGCGCAAGCACGGTCGGAAGGCCACATACGGGCAGTCGAAGGACTCCGCCAACCGGCCGTAAGCACCACGCAAAACCGCGCCCGATCGCGCCCGCGCCAAGCTCGGAAACCCGATTCCCTCAACCCTTAACTGCTTTTGCTCCAACTGCTACCGATTTTCGTAATCTCATTCGTTTCTACGGATTATCGTTACCAAATTTTGCATTTTGCACTTCCGCGCTGCTCCACCGCGGTTGACCCGGCCGCTTGCATTGCGTCTATATCCTGTTTCTTCTCTGGCGCTTGCAGCATGCTTCCCTTTCGTTTCCACTCCTCTGCTCCCGGTGGCAATCGAAGTGCAATAACGTTTTAAGATGATGTAGAACCGAGCCATGGAGACCAATCTCCTGAATCGCGTGCAGGCAACGCTGTTGGCCCTGGCCACAGCCGCCCTGTTCGTGTTGGCGATTTTCAATCTCCAGCAGGAGCGGCAGACCCCGCTGCCTGACGATGGCATCTGGTGGCACGAGGTTCCCGGCGGCCTCCAGGCGGACAAGGTCCTCCCCGATAGTGCGGGCCAGCGCGCCGGCATCCAGGTCCATGACCTGTTAACCGGGGTGAGCGATGGACCAGCGGCGCCGGTCAATACGGTGCATCGGCTCGCAGACCTGGAGCGGATGCTGTTCAGTACCGGCCCTTACGGGCAGATCTACTACGTCATTACCCGCGACGGCATTCGGCTCGACACGCCCATCAAGGTGATTCCCGACGCCGCTGACCAGAGCCTTCCGCTTAGCCTGCGCGTGATCGGTCTCATCTACCTGATCATCGGCTTTTACGTCCTCTTCCGCCGCTGGGGTGCGCCCCGGGCCACTCACTTCTATCTTTTCTGCCTTGTTTCTTTCGCGTTGTACGCGCTCAAGTACACCGGCCAGTTCGACGCCCTCGACTGGACCGTCTTCTGGGCCAACGTCGCCGCTGAAGCCCTGCAGCCGGCGCTCTTCCTGCACTTTGCCCTCAGCTTTCCCGAGGAGCGCTTCAAGAGCCTGAACCGCCGCTGGTTGCTGCCGCTGGTCTATGCGCCGGGTGCAGCGCTTTTTGGATTGTGGCTGTGGTCCATCTCCACGCGCGAGGCCACCAAGCTGCTCCTCGACCGGATCAACCAGGTCGCAGTCGCCTACGATGCTCTCTTCTATGTCTGGGCTGCGCTGCTGTTCCTGATGAGCTATCGGGCCGCCGACACGCCGCTGCTGCGCCAGCAGTTGAAATGGGTTACGCGGGGAACCCTGCTGGCGGTAGTGCCCTACACGGTCTACGCCGTCGTCTATCTTTCCGGCATGCGCCTGCCCAGCCTGCTTGAAGACCTGGCCGGCCTCTCGCAGATCTTCCTGCCCCTCACCTTCAGCTGGGCCATCGTCCGTTACCGGCTGATGGACACCGACCTGATCTTCAAGCGCAGCGTAGCCTACATGCTTTCCACGGGCCTCATCGTCGGCGGCTATTTCGGGATCATCGCCCTGATATCCGTCTGGGTGCACAATGCCATGCCGGAGGCAGTGCGGGAGTGGGGCCTGGTAGCCGCCATCGTCATTACCGCGGCCATCTTTGACCCCCTCAAGCGGCGCATCCAGGGCTGGGTCGATCGCGCCTTCGACCGCCATCGCTACGATTATCGGCGCGCGCTGATCGAATTCGGCCGCGGTCTCAGCTCGGAAACCAATCTCCAGGCGCTGCTCAACTCCATCGTGGAGCAGTTGCCGCGCACGCTGCTGGTGGCGCGCGTCGCCGTCTTTCTCAATCAGGATTCGCACATGCGCCTGGCTGTTGCGCACGGTCTGCCGGAAAAACTTAGCGTTGGCGGCGCAAATGCCGAGCGGCTCGATCTCGGATTTCTCGATTTCGACCTCGATCGCGGCCATCGGCATATCTTCTTTGAGAACGCCCAGGCTGCGCTGCATCTGCCGGAAAGCCAGAAGCGCACTGCCGCTTTGCTCGATCTGAACTACTATCTGCCCTGCCGCGTAGCCGTGGGCGAACTGCCTTCGGGCTCGCCGGCCACGCGCACCATCGCCGTGATCGGCCTGGGGCGCACGCTGGGCGGCGATTTCCTTTCGAGCGAAGACGTGGAACTGCTCGAATCGCTGGCCAGCTACATCGGCATCGCTTTACAGAACGCCAGCCTCTATGCGCGCCTGGAGGAACAGATCGGTGAATTCGAGCGGCTCAAGGAATTCAACGAAAACATCGTTGAGTCCATCAACGTGGGCATCTTCGCCATCGATCTCAACGACCGCATCGAGAGCTGGAATGCGCAGATGGAGGCCATGTACGCTTTCAGCCGCGCCGAGGCTCTCGGCCGCGAGCTGCGCTCCGTGTTCCCCGCGCAATTGATCGACGCGGTCGACGGTTTCCGCAACGAGCAGGGCGTGCACCATCTCTACAAGTTTCCGCTCACCACCCGCGCCGGCGAGCAGCGGACCACCAACATCGCCGTGGCCCCGCTGCTTTCGCGCGATTTTGTCCCTGTGGGCCGCATCGTGCTGGTGGACGATATCACCGAGCGGGTGACGCTCGAGGCCCAGCTCACACAGGCTGACAAGCTGAGCTCCATCGGCCTGCTGGCCGCCGGCGTAGCCCACGAGATCAACACCCCGCTCGCCGTGATTTCTTCTTATGCGCAGATGCTTTCCAAGCAGCTCCGCGGCGACGGGCGAGCCGACGACCGGCTGGGGCCGGTGCTGGACAAGATTACGCAGCAGAGCTTCCGCGCCGCCGAGATTGCCAACGGCCTGCTCAACTTTTCGCGCACCTCTTCCACCGAATTTCGCTCCACCGATCTCAACCAGGTCATCCGCGACACGCTTTCGCTGCTCGAGCACCAGTTCAAGACCGCGCAGATCGCCATCGAGCTGGAACTGGCCGAAGATCTGCCGCTCATCCATGGCAACTCCGGCAAGCTGCAGCAGGTCTTTCTTAATCTGCTGCTCAACGCCAAAGACGCCATGCCTGCCGGAGGGCGCCTGCGCGTGGCCACGGCGATGAACGGCCATGTGGAAGCCCTGGTAGCGGACTCCGGCGGCGGCATCGCGCCCGAGCATCTCAAGCGCATCTACGATCCCTTCTTCACCACCAAAATCACCTCCAGGCCCGGCGACCGGCGCGGCACGGGACTGGGGCTTTCCGTCTCCTACGGCATCATTCAGGAACACGCCGGCAAGATTCATGTGGAGAGCGCAGTGGGCGCAGGCACAACGTTTCACCTTGAATTTCCCCTGCTGAGGAACTCCGTACATGTCTGAGGTCGCATTTCCCTTGAACGCGCCCGTCTCCGCGAGCGGCACCAATGGCAGCGCCAGCACCGCCAACATCCTGGTGATCGACGACGAGGCCAGCATTCGCGAGTCGCTCGAAGTGCTGCTCTCCCTCGAGGGCTACTCCACGGTGACCGTCGGCGATGGCGCCGAGGGCCTGCGGCAGCTCGAAGTGGATACCTTCGATCTGGTGCTGCTCGATCTCGCCTTGCCCGGCCAGAGCGGCCTGGAGCTGCTGCCGCTGATTCGCGAGCGCCAGCCCGAGCTGCCGGTCATCATGATCACCGCTTACGGCACCGTGGACAACGTGGTGGAAGCCGTGCGCGCCGGCGCGGAAAACTTTGTGCAGAAGCCGTGGGACAACGAAAAGCTTCTTGCCGATATCCGCTCCGCCGTGGCCCGCCATCGCGCCGAAGAGGAAAATCTCCAGCTCAAGCGCGCCCTCAAGCAGCGCTACAACTTTTCCAACCTCGTGGGCAAAAGCGAATCCATGCTGCGCGTCTTCGACCTGGTGGCGCAGGTTGCGCCCAGCCGGTCCACGGTGCTCGTCCAGGGCGAGAGCGGCACCGGCAAGGAGCTCATCGCCAAAGCCATTCATGCTAACTCGCCGCGCCGCGATAAGCCGTTCGTGCCCGTCAATACCAGCGCCGTGCCGTCGGAACTGCTTGAGTCCACGCTTTTCGGCCACGTCAAAGGCGCGTTCACTTCGGCTGTCGCTTCCAAGAAAGGTCTATTCGAAGTAGCCAACGGCGGCACGCTGTTTCTTGACGAGATCGCCACTATGGGCCTGGACACGCAGGCCAAGGTCCTGCGCGTGCTCCAGGACCGCCGCTTCATGCATCTCGGCGGCGTGCAAGAGATTCAGGTGGACGTGCGCATAATCGCCGCCACCAACGTGGATCTGCGCCAGGCCGTGCGTGAAGGCAAATTCCGCGAGGATCTTTTCTATCGCCTCAATGTCATCACCGTCGATCTGCCGCCTTTGCGCGCCCGCCGCGAAGACGTTCCCCTGCTGGCCCAGCATTTCCTCGACTACTACACCGCCGAGAACGGAGTGTCCGCGCGCAAGCTCTCCGCTGATGCCCTGCGCGCGCTGGTCGATTACGACTGGCCCGGCAATGTGCGCCAGCTTGAGAATGCCATCGAGCGCGGCGTCGTGCTCTCCTCCGGACCCATCATCGGCGCCGACCTGCTCCCCGGCGAAATCACCGGCCGCAGCTTCCAGAATGCGCTCCTCGATCACAATCCCAACTCTTCGCTCTTCGACATTCTCGAAGTCATCGAGCGCCGCATCATCATCGAGAAGCTGGAGCGCTGCAACTGGAACCAGACCGAGGCCGCCGAGCAGTTCCGCATCCCGCTCTCCACGCTCAACCAGAAGATCAAGCGCCTCAACATCGAGATTCGTAAAAGGGGCAGGGAATAAACTCGCTCACTTCGCCGCTTCCAGCCACATGCGCAGAAATCTCCGCAACTCTTCGGGCGGCTTAAGCCATACATCGGCGTTCGTCTTGCGCAGCGCGCGCCGCACCAGTACGCTCAGGCCGCGGCCCTTCATGGCCGCAAAGGCCGTCTCGTCGGTGATGTCGTCGCCCAGGTAAGCCGCGGGAATCTTCGCCGTTCCGTTGACTCCCAGCTCATCGAGGATCGCCTCGACCGCACCGCCTTTGTCGCGGCCCGTGCGCAGTTCCAGCCCGCACTCGAAATCGAGCAGTTGCAGGCCATCGCTTGCGGCCAGCGGCTCGAACAGCTCCCGAGTCCGCTTCTCGATCTCTCGTGCCTTGCGCGGCGCCATCCCCCGCCAGTGCATCACGGCCGCGTTCGGCTTCTCTTCAAAAAGGCCGCCGAAGGCATTGCCGCGCAGCTTTGCGCTCACGGCATCCAGCTTCGCGCGCGCGGCTTCCGTCGGCGGCTCCATCTCGCGCCGGCCGTCCGGACGAAGCCGCTCGGCGCCGTGCAGCCCCCACACCGTTGGCGGCATCTCCAGGTCGAGCAGGCCCACCACTTCCGCCGCTGGCCGGCCGCTAATCACTTCGATCCGCGTTTTTTTCTGGCTTTGGATGTGGTTCAACAGTTCTCGGACACCCGCCCACGGCGCGGCCTTGAACCGGTCCACGCGAAACGGCGCCAGGGTGCCATCGTAGTCGAGCAGCAGAAGGGAGGATGCGGCGCCGGCAAAGCGCCGAAAGAATGCATGGAGTCTAACTTCCGCGCCGTGCGTCAACCTGTGCTCGCCTTCCACGCCGGTTTGCGTGCCGCGTCTTCCATCAGGAAACGGAGAGGGATTCGGAACGGTTCACGTCCATATCCTCCGCATCATCCAGCCGCAGCTCGCGCAGATCGCCCAGCACGCTTGCGGCCCACAGGTAAATGTTGTGTTCCATCACCTGCCGCCGCATGCGCTGCATTCGCTGCCGCCGGTCCGCGCGGCTCATCTCCAGGCCGGCGCGGATGGCCTCGGCCGCGGCACGCGAGTCGTATGGGTTCACAATCAGCGCGTCCCGCAGCTCCACCGCCGCTCCGGTGAATTTGCTCAGCACCAGAACTCCGTCCTCATCGTCGCGCGCGGCCACGAATTCCTTCGCCACCAGGTTCATCCCGTCGTGCAGCGAAGTGACCAGGCACAGGTCGGCAGCCTGATACCAGCGCCTGACCTCTTCATGATTGCACTGGCGCTCGATCAGCACCACCGGCTTCCAGTGCGCCGTCTGGTAGCGCCAGTTGATCCGCTCCACGGCCTCTTCCACGCGCGCGCGCAGGTCAGCGTAGCTAGGAATGCGCGTCCGGCTTGGGGCCGCAATCTGCGCAAGTGTCAGCCGTTCGCGATAGTAGGGATGCTCCTCGAACAGCTGCTCCAGTGCCATCAGCCGCTCCAGGATTCCCTTGGTGTAATCCATGCGGTCCACGCCCAGCGCCAGCTGATCCGCGCGCACGCCAAACTCGCCCAGCAGGCTGCGGCGCTCGTGAGCGCGCCGCTCCTCCTCCGCACCATCGTCGTTCCCTGCGCCCACATGCGGCACGCCCTCGAACGCCACGCTGATGGGATGCGGGCGCACGGTGGTGAAATGCCCGCGCCGGCTTACGGTCATGTGTTCGCGATCGGTTCGCGATTCCAGCACGCGATCCACGGTGGCCAGAAAATTGTGGCAGTGCAGCGGAATGTGAAAGCCGAGTAGGTCGGCGCCCAGCAGTCCGTCGAGCAGCTCGGCCTGCCATGGGCAGATGCCGAATGCCTCGGGATTCGGCCAGGGGATATGCCAGAAGATGGCCACACGCGCATCCGGCCGCGCCCTTTTGAGCAACCGCGGCAGCAGCGCGAAATGATAGTCCTGCACAAACACCACCGGCTCTTCGCTGGCCGCCATTTCTTCCAGCACCGCATCGGCGAAACGCTGGTTCACATGCTGGTAGCACTCCCAGTCGCCGGCGCGGAAGATGGGCCGCGTGTATGCAATATGGCACAGGGGCCACAGGCCTTCGTTGGCAAAACCGTCGTAGTATTTTGACTCCTCCTCGTCTGTAAGCCAGACTCTGCGCAGGCTGTAACGCGGCTCGTCCGGCGGCACGCGCAAGCGGTCGAATTCGTCCACCACAAGCTTGTCGGCATCGCCGCTCCCGCCCGCCACCCAGACCCCGTCGCAGGCGCGCAGCACCGGCTCAAGGGCCGTCACCAGTCCGCTGGGAGGCACTGTCCAGACGATTTCCCGGCCCTTGCGCGAATGCACGTACGGCTCGCGGTTTGAAACCACGAAGATACGGCTCGATCCGGCGCGATCGCGCATGTGCACGGCCAGGCGTTCGGCGGTCCACCAGTGTTCGCCGGCCTCGCGCAGCCGCGCTTCGGCTTCGGCGGCGGCGCGCGCGGCCTTCAGGCTCTCGGCCATGGTCTCCACTTCGTGCGCCAGCGGCGAAAACAGGCTCAACTCCGCCGCGCCCGGCTTCGCCGTTTTTTCTGCGTGGCCCGTTCGCAGGTGGCGCAGCCGTTCCGTCACCCTCTTCATGGGGCGGGTCAGGAACCAGCCAACCATCCCCATGGTGATGGCCACAATGAGAATCACCAGCGCCAGCACCCGCCAAAAGCTGCGCTGCCACAAGTCGACGTCCTGCTCGTGGATATAACCGGCGTCCACCAAGATGGTCATTCCACCTATCAATTGGCGGCCATCATGGATGGGAAATACCTCCTCCATCCAGCGCCAGTTTCCGGTGTGGCCAAAGGCGCTCAGCTCGGTGCCCTTTTCCAGCGACTTGCTGGTCACGCCGCGTCCCAGTGCCTGAATTACCTCGCTCGGACCTGCGCTGCCCAGCACGTGGCCGCGTACATCGTAGACCACAATTCCCAGTGCGCCCGTTCCCGCTTTCAGCAGCTGCGTTACACCCGCGAGCGCACTCGGGTCGCCAGCCGCAAGCGGACCCTGCACATCCGGCTCGATGCTGATGCCCATCCATTTCGTCCGGTTTTCGAGTTCCTGCCGCAGGGCGTGCCGGTGCGCCAACACGTCGAAATACGTAGAGGCTATGGAAACGATCGTCACGCTTGCGATCAGGGCGAGGATCAGCCGCATGCGGAACAGATGCATCAATACCCCCATTGTGCGGTTAGATGCAAGCAAGCGCCCGAGGGTCCGCCCCACCTGGCGTCGCCGCGCGGAATCTTCTTCATTTTGAAGGTGATCGGGAGACGGCCTTTTCCACAGTTATCCCCCTTTTACAATGTTCTCCCGGGGTCCGGGGAATCGCCGGCGAATCGGGGAACAAATTGCGGAAGTTACGGTCTCTTCCCCGGGCTTGCCTACTCGAAGAATCACTCCGGCGCGCCCATTCCGGCCTTGCATCCCGCCTCATCCGGCTGCATGCGCTATCCTGTCCTCGGAAGCGCCGCACACTCCAGATTCGGCAGGCCGGCACACGCGATGGCGTTCAACAGGATCGACCGTACCGCCAGACAAACCGTGCTCACTGTCCAGGACTACTGGCTTTTCGCCGGGCGCGCTTTACTCAATCTTTTTCGCCCTCCGGTTTACTGGAACGATTTCCTTCTCCAATCCGACATTATCGGCGTCGGTTCCATGACCATTGTGCTGCTTTCCGGCTTCTTCACCGGCTGCGTGCTGGCCCTGCAGTCGGCCGCTACCCTGGCGGCCTTCGGCGCCACGGCCGTCACCGGCCAGTTCGTCTCCCTCAGCATGATCAAGGAACTCGGCCCGGTGCTCACCGGCATCATGGTCTCCGGCCGAAACGCCTCCTCAATGGCGAGCGAACTCGGCTCCATGGTGGTAACCGAGCAGGTTGACGCCATGCGCGCCCTGGGCGTGGACCCGCTGCGCAAGCTCGTGACCCCGCGCGTCTTCGCCAGCATCGCCATGCTCTTTTTTCTCACCATCGTCTCCGACGCTTGCGGCATTCTCGGTGGCGCCGCCGTCACCGTCTACCTCAACCATCAAAACGGCACGCAGTACTTTCACATGGCTTACGAGCGGCTGCGCTATCCTGACATCGTGCAGGGGCTGGTGAAGCCGCTGATTTTCGGCTATATCCTCAGCTCGGTCGGCTGCTTCTACGGAATGCGCACCATCGGCGGCACCCAGGGTGTCGGCCGCTCCACTATTTCCGCGGTGGTTTCGGCCTCGGTGCTCATTATCTTTGTGGACTTTCTCATCACCCATGTTCTGCTCACCCTCTTCGGCCGATGAACGCTCCCAGCATTCTTGTCGCCCCGAAACCTTTGTCAGATTCGACGCCGGTGGTCGAGTTGCGCCGCGTTTCCATCGCCTTCGACGGGCCGCCGGTTCTTGAGGACATCAGCTTTACCGTGGCGCCCGGCGAGACCCGCATTCTTCTCGGCCCGGCGGGCGTGGGCAAGAGCGTCTTGCTCAAACTCATCAACGGTCTGCTCCTTCCCGATCGCGGCCAAGTGCTGCTCTTCGGTGAGGACATCACCACCCTCAAGGAGAACGAGCTTTTTCCGTTGCGCGCCCGCACCGGCATGGTCTTCCAGGAGGGCGCGCTTTTTGACTCGCTCACCGTGCGCGACAATGTGGCTTACCAGCTCATCCAGAACTCCACCATCCCTGACGAGGAGATTGACCGGCGCGTGCGCCAGGCGCTCAGCTTCGTCGGCCTCGAACAAACTTTCCCGCTCTACCCGGACAGCCTTTCCGGCGGTATGCGCCGGCGTGTGGCCATTGCCCGCGCTCTCATTAACAATCCTGAGCTGATCCTTTACGATTCGCCGACCGGCGGCCTCGATCCGGTGACTTCGGCCACCATCATCGAGCTGGTAATGAAAGAGCGCGACGTGCACCGCACGCCCTCGCTGCTGGTCACCCACCGGCTCCAGGACGCCTTCACCCTCTGCACCCATCGCTTCGACGCGGCCAGGAACTCGATGGTGGACTTGCCCCAAGGCAAGACCGATCCCGGCACCACTTTCCTCATGCTCGAGGAAGGCCGACTGATCTTCGACGGCTCCCTCCACGATCTGTTGCACACGAACAACCAGTTTGTCCGCGAGTTCCTCGAGTAAGCCAAACGGAGCCGTACTTTTCGCGCACGCTTCGCTCCTTGCCGGATTCGAGCCGCGCGCGCCCGATCTGTTAGCCTTGGCCTGGGAAGCGGGGTGCAATGGCGGAAAGATTTCAGGGCTTCGACTTTCTCATCCTCGACCAGGGATTTTCTGAAGACGAACTCCTCGTCCGCCGCACCGCCCGCGCCTTCGTCGACGACAACGTCATTCCCATCATCGAGTCGTGCTTCCGCGACGAACGCTTCCCGCGGGAGCTCGTGCCGCTCATGGGCGAACTCGGCTTCTTTGGCGCCACGCTCTCCGGTTACGGCTGTGCGGGCATGTCCAACGTGGAGTACGGCCTGGTGATGCAGGAGCTCGAGCGCGGCGACTCCGGCCTGCGCAGCTTTGTCAGCGTGCAATCGGCGCTGGTCATGTATCCCATCTATACCTTCGGCTCCGATGAGCAGAAAAACGCCTGGCTGCCGGCACTCGCCACGGGCGAAAAGCTCGGCTGCTTCGGGCTCACCGAGCCGGGCTTCGGCTCCAACCCCGGCGGCATGACCACGCGCGCGCGCCGCTCCGGCAGCGAGTTCATCCTCAACGGTGAGAAGATGTGGATCACCTCCGGCTCTATCGCCGACGTGGCCGTCATCTGGGCCAAGCTCGAAGGCGAAGACGCCGATGCAGATGATTCCGGCAAATCCGTGCGCGGCTTTCTTGTCGAAACCGACCGGCCCGGTTTCTCCGTGCGCGACGTGCACGGCAAGTGGTCGCTGCGTGCTTCGGTCACCAGCGGGCTATCGCTTGCGGACGTGCGCATTCCCGCGTCGAACCTGCTGCCCGGCACGGAAGGCCTCAAGAGCCCACTCATGTGCCTCAACCAGGCCCGCTACGGCATAAGCTGGGGCGCCATCGGCGCGGCCATGGCCTGCTACGATGTGGCGCTGAATTACTCCAAAATCAGAAAGCAATTTCACAACCTGCCCATCGCCGCGCACCAGCTCGTCCAGGAAAAGCTCGTCTGGATGGCAACCGAAATCTCCAAGGCGCAGCTGCTCTCGCTGCACGTGGGCCGGTTCAAGGATGCGGGCAAGGCCGGCCACCAGCACATTTCCATGGCCAAGCGCAACAACGTGTGGATGGCGCTTGAGACCGCGCGCATGGCCCGCGACATTCTGGGCGCCAACGGCATCACCGAAGATTATCCCGTCATGCGCCACAGTATGAATCTCGAATCGGTGAAGACCTACGAAGGCACGCACGACATTCACACGCTCATCCTGGGCCAGAGCCTCACCGGCATCGCCGCGTACTGAAACCTCGGCATCCACACAAGAATCACATCGACAAGACTGCCCCCATGCGGCATAGTTTTACCTATGCCGACTCCGCAACATTTTCCGCACTCCAGCTGCAGGGCCCTCCTGCTCGGCTGTGTCTGCGCGTCGCTCTCCGCCGCTCCTCTCGCTGCGCAGAGAGCACCCTCGCCGCCGATCATCCTCCACGCCGCGCGCCTGCTTGAGATCGAAACCGGCAACATGCTCCAGCCCGGCGAAATTCTTGTCGCGGGTGAGCGCATCCAGGCCGTGGGCACAACCGTCGACCATCCGCAGGGCTCGCAGGTGATCGATCTCGGCGACACCACGCTGCTCCCCGGGCTGATCGACGCGCACGTGCACCTGTTTCTCCATCCCGGCGCCGAAGATCTGCAGACCGTGGAAGAATCCGTCCCCTGGCGCACGATTCTTGCTGCGCAGGCCGCCAAAGCCGATCTGATGGCCGGCTTCACCGCGGAGCGCGACCTGGGTACCGAAGGCGCCGGCTCGGCCAGTTCCGCCATCCGCGATGCCATCAACGCGGGGATCATTCCCGGGCCGCGCCTGCGCGTCTCGGCAAACGCCATCGACATTCTGGGGGGCCATGAGGATGCCATCGGCTTCAACCCCGCGCAGCACGTGCTCTCGAATGCCGACTACGCCAACACCGCTGACGAAATCATCGCCGTAATGCGCGAGCAGCACAAAGAAGGCTCCGACTTTGCCAAGATCTACCAGACTGGACCGGACAAGATGATTGACGGCGTTCTGCACACGCCTTACCAATACAATGAGGCGCAGCTGGCCGCGGCGGTGGAAGAGGCGCACAGGCTCGGCACCTACGTCGCCGTCCACGCCATGGGCGAGCCGGGCACGCTCTACGCTGCGCAGGCGGGCGTGGCTTCCATCGAGCACGCAACGCAATTGAGCGACGAGACCATGCGCCTGATGAAGGAGAAGGGCATCTTCGCCGTTCCCACCTTCACCATCTTCGAATACTTCGCTCATCACCGCGAGTCGCAAGACCAGGCGGCTTCCGAAGCCGCGATGCTCGACTACAAAATTGCCGAGTTCAAAAAGCAGATCGCCTTCGGCATTCCCTTCGCCGTAGGTTCGGACGTGGGCCCGTTTCCGCACGGCACGCAGGCGCGCGAGCTCACGCTCATGGTCCAATACGGCATGAAGCCGCTCGCGGTGCTCCAAGCCGACATGATCAACGGCGCAAAGCTTTTGATGTGGCAGGGCCAGATCGGCGAATTGAAACCCGGCTACTACGCCGATATCGTCGCCGTGCCCGGCAACCCGCTCGACGACATCTCGGTGGTCGAACGTGTGCAGTTCGTGATGAAAAACGGCGTGGTTGTGCGCCGCTGAATGTACAATCCCTTGTAACGCCCCGATCGCGCACACATAAGCATCGGCTTTCGCTCAAGGGACCGAACAGAATGACGCCATCAGGATCGAAACCAATGCGATTCGCAGCTCTTATCATGCTTGCCGCGACTGCGGCTTTTGTTGCACCGGCGCCGCGCGCCCAAGCCCAGGCTGATGCCCGCCTCCAGGGAGCCTACAAATTCACTGACGGCGGGTGGACCTACGTGCACCTCGAGGGGACGCCCGAGCAGATCGGCTTTCAGCACGGCTCACTGCTCGCCGCGGCCATCGAGGATAACGTGCGCGTCTACCAGGTCGAAGTATTGCAACTGGAGAAGCGTCCGTGGAGCTTCTTCCGCGACGCCGCGCAGACCATCCTGTGGCCGCACATCGACCTTGAGTACCAGCAGGAACTCCAGGGCATCGCCGACGGTCTGCGCGCGCAGGGGTCCACGCTCGATCTGTGGGACGTGGTCGCGCTGAACGGCATCATCGAGCTGCGCGATTACTACCTGCCGGCGCTCAACGAAAAGCAGAAGAAACCAAATCCGCCTGACGCCGTTGCGCCCGGCCATTGCAGCGCCTTCATCGCCACCGGCTCGGCCACGCGCGACGGCCAAATCGTCATCGCTCACAGCAACTGGACCTCGTATGCCGAAGGCGAGCGCTGGCGCATGGTCTTCGACATTGCCCCCGCCGCAGGCCAACACTTCATCATGGACGGGACGCCCGCTGTCATCACCAGCCAAGACGACTTCGGCGTGAACGCCGCCGGCCTGATGATTACCGAAACCACGCTGCCCATGGCCAAAGGATTCGACGTGAACGGCATTCCCGAGTTCGACCGCTCGCGCAGGGCCATGCAATACGCCACGTCGATCGATGAGTACGCCGCCATCATGCGCAAGGGCGACAACGGCGGCTACGCCAACTCCTGGCTCATCGGCGATCGCAAAACCGGCGAGATCGCCTATCTCGAGCTGGGCCTCCATCACACGCCGCTCCTGAGAAAAAAAGACGGCTACTTTGTCTCCTCGAATTTCGCCGCCGATCCGGAACTGGTCCGCGACGATACGCCGGGCTTCGACCCCAACAATCCTGAGAGCTCTCCTAACGCGCGTCACCTGCGCGCCGAGGAGTTCGTACGCGCACATTACGGCCAGCTGGATACGGAGCTGGCCGAAGAGTATCTCTCCGACCACTACGACGTTTACGAACGCAGGATCGACGCGGGCAAGCGCAGCCTCTGCGGCCACGAGGATACCTCGCCAGTCGGCGAAAAAGTTTGGGGCGACCCGCCTTACAATCCCGGCGGCGCCGTCACCGGCAAAGTGATGGACTCCGATCTTGCCGCGAATCTGAGCTTCATCGGCCGCGCGGGCCATCCCTGCGGCGAAGACTTTAAAGCCGCGCCGTTTCTCGCTGCGCATCCGCAGTTCGATTGGGAGAAGCCGATTCTGCATGACATGATCGCCGGCCCGTGGACCACGTTTACCGCGGATGAAAAGCCGCCCATCGCCATCGCGACGAATCATTGAAGCTGCTCGAATGATTCTCCGTTGTCTTCCTGAGCGAAGTTTGGCCCGCTTGTGGGCCAAACGAGTCGAAGGATCTGCGGTTGTCTTTTTGCGGGGGTCAATGGCCTTCGCTACACCGCCACCGTAAAGCTGTCCTCGGTGCGCGTCACCGCGTGGTAAAGCGTGTCGCGCTCCATGGGAACGCGCCCGGCCTCGGTGATCAGCCGGCAGAGCTCTTTGCGTGTGAGTCCCTGCGGCGTGGTGGCGCCGGCGTCGTGGTAAATCTTCTCTTCGATCACCGTCCCGTCCAGGTCGTCGGCGCCAAAGCGTAGCGCGATCTGCGCGATCTTCGGTGTCAGCATCTGCCAGTAGGCCTTGATGTGCGCAAAGTTGTCGAGCAGCAGCCGGCTCATGGCAATCTGACGGATATCGGTCAGCCCCGTGGTCACCGGCAGATGATTGAGCGGTGTATTCTCCGGATGAAAGGCCAGCGGGATGAAGGTCTGGAATCCACCCGTTTCATCCTGCAGCGCGCGCAGCTTCAACAGATGGTCCACGCGGTCTTCGTCGTTTTCGATGTGGCCGTAGAGCATCGTCGCATTGGACCGGAAGCCCATTCTGTGCGCCAGCCGCGCCGTCTCCAGCCACTCCTCGCCGTCAATTTTGTGATCGCAGATGATCGAGCGCACGCGATGCGTGAAGATCTCCGCGCCGCCGCCGGGCATCGAGTCCACGCCGGCGTCGCGCAACTTGGCGAGCGTCTGTTCCACGCTGAGCTTCGCGCGCCGCGCCAGAAAGGCGATCTCCACCATGGTGAACGCCTTGATATGCACGCGGGGAAACCGCTCCTTGAGCCCGCGAATCAGGTCGAGGTAGAACTCGAACGACAAATCGGGGTGCAGCCCGCCGACGATGTGGAACTCTGTCACCGCTTCCGTATAACCGGAAGCTGCCGTCTGCCACGCCTCGTCGAGCGCCATGGTGTAGCCGGCCGGGTCACCCTTCTTGCGCCCGAAGGCGCACAGCTTGCAAGCGGCCACGCACACATTGGTCGGATTGATGTGGCGATTGACGTTGAAGTAAGTCACGTCGCCGTGCAGCCGCTCGCGGACGAAATTCGCCAGCCAGCCCACGGCCAGAATGTCGCGGGTTGCGTAGAGTGCAAGCCCGTCAGCCGCGCTCAGCCGCTCGCCCGCAAGCACCCTGGCCGCGATGGGCTCCAGCTTCCGGTCGTATGTCCGGAAGGGTGCGTGCGCGCTCGATCCGTTGCCGGCATCCTGCATATTTCTGATGATAGCTGAATTCGCGCCGCGGCTCACTTGCTGCCTGTTTCCGCCTCGACCGCGCCCGGCCCTGACGAAGCCGGCCCCACCAGCACGCCGTCGTTCAGTGACGCGGCCACCAGTCTTCCGCCGGCTCCGCGAATCAGCGCCACCTCATAGCCCGTCTCCCACCAGTCCCACGTCTGCGTTTTGGCGTCGATGGCGAACACCTGGTCGCTTGCCCGCGAGCTCACCAGGATGCGTTTAGTCGTTGCATCGTAGCTCATGTCGTCCACGTCGCGAAACGGGAGCCGCTCAAACCACATCCAGCTCTTGCCCAGGTCCTGCGAAAAGTACACGCCCTCGCGCGCGCCCAGCCACAGCGTGCCGCCGGGAGAGAAAAGCACGCTGTGAATGCGCGTAACCATGGTGGGCAATCCCATGGGCCACCAGGTAAGGCCGCCGTCGGAAGAAAGCACCACGCCGCCGGAGTGCGCCGCGGCGATGGCGTTGCCGTTCACGGTCACGGAGGTGTAATCGCTTGCGCCCATTACCGGGCCGCCCTGCCAGGTTTTGCCCTGGTCGCGGCTGGTGAGCAGGCCCACATCGGTCGAAGCCGCCCACACATCGCCGGAAACATCGAGCGCATTCACGCGGCCCACGAGCTGGACCACCGGCGCCTTTACTTTTTTCTCGATGTTCACCCGCTCTCCGTTGGCCTTTTCCGTGGCCGTCTTTACGACCGTGTTCGCGATCATGTTTTTGGGCTCCCAGCTGAGGGCCGGGCCAGCGGTTGCCGATGCGCCTCCTGCGCCAGCGGCTCCCGGCGCAGACGCATCGCCTGAAGGTGGATCGAGCACAAAGATGCCGTCATTGGTTCCCGCCACCACGGTCCCATCCTTGGTCTGGGCCAGAGCAAACACGTCGCGGCCGTCCAATCCCTTGCCCACCTGCTCCCAGCTCGCGCCGCCGTCATTGGACTCAAACACGCCGCCGAAACTCTTGTCGTTGACCACGCCCGCGTACAGTCGCTCCGGCTCGCCTTGGTCGACAAGCAGCGCCGCCACCTTGCGCTCGGAAAGTCCCCGGTTCGACTGCACAAAGGTTGCGCCGGCATCCTGGCTGGCCAGCACGCCGCCGCGGTCAGTGGCCAGCAGCACGTGCTTTTGGTCCCGCGGATCCACGTAAACGGCATTCACAATCACATCGGAATCCGTCATGCGCTGGAAAGTCCGGCCGCCGTTCTCGGTCTTGTAGAGTCCCTCGGTAGTTCCCGCATACACGATCTCGCGGTTTTCCGGGTCCTGCATCAACGCCCGCGTCCTTCTTGCCTCCGTGGGAATGCCCTGAATCCTGCGGAAAAGCAGGCCCGCGTTTTCGCTCTTGTAGATGCCGCTGCACGCGCTCAGATACACGGTGCGCGTGTGCTCAGGATCGACGATGATGGAGAAGATGTCCGAGTCCACAATCAAGCCCCGCTTGATGCTCTTCCAGGTCTTGCCGCCGTCAGTCGTCTTCCAGGGCAGGTGCCAGGTTCCGGCATAGACAATATCGGGATTTCCCGGATCCACGGCCAGCGATTCCACTTCGTGAATTTCGCGGTCGCCCTCAGGGCTGATCTGTACCCAGGTGGCGCCGGAATCGTTGCTGCGGTAAACGCCCTTCAGCGTGCCCGCGAACAGAATCCGCGGATCGGAGGGCGCTTGCGCCAGCGCGTGAATCGATTGCCCTTTCAGTCCGTCCGGCTCGGTCCACGTTTGTCCGCCGTCGCGGCTCACCCAAATGCCGCCGTCGTCGCTGTCCTTCCATGCGCCCACGAAAATGTTTGCCGGGTTCGAGGCATCAATCACGATGCTGTCGAGCACGAAACCATCGGAGGGATCGATCTTGGCCAATCGGCTCCAGGATGCGCCGCCATCCTTCGACTCATAGAGCCAGCTGTTTGTGGTTCCGAGGTAAAGGTGATTGGGATCGCCGGGATCTGCAGCAATGGCGCGCGCATCGCCGCCCGCGGGACCGGCAACCGTCCACGCCGCTGCGGCCGGCAGGCTAGGCGCCGCGAGAACTGTCAGAGCGCAGAGCGGGAGAGGCAGAGAAAGCGCGAGCCGTAAGAGACAGCGAAGGCAAAGGCGCGGGCGCATCATGCCTCGAGATAACTCCTGAAAAATCCCTTATGTAAGTATACAAAGATCAGAAACAAAACGCTTCCCCTGGCCCGCCGAGCAGCTTCTCGGACGCCATGCGCCTAACGCGAAATGCGTCAATTGCCCTCGCGGCGTTTGCGTCAGGCGCAAGCCACGGAGCGAAATACACGAACCGAAGAGCGCCAGGCGCATTGAGCCCCTGCCTGCGCGGCAACAGGCTCAACGCGCCGTCAACTCCGGGTGCGGCCTTGCGGCTATTGCGCGGGAGCCGCTGCCGTGTGATGGTGGTGCCGTTCTGCCAGCGGTTTGCGCGCCTCCGGCTTCACCGTCGTCTCGTCCACCGGCGTGGTTCCGCTCACGTCGGAGTTGAAGTCCGCGCCCGCAGGCACAAGGTAGTTCTGCACCGTCTGACCATCCGTCGGCACCGTGACCACGCTGATCCGCGAGGCATCAATGCCCTGATCGGTCACCAGGTAGTCCTTGGCATTCACGGCGCGCTGGGCGGCAAAGTCCTCCACCTTGGCTCGCTTGTGGTGCTCGGCGAACTTCTGCTCCTTGTCCGTCTTCGCCTTCTCCTTGTCGTCGGACTGGCCGATGACTACAGCCTTGGCGTCCGCCTGCTGCTTCAGGTCCAGAGCCACCTGGTCCAGGCAGGCCTTGGCTTCGTTGTCCACGCGCGTCGGCCGGCGTGTGTCAGTCGAGAAGCTGATGGAGCACATAGCCTGACTGTGCGGCGGTGGCGGCGGTGGCGGAGGAGCTTCGATGGTCACATTGGTGTTCGCGGTGGCCGTGTGCCCCTTGTCGTCCGACACGTTACACGTGATTCCGACCGCTCCCGTGGGCGCGCCGGCGGATGAGAACTCGGCGGTTGCGCCGTTGCCGGAAACAGATCCGGCCGACGCCGAATAGGTATAGGTCAGGGGCCGGTTCTGCGGGCTCGCTGCGGTGGCCGTAATGCTGCTGGTATCGCCCGGTTTGATGGTGTCGGGACTGGCTGAGCAGCTGATCGTGGGCGGCTCAAAGGCTTTCACCGTGTAGTTGGCTGAGCACTGCGCCGTCTCGTACGGTTTCTGGCCTTCCTGGCCCTTCTTGCCTTCCTTGACCTCGGCCTTCACGGTGTAGGCGCCTGGCTCCTGCGCACCGGTGTTGACGGTCGCCGAAGTGCCGCTGCCCGTCACCCCGTCACCTGACCAGCTATACACCGTATCCCAGTGCTTCTTGGTAGCCACTGAACCCGGAGTCGCCGTTACCGTGAGCGGGTCGCCGGGAAACACAGCCGGAGCGCTCGCGGCGCAGGAAAGTGTGATCGGCGGAGGCTTCTTGCAACCCATAGGCAGGAACACCAAAGAAGTCGACGCCATAACGAAGGCGAAAGCCTTCAACTTTTGCAGTGCCATTTTCTCCTCCTTGTCGTCGCTGTTGCTCAGCTTCCGAACCCGGCGCGACGTGCCAGTTCGGCCCGACAATTGATTATCAATGGTTGCCGCATTCAGAGGCTCCTGCGCGGTCGCAGAAACTCCAATACAGCGCCAGAGTGCTCCCCGAAGCTGGATTTTCAGCCCCGGAAAATCATACTCCGCGGGGCTGCGTTCTCCCCAATCGGAAGTGTTGAAATCGGATCGGCCGCCCGAGGGCAGACCAAGTGGCCATCAGCGCGGAGTTCGTGCAATCCACACCATTAGAGATGACGTGTCCGCGGGAGGTGATGTTGGTTTGTCGGAAAAAAAGATGCATTTGCGGTAATGCTTAGACCAGCTTTCTTGAGCGATGCGCGGCCGGAGACGGCGGAGCGGGTTGAAATTTGCCCAGACCTAATCCAGTAAGTCATTAAAATACAATGGCTTACTGGAATCAAGGTCAGCCCTCAAAGATCGTTCTCCGGAAGTCCCTGAGCGAAGAGCGGTCCCCATCTCGGAAGTTCACTTCGTTTTTCGTTTGTTCTTCGCGCCTGGTTACTTGCCCTTCGGCGCCGCCTTCTTCCGAGGTGCTGGAGCCTTTTCCTCGAGGAGCGTCATGGAATCGGCTGCGTTGAAAGGATAGAGCTGCACGGATTGTTGTCCCGTGGTGCTCAGAGTAATGTCCACGCGACGGTTCTGCGCCAGGACGATGACGCTGATCCGCTTCAGCGTGCTTTCCTTTTGCTCAGCGGTCAGGTCGGGGTTCTGTTCCACCAGCCCTCTCACCTGATCGGTTGTGAGTTCCTGCTCCTTGCCAACCGCGCGCGTATCGATGCTGGAGGCAGGAACGCCCTGCTCTACCAGGTACTGCTTCACGCGATCGACGCGTCGTTGGGTGAGCGCCTGATTGTAATCGTCCGATCCGCGCGAGTCCGCGTGGCCGGTCAGGATCAGATGAGCGTCGGGTTTGATCGCGATGTAGCTCTTGAAATCCGTCGCCAGTGTCGTCAGCGTCTGCTGCTGGCTTTCCACCAGGCCGCCCTCGGGATGGTCCGCTCTGGGTTGGGCCGTGGGGAAGAAGACGCTGTGCAGCGCCAGGCGAGCCTCGAGGCGCACCTGCTCCGGAGAGGGTCCGGGGGGCGGCGGAGGAGCTTCGACCGTCACCGTGGTGTTCCCTGAGGCCGAGTGACTCTTGTCGTCATTGACCGTGCCTGTAATCTCAACTACGCCGCTCGGCGCCCCGGCAGAAGAGTACTCCGCCGTCGTCCCGTTTCCGGTAATCGATCCCACCGACGCAGAGTAGGTGTAGGTGAGGGGACGGTTCTGCGGGCTCACGCCCTGGCAGGTGATGGTGCTGGTCTCACCTGGCGAAATCGTGCTGGGATTGGCCGAGCAGCTAACAGTGGGCGGCTCGAATTCCTTCACCGTGAAGCTCGCCGAGCACTGTGCCGACTCCCACGGCTTCAGCCCTTCCTTGCCCTTCTTGCCTTCCTTCACCGTGCCGCTCACCGAGTAGCTTCCCGGCGCCAGCGGCTCGGTGGCCACCGTGGCCGTTTCTGCATTGCCGGTCACGCCCGTACCCGACCAGCTGTACACCACATTCTCCTGGGGAATTAGATTGCCTGCCGCGGCCGAAATCGTGATCGGCTCACCGGGAAAGACCGCTGAAGGATTCGCCGTGCACGCCAGTGTGACGGGGGTCGGCGGCGCGATAGAACCCGCATGAAAGACAAAGCCCGCGCTCAGCCGCGCAGCATCGATGTTGGCCCGGCCGCCATTAACGCCGGGGCCGAAATTGACGTGCATGTACTCGTAGTCGGCTTGGAAGATGCGGATGGCGAAGTGATGGCCGAACCACGGCGTCTCATAGTCCATGCCGCCGCCGGCGGTTAGCGCCGGGCCCCAGCGATTGGGATTGAAGTATGGGCCGTTTACATCCGCCGTGCCCGCGAGTCCATGGATGAATGGCGTGATGTTTCCCGTCGTAAAGCGGAAGATCAAGCCGCCGGCGAGGGTGAGGAATCCATCGTCGTTGCCTTCCGTGCCGATATTGCTGATCCCGTTCGGATTCTCAGTGCCCCACTGATGCACGCCGAACTCCAGTTGCGCGCCCACTACCCGGTTGAAAAAGTACGCGCCGCTGAACAATCCGCCCAGATTCACGGCGTCATAGCTGGCGGTGGCGACGGTTCCGTTGGACTGCGGCACGTTCACCGTTCCATGGGGCGCCAGATAGCTGTACCCGGCAAAGATATCCCAGCGCGAGGGAACGCCCTCCGAAGAACCTTTTGCGGCCGGCGCTTCCTGGGCCGCGAGCAGCGCTGGCATCGCGCCTGCGCAAATCAGGACGGCAGCAATTGTAAGGACCCTCAATGCACGAAAGGACATGCGTTTTTCCTCCGCAAGAAAGTGGATCGACCAGTATGGAGAGAGTGCTGCGAGCGTAATTTTCCGAGCTCAGCTTGATTGGGCTCCGCACTGGGGCGGAGCGTATAAACGACCCTACAGCACAATCAAAAATATCATAGGGACGTGGGCACGGGCACCTTTTTTTTGAATAAGTTATCGGTTTGAATACCCGTTGGTCCATAGCCCGCCACAGCGCCGGCGGGCGTTCGGGGGCCCGTTCGCATCGCCCTGCGCGCCGCTCAACCGGCGTTCAGCGTCTTGAGCAGGCTGCGCGGTTCCCGCTGGATCTTTTCTTGGAGCAACGTTATCGCGTAGATGAGCTGCTCCGGGCGCGGAGGGCATCCCGGCACATACACGTCCACCGGTATGACCTGATTAACCCCCTGCACCAGCGCGTAATTATTGAAAACTCCGCCAGAAGTGGCGCAGGCGCCCATCGAGATCACCCATTTCGGCTCCGTCATCTGGTCGTAGAGTCGCCGGATGACCGGAGCCATCTTCTGCGAGACCCGCCCGGCAACCACCATCAGGTCCGATTGCCGCGGCGACGGCCGGAAAACCTCAGCGCCGAAGCGGGCAATGTCGAACCGCGCTGCGCCCATTGACATCATCTCGATGGCGCAGCAGGCCAAGCCGAAGGTCATCGGCCAGACCGAGTTCTTCCGGATCCAGTTCACGGCGAAATCGAGAGAAGTGAGAAAGACGCCCTCGGGCTGCTCGAAGCCGTAGTTGACTTCCTTCAGCTTGAGACGATTCTTGGCGCTGCTCTCCAGGTTTCCGAAGAGGTAATGGTCGCGCTCGGTCGTCGTCGCCATAGATTCACTATAAACCCGCGGCGCCCAGCCCGGCGTTTCGTCAGGCTCGTCCGCCGCTCATTGCACTTCATTTATAAAAAAGCAATAAGGATTTAGAAGAAACTTGCCCTCGCCTGGGGTTCTTTACGAAAATCATAGGAAAGCGATCTTCTTTTCGCCTATCCTCTCCCCCGTATCCGTCGCCATGTTTCTCGCGGTGACCCCACCCACCACTGCACTTTGCTTAAAACTCTTCTTCGCGCCCTGTGCGCCATGCATTTTTCGGAGCCGAACCCATCATGCGCCTTCGCCCGACTCGTTCGATTCGATCGCTTCGCCCGATTCGCAGCCTGTTCGTTTCCGCTGTCCTGGCCGGCCCCGTTTTTGCTCTCGCACAATCCTCCGCGTCTGCGGGCCAGGCGCCGGCCACGCAGTCCCAGATCGACGCGCTCCGCCAGGCCGTCCAGAGCGCGCAGTCGGCTGGCGATAACGCGTGGATGCTGACCTCGGCGGCCCTAGTTCTGCTCATGACCGGTCCCGGCCTGGCGCTCTTTTACGGCGGCCTGGTGCGCAAGAAGAACATTCTCGGCACCATGATGCAGAGCTTCGCCATGATGGGCCTGGTGAGCATCCTGTGGGCCCTGGTGGGGTATTCGCTGGCCTTCGGCCACGGCAACGTGTTCGTGGGCGGCTTCGAACATATTTTCCTGCGCGGGGTCTCGCTTAACCCCAATCCCGATTACGGACCCACCGTCCCCGAGCAGACCTACATGATCTACCAGCTCATGTTCGCCATCATCACGCCGGCGCTGATCACCGGCGCCTTTGCCGAGCGCATGAAGTTCAGTTCCATGGCGGTTTTTCTCTCCCTGTGGTCGCTGTTCATTTATTGCCCCATGGCGCACATGGTGTGGGGCGCAGGCGGCCTCTTCAACTCCGCCGGGAATCATATTCCCAGTTTCGACTTCGCCGGCGGCACCGTGGTGCACATCACCAGCGGCGTCTCCGCCTTGGTCTGCGCGCTTTATCTGGGCAAGCGCATCGGATACCCGCAGACCGCCATGCCGCCCCACTCCCTGGTCCTGAGCTTCATCGGGGCGTGCCTGCTGTGGGTGGGCTGGTTCGGCTTTAACGCGGGCAGCGCGGTAGCAGCCAGCCCTTTGGCCACCAGCGCTTTCGTCAACACTCACTTCGCCACGGCCGCGGCCGCGCTCGGCTGGGTCATCTTCGAGTGGTTCCACAACGGCAAGCCCACCGCCCTGGGCGCCATCTCCGGCGCCGTCGCCGGACTGGTCGCTATCACCCCCGCTTCCGGCTTCGTCCAGCCCATGCCCGCGCTGCTCATCGGCCTGCTGGCCGGCCTGTTCTGCTCGTTCATGGTTTTTAAGGTGAAGAGCTGGTTCGGCTACGACGACTCCCTCGATGCCTTCGGCGTGCACGGCGCGGGAGGAACGCTGGGGGCGCTGCTGACCGGCGTGTTTGCCACCTACCTCATTAATCCGGTATATGGAAAGGGCGTGCCCACGGGCGCGATCGACGGCAACTGGGGCCAGATGCTTCATCAGCTGGCCGCAGTGGGCATGGCCTGGGGCATCTCCATCGTGGGAACACTGATCCTGCTCTTCGTTGTCGACAAGATCATGGGCCTGCGCGTGGCCCCGGAACAGGAGATGGTCGGACTCGATCTCTCCCAGCATGGCGAAGAGGGTTACGACCTGAGTACGTAGCCGTCAGCTTGCAGCCCTCAGCTCTCAGCGCGTGCCCGGGCAAGCCGACGATCTGGGAAACGAAGAAAGAACCTGAAACCCGAAACCTGAAAGCTGATAGCTGTCTTTCAATTGAATCCGCGGCGAGCGCCAAGAAGCGGCCTCGCCTGATACGCTATCGAACGAGGCATTCTGCTTATGCTCAAGATTGAAGCCATTCTCCAGCCCTCCAAGCTGGACGCCGTCAAGGATGCGCTGCTCGAAGCAGGCATCGAGGGCATGACCATTTTGGAAGCCCGCGGCCACGGCCGCCAGAAGGGCCACACCGAGTTCTACCGCGGCCGCGAATACACCGTCGATCTTCTGCCCAAGGTCAAAGTGGAGATGGTGATTCACGACGAGCTCAAGGAGAAGGCGATTCAGGCCATCGTCGGCGCCGCGCGCACCGGCCGCATTGGCGACGGAAAGATCTTCGTCAGCCCCGTCGCGGAGGCCATCCGCATCCGCAACGACGAACGCGGGGACAACGCGCTCTAGCGCCGATTGCAGCAACAACACGTTGCTGTCATCCTGAGCGGAGTTTGTCCGCTCAGGCGGACGAACGAGTCGAAGTCACAGATCCGCCGTGGCGGGGATCTGCGGTGGTCTTTCCGAGCCAAGGCCAATCCTCGACCTCCATGCGCTCGCCGTGCATCGCTTGTTATGGTAAAGATGTTTCGCCGCGTGCCAGCTTGCCGCGCCGATTGAACTCTGGAGCCCTCCCCGCATGATGCGCCGCTTTTCGCTGCTGCTCGCCGCCCCGCTTGCCCTTACCCTCGCCGCGCAGGATACGCGCACCGTCAGCGAGCCCATCTTCCCGCCCACCTGCACGCGCGTCGACGCCCGCCTGCACACCGACAGCAAGACCCTTTTGCCCGTAGACGAAGGCAAGCTCGACACCGCGCGCATTCAAAAGGCCATCGACAAGTGCGGCAAGGGGCGCGCGGTTGTTCTGCACGTGGATGAGAGCAACAATGCCTTTCTTTCCGGTCCGCTTGTGCTCAAGCCCGATGTCGCACTCATCGTTGACTTGGGCGTCACGCTTTTTGCCTCGCGCGATCCGGCCGTCTTCGCCGTCTCGCCAGGAAGCTGCGGCCTCGTCAGTCACACCCCTGGTTCGCGCGGGTGTAAACCACTCATCGCCGTCGATCACGCTCCCGATTCCGCCGTGATGGGCGATGGCGTCATCGACGGCCGCGGCGGCGAAAAGATGCTCGGCTCGCAATCTTCGTGGTGGGATTTGGCCGAGCAGGCCCGCGCCGGCGGCAGCCAGCAGGTGCCGCGCCTCATCGTCGCCACGGACTCCGACGACTTCACCCTCTACCGCATCACGCTCAAAAACTCGCCCAACTTCCACGTCGTCTACAACGGCGGCAACGGCTTCACGGTCTGGGGTCTCAAAATCGATACGCCACAGCGCGGCGCTCGCAATACCGACGGCGTCGATCCCGGCGACGGCGCACGCAACGTGACCATCACCGAGAGCTATATCCGCGCCGGCGACGACAACGTGGCCATCAAGGGCGGCCAGGGCGGCGCTACGAACATGACCATCAGCCACGACCACTTCTACTGGGGACACGGCATGTCCATCGGCAGCGAGACCTTCGGCGGCGTGAGCAAGATTCGCGTCTCCGATCTTTCGCTCGACGGCGCTGACAACGGCATCCGCATCAAGTCCAACGGCTCGCGCGGCGGCCTTACCGAGGATGTAGTCTACGACGACGTCTGCATCCGCAACTCGCCCAACCCCATCACGCTCGACGCCGGCTACACCGCGGCCGGCACCGTCACCGGCAATTCGCCGCCTACCATGCGGGAAATTACTTTGCGCAAGGTCCGCATCTCCGGCGGCGGCAAAGTCACTTTCAACGGCTACGATTCCACGCATCGCATTGCCGCCACCCTCGACGGCGTGCAACTCACCGACGACGAACAATACT
Source organism: Acidobacteriaceae bacterium (assembly GCA_030041045.1). Taxonomy (GTDB): domain Bacteria; phylum Acidobacteriota; class Terriglobia; order Terriglobales; family Acidobacteriaceae; genus Telmatobacter. Next base: position 98,491 of record JASHOQ010000038.1, read on the forward strand.
CGTATGTGCTGAATCACGCCGACCTGACGCTCGGTCCCGGCCCCACCAACCTGCAATTTCCGCCGGGCGAGGACTCGACCGTGCAGGGAACGCCTGCGGAAGCCACGCCGCCCTCCTGCGACGACAAATTCGTTCCTTTTCCGCAGTGATTGGGCAGCGCTCCTGCTCACTCCTCGCGCAGCAGCACCAACGGATCAATCGCCAGCGCGCGCTGCGCCGGGATCCAGGTCGCCACCAGTCCCAGCAGTGCCATGGCCAGCACTGCGCCTGCCAACACCAGGGGATCGCGCGGATTGGCCTGGTACACAAGGAAGGCAAGCACGCGCGAGGCGAGGATTCCCAGCCCGAGCCCGGCAAGAGAGCCGAAGACGAGCAGCTTCGTCGCCCGGCTCAGCGCCGCGCGCAAAATCTCCCGCCGCTGCGCGCCCAGCGCCATGCGGATGCCCAGCTCCTTGAGCCGCTTGCTCACCGAGTAAGCGGCCATGCCGAAGATGCCTGTGATCGACAGCATCGATCCCATCAGGCCGAGGATGCCCAGCGCCACCGTGGCCACGCGCGAGGGAAAGAGTGCGCTGTCCATGGCTTCGCTCCAGGTCTCCAGGTACACCGGCAGCGCGTCGTCAAGCCCGCGCAGCTTGTTCCGGACAGCCGCTGCCATCGCCTGCTGCTCGCCGCGCGAGCGCACCACCAGGTAGGTCTGCGTGATCGGGTCCTGCGCCAGCGGGACGAAGGCCGCAGGCTGCGCCTCCTCGGAGATTCTCAGGTATTTGCCGTCCTCGACAAGCCCGACGACCCGGATATGCTTGACCGCATTTCCCTCGACAAGCTGGAAGCTTTGGCCCACCGCGTTCGTGTCGGTGCCGAAGAGCTTGCGCGCGAATTCGCGATTGACGACCGCAACCAGCGGCGCCTTCCCGTCGTCTGCCCAGGTGAAATCGCGGCCGGCGAGCAGCGTGGTTCCAGCCGCGGCGAAGTAACCGGGCGACACGTTGTAATAGAAGGCAATCGCGGCCGCGCTCGAAGGCTTGAAATCGGCGGCATCGTTGCGATAGACGTTCCACGAGTTGACGCCCAGGTCAAGCGGCGGCCAGTTGATCGAAGCCACCTGCTCCACGCCGGGAACCGAAGCCATGGCATCGAGCATGCGTCTCTGCATGGGCGCAACGCGGCCGCCCTCGTAGCCGGCCATGCCCAGCTCGACCTCGGCCAATAGTACGTGATGCGGATCGAAGCCGAAGTTGGCGTGGAGCGAGCGTACCAGCCCGCGCACAGCTACCAGCGAAGCCGTCACCAGCACGGCGCAGATGGCGATCTGCACGCCCAGCAGCGTGTCGCGCACGGTCATACGGCCGCCCCTCGCCCCGCTCGCGCCCTGCTTGACCATCTCATAGGGATTTGTGCGCATTACCTGGCGCACGGGCACAATGCCGAAAAGGAATCCGCTCACCAGCGCCAGGCCGAGCGCGACCAGATACACTTTGGCGTCGGGATGGACCGGCACGTGCACCGGAAACTGCGGAAACGGCTGCCACATGCTCAGGCGGCGCAGGATGGCTACGGCGAACGCCAGCCCCTGTGCCCCGCCCGCCAGCGCGATGAGCGTGGCCTCGGTCAGCAGTTGCCGCAGGATGCGGCTGCGGCTCGAGCCCAGCGTCAGGCGCAGCGCCACTTCGCGGGAGCGGTCGGCAGCCCGCGCCGCGAACAGGCTGCCCAGGTTGGAGCAGGCGGCCAGAAGGATGAGCAGCGCCAGCAGCATCAGTGCGGTCAAAAACCCGCGCATGGGCGCGCCCAGAAAATCGCCGTAGAGGCTGGGCCGGGCCAGTTTGAAGAGTTTTCCGCCATCGTCTGCCGGGTACGTCTTGCTCAGTTCTGCGGCAATCGCATTCAAGTCGGCCGTCGCCTGCGCCGGCGTGACGCCGGGTTTCAGGTGGCCCGCGATCTCGAAGATCCAGTTGAGCCCGCGCGTGGTCAGATCGAACTCACTGTTCAATTCAGGCGTGTCCACCAGCGGCACGAACATGTCGGGACTGAAGAACAGCAAGATTCCGTGAAATCCGGGCTGGGCCACGCCGATAATCGTGTACGGATGCTTGTTCAACTCCACCACGCGGCCGACGATGCTGCGATCGCCGTTGAATCGGCTGTGCCAGAAGGCATACGAAAGCACGATGTATGGCGCGCTGTTGAGCCCGTGCTCATCCCCGGCGTGAAACACGCGTCCCAGGTAGGGATGGATGCCGAGGCTGTCGAAGTAGTTCCCACTGGCCATCAGTACCCACGAACTCTGGGCAGTCCCGCCGGTGTCAAGCCCCGCCTGCACCACGTCAAAGCCCGTCAGGCTTTCGAAGCTCTGGTTCCGGTCGCGCAGGTCGATGTAGTTGGGATAGGACTCGTAGCCCATGTGATCGTCGGGATGTTCCAGGCCGTAGAGGCTTTCGTTACGGGGCACATCGAGCGGGCGCAGGATCAGGCCGTTCAGCACGGCAAACACCACCGCATTGGCGCCGATCGCCAGCGCCAGCGTCAGCATCGCGGTCAACGTGAATCCCGGCGACTTGCGCAGCACCCGCAGACTGAAACGAACATCCTGAAGAAGCGTCTGCAGGAAATGCCCGCCCATCGCCTCGTGGCTCTGCTCGCGGTAGCGCTCGCGCCCGCCGAACTCGATGCGCGCGCGGCGCTCGGCCTCGGCGCGGCCCAAACCCGTGCGTTCCAGGTCGTCGGCGCGGTGCTGAATGTGTGCAACCTGCTCCTCGTTCATCTCCTGCGCAACCGCAGAACCGCGAAAGAGCACAGCAGCCGTGGAGCGGAGGGAAGCCAGAAATCTCATAGGCACTCCTGTGCAGCGGCAACCGCCAACTTTCTGCGTTCCGTGCGAATGCCCATGCCCAGCAGCCAGAGCATCGGCAACCCTTCGCCGAAAAGGCCGAGCGCAGTGTTGTAAGGCGAAAGCCCCCTTACGAGCAGCGGCGAGAGATCGATCAGCCAAATCAAGCCCGCGAAGATCATCAGCGCCCCGAGCACGCGCGGCAGTAAATCCGACCGCACCATCAGCCAGCCGATCAGCAGGCAGTAGCCACCGTGCAAGACCATCGCTACACTGCCATGGCGCGGCAGCCATCGAAGCGTCTCGAAGACGAGCCCAACCAGGCCGCACGCCGCTGCAATCAATGCGATCGTCCGTTGCACCGGCCTAAAGATCTGATAGAGAAGCACGGTCACGGCGGCGTAGGCCAGGACCGGAACGAAGACCCCGATCAGCCCGAACCCGCCGCGCACAAAAAACTCCGCCATCACGGCGACGGCTACGCTCAACACATAGAACGCACCCGCGCTCCTGGCTTTGAAATTAGGCGACATCGGTCGAATTTGCCCCATGTCTTCACGCCTCCCGGAGCCAGCCGCAATCGACAGATCTATACTTCCTCCGGCCGCGCGCCGAGCGCCGCCGCCACCGCATTGGCCAGCCGGTTCCAGTCCTGGGTCTCCTCGCGCAGCCGCTTGCGCCCCGCCGCCGTCAGCTCGTAGAACTTGGCCTTGCGATTGTTTTCTGAAGTGCCCCAGCTCGCCTTGAGCAGCCCCTGGCGCACCAGCCGGAACAGCGCAGGATAGAGAGCCCCCTGCTCCACCAGCAGCGCCTGCCCGGAGATTTGCCCGATGCGCAACAGCACTCCGTAGCCGTGCAGCGGCCCCAGAGATACCGCTTTCAGAATCAGCAGGTCAAGCGTGCCGGGAAGAAGTTGCGCCTGGTCGGGCATTCCACTCTCCTAACTTGATTAGGAGATTAGCCCGTCTTCTCCTAAGCTGTCAAGGAGAAAGTTTTCCGCCCTTTTCCCGGCCGGAATTGCCGGCCGGCGGTGTTGGGAACCGGAGCCGGCGGACGGGCGCAGGCATTCAGCTTCTCAATCGGACCGCAGTAACGGAACTGTGCATCCATCTCCGGATGCGCCTCTGGCGAGCAACTGCGGCAATCACGAGAATTACGCAGCAGAGGAGCACCACGCCATGTGCGCTCAACCAGAACAAACCGCGGATGAGAAAGCCGAGGCGTACGGCTCTCCAGATGGACGCCGACGGAATCACCGCCGGCGCGTTCCAGTCCATGGTGCTCAGGCGCGCAAGAAAGCCCTGGCGCACGCAGCCCTCCAGGTTATACACGCCGATCTTCCGCGAGAAATGGCTGGCCACAATCAGGTCGCGCGCAAACTCATCCCAACTCAACGGCCCCGTGCCGGCTCCGGCCATTCCGGGGCCGTCTGTGCTGCCGATGGCAATGCCCCGCGCTTCCGGCCCCAGAAACCACAGCATGCCCGCTGCGGCCGGACGCGCCAAGCTGGTGTAGAGCATCACGTAATCTTCGTTCCCCTCGATATCGACGGTGCCGAGCATCCGGTCCGCCAATTCCGAACCCTCCCGGCGCTCGGCGATCACGTAGGGCATCTGATAGGTCTGCACGGCGTAACCATCCGCCTGCAGCGTGCGGATCAGCGCTGCATATCCCCGGCGTGCCCGCGCCATGCGCCGGAACTCCAGCGCCTGCACGAAGAGAGTGGTCAACAGCCGCCAGGGATGGCCGCTCAGGGCCTTGAATTGGCCGAAATTCGGCTCGATGTCTAACCCCACCGCGGCCCACTGGAGACGGTTTTCCTTCGTCCATTGCTCAAAAGCGGCGGCGCGCGCAACCGCTGCAGAGGCGTTATCCGCATTCAGGTAATAGCCGTCTTCCTTGGCGAGCAGAAGCCACGCAATCGCGGGAATTCCCGCCTGGTTGAGCCGGCGTACAATTCCGGCGCGTTCCGGGGAAAAATCCTGAATGGCGACGCCGACGGGCGCCTCCTGGCTCTTCAACTCCGCAATTACTTTGGGGTCCGCAAACAGGGCCTGCATCGGTCCAATCCCCTGGTCGCAGCAGGCAAAGGCAATCTCCGGACGCGCGCCCGGGCCCGGAACAAGGATCCCTGGAGAGGCGTCGAACGCGGCGGCGCGCGCCAGGGCGGAAAGCAAGGCCCACGCGGCAAGCGTTCCCCGCCACAGTCCAATGCCGATCCGGACTTTACCCCTGCCCCGGCCGCAACCGGCTTGGGCTTTACGCATCGAAATTTGCTCCGGGAAATTCGCTGGAACCTTAAGGAAATGACTGCCGCAATCGATTTCGCGTTTACTTGCGGCACCGTCTTTCCCTTCAATTCCTGTGCAAATTCCTCCCGCCCGATAAGCCACTCATGCCCCCGACTGCCTTTGGGAAGGTACACCTCCCGGCAATTCTGTCTTATGCTGTTAACAATTCCTTCCTGCCTTGGCAGGTCACGCGTACAATCCCATGGAGCCCATCGTTCTAGCCGTAGACGATCTTCGGGAGCAGTATCTCAAGGAGATGGCGCTTGTGCGCCAGACCTGCGAGCGCACCGGGGACGGTACTGCGGCCATCCGCCGCCGCTCCGCCGTGGTGGACCGTATTCTCATTGAAATGTGGCGTAGAGCCTTCACCGGCCTGCCTGGGCTCAATGTCTCCATGCTGGCCCTGGGCGGCTATGGCCGCAAGGATCTATTCCCATATTCCGATATCGACGTCCTCTTTGCCTTTGCCGACGACAAAGCCGAAGAGCAGTCCCGCGATGCCGTCCGCGCCATCATTCAGGGCATGTGGGACATCGGTTTGCGCGCCAGTCCCAGCTCCCGCACCGTCAAAGAGGCCGGCCGTTTCGACCCTGACAACCTCGAATTCACCCTCGCCACCCTCGATCGCCGCTTCCTCGCCGGCCAGTTTCCCCTCTACCAGCAGCTTCACCAGGTCAGCTTTCCCGGCCTCGTCCTGAGCGACTGGAACACCATCACGCAGAAACTGAGCGAGATTGTCCGCGCCCGCCACGCCAAATACGGCAACACCATCTTTCATCTCGAGCCCAACCTGAAGGACTGTCCCGGCGGCCTGCGCGACTATCACCTCGCCGTCTGGTTCGCCGTGCTCTTCCACCTCAAGGAAGCCCGGGAATGGCCGCGCCAGCGCGGCGGCGTCTTCCAGAGCGCACGCGGCGACGCCGAAGCCGCCTTCGATTTTCTCGCCGCCGCGCGATGTTTCCTCCACTTCCGCCACGGCCGCGACGACAACACCCTCGACTGGCAGTCGCAGGATGAAGCCGCCGCCCGCTCCATCGGCCTCGAAACCCGCGGCACCGCCGACCCCTCCTACTGGATGCGCACTTACTATCGCCACGCGCGCGTCATTTACCGCCGCGCCGCGCTGCTCATGGAGCACCTGCCCGCCCCGGTCAGCTTCTACCGCCAGTTCCGCCGCCGCCGCATTCCCATTGCCGGCACCGATTTCCTTCTCGACCAGGGACGCATCGATATCCAGCCCGGCGCGCAATTCAATGACACCGCCGCCATCCTGCGCATCTTTTCGCTCATGGCCACGCACGGCTACACGCTTTCGCAGGCTGCCGAAGACCGCATCACCGACGCGCTCCCGGTTCTCGCCATTCACATCCCCGAAGGGCCGTATCTCTGGAACGCGCTGCGCGAAGTGCTCCTCGGACCCCACGCCGCCCACGCCCTGCGCACCATGCATGCCCTCGGCGTGCTGGAAATGCTCATCCCCGAGTTCCACGGCATCGACGCGCTCGTCATCCGCGACAGTTACCACCGCTATACCGTCGACGAGCACACCTTCCTCACCATCGACAACGTGCACAGCCTGCGCCAGCCCGCGCATGAATACGAACAGCGCCTCGCGCAGTTATTGCCTGAAGTCGACCGGCTGGATCTCTTCCTCCTCGCCCTCCTGCTCCACGACACCGGCAAAGCGCGCCGCAACGGCGAGCATGCCGGCCAAAGCGTCGAGCTCGCCGACAGCTTTCTCGCCCGCCTCGATTTCGACGCCGAGGAGCGCGAGTCCATCCTCAAGCTCATCCGCCTCCATCTCGAAATGTCAGCGGCCATGCGCCGCGATATCTTCGACCTCGAGAACGTGCGCAGCTTCGCCGAGAAAATCGGCAGCCCGCAGCTCCTCAAGATGCTCACGTTGATGACCTTCGCCGATATCAAGGCCGTCAACCCCGACGCGCTCACTCCATGGAAAGCTGAAAATCTCTGGCAGTTCTACATGTCCACGGCCAACTTCATGGACCGCTCCGTGGACGAAGCCCGCTATCACGCGGCCATCGATCCTACGCTCCTCAATCGCATCCGCTCCATGGTCCCATCCCTCCAGTACGACAACCTGAAGCAATTCCTCGAAGGTCTTCCCCAGCGCTATTTGCAAACCCGCCTGCCCGAGCAGATCCGCAGCCACTTCCAGATGGCCCTTAGCCTGGAAAAGGATTCCGTCCAGCTCGATCTGCGGCCCAACCGCCAGCTCTACGACCTCACCGTCATCACCCGCGACCGCTCCCGCCTCTTTGCCGACGTAGCCGGCGCGCTTGCCGCCTGGGGCATGAACATCGTCCGCGCCGGCGCCTTTTCCAACGATGCCGGCGTCATCGTCGACAGCTTCCACTTCACAGACGCCTTCCGCACCCTCGAGCTCAACCCCACCGAAAAGGACCGCTTCCTTCAAAACATGCACGACGTGGTGGCGCAAAAAACTTCGGTGCAGCAGCTTCTCGAAGCGCGACGCCATCTGAACCACCCCGCCAACATCAAGGTTGAAGTCGCTACCCGCCTCGAATTCGACTCCGAAGCCTCCACCCACTCCACGCTCTTGCAGGTCGTGGCCCAGGATCTTCCCGGCCTTCTGCGTCAGATCGCGCTCACGCTCTCCACGCACGAGTGCAATATCGAGGTTGCGCTCATCGATACCGAAGGCGAAACCGCCATCGACGTCTTTTATCTGACCAGCCGCGGCGGCAAGCTTCTTCCGGAAGCCCAGCGCACGCTAGGCGAAGACCTCACCAGCGCGCTTGAGGCCATGCGCGCCCCTGCGGCCTGAGCCGGGGCATTAAATCAAAACCCGCATTGTCATTATGAGCGACTGCGTGCGAGCCGGGGTCCCCACGGACAGGCTCTCGTCCGTGGGGTGGAGAAGCGCGAGGGAGTCGAACGCCCCGCAGTTCGAGGACCCGCGGTGAGTGTGAACCTCCGTGCTCGATCCACGCGCCGCTTTTGGGCGAATGGGTGTGAAAGCACGAACGAAATTCCCTCGCTCTAGTAATCCAGCGCCTTGGTCACCGCAATCCAGATCAACAATCCAAGCACTGCAACCAGGACCAGGTCGAGCGTCCCTGCATAAACCCGATACCCGGCAGTATTTGGCGATGCGGCCCGGATGAAATCTCGAAGGTCCATGTAGTGGCTCCGCGCCTCCGCGTAGAGCGCGACGATTCCGAGCGCCGCCGCCGTGCCCACAAAGTCGGCCCGCGGAAAAAGAAGAGCGGCCGCTGCAATCACCAGGAGCAGAGCGTACACGCTCGCGCATCCGAGAACCGTATCCAGAACCAGAAAAACGTCTCTCGTTCGCGGGTCATCGCACACCGTAAACCCAGAATCGGAACAAACAGGAAGTGTGCCCTGCATTACGGGAGGGGCTATTTGCATCGGCGACCATCGCGTGCGGCCGGCAACGGAGGAGTCCGTTTTTATAAGAGGGGAAAAGAAAGTAGCCAGGCCGATCGCAGAAAGGACCAGCACCATCGTCCGCCGTCGCCTGCCCAGCCAGCCGGGTCGGGAAGGCTTGATGGCCGGCAAGGTCGTTTCATCGCCAAGCGCAGATGAGCAGCTCTCCACGCCCTCATCATCCGGTTCCATCGCTCCATCCTATCCCGAAGCGCCGGGTTGCCCCATCCTTTCGTCCGCCGCGGCCAACGAAAGCGCAGGAAGCAAACTCTGCGCTGCCAGTGCTGACTTGCCAGCTCGCTAACTCGCTGACTTGCTGACTTGCGGCTCGTCGTCTTTCTGCACCAGGTACTCGTCGAGGAGCACCGCCACCAGCACCGCCGTGGGAATCGCCACCAGCGCCCCGGCCACGCCTTCGAGTGCAAACCCGAACAGCAGGGCCACCAGGATCGCCAGCGCCGGCAGATCGACTCTGGTCCGCATGATGCGCGGGATCAGGTAGGAGTTTTCAATCTGGAGATAGACGGCAAAGAAAATGGCTACGCCCAGCACCCGCCCCCAGGAGTCAAGCGCAGCCACCAGCAGCGCAAGAATCAGCGACACGGCGGCGCCCAGAATGGGGACGATGTTCAGCAATCCGGTCACCACGCCCAGGGCATAGGCGTAGCGGATGTGCAGGCACAGAAACACGATGGTGCTGGTGACGCCCAGGATCAGCATCAGGCTGGCCTGGCCCAGCAGCCACTTGCCCATGCGTACCCCGGCGCGCTGCAATGTGGCGTCCAGCCGGTCTCGACGCGCAGCGGGCACAAACGAGAGAGACCATCGGTAGGCGTCACTGCCCTCGAGGATGAAATACAGCGTCAGGACAAACCCGGTGATCACATCGGCCACTCTGCCGGCCCAGCTCTTTGCCGAAACCAGCATGTAGGCGGCAGCCTGTCCGAACGATCCCTGGATCTTCTCGATCAGGGCATCCGGGTCCAGGCGGTCGGCAAAAGGAATGTTCTTGAGCTTGCTCAGGATCTGCGGCACTTTGTCAGGGGCTTGCGCGCTCAACTGCTCCAGATCGTGCAGCACCGGAGGAATTGCTAGGAAGCCAAACGCGGTCAGCGCGCCCGCCGCGGCCAGTAACAGCGCCAGAATGGCTTTGCCGTGAAACGGCTGCCAGCGCCCGATGTGCACATGACCGGTGGCGCGCACCAGAGGCCGGAGCACGACGGCGAAGAGCGCGGAGACGTACAGCAGCACCAGCACGTCGCGCACCAGCCACGCCACGTAACACGCGGCGGCCAGCACAAACGCAAACAGGATGTCCCCGCGATAATCGTGCTCTTGGCTTTTGCGTTCCGTCATCCCATTGCGTTCCTGAAGATGCGTTCGCGTGAAAATCAAGTTAGATGCGCGCGAGCGGCGTTCGCGCAGTTAACACATCGCCGCTGACTTGCTAACTCGCTAACCTGCTGTCTCATTGATCCCCGCTCAGAATCGAGCCCACAATCCCGCCCAGAAGTCCTCCGCCCACGGCCGGGCCAATCTGCCGCGCATCGTTATGCGGCAGGTACTCGCTGATCTGGTGCGCCAGCCGCGAGATGGGCAGCGTCTGCAGCCAGATGGTGCCCGGCCCGGTCAGCACCGCCAGAAAGATGCCGTCGCCGCCGAAGATCATGTTCTTGATCCCCGGAACCATGGTGATCTGGAATCCCACCGTCGACTGAAACGCGCCCACATGCCCCGGATGTACGCGCAGCACTTCTCCCGGCGTCAGGTCCTGCCGGATCAGCTCGCCGGAGAGCTCCAGCCACGCCGTCCCGTACCCGCCCACCCTTTGCAGCAGAAATCCGTCGCCGCCGAAGATGCCCGCGCCGAGCGACTGCTGGAAACCCACGCTCAGCGTCACTTGCGGCGTGGCGCATAGAAATCCATGCCGGTGCACCAGGTACTCCGGCCCCTGGCCCAGCTCCACCGGCACAATATGCCCCGGCACCTTGGTGGCGAAGGCCACGATGCCCGGATACTGGTATGCCCGGTACTCGGTCATGAAGATGCTGCCGCCGCCGGCCACTCGCTTCAGCACCCCGAACAGCCCGCCGCCTCCGCCTGCCTGCGTGTGGGTCATCATCTGAATCGAGGCCGTCATCCACGAAAGCTCGCCGCTCTCGGAAAACACGCTCTCGTTGGGATCGAGCTGCACTTCGAGGACGGGCATGGTGGTGCCCTGAATCCGGGTTTGCATGGCGATCGCCTCCTCAAGAGGACAGTGTACCTGCCCGCCCGTTCCGAGCGCGTCGATTTACAACTCGTGCACGAAGAATGCGGTGGTGAAGGAGGGCTGCGGCTTCAGGCCGCTCAATCCGCTTCAGCACGGCGGGGGGTTTCCCATCCTTGCGACGCTCTTGCTCTTGTCGCAAGGGTGGGAGGGCACCACCCGCGCGCTGACTTGCGAGCTCGCTACCTTGTTGACCCGCTATTTCTTGCTTTCCAGGGTTACGTTGTGCGCCTGCGCCAATTTCTGCAGGATCTGGTAATGCTGCTCCAGAACCGGCTCATCCTGCTTGGCGGCCTGTTGGATGTTCGCCGTCTGGCCCACCTGGGCCTCGTCTTTGAATTCCTTCAGGTCGTGCTGTTGTTGTTTCGCCATGGCCTGAATATAGGCCGTGTCGAAATCCGGTCCGTTCAGCGCCTGCAGATGGTCGATCTCCTTCTGCTCTTTCTTTGACGGCCCTTTGGGCTCGCTTACGCCCAGTTCTTTGGCCGCCGGCTTCAATTGGTTGTTCAGCTCGATGTGAATCTGCACCATCTTCGCACTGAACTGTTTCACGTCGGTGCTGGACGACCTCTGCTCCGCGAGCTGGCTCATCGCCACCTGGGCATCGTCGCCCTCCAGGGTGTCGTGCACAAACATCTGGTCGGCAAAGGCGTTCTGGTTTGGCTGTTGGGTTGTATCGGGCAGCCCTGTGGTGACGCCGGGCGCACCCGGAGTTCCGGACTGTCCCGGCATCTGCTGTTGCTGACCAGGCGAGGGCTGCTGCTGTGCGCCGCCGCCGCCCGGCTGCTGGGCGACTGCCGTCCCGCACGCCCACGCGGCCACCGCCGCCATCATCAGAAATCCCTTGCCCGTTCCTCTTGAGAACATTTTCGCTTTCCTCCTTTCTCCTTCTTTCCCTTGGGCGAACCCCCCGGCCCTTCAATGTCCCATTTTCCCCGTCCAGTCTCCTCCCGAACGGGTGCATCAGCTTGGTTTCGATGCCATGCCCCAAACCCGCAGTTGTCCCCGGCGCCAACCTGCAAACCATTCAATAAAAAGCCTGTTTAGTGGCGCAAACAGCAATTGCGCCTTTGCCGAGCCGGGTTATGCTCAATACAGCGGGAAGGCGAAAACCGCTCCAGCTCCGGCATGAAAATCCGGTGGGCGCCGCGCTTGAAATCCGGTCCTTTCTAAAGGACTCGTCGCCGAAGAATACCCAAATCGACTACGCTTGGCGGGGAAAGATCGCTCTTCTCCCATGGACGTGACCCTCCGACGAATCCGCGAAACACTGCTCGAGGCGCTGGCCCACGACCTCGTCAACACGGCCAAGGCCGCTGCTTACTCGAGCATGCTCATGCTCTTTCCTGCCCTCCTGGTCATCACTACGCTGGTTGCCCAGGTGGAACAAGGCGGCAGAGTGCTGGGAGGGTTGCGCTACATCTTCGACCAGTTCCTCCCCCCTGACACGATTTACCTGCTCCAGTCCGCGGTTTTCGCCCACCATCTGCGCTCGGTCCAGGTCGTGCTCTCCGCAGCCAGCCTCAGCCTTTTTGCCGCGCTGGGCGTCATGCTCTCTTTGATGGAGGGTTTCCGCCGCGCCTATCGCCTGCCGGGCGAACAATGGGGATTCTGGGCGCGCCGCATCCGCGCTCTGTTGCTGGTGCCCATCGTTCTGCTGCCGCTCTCCGTGGCCTCGCTGTTGATTGTGTTCGGTCACCAGATCGAGCTGTGGATGATTCAATTCGCCGGCCATGACCTCCGCCACATCGTGCTCTTCTTCTGGCGCATGGTGCGATGGGCCATTGCCATGACTTCCAGCGTGACCGTCCTGACTGCCCTCTATCACTTCGGCACGCGCCGCAAGGAGGGTTGGGTGGGCGTGGTGCCCGGCGCCATCGCCGCCTCCATCCTCTGGTTTCCGGCGACGCTCGCCTTCGGATGGTACGTCACCCTCGATGAAAACTATTCCCGCTTCTACGGTCCCTTCGCAGCCGGAATTGCCACCCTCGTCTGGCTGTACATCAGCGCCTTCACGGTGCTGATGGGGGCGGAGCTGAATGGCGTGCTCTACCGCGAGCGCCGGCAACTCCGCCCCGCCGCCGAAACTGTCTCGACGTCCGCAGTCGAGACCTCCAATTCGGCCCTCGGCTAATCGCACGGCCAGGACCGTTCTTCCGCGCCGCCGTGGACGCGTGTCCTCACCCGCCTTCGCCATTTACAATGGAATGACGGCATTTCCAGGGCGGCTCGTTTCCCCGTCCGCTTCCGCTGATTCGGCTGCCGCGGCCGGTCGGCCGGGAGCCGGCGGCCAGGTTCGACTGGGCATGCGGCCACTCTGGAACCGCTCTGAACTCCTCTACCCTTTCGAAGCCTTTTCGACGCACACGAATCTGGAGTTGTCCCGGTGTCTTACCTCGGCCTCAATCACAAAGAATCGCTACCACCCCGGCGCGCCAAAATCGTGGCTACGCTCGGGCCCGCATCCAGTTCCGAGGCCGTGATTCGCGATCTGGTTCGCACCGGCGTCGACGTGGTCCGGCTGAATTTTTCCCATGGCGTCTACGAGGAGAAGGTGGCGTTGATCCAGCTGATCCGCAAGGTCAGCCGCGCCGAGCGCAGGCCGCTCTGCATCCTGGGTGATCTGCAGGGACCCAAGATCCGCACCTCCAAACTCAAAGACCACCAGCCGGTGCAGCTCAAAGCCGGTCATCGCCTGGTGATCACCCCGCGCGACGTGCCCGGCACCGCGACCCTTGTGGGCACCACCCTCAAGACCCTGGCGGAAAACGTGGAACAGGGTTCGCGCATTCTGCTGTCCGACGGCCTCATCGAGCTGCGCGTGCACCAGGTTGACGGCTGCGACGTGGTCTGCGAGATCGTCAACGGCGGCATGCTGGGCGAAAACAAGGGAATCAATCTGCCCGGCATCGCCGTGCGCGTGCCCTCGCTCACGGAAAAGGACTCGGCCGATCTCGAGTTCGCGCTCAAGAACGGCGTCGATGCCGTGGCCGTCTCTTTCGTGCGCACGGCAGAAGACGTGCGCCTGGTGCGCAACCGCGTTTCCGCCCTCGGCTTCGAGACCTGGATCATCGCCAAGCTGGAAAAACCCCAGGCCATCGAACACCTCGACGACATCCTGCTCGCCTCCGACGGCATCATGGTGGCGCGCGGCGACCTGGGCGTGGAAATGCCTCCGGAAAAAGTGCCCGCCATCCAGAAGCACATTATCCGCCGCGCCGCCGAGTATTCCAAGCCTGTCATCACCGCCACGCAGATGCTCGAATCCATGATCGAAAACCCGCGCCCCACGCGCGCCGAGGTCTCCGACGTGGCCAACGCCGTCTACGACGGCACGGACGCGGTGATGCTCTCGGGCGAGTCGGCCGTGGGCAAATATCCCATCGAGGCCGTGGCCATGATGGCGCGCATCGTGGCCGAGGCCGAGCAGCATATGAAGCTCGACAGCCGCCAGGAGCCAAGGGCGCGCGCGGCCGGTCTTTCGATTGCCGAAACCATCTGCGAGGCCACGGCCCACGCCGCCGACGATCTAGACCTGCGCGGCATTGCGCTCTTCACCGAGTCCGGCGCCACCGCCCGCCAGCTTTCCAAGTACCACCCTACCGCGCCCATCTTCGCGTTGAGCCCGATCGAGGTCACCATCAACCGGCTCAATCTGCTCTGGGGCACCACGCCCATTCGTTGTCCCAAGGCGAATACTACCGAGGCGCTGGTTAATAACGCCGAAACCCTGCTGGAAAAAGGCGGCCATGTGCGCCCGCACGAGGTCATTGCCATCGTCGCCGGCACGCGCACCAAGTCCGGCTCAACCAATTTCCTGCGTTTGCACGCCATGGGCGAGCAGGATATGGAGGGCGTACGCTTTGCCACGGCCCGCCGGGAAGAGGCTGCCGCCGACACGGAAGCGGCGCAGAAGAAGCAAACCGCGCGCCGCAAGTGAACCGTTCCGGAACCGTTGGCATGAATGGCATTGTAAGAGGGCACGGCTCTTGAGGCCGCTCGATCATCTCTATCCAACGAGGCCCTGTAACTTCAAGCATTGACTCGCGCGGCGGAGGGCGCCGAACAGGACCCGCACTCTGCGGCGCGGTGCTCAAAATCGCATCAAGACCCCGCGCCCGCAACTGAAGCCCTGCCGCGTTCCCGTCTCCAGTCCCGAATGATTAAGATTGCAAGAACAATCCCGATCGAGCCCGTCAGAAACGGAAAGATCCAATAGCTTGCTTGTCTCTGCAGCACATGGGGCGCGGCGACCAGGTAAACGGCTGCCAACAAAGCAAAGGCTCCCGAGGCGCATACGCCCGTCCAGAGTCGTTCGCGCCGCGGGAAGAAGCAGTCCATCGCCGCCATGGTCGCGATGACCCACATCAACGCTGGAAAAGCCCAAAGAATCAGCCGAAGGCGATGTGGAGCCAGCGCGAATTCATAGGTCCAGCCACCGGCCACGAGGGCGAAAAAGCCAGGGATCCAGGCCCTCGTCCACCGCGAAGGATTCTTCTTCTTCCAGCGGCGCGCCGCCAGTTCCTCGCCCTGGGGGAGCACGCTCCCGGTCTCCTTCCTTCTGCGAATCATCTTGCGAAAGACCAGCGCGGGATAAACGAGCAATGCTCCGAGAATGAGAATCCCGTAGGCCAAGATCACGAGCACTGCTTCCAGCGCAATTTTCAGCCGGTCGGGATGGTGGACGTACCAGTGAAAATTAGGCAAAAAAGCAGCCGCGATTTTGATTAACCCGAAGGCCATCACAGCGAGAAGCGGGACGGCCAGCAGCGTTAACCAAGCCGGCCAGAACAAGAAGACAAACCTCTCCCACGGCGTCATTCCGGGAACGCTTCCGGCTGCGCCCTGGCTCAGCTCCGGCGGGCTGTTTGAATCTACAGGCATCGAATCATTCGGTGCGGCGATTTCGCCTCAAGCATACTCCAGAGGGAAGAGTGCCGAGCGGCGTCAGATTTATTCCGGCTGGGGGCCCAAGCACCTGCCCTGAGCTTGTCGCAGGGTCCCGGCCCGGAAACCTGGGAAAGCACCAACCTCAATCCCTCGATCCTAATCCGCCAGGAAAAACGGGTGCCCCATCCTTGCGACGTACTTGTCCTTGTCGCAAGGGTGGGAAAGCGCCTCGCTCTCGTCGGCCCGCTAACTTGTTACCTTGCTGGCTCGCCGACTTGCTAACTCACTATCTGGCCAGCTGCCGCAGCACGTACTGCAGAATCCCCCCGTGCTCGTAGTAGAGAATCTCCTGCGGCGTGTCGATGCGGATGCGCGCCTCGAAGGTCTTCTTCTTTCCATCCGCGGCCATCGCTACCACCCCCACCGTGCGCCCCTTGGCGAGCTTTGAATCGAGCCGCTCCTTGAAGCCAAGAATGTCGTAGGTCTCCTCGCCCGTCAGCCCAAGAGACTCCACATTCTGCCCCTCTTCAAATTGCAGCGGCAGAATGCCCATGCCCACGAGGTTCGACCGGTGGATGCGCTCGAAGCTCTCTGCGATTACGGCACGCACGCCCAGCAGCTTCGGCCCCTTCGCCGCCCAGTCGCGCGACGAGCCCGACCCGTATTCCTTCCCGGCCAGAATAATCAGCGGCACGCCGCGCTTCTCGTACTCCACGCTCGCATCGAAGATCGACATCGTCTCGCCCTCGGGCAGCAGCCGCGTCACGCCGCCCTCCGTTCCCGGCGCCAGCTTGTTGCGCAGGCGCACGTTAGCAAAGGTGCCTCGCACCATCACTTCATGGTTGCCGCGCCGCGACCCATAGGAGTTGAAATCTCCCGTCTTCACTCCGTGATCGTTCAGGTATTTGCCCGCCGGGCCTGAAGCCTTGATGTTCCCCGCCGGAGAAATATGATCCGTGGTCACCGAGTCGCCCAGCACCGCCAGTACGCGCGCCCCGCGAATGTCCTCGACCGGCGCCGGCGTTTTCCCCATGCCGTCGAAGTACGGCGCGCGGCGAATGTAGGTTGAGTCCGGCTCCCACGCGTACACCTCGCCGGTGGGAAAACTCAGTCCCTGCCAGCTCGTGTCACCCTTGCTCACCGTTGCGTATTCCCTGCGGAAGCCCTCGCTGTTCACGCTCTTGGCGATTGCCTCATTCACCTCCTGCTGCGTAGGCCAGATGTCGCGCAGGTAAACCGCCTTGCCGTGCGAATCGTTGCCCAGCGGATCAGTATCGAAGTTGTGCCCGATGGTTCCGGCCAGCGCGTAGGCCACCACCAGCGGCGGGCTCATGAGGTAATTGGCGCGCACGTCCACATTGACGCGCCCCTCGAAGTTGCGGTTGCCGCTGAGCACGCTCACAGCGACCAGTCCATGCTCGTCAATGCTCTTCGAGACATCGGCCGGCAGTGGACCTGAATTGCCGATGCACGTCGTGCAGCCATAGCCCACTACGTTGAAGCGCAGCTTTTCGAGATACTTGAGCAGCCCGGCTTTCTCATAGTAATCCGTCACCACGCGCGAGCCGGGTGCCAGCGAGGTCTTCACCCACGGCGGCACGCAGAGTCCTTTTTCGACCGCCTTCTTCGCCAGCAGCCCCGCGGCCACCATCACCGAAGGGTTCGAGGTGTTGGTGCAGCTCGTAATGGCCGCAATCACCACCGAGCCGTGATCGAGATACGGATCGGGATCGACGTGGAACCGCTCCTTCACCGTGGTCGTTACCTTCAACGGCTCAGTCGACGCTGCCGGCCCTTCGTTCTCCTCCGCCGCGACCGCCGCATCCGTCGCCGCCGAGGTTCGTTGCCACACTTGCGCCGTGCGCGTGCCCAGCGGCTTCGCCGTAGGCGCAAGCAAACTCGGCAACTGCTCGGCAAAGCTCGCCGCGGCATCCTTCAGCAGCACGCGATCCTGCGGCCGCTTCGGCCCTGCCAGGCTTGGTTCCACCGTGCTCAAGTCGAGCTCCAGCGTCTGCGAATACTCGGCCTCCGCGGCGTCTGCTGTATGGAACAGCCCCTGCTCTCTGTAATACGCCTCCACCAGCTTGATCTGATCCTCGCTGCGCCCGGTCAGCTTCAGGTAGCGCAGCGTCTCCGCATCCACGGGAAAGATGCCGCAGGTCGCGCCGTACTCGGGCGCCATGTTGGCAATGGTCGCGCGATCGGCCAAGGGTAGCTCCGCAATCCCCGGTCCGAAGAACTCCACAAACTTGCCCACAACGCCCAGCTTGCGCAGCGCCTGCGTCACGGTGAGCACCAGGTCCGTGGCCGTTGCGCCCTCGCGCAGCTTGCCCTTGAATCTGTAGCCCACCACCCGCGGCACCAGCATGGAAACCGGCTGGCCGAGCATTGCCGCCTCGGCTTCGATGCCGCCCACGCCCCATCCCAGCACGCCCAGCCCGTTGATCATGGTGGTGTGCGAGTCGGTGCCCACCAGCGTGTCAGGATACGCGAACCACTCCCCGCCAATCTCTGTCGTGAACACCACGCGCGCCAGATACTCGAGATTCACCTGGTGGCAGATGCCCATCCCGGGCGGCACGGTGGAAAAATTCCGGAACGCCGTCTGCCCCCACTTCAGGAACGCATAGCGCTCGCGGTTGCGCTGGAATTCGAGCAGGGAATTCGCGTTGTACGCGCCCGCCGTTCCGTACTCGTCCACCTGCACCGAGTGGTCGATCACCAGCTCCGCGGGCACGAGCGGATTCACGCGCTCCGGATCGCCGCCCAGCGTCTTGATCGCGTCGCGCATCGCCGCCAGGTCCACCACCGCGGGCACGCCGGTGAAGTCCTGCATCAGCACCCGCGCCGGCATGTACGCAATCTCGCGGCTGGGCTCGGCCCGGGCGTCCCATTGGGCCAGGAATTCGATCTCCGCGGCGGTCACATTCACGCCGTCCTCGCGCCGCAGCAGGTTTTCGAGCAGAATCTTCAAACTGAACGGCAGCCGCTTCAGGTTGAACCCGCGTGCGCCGAGCGCAGGCAGGCGAAAGATCGTATAACTCTTGTTGCCGGACTTCAACACGGCGCGGCTTTGAAAACTGTTCATCGCAAATTCCCTTTCTCTCCGCACACGCAGTGCGGGTCGGCTCGAAGGCGTACTCTCGGATCCCAACGCGATTCAAAACCTGGGTGCCCCGGGTCCCCGGGGTCCCCACGGACAGGTCTTGGTCGTGGGGTGGAGGCCCCGATTTTGGGACCTGGGAAAGCACGAATCCCCACTACGCAACGGTCGTGTCCGCGCTGCGAGCGCATGTGCCGGAATCCGGAAATCTTGTCGGAATCAGTGTATGCGGCGGGGAGAATCAGCGTCCACGGTCGTGGCGTCCGCGGCGGAAGCGCTTGAGCAGGGGCAAGCCGGAAATGGGAATGCGGCCGCGCATCGGATACGCCAAAATTCTACCGCGGATTGGGCCGGCTGGGAAGCACCCCGCTTGCGCACCTGCCGCTCTGCCGTTACCCTCATTCCGTAATCACCGGAGCCCGCCATGCGCCGCTTCTCAAGCTTCCTGTCCATGGTCTTCCCTCTGTCTATTTCCGTTGCGGTTCACGCGCAGACCATGTCCCTGCCCGCGCCCTCCCACCCCGCGTCCAACTCTCCACAGCAGGCCGAGCACTGGGATACGCAGGATGGCTGGGTCACTCTGTCCGACTTCCACTTCGGCAGCGGTGAAACCCTGCCCGAGCTGCGCCTCCACTACCTCACTCTCGGCAGGCCCCATCGCAACGCAACCGGCCACGTTGACAACGCCGTGCTCTTGCTGCACGGCACCGGCGGCAACGCGCACTCGCTCATGAATCCGCTCTTCTCCGACGTACTCTTTGCGCCCGGCGCACCGCTCGATATTGAGAAGTACTTCCTCATCCTGCCCGATGACATTGGCCACGGTGAGAGCTCCAAGCCCTCTGACGGCATGCATGACCATTTCCCCGCCTATGACTATGACGACATGGTGCGCAGCCAGCGCATGATGCTCGACCAGATGCACATCGACCACCTGCACCTCATCCTCGGCACCTCGATGGGTTGCATGCAAAGCTTCGTCTGGGGCGAGACCTACCCCGGCTTTGCCGATGCGCTCATGCCGCTCGCCTGCCTTCCGGTCCAGATTGCCGGCCGCAACCGCATGATGCGTTATATGGCGATTCAAGCCATCAAACAGGATCCCGCGTGGATGGGCGGCGAATACAAGACCGAGCCCACGGAGGGCCTGCGCACGGCCAATGAAATGCTGCTCATCATGGGCTCCAGTCCTCTGCAAATGCAGAAGCAGGCGCCCACGCGCGAACTGGCTGAGCAGTACGTAAACCGTTATCTCGACCGCACCGTCGCCGCTACGGACGCGAACAATATGATCTTGCAGCTCGACTCGAGCCGCAACTACGATCCCAGCCCGCATCTCGATCGCATCACCGTGCCCGTAATGTGGATCAACTCCGCCGATGATTACATCAACCCGCCCGAGCTCGGCATCGCGGAAAAGATGGTCGCGCGCATGCCTCGCGCGCGCTTCGTCCTCATTCCCATCTCCGACGCCA
Organism: Acidobacteriaceae bacterium; assembly: GCA_030041045.1. GTDB lineage: Bacteria > Acidobacteriota > Terriglobia > Terriglobales > Acidobacteriaceae > Telmatobacter. The sequence continues at coordinate 118,778 of JASHOQ010000038.1, forward strand.
CGCGCGGCCACGGCACGCACACGGTGGCGGCCATTTGGCAAGGTTATCTCGTCGAGCTTTTGAAGGAGTCGGAGCCCAGTCCCTGATCCACGACCAGATTCGTGAAGCACGCGAACAGACTCTGCAGCACAATCTTTGTGCTATCATGATAGCGGAGGGGTTTGTGGCGCAGATTCTGGTTCGCAATCTCGAAACCCAGCTCAAGACCCGTCTGCAACGCCGGGCCCGGCGCCACGGGCGCAGCATGGAAGAAGAGGCCCGTGATATTTTGCGCAACGCGCTGCGCAATGAGGAATCTCCCGCGGGTGGGCTCGGTTCTGCGATCGCGGGCTTGTTCCGCGAGACGGGACTATCAAAGGACATTCCCGAGCTACGCGGCCACAAGCTTACTCCGGTCCGCTTCGATCCATAATCCAGCCGCCATCCTGCCATGATCCTGCTCGATACGAACGTGCTCTCTGCGCTCATGCGCAAGGAGCCGGAAATTCCGGTTATCCGTTGGCTCGACCGCCAGCCTCGCACTTCTGTCTGGACCACCTCCGTCACCGTCTTCGAGATTCGCTTCGGCCTTCAGGTCATGGCCGCGGGAAAGCGCCAGCGGGCCTTGGCCGATGCATTTGAACTCCTCTTGGCGGAGTTGCTGGAAAGACGAGTTGCGGCCTTCGACGGCTCGGCTGCCGCGCACGCGGCCAGCGTGATGGCCTCTCGCCAAAGGAAAGGCCTGACGGGGGAGCTTCGGGACACGATGATCGCAGGCATTGCGCTGGCGACGCGGGCCACTCTGGCCACCCGCAATGTGCGCCACTTCGAGGGTCTCGCCTGTCCCGTAATTAATCCCTGGGAGTCTTAGAGCGGTTCCACAGTACATGTAGCCATATTTCACAGTTGCGGAAGGTGGCTTTTTCCTGGTGAAAAAGCCACTTAGCATCTGCGGCTTCGGGATACAGCAACTGTGAAACCGCTGTAGGCTCAGGGAGTTTCAGGCTCGAAAGTCTGTGCCAATCATTCCCCGCCAAAATCCCGGTACCGCTCCAGCACATCGTGCTGTGTGATCACGCCCTCCAGCTCTCCCAGGTCAGCGCGGTTCACCACCGGCACCAGCGGCCAGCGGTCCACATACCGTAGCGCCATATCGAGCGGCTGATCCGGATGCAGATAGGGAATCTGCCGGGCTCCAGCCGATCCCGCGCCCTCCAATATCGACCCGAGGGTCTCGCCTCCTTTACCCTCCGCCACCTGCGCCATCAATTCCTCGCGCGTCACGGTGCTCCATCCCGTGGGCTCCAGCCGCACCAGCAGTACGCCATCGGCCTGTTCCCCTCCAGCCAGTTTCTCCGCGCGGTCCACCAGATCCGCGCCTTCAAGCACCAGCTTCACCGGCGGCCGCATGGCGTCTTCCACGCGCAGAATGCTCTCTTCCCGCTGCTCTTCCATCGAGGGCAGCTCCACGCCGTCCTGCCGGCTGAGAGCATCGAAAATCGCCACCGGCGCCAGCGCCCGCGAAATCAAATAGGCAATAGTGTTGGCCACGATCACCGGCACAATGATGGAGTAATTTCCGCTCACTTCGAGCACCATGAACACCGAGGTCATGGGCACGCGCAGAAACCCGGCGAACAGCACGCCCATCCCTACCAGTGCGTAGGTTCCCGGTGACCAGCCGAGATGCGGCAGCAGGGCGTGCTCCGCGCCGCCCACCGCCGCGCCCAGCATGGCGCCGATGAACAACGTAGGCGCAAACATCCCTCCCGGCGTACCGCTCACGAACGAGAGCATAGTAGCCACGATTTTGAGCAGCGCCAGGATAGCCAGAAACTGCCACGTGAACTGCCCGTGCATGGCATCGTCGATATACTCATAGCCTGCGCCCATCACCTGGGGCGCGCCCAGCAAGGCGATGATGCCGATCAGCAACCCCGCAACCGCAGGCTGCGCGTACTCCGTCCAACGCGGCAGCTTGCGGCAGAGCGGCCGCAGCGTCGTGATCCCGCTCGCGAATGCCACCGACGCCAGGCCGCCCACAATGCCCAGAATCGCGTAGGCAATCAGCTCCGAGGGCCTTCGCATTTCCACCGGTGGAATGCGGAACAGCGGCTCCGAACCCAGGAACATCCGCATGACCACCACGCTCGATACTGCGGAAAGCACCACCGAGCCGAGAATGCCCGCGGTCCAGCGCCCGATCACTTCCTCGATCACGAACAGCACTGCAGAGATGGGCGCATTGAACGCCGCCGCCAACCCCGCTGCCGCGCCCACCGGAGCCAGCAGCCGCATGTGATCGCGCTTGAGCCGCATGCGCCTGCCCAGCGCCGAAGCCAGGCACGCGCCGATCTGCAGCGAGGGGTCCTCCGGTCCGAGCGACTGGCCCGATCCGATGGCCAGCGCCGAACAAATGAATTTGCCAACCGCCGTGCGCAACGGAATGAAGCCGTTGTAGATGTAAAGCGCCGCCTTGGTCTGGTTCACTCCGCTGCCGCGCGAGAGCGGGAAAAAGTGGATGACGAGGATGGCGATTACGACGCCTGCCAGCGTAGGCGCCAGGAGCAGCCGCATGGGATTCAGCTCGGCGCCGGAGCCGAGAAGATAGATCCGGCTCCAGTCGATGGCGAAACGGAGGCAGACCACCGCGAGGCCCGCGAAGATGCCGATGAAGACGGAAAGGATGAGGAAAAAGCGATCCTCGCGGAACAGCGAATGCATGACTGCGCCCGCGCCGGGTGCGCTAGAGGCTCCAAGCTCAACCGCCGGCGCTGAAACCGGAGGAATCACCGGGGATTGGCCTCGAGTGGTCGCGCCCTCCTCGATTGAAATCCGTGGCTGCGATTGGAATAGCGGGTCCAGTTCAGTTCTCCTCGTGCTGGCCGGCGATGAGCAACAGAGCCTGGTCCGCCTCCGTCGCTGCGCCGCATGCGCCGCTCGCCTGGCGTTCGATTGCGAAGACCAGGTTCATGGCCGTGTTCACCAGGTCAGGATGATCGCGCAAGGCCTTCTCGGTTATTTGCGGCCTCAAGGCCGTCCATTGCTCCGAAAGCCCCTGCCAGGTCGTGCCCGGCGAGCCGGCTGCGGGTTTTTTCGTGGGCGCTGCACTCGGGGCGGGCGTGGCCTGGCATGCCTTCAAACGGTCGCCGGCCGTGGCAAACGCATCCATCACAATCTTGTCGCGCTCACGATCTGGAATCTGCGCGCGAAACGGATCCATGCGGACAGTGTCTTTTGCGGTCCTGAGCAAACGTGCGCTGGCAGTGTCAGCAGGGGCAGCGGCCACTGCCTTTTCAAGGTATTGTTCCGCCTCCGCGTACTGGCCCATCTCGAAGGCTGCACTGCCCGCGCCAGCTTCGGCGGCAGGATTCTCTGAGTTCAGCTTGAGGCTGGCGCGAAACGCCGCCAGCGCGCGGCCGTAATCCCCGACGCGCAGGAACAGGTTGCCTAGCAGCGTCTGCTGCGCGGCGTTTTCGCCCACGTTGGCCTCGAGCGCAATCAACTCGGATTCGGCCTGCGTGCCGGCCTTGTTCCTGAGCAGGTAATCGATCAGCTCCAGGCGCACCCGCCGCCGCTCGGTCTCTTGATTACCCGGCCAGGTGGCATAAATCGCATTGTTGTAAAAGCGCAATGCGCGCTCCCGCTCGCCCCTCCCGGCGGCAATCCGCGCCAGCTCCAGGTTCACCACCCCGTTCTCCGGCTCCCGTTGCCACAGGTTGATCAGGTACGCGTAAGCCTCATCAGTGCGCGTAAGCCCTAGGAGCGCCTGGGCCAGGCTGAGCTGATAGGCTCCATTACCGCGGTCGTAAAGAAGCGCGGTGCGAAACTCGATGATGGCTGCTTTGTAACGGCCTGCGTTCAGGTCATCGACGCCGCGGCCTGCCCAGCGCACGGCAAGCGACGCCTGTTGCGCGTGATAGAGGCGCGACAATCCACTGACGGCCAGAAACAGCACAATCGTAAGCCCGGTAAGCAGCGTCAGCATCACCGGTTTCCGGTTCAAGTAAGGCGAAAGCCATTGAAATGAAAGGCTGAGCCGTTTGGGCTCGTGGATCATTCCAGCTCCTCAGCCGCTTGCGAAAACACCCGCAAATTCATCATAACCGCGTTGATTCCGCGCGCGTTGCGGCCATAAAGGCCATCCTAGTGATTCGATGCGGGATGGCTGCCATTCCACAGACAATTTTCGGTTGAAATCAGGGCCGATGCGACCGCCCGGCAAGCAACCGGAACAGAACGGAGTTGGATCCCCGCCGGGTCGGCTCGCGCTGACTTGCTGATCTGCTGATTCGCTGACTTATTGGTTCGGCGGCTCCAGGTTATAGAGGAACCACGCCCGCAGCGTGATGTAGGGTCCGTGAAAATCCCTCGGCAGCGGCGGATAACTGGAGCCCGTCAGCGCGCCCCAGGCAGCGCGATCCAGCGCCGTATCGCCCGATCGCCCGACCAGGTGCACGCTGTCCGGCATCAGACGGCCATTGGGAAGCACCGAGAACTCAATCATCACCTGCCCCTGCTTGCTGATGGGAGGATTCACTTCTTCCGGAATCAGTGGATCCCATGTTCGCTCGGTCTCGTAATACCACGCCCTCAGCCAGGCGTTGAAGTCCACGCCCTGGGTGTCGGAGAGAATTTGCACGCCGCCCGCGCCTGCGCCCGGATGCATGGGCAACCCGCCCATGGGAATCTGTCCCGATTCGCCGTGGCTCCGCGCAGAGTCGCGCATGTCGCGTTGCAACTGGTCGGCCAGGTTCTCGTTGTTGTGCGCAAGCTCGTTGAAGTTCGGCCGCGCCGGAACTGCCACCGGCCGCGGTGCTTCCACCTCGGATGACGACTGTGGACTCGGCGGGATGGGCGAGGCGGGTTGCGGTTTTGGCTCAACCGGCGCCTGCTGCTCGGCCGGAGGCGGCGGCACCGGCGCCGTCGGCGTTTCACGTTCCCGCTTCAGCTCCTCCAAGGTCTGCCGGTCGACCTGAGGCGGATGGAGCAGAGGCTTGACCGGCTTGGCCCGCGGCACAAACGGCGTGTCGAGGTAGGTAAATTCCTTGTTATCCTGCGCGGTCTCGATGACCGGCCTCATTTTTAGAACGTATCTGGGGATCACGAAGAGGGCAAAGATGATCAGAATGTGGATGAGGATCGCCCACAGAACCCCTTCGCGCAGGCGCGCCCAGCGCCGCTCATCCTCGAGGTTGCTGATGATTTCCAGCAGCTCGTGCGTGTCGTAGTCAATCCAGCGCGAGCTGCGCACCACGGGCCCATTGCCGCCGGCGCCGTTCCCGCTTGAGGCAGGAATTTCCCCGGCCACCGCAGTTTCGAGGCCTGCCTCGGAATCCTTCTCGGCGGGGCTCCCGGGCTGTCTCGTAGCCTCGTTCACGTCAACTGGCGCTTCGCGGGTGGGCATTCATTTCCAAGGAGCCTCTCGGAAAACGCTTATCGCGTCGGCTCCGCTTCCGCATCCTTCCTATTTATTCTCTCATCCCTCTCAAGAATTGCGAGCAATGCCGTCACTCGTACAATGAATCTGACTGAATGGACGCTTGAGGTGCTGGAAGGGGACGCAGCTTGAAGCAATTTTTTCTGCATGTTGCGGCTTATTGGAAGCTCGTCCTTCTGCCCGCCCTGGTCAAGCTCGGATTCTGGGGTGCGGGCGCCATCGCCGTCCTTGATTCCTCTTCCATCCCTGTTCCCATCGACGCGTTTCTGGCCGTCCCCATCTGGAACGACCGCAGGCATTTCTGGGTCTACGTGCTTTTTGCCGCGGCCGGCTCGGCCATCGGCGGGCTGCTGCCTTATGCCCTGGGCCGTGCCGGCGGCGAACTGTTTCTGCTCAAGCGCATCAACCGCCAGCGCTTTGAGGCCATCCGCGACCGCTTCGAGCGCCAGGAATTCCTGGCCGTCATGATTCCCTCCATGCTGCCTCCCCCGGCCCCGTGGAAAGTGTTCATCTTCGCCTCCGGCGTCTTCGAGATGCGCGTCCTGGATTTTCTTCTCGCCGTCTTCGTGGGCCGGGCGATTCGCTGGTTCGTGCTCGCGCTGCTGGTGATCAAGCTCGGACCCGGCGCAGTCGACGTGGTCGCGCACCACGCCCTCGCCACGGTGATCGTGGTCGGCGCCCTCGCCATCGCTGGATTCCTCGGGTGGTGGCTCAGAAAGAGACGCGCCGAAAATCGCATTCTCCCCTAGGGAGAGCCGAGAATAGCCCAGGGCGAAGTCCTGGGTTGAGCACCGCCCAAGTTCAAACCGTCCCGTAGGGGCGGTCGCACCTGCAGGACGATTCTGCAAAATGTTTTGCGGGTTGACCCTGAAGGTTCAACCGCTCAATCCAGTATCTTTTCAATCCATGCGAGATTAGAGCCGCAGATGCGCCCTACTTCCGCACCGCTGCGGTCTCCACCCCCTGCGCCTGCATCCGCCGCACCAGCACGGGCGCACCGAAGGCCGCGGCCAGCAGGATCGCCGTGGAGGCCAGATCGTTGCGGTAGAAGGGAATCGCCGCTGCATAGCAGGCTGAAAGCCCGGCCAGCGTACGGGGATACATGCCGCTCCCCGCCCAAACTGCGTAGTTCGATACCACGAAGAAGGAGGTTGGCCCCAGCAGCGCGGCCGTCGCCACGCGGGCAAAGGTGGTCTTCGCACTCAACAGGATCCATCCCAGCGCCATCGCCGCCGCGTACCAGGCCCAGGTGGTGACGTAGCTCTGCCAATGAAACGGATAATGGTAGGCGTAAACGGTCAGGCAGAAATCGGTGGCCATCAGTACGGCCAGCGGCGTCACCATCTCCCGCCAAGGCCGGCGCGCGCCAAAGTAGAGCAGTGCCGCGCCCTCGGCGCTAAAGTTCATCCACTCGGGGTGGGGCAACACCAGCACACGGCTCAAAACCGCCAGCAAAAGCAGCAGATACGCGATCATGCAGAACCTCGTTCTCTCCAAAACTCCGGACTCGCCCAGACCCCAGGGAGCCTCATCCTAAGCCTTCGGTGCTCACTTTATTCTGCGGTCCACCGGTTCAGGGGTCAACCAAAACCATTTCACATTACAAAAATTAAATTCATCGGCACAAAAATCGGCCGAGGGCTGAGCCGGCCTGTTTTCACCGCTGCTCCCGTCCGCCCATGGCCTCTCCGGCGTCGTCGCGGCCGTCCACGATATACACGAACCCGCTCAAGACTGACCGCCCGGCCTGGTCCTGCGGGGGCAAAAACCGGTAATGAAAGCGCAAATCGGAGAACTCGACCGTCGTCCAACGCCGGTTTGGCGGCAATTCGGGCGCGGCCATCCCCTTCACCGGCTCCGGTCCCAGGTCCTGCACCACCGCCCAGGAGCCCCAATCCAGATACACCCGGCCCAGCAGTGTCTGCTTGGCCGCTTCCACCGCCGGCGTATCCGTCGGCTTGTACATTACATCCCGTTCGGGGTCGCTCACGATCTCTCCCGTCCGCGTATTCACCTCCGCCGTCTGGTAAAAATCCCGGGTCTCGAGAATCGCGTGCCAGCGGTAAGGATTCACAAGGTACGGTTCGAGGGCCATCCGCACCACCGGCTCTGAAGCTACTTGCGCGTTCTTCACCAGCTCGAGTCCCTGCGCGTGCTCGGCCCAGCGCCAGCACCAGAGCACGACCATCCCCGCGAGGGCGAAGATGGCCCACCCCTGTCCGCGAAACGGAACCTTGCGCGCGCCCATCTCGTGGTCGGCCAGTCCCAGCACCCAGGGCATGAACAGTGCCAGGAAAAAGAGCGCCCACAACACCGGCTCGTAGATGACGACAAAGCTGCCCTCATACCAGCGCGGATTGAAGGGGAAAAACGGCCGCAGTCCGTAATTATTCGTCCAGTCCAGCAGCAAATGGCTCAGCGACGCCACCAGCGCGGTCAAATAAAGCCATCCCCAGCGCAGCGGCTGCAGCGCGGGCGTCGTGCGCTCCGGCTCCGGCGGCGGTGCGCTGGCTTCAATCCGGTCCGTCTTCCTCCGCATCGGGTGCGTCGGGGCAGGCGGCGCCGCGGACTTTCGCCGTTCTTCGTTTCGCCGCGTCCACCGGCTCACCAGCCACACCGCACCCACGATGACCGCGGCCACCACCGGAACCGCAACGAACGTATGCGTGATGCCGCGATGGTGTTTCAACCCCTCCACCGGCCCCGCAAATCCCCACACAATGTCCAGGTCCGCGGCCTCCGCCGCAAGCACGGCGGCCAGCGTGGCGTACGCCGTCTTGCGGTTGAATCCCGCGCGCCCGATGCACGCGCCGGTGAGGAAATGGGTGATGGGGTCCATGCCAGGGAGAAATCCAATTTGAGGATGCCATACAAGGCCTGCCGCCGCATAGATTTCCCGCGTGGGCGCTCGTCACAAAGCGCGCCAGAGGACCACCAAGCTCCCATACAATCAAACGGGAGGAAAAACCAGCGAATCCCATGAGCCATCCCCGCCTCATCCGTACACATTGCGCGCGCAGTCTTGCTGCGTTTTTCGCCTTTTCCGTCTGCGCCCTTGGCGCGCAGACTCCGGCCGCCTTTGGCCCTGCCAATCCCTTCTACGCGCCCAGCACTCTGCCCTTTCACGCGCCGCCCTTTGACAAGATCAAGGACAGCGACTACCAGCCCGCCCTGGACGCTGGCATCGCCCAGCAGCAAGACGATATCGACCAGATCGCCAACAATCCCGCTCCGCCCACCTTCGCGAACACCCTCGTCGCTCTTGAAAAATCCGGCCAATTGCTGAAGCGCGTAAACCTCGTCTTCAACTGCGTCACCGCCGCCAACACCGACGACGAGCTGCAGAAGGTGCAGGACTACGAAGCCCCGCGGCTGGCCGCCGCGCAAGATGCAATCCACCTGAACTCCAAGCTCTTTGCCCGAGTGAAGGCCGTCTACGAAAAGCGCGCCTCGCTTCACCTCGATCCCGAGTCCGTCAAGCTTCTCGACTGGGAATACCAGGAATTTGTCCATGATGGCGCCAACCTCTCTGATGCCGACAAAGAGAAGCTCAAGAAGATCAACGAAGAGGATTCGTCGCTCGAAAACACCTTTATGACCAAGCTGCTCGCCGCCGCCAAGGCCGGCGCCTTCGTGACTGCCGATGCCGAGGCTCTGGCCGGCTTGAGCGATGCGCAGATGGCCGCAGCCGCGCAGGCTGCGCAAGCGCGTCAACCCGCCGCAGCAGGGGACCCTCCCGGACCGGGCAGCCAGCAATGGCTTATCCCCCTGCAGAACACCACCCAGCAACCCGATCTCACCTTTCTCACCGATCGCGCTACGCGCCAGGCGATTTTCGAAAATTCCTGGAACCGCGCCGAACGCGGTGGCGCGAATGACACACGCTCCACCATCGCCCGCCTCGCTCAGTTGCGCGCGCAAAAAGCCGCTCTCCTCGGATATCCCAACTACGCCGCCTGGAATCTCACGGACCAGATGGCCAAAACCCCTGCGGCCGCCATCGGTTTTGTTGACGCCCTTGTGCCCGCGGCCACGGCCAAAGCCGCCAGCGAAGCCAAAGAAATCCAGGCCCTCATCGACCAGCAACATGGTGGCTTCGCGCTCGAGCCCTGGGACTGGGAGTTCTACTCCGAGCAGGTGCGCAAAGCCAAGTACGACCTCGATGAATCCGAAATCAAGCCCTACTTCGAACTGAACAGCGTGCTGGAGAACGGCGTCTTCTACACCGCGCACCAGCTCTACGGCCTCACCTTCAAGGAGCGTCACGACATCCCCGTCTACCAGCCCGATGTGCGCGTCTTCGAGGTCTTCGACGCAGACTCGAAACCGCTCGCGCTCTTCTACTGCGACTACTTCAAGCGCGACAACAAAAACGGCGGCGCCTGGATGGACGTCCTTATGAATCAGTCCAAGCTGCTGGGCACGCTGCCCGTCATTTACAACGTGGCCAACTTTGAGAAGCCCGCGCCCGGTGAGCCCGCGCTGCTCAGCTTCGACGACGTGACCACCATGTTCCACGAGTTCGGCCACGGACTGCACGGCATGTTCGCCGATACCGAATATCCCAGCCTCTCCGGCACGCAGGTGGCCCGCGACTTCGTCGAATTCCCCTCCCAGTTCAACGAACACTGGGCCAGTTACCCCGAAGTCTTCAGCCACTACGCGGACAACTGGAAAACCGGCGCTCCCATGCCCGCCGCGCTCGTGGCCAAGCTCAAAAAATCCGAGACCTTCAACCAGGGCTACGACCTCACCGAAATCCTCGCCGCCGCCGAACTCGACCTCCAGTGGCACACACTCCCCTCCGCAACCGCCCCGCTTGAAGATCCTGACAAGTTCGAAGTCGAGGCCCTCGAGAGAACGCACCTCTGGATCCCCTACGTTCCGCCTCGTTACCGCTCCTCTTATTTCCTGCACATCTGGAACGAGGGCTACCAGGCCGGCTACTACGCCTATCTCTGGACGGAAATGCTCGACGACAACGCCTTCCAGTGGTTTTTGGGTCACGGCGGGCTCACGCGCGCAAATGGCGACCGCTTCCGCCGCATGATTCTCTCCCGCGGCAACACCGAGGATCTCGAAAAGATGTACGAGACCTGGCTGGGCGCCAAACCCACCATCCAGCCCATGCTCAAATTCCGCGGCTTGCAGGAAGGCTCCTCCAACTAGCCACGCAATCCCGTGCCTCATCCATTCCGCGTACTTTGCGGAATGGGTGGGAAAGCACGCGTCTTTGTTTTTGCGCCTAGGATGGGGAAACACACCACTCTCTCACTCCACGCATCCGCGAACTTGCTAACTCGCCAACGTCCGCCGCAGGCGGACTCCGACTCGCCAACTTCGCTGCCCCTCTATAATTCCTACCTATGACCGAGCCGGCCGCCGCGCGCAAGATCGAGAAGCTGCGGGACGAAATCCGCCATCACGAGCACCTCTACTACGTTCTCGACAAGCCCGCAATCTCTGACGCTGAATACGACGCGCTCATGAACGAGCTCAAGCGCCTTGAGGCCGCGCATCCCGAGCTCATCACGCCCGACTCGCCCACCCAGCGCGTCGGCGGCAAGCCCGCCGAAGGCTTTCGCAAAGAGCGCCACTCGCGGCCCATGCTCTCGCTCGACAACGCCTACTCGGCCGAAGAACTCGCCGACTGGGATCGCCGCGTGCATGAGCTCGCCGGCAATCTTCCCGTTGAATACGCCGCCGAACTCAAGCTCGACGGCCTCAGCGTCGCCCTGCGCTACGAGCCTGCCTCTGACGGCGGCGCGCGCCTCGCCCTCGGCCTTACGCGCGGCGACGGCCAGATCGGTGAAGACGTCACCTCCAACATTCGCACCCTTCGCAGCGTGCCGCTCAGCATCGCCGCAAACCTGCTCCCAAAAGC
>JASHOQ010000039.1 GCA_030041045.1 Acidobacteriaceae bacterium
GGCCGCCTCGATGCCTATTTCATTGACTTTGAGAGCCAGTTCGGCAATTTTGACCTAGAAACCGAACTCTGGAACAATAAGAAAAAGAGGCACATGGATTTTTTCGCTTCTCAGTATTCTGATCGTCGCATTTATCCGTCTATTACCCTCACCGAAGTTCGAAAGCTCCAATGGGCTCTTCAGAATTTCGATCTCGAGCATCTGCATTCTCGAGTGCGGAGGATACCGCGGGAATGGTGGGCTCCCTCTACGGCCGCTTCTTATATGGGTGCCATCTCTTGTCTTCGAAGTCGAAAACTGATCGAATCGATCGTAGAAATGTTTCTGGACGTCAATACCTCAAATTCGAGGAGCGAGATGGAAGGGACGGGGAGTAAATGAACTATATCCCGATGTCCGAAGGCGAGAGCACGAAGATCATGTAAAAGACGGCTCGGATGAGGTATCGGAAGCGCCGGAACCCTTCAATGGACGCCGAAAGTAGTGAACACGAGCTTGGAATATTGAGGCAAGGGCCTAATCGCTACTGGAACTCGCAACTTCAAAACAGCCTGGCTTTCGACTTGCAATCATCACGATGAGGCCAAGTCAATGTCCTGAACTACGGAAGACTTAGCTGTGAACTCGGCTGGCATAGATTCTACCGATACAGTCGACCAGGGGGCGGGGTCTGCCTGCTGCACCTCCGGTTGAGAGCGGCCATTTCTTCTCTGGTCTCGCAGAAAAGCAGCTACGAGCAGAAGCGCGAAGAGAAAGGAAATCAGAAATGGGATGCTCAGAAGAACCATCAAGACCTTCATACCTGGCGATTACCCCCATACGTAATCAGCCATTCCATTCGGCCGTGCAAAGTTTCGCCGCTTTCGAATGGGTTGAATATCGACGAGAGACCCAACGGCAATCCAGATTTCGAATTGGTTCCTTCTCCGCGCAATCTGCCTGATTCGAGCACATCACGGTTTCGAGCTGAATTCAAACTACAAAGAGGACACACGCTCTTGACAAGGCTTACGCCTGATGTCGTTGCCTTGCTTTTGCGATTCGATGAAAGCCAAGAGCGCCTCAACTGCCCCTAGCGAGGCAGTTACGCAATTTGGAACTTGCTCCAAAACAGCTCTAAACGCCAGAGAGATACTTCTTCTTTCCCGCTGGCGCTCATGATGGCGCAATGAATTCCTCTCCAGGAATTCACCGAGGGCGATTTCCAATGCTCGCAACGAATCACTCTCAAATTCCTGTTCGTAGCCCTTGAGCATGCTCAACCATATTTTCATTATAACGCGGAATAATGGTGCATTGATGAAAATCAGTCCACATTTTGAATGCACAGCCTCTTCGCGACGCCTCCTTTAAGATCGACGCGTGTGCAAAACTGGGGGTGGAAAGGGCTATGGGATTTAGCGGAATATTAACAATGACCGAGTTTTCTCGAACCGAAGTGGTTCTCTTAAGGTTCTGCACCAAATGATCACAGGCGGCATCTTGAGAAGGTGAATCCACAACTGCCTTAATACAAGTTTGCGATGAACATTGAAGCTTCTGAAGTTCCTTCAATTCGAGTTCGCGTCTCTGGCCCGTATGCGTGCTTTACGCGACCCGAGGCCAAGGTGGAACGTTTTTCCTATCCCGTGATGACACCCTCGGCAGCGCGCAATATATTGGATGCGATTTGCTGGCGCCCACAGATGCGCTGGATCGTAACCTCCATTACAGTCCTGAAGCCGATCCGCACAATTAGCGTGCTTCGCAACGAGGTTCAAAGCAAGATTTCGCCCGCCGCCGTGAAGAAGTGGATGCGTGATCCATTTGAATTCCAACCGCTGATTGCAGGAGCCGGACAGGGCACCGAAGGCACGCCGCGCAATAGCGTCCTTCTGCGCGATGTCGCGTATTGGATCGACGCTTACCCGCATGTTTTTGATTCAGCCGGCGACAACACGCCCTCAAAGTACGTGGCCATGCTGGAGCGGCGCGTACGGAAGGGACAGTGTTACCAGCGGCCGTATCTCGGCTGCCGTGAATTTGCTGCCGAGTTTGGGCTGGCACGCGAGGACGACCGTCCCGTCTCGGACACGAGGGAAATCGGCCGCATGCTTTACGATATTGCTTTCCTTCCCGAGGGTAACCGGGCAGTGTTCTTCGAGGCGCGCCTGAGAGACGGCGTAATGGACACACGGCCAGAACAGGTTTTACTTCACAAGGATCGCCGGCGGGAGGTACTCCGATGCTCCTACAGGCACTGACAGACTATGCCCACCGCTACCTCGCTGAAGAGCTGAAAGATGCTGCCTGGACAATGAAGAGAGTGCATTGGCAGATCAAGATTTCCTTGCAGGGAGACTTCCTTGGCGTTGTCGATCGGACCGCAGTCGCAGCGACGGTTGAGCGGAAAAATCAAGACTTCTTGTTAATGAGCATCGCCCGCTCTCCGGTGAACCGCAGCAACGGCGAACATCCGTTGCTGGGCACAGATGAGATTTCCTATGTGCTCGGCGTCGGCCCATGGACCGGAAACAAATTCGTTGACAGGTCAAGGGCCCAGAAACATCATGCAGCCTTTGTGAATCTCGTCGGTCGAGCTGCATTGGATACCGGCGAGCCCGCCCTGGCATCTTGTGCGCGGTTCTATGCCAAGCTTGAGGAGGTGGAAAAAGCACGGGACGCCGCGCGCAAGGCGAGAGCCGGCGCGCTGGTCGCATTCGATATAGACGGACCCTTGGTAGAGCGCGAGTCCGTGCGTGAATACTGGCGGAAGCTATACAGCGATGTTCTTGCGGCGCGTACTGATGGAGTCCGGGGCGAGTGCATGGTTTCCGGCAAAAGTGGGCCCATTGCATCTCCGCATCCGAGGATTCAAGGTCTTTCAAACTTGGGCGGTCAAGCATCCGGCGTGGCTCTGGTGTCCTTCGAGCACGAGGCGTTTTGTTCCTACGGCTGGCGACAGAATCAAAACTGTCCGGTTTCTCCTGACCGCGCATTCGCATATGTTTTAGCTCTCAATGACCTGCTCAAACATGAGAATGGACGGCGCAAAGACATCGCAGGCCATGCTTTTCTTTATTGGCTCACGAACACCTCGAAGCTTGACCTATTGGGCCTTTTGGACGGAGCTGATCCCAAAGAAGTGAGAGCTTTATTAAGCTACGATCCCCGCAAGGATTGTGACCCCAACCGCTTTTGCATGGTCGCTGTATCGGGCAATGGCGGAAGAATGCGCCTCAACTACTGGGTTGAGATCGGGCTTTCCGAGGTAAAGTCCAATCTGCAGGATTGGTTCAGCCAACTGCGGCTTGAATACCCGAAACTCGGCAGATACGAGCCGCGGCCGGTCCAGCTCTGGCAGTTGCTTCGGGCGCTCGACCGCAATGGCGAGCCGGATCATCCCGTCGTCTTGGCTTTGTTGCGGCGGAGCATCGAGGGATTGCCACTCGGATATGCGGTGCTTTCCCAGGCCCTGAGACAGCTGCGACGCTTTGCAACAGGAGACCCCAAGGCAACAAGCGCTGATAAGAAAGCCTACCCCATGTCTTTGGGCAGATTGCGCGCGTCGCTTGGCTTGATTCGGTTGTGCATGAACGATCTGCTCCGACAGAAGGGTGAAGTCCCCTGCATCAGCGAAGGGCTTAATCAAGCTTGCACACTACCGGCGTACGTCTGGGGGCGATTGATGGCGGAGTATGAATACTTGCAATTGGTTTCGAGTACGATCGAATACTCCTCGTCGATTGTGAACCGCTACTTTGCTCTTGCGTCTGATCATCCCGCCCTCGCATTTCCGAAGATCGAGATCCTTGCACAGAGACACCTGCGGATTCTCCACCGGAATAGCCGGACGACCGCCGAACTAATGGACGTGCGTCTGCAGAATTTGCGGCGCCTACTGACGTTTCTCGACAGCACCGCGTCTTCGGGTGTTCTATCGCTGGAAGAACAGGGTTTTTTCGCGCTCGGCTACTATCACCAAAAGGCGCGGTGGCGCACTGAGGAGCCTCGAGAGCGTCGGGACAAGGCCGCTGGCAGTGTTTTTCGGGACGAACCCCGCCACCAGGAGTTTCGATGATGGACCCAATTGGGCACCGTTACGATTTCGTTTACATGTTTGATTGCCAAGATGGTAATCCGAACGGCGATCCAGATGCCGAGGGCAGCCCGCGCATTGACCCCGAGACTCTTCAGGGGCTTGTCTCCGACGTCTGTCTTAAGCGCAAGATCCGGAATTTTATATTGCATGCCACGATAGTGGGCGAAATTGCTCAAACCGGTAACCGGATTTTTATTGAGAGCGGCAGTACACTGGAAAGCCGCCAACGAGAGTCATTTGAAAGATGGGAAGGTGACGACCGGCCGGAGCCAAAGGGTAAGGATACGAAATCGACGGACATTGAAAAGGCTCGCGAGTGGATATGTCAAAACTTCTTCGACGTTCGCACATTTGGAGCAGTGATGAACACCACCAAGTTCAATTGCGGACAGGTACGGGGCCCAGTGCAGCTCACTTTCGCGCGTTCACTCGACCGTATCCTCCCTGCCGGTCATACCATCGCGCGAGAGGCATTCACGGGCGAAAAGGATATCAAGGCAGGCTCAGGCACATTCGGCCGCAAATTCACGATCCCTTATGGCCTTTATCTCGCACATGGTTTTATTAATCCAGTCTTTGCCGTCAAGACAGGTTTCAACGATCGCGATCTCGCTCACCTTTGGCGGGCGCTTCAGAACTTGTTTGAGCAAGATCGCTCCGCAACGCACGGTACCATGGCCGCTCGCGGACTTTTTATTTTTCAACACGAGTCCAAGCTTGGCAATGCGCAGGCCCATCGGCTCTTTGAAACCATCCGTATTGAGAAGAAGCCCGCTGTCGAGATCCCGCGAGCTTTCACGGACTATAGGGTCGAGACTCCTGACCCGAAATCGCTCCCTGCGGGCATAACTTTTATTGACGGCCTTGGGTAGCGGAATATGCTTAATCAGAATCGCGGCGTGGCAGTTGATCGGATGTTCCGAGAACCTTTCGCTCCGATCAGGTCGCATCAGCCTCCCAACTGTTCGCGGTCGACGGCTAAACCGTCTGCAGTTGATTTTCTTTGGCACTCGCGATAACTCGCGGATCGCATCAGCAGAGGAGATTTCATTCCATCCCACGGAGTTCCACATCGTGCAGCCGGATCCGACCGCTGTATCGTTGCTGAATGAGTTGTGTACGTCGAAATCGCAGCTAGAGTTTCGGGCCGGGTCGACGATCTGTGGCCGCCGAAAAGCATTTTGAGAGACAGTGGCAACTCGTCGTGCGCCATAATATGGTCAATTCGCTTCTGGATGTTCAGTCAGCCGTGCGAATCTGACGTGAAAGGTAGGCTCTTACTAAAGGCTGATCTGGAAGAAGCTGTTTATTTTATGGCAAGGGTGATTGTCTGACGGCCAGGCTGCGGCCCGGGAACCTCAGAGAGTAATCAAAAGACGGCCGCAAGGACCGATTGCCTTTCTCACCCATTGGATTCGGTCCTCCGCCATGTCGAAATCGCGCTCAAATCCGCACGAATACTCGCACTGGCTTGATCTTAGGTCCACTTACATCGACTTCAGAAAGGGAATGTGGGTTGAACAGCATATCGATGCCGGACGTGGCTTCCAGCGATGGCCTACGAAACGCCAAAACTACTCGCTCCTGTACCTTCGAAGCTATTGAGGTACGATGACTTGCCTTTAGTATTGCGTTTTTGTCGCCTTACTTGCATTGTGTGCTTACCATAATTAAGCTTCTGATGGAGTTCCCCCGCAGAATATGCGAATTTGCCATCTCCTCCTCGTAGTGCTGTTCTGGCCTTCCATCGATGCGGCCGCCCAAGCCAAGCCCGCTCCGCCGTTCCAGATATACAGCGGATACTCCTGGCTCTCCAATTCTTTCAACGGAGTGCCTGGTTCCCGCCAAGGGCTGAACGGCTGGATTGCCGGTGCTGCCATGCCGCAATGGCATCATCTGCGCTTCAAGCTCGACTATTCCATGTACCGCGGAAGCAACATCGGCAACCCGCAGCACGCCTTCTTCATTATGGGCGGTTGGCAGTACGAGGCAACCTTTCATCGCGAGCGATTCTACGCCGAGGCCCTCGTCGGCGAAGGCGGCCTGAACGGCTCCTGGTTTAAGCTCGACACCGCCGACTACAAGAACGGTAACTCCGGCACTATCGCGTCTTTCGCCGAATTCCTCGGGGGAGGTGTCGACACCCCCATCGGCCTTCACACCGAGCTTCGAGTCGGGGGCGGCGTCCAGCACAGCAACTTCGATCCCATCACGCCGATCTCCCAAAATAGCGTCCCATATCATCTCCCTGGCATTCCAACTTACTTTGGACGCCTCTCCGCCGGTATCGTCTGGCTTCCCCGCCTGGATTCCCCCGTGCGACCAACTCTCACGCGTGCCGCGCCCGCTCCCGTCGAAAGCGAACTCATCTTCGAAAACCTGAATTCCTTTGGCCACTTCCATATCTTCGCCAACTCTTGGTGGAGCTACTTCTACAACGGCGGCATCGAATACGATCGCCATTCGTGGGGCAGGTTCATCGGCTCCCGCCTGGATTATTCCGCGGAGATCCTTCCGGTAGTCATCTTGCGCCAGCCGACTGTAACCAACTTGTGGGGAATCCCAATAGATGCAGGTCGCACATCCCGCGAAATCGTGCCCGGCATCGGAATCCTGCCCATCGGCATTCGTCTCATCTGGCGCGATGGCACCCGTTTCAAGCCTTACTACGTCCTAAAGGGCGGCATGACGGGATATACGCAAAAGGCCTTCTCCCAGTACGCCTCCTACGAGAACTTCGCCCTGGATCAGAGCATTGGCATTCAATTTCGCCTCAACGGCCGCACCGACTTCCGCGCTGGTTGTGGCGTCTTCCACCAATCTAATGCCTTCATCGTGCCCAGCAACCCGGGCCTCGACGAAATGAATTGGAACGCCGGCCTCAGCTATCATCTGAACTCGCGGCAGGGCCGCAAGCACTGATCCCCGGGGAAGATGGTTTTCGAACTGTGCGACTTGTCAGTCTGAATCTAAGGGCCGAATGTCGATCGGCCAAAATACCCCTTCCATTCAACACTCTTTGACGGCCCATTGCGAGCGGTATGCGAACCCTAAAAACAATCTCAGGAGACGGAATCGGGCTGCGCTCTTCTGGGCTTGCACGCCGGTCCGGTCCCACTCGCCTCCCAAACAATCTTGATCGACGGCTAAACCGTCCGCAGTTGTTCGTCGTATAACGTGACCGGCGATAACATGCGGAGCCCATCAACAGGGGAGATTTCATTCCATCCCGCGCAAGCTCACATCGTGTAACCAAACCCGACCGGTGTATTGTTGCTGAAGGAGTTGTGTACATCGAAATCGCAGCTAGAGTTCCGGGCCGAGTCGACGATCTATGGCCGCCGAAAAACATTGCAGGAGCCAGCGAAATCCCGTCGCCCGATAGTATGTTCACGGCACTTGTGGACCCGCAATGTGCCGCGAGCGAAATCTGCGATGAAAGCGCGAAGTTTCTGACCCTGCTATCATTGACCAGTCGCGTCTCGTAGGGGACGCGTGGATTGAAACTGGCATCTGTACCGACTCGCGAATGCTTAAGTCGGCTTGCGGAACGGCGCGTGGATTGTAGGATAATTTTGGACATGCGTTCATTTTCTTCCGTGGCCGAAATCGGTCGTTTCCCGGGTGACGCGACGTATGCAACTCTGGGCTTTGAGGTGCTTTGCGTTTGTCAGCAAATCACTGCAAATAGAACATGTTATGTCATGCAGCTGTGAAAATGTGTAAGTAAATTTGCAAGTCTGCGGGTTTCCTAGGAATTGCACTCTTCGTCCTCTGCGTAACCCCAAAGATTTGAAGTTTGCGACAAACGAGAAGCACCGGGACGCCAGTCCCAATTTCCATTCCTGGGGTATGCGCTCTTCATTTCAAAAGGCGATCTCTTTCGATAGCCGATGCTGGTCGCGGAGGCTTTTGAGTTATCTCAACGCAAGCCGCACCGAAGAGCGTTCCGCAGCAAGCGTTGATTTATGAACAGAGAGCGACGTCGATCTATCGGGACTTAGCCCTCCACGATCCTGATTCGTTGTCGAATGCGGTAGACCGTTCCGAGTCACTGCTCTATCTGGGGCAAGTTGAAGCCGATTTGCACCGCCCGGAGCTTGCCCGCAAGAGCGCGGTGGAAGCCGAGAAGCTTCTCGAAGAATTGGCGAAGCGAAATCCACAGAATCGCTATTACTCGGAGCCCCTACAAGAGGCTCGGGGGGCCATCAAAGCTCTCCCGTGCGACACAACTCCCGTGGCAGTCCATTGATGCTCACGGTCGAACTCAAATTACGCAGTATTGGCACGCCGTTCATAATGCTTTTTTCGTCGCACGTAAGAGCGACTACATGCATTCCGTAAGATCGCTCATGCCCAGCCGTTTTGAGTGCAAGAAGTACAAAGCACCCATGGAGCCAGGAGTGGTAACTTGCCGCGTGAAGGCGAAGGACGAGGACGGCATGGAG
>JASHOQ010000040.1 GCA_030041045.1 Acidobacteriaceae bacterium
GCCTGGGGTTTGTGTAGCCTTCACCTTCAGTGCACCGGAGGCTTGGCTTTGCCAATGCGCATGTTGAACCCGATCATGGAGCCCCAGACGTTGATGCCGTAATCGTAGTATTTGGGCTGCGACAGGTAGAAGTTGGAGATGTGCTGGTAGCTGGCGCCGGCCTCCACACTGAAGCGGGGGTTGAAGTCATAGCGTATTCCGCCGCCATTCATCAAGGTGAAGGTCAGATCCTGTCCCTGGGCGTAGAGCACCCCGTCCGGACCTTTGGCATTGATGTTGCCGACCCCTCCGTGGGCGTCGAAGAAGGGGACCAGTCTCCAGTTGGGGCGAATGAAGTTCCGGCGTATTCCATAGAGGAACACAAAATAGCGCGTCTCCGGACCGCGAGGGATGTCAACATACGACCCGCTGAAGGTGTAGTCGGTGCTGCCGCGCATAATGCCGCGCCAGCCGATGTTGTCGATGGTCCAGCGGACGGAAAGAATGTTGGGCTCCAGCGTGTAATGGAGCGGCCAGGTGGTATAGGTGCTGTCTGTAGCGAAGTTGTAGACGAAGGGGATATTGATGGGCTCCCAGCCCGCCTGAAAAGAGAATTCCAGCCTATTCTTGTAAAAGATATTGCGGTTGTAGTCGCCGTCACCGGAGCCGTTAAAGAAAAAGAAGTGATGGACAGGATCGCTGGCGGCATCCTGGCCATTTGCGGAGCAGACGAAAAAAGCGAGCAAGAGGACGAAGAGCAAATTTTTTGCACGCACTCCAGCTGAACTCCCGTTCCGCAACAAGTTTCTTAAATCGGACCTGCCATTTTGTCTCTCCCGACGGCGATAGTATATCGCCAGTAGCCTTGCCCGCGCATTGCAAACGGTCGCGGAAGAGCGCCCATTGCTTGGATGCGAAGGAGCGCGGCCGAAGGAGCCGGCACGGCCGGGAATTCACCTTGGGGGCCGGGGAGAATTTCGAGCGATGCTCGCCTTGAAGCGCAACGGAATTATTGCCCGTTGCGGTCGAGAAATGCATTAACATCGGCGCGCGGGGGCATGGAGGCCTGCGCGCCGCGCCGGGTGACGGCGATGGCCGCGGCGGCGTTGGCGAAGCGCGCAGCGGCCCAGGGGTCTTTTCCTTCCAGCAGAGCCACGGCGAAGGCGCCGTTAAAGCAGTCGCCCGCGGCCACGGTGTCAATGGCATCGACACGGAACGGCGCCACCCACGCGGCCTTTTCGCCCGCGACCGAGACGTAGGCGCCCTCAGCTCCGCGCTTGAGAGCCACGGCGCGCAGGCCCTTCGCGTGAAGGCGCTTTGCGCTGTCCTCGACGTTTGCCCCATCGCCCACGTAAAAGGCGGCCTCAGTCTCATTAGGAGTGAACCAGGCGATCTGCGCGAAGCAGGATTCGGGCAGCGCCGCGGCGGGCGCGGGGTCGAGCATGACGGGCACTTGCGCTTCGGCGCAAAAGGCGAGCGTGTAGGCGAGCGTCTCGAGGGGAATTTCAAGTTGGCACAGGACCATGCCCGCGGAGCGGATGAGGGCGGCGTGGCGGTCGATGGTGGCGCGATCCATTTTGCCGTTGGCGCCTGGGACGACGACGATGGAGTTCTCGCCGTTATCGGCGACGAACATGGGCGCCAGGCCGGAGGAGCCTTCGACCGGTTCCATGGCGGCGTTGTTGACGCCGGCGCGCGAGAGATTCTCAAGCAACTGCGGGCCGTAAACGTCGTTGCCCACCTTGGCCACCATGGCTACCGGGTAGCCGAGCCGCGCGGCAGCCACGGCCTGGTTGGCGCCTTTGCCGCCCGGCGTAGTGGAGAAGCCAGTGCCGATGAGCGTCTGGCCGATGGAGGGAATGCGCGGCGAACGCGTGACCAGGTCCATGGTCACGCTGCCGACAATCACAATCGGTTTCCGTGCGCCAGACATTTTTCCCTTTCTTCGAGATTGGGCGCCCCATCCTAAACGAAGACGCCCCTGCGAATTCGTTCAGGGTGGAAAACCAACTCCGCAAGTTCCGCCAGCCTGGCTAACTCCGCAAACTCCGCAAGCTCCGCTGTCTTCTTCAGTAGAGCGGCGCCAGCGCCACAGCGCCCAGGCCAAGCAGGAAAAACACGAACATGAAGAAGAGCAGCCAGCGGGCTGCGCCGGGCGCGCCGGCGAACTCGCGCCAGACGAAGACGCCCCACAGCGCGGAGACCATGGTGGCTCCCTGACCGATGGTATAGGAGACGGCCGGTCCCACGAGATGCGCGCCGGAGGCGACGAAGTTGGAAACGCCGCCCACGCACCAGATGGCTCCGCCGAGAATACCGGCCGCGTGCCAGCCGAAGCGGGCGCGCGCGTAGCCTGCGCCCTCAACGCGCGGCTTGCCGTCGAGCGGCTTGACCATAAGAAACCAGTTGGCGGGGAAGCTGGAGACGACGAGGCCGAGCGTGAAGAAGAGCGAAACCGCGTACGGGCCGGGCGGCGTTTGGCCGGGAACGCCGTTGAGTGCGCGCGCCACGAAGGGATAAAAGCAGCCCATGAGCACGCCGCAGACCAGACTGAGGACGATGCCGCGGGTAGTGGTGACCTTCGCGTCCTTGCCGCGCTTGCGGTAGGCGGCTGCGTCGAGCAGGATGGCGACGGCGACGAGCGCCACGCCGGCGAAGAGCAGCAGGGGATTGCCGACCGGCGTGATGACGTAATTCGAGACCGCGCCGATGACGAGGGCGAGGCCGATGCCGACCGGAAACGCGACGGCCAGGCCGGCCACGTCAATGGCGTTCACCAGCAGCAGATTGGCTACGTTGAAAACCGCGCCGCCAATGACCGCGTAGAGGATGAGGATGGGCGCGGTGCGCGCGGCGTCCGCGACGAGCGGCAGGCCCGCGTGGCCCAGGGTGCCCGCGGTGAAGCCGAGCGCGAGCACGGCCAGCGCCATGCCGATGGTGTAGTCCCAGTAGAAGAGCTGGAAGCGGTAACCGGGGCAGAGCTTGAGCGTGTTGGCCCACGAACCCCAGCAGAGCATGGTGAGGATCATGAGCGCGAGCGCGGCGGCATAGGTGTGAGGAAGAAGCATGGTGGCTTCAAATCCTTCTAAAGGTAAAGAAGGAACGATAATTCATCGATCCACGGGCTGTACATAGGTTCTCTATGCGATAGTGGTCGAGGTTCTGCGTTTCAGCTCGATAAGCACACAGGAGGCCCGATGCCGCCGAAGAAGATTAGCCGATCCATCACCAAATCCGTTGACTTGCGCGTGGAGGTAGAACGGGCTTTTGACTTCCTCGGCGACCCCGAGAACTGGCCCAAGTGGGCGATTGTCAATATGAAATCTGCCAGACCCGCGACTGACGGATGGTATGACACCGAGACGCGACAGGGGAAGGGGCAGCTGAAGATGCTCTCAAATAAGCCGCTGGGCCTGCTGGATCATCTTTGGAGGGACCCGCAGGCGGCGTGGACAGTCCCGGCGCGGGTTATTCCAAACGGCGAAGGCTCTACATTCCTCATGACGTTTTTCCAGCCGCCGGTTCTGGATGACGATGCATTTGACGCTGCCCTAAAGGAAGTCGACACCGAACTGGCGAAATTGAAGGAGATTCTCGAGCGCGAACCCTGAAAGGGTGCTCGCCTCGCCGAGCCGGCGCGCACGCGCTGGTGTTACCTTGCCGCCTTGATTGCCTCCGTGAGCGCGGGCACCACTTCGAACAGGTCGCCGACGATGCCGTAGTCGGCCACTTCGAAGATGGGCGCGTCAGGGTCTTTGTTGATGGCTACGATGCACTGCGAACCCTTCATGCCGACGAGATGCTGAATCGCCCCCGAAATGCCGACGGCGAGATAGAGCTTGGGCGCGACCGACTGGCCCGAGCTGCCCACCTGGCGCTCCATGGGCAGCCAGCCGTTGTCGCAGATGGGGCGCGAAGCGGCGAGCTCAGCACCGAGGGCTTTGGCGAGCTCTTCGACGAGCGGAAGATTTTCCGCTTCGCGAATGCCGCGGCCCACGCTGACGATCAACTGCGCGGAGCCGAGGTCCACTGTCTGCGCCGAGCCGCGGAAGGGCTCGCCGGGCTTGGTGCGGATCTGCGCAGGGTCAAGACTTGGGCGAAAAAGTTCAATCTGCGCCTTGGTCTGTTGCGGCCCTGCGTCATCGCTTCCGCGAAAAGCGCCGGCTTGCACGGAGACGAAGCAAGGACCGCTGCCCGTGTGCTTGTATTCGCCATTGAGCCGGCCCTGCATGAGCTGGCGCGTGAAAACGGGGCCATCTTCAATCGCGATCACGTCGCCGAGGAGCACCTGGCCCATGCGCGTGGCGAGCGCGGGGGCGTAATCACGCACCTGGTAGGTATGCGGGAACACGATGTGCGTGGGGCTCTCTTTCTGGATGAGCTGACGCAGCGCGGCGGTGAAGGCGTCCGGCGTGTAGGGGGCGAGCAGCGCATGTTCCACGCGGATGACCTTGGCGAAGGGTTTCGCCGCAGCTTCGGCGGCGAGGGATTCGGTCTGCGCGCCGAGAACGGCGGCGATGACCGGATTCGTTCCGGCGAGCTGCTGCGCGGCTGCAGCGGCCTCCCAGCTGGTGCGGCTGATCTTGCCGTTGCGTTCTTCGAGAATTACCAGAACACTCATAAGACGCGAGCCTCGGACTTGAGTTTTTCAACCAGCGTTGCGGCAGCTTCCTTGGCGGCGCCGGGGATGATCTGCGTTGATTTTTTCTTCTGGGGCAGGGTGATTTTATCAAGCACGGCGACGGGCGCGGCGGCTGCGCCCAGGCTTGTGGCGTCGAGCGTGCGCAGTTCTTTCGTTTTGGCGCGCTTGATGCCCATCAGCGTGGCGTAGCGCAGCTTGTTGCCGCCGGATTGAATGGTGAGCACGGCGGGGGTGGGCATCTCGATGGACTGGAACCAGCCTTCTTCCAGCTCTCGTTTGGCTTTGATTTGCGCTTGAGGCGAGTCTGCGCTGGAGATTTCTACCTGCAAAATCAACGAGGCGTGCGGCAGGTTGAGCAGCTCGGCGAGGATGACGCCGGTCTGGCCCAGGCCGAGATCTTCGGATTGCAATCCTGTGAGGACGAGGTCTGGAGATTCGGGCTTGACGGCTGCGGCGAGCAACTGCGCCACGCCGAGGGCATCGCGTGCGGCGAGATCGTCCGCGACGATGTGGATGCCGCGGTCGGCGCCCTTGGCCAGTGCTTCGCGGATGGTCGCACCCACGCGCTCCGGACCGGCGCTCACAATGACCACCTCGCCGCCGTGCTTCTCCTTGAGCTGCAGCGCCTCTTCGAGAGCGTAGGCGTCAGGCTCGTTCATGGCCCATTGGAGCTCGCGCTCTTCGATGCCTTTTGCGTCTGAGGCGATGCGGAGAGGCGCATCGCGCTCGGGGACTTGTTTGATGGCGACGATGATTTTCATGCCGATGCGTTCTCAGTTTGATTGGATGCGGGATTCTGCGGCAAGCCGCGCGCGGCGAGCTGGGCTATATCAACGAGCTCCGGCGCGCCGGGGCCCTGCGCAGCGAGCGCGTCCCTGAACATGGTATTGCAGAAGGGGCAGGCGGCGGCGACTACGGATGCTCCCGTGGCCGCGAGCTCTGCGGCGCGCGCGTGGCTGACGCGCTGGCCTTTTTCTTCGCCGAGAAATGCTAGGCCGCCGCCGGCGCCGCAGCAGAAACTGCGCTCCTTGTGGCGCGGAGCTTCGACGAGTTCGCCGGCGAGCGAGACGACAGCGCGGGGTTCGTCATAGATGTTGCGGTAGCGGCCGAGGTAGCAGGGATCGTGAAAGACGACTTTTTCCGTTTCCTCTTTCTGCTCGCTTGAGGGTTGCGCTTTCCCAGGTCCCAGACTCGGAACCTGGAGCACCCGGCCTTCTTGGCTGGATTCGGCACGACTGAAGTCGTGCCCCTTCAAAACGCCCAGATGCCGCGCCAGGAATTCGCTGTGGTGCTCGACCGCGGGCGGGAGCCCGAATTCTTTCCAGTCCTCCTGGATGGTGCGCACGCAGTGTGGACAAATGGAGATGATTTTTTTGGTCTTGGACGAAGTCAGTGTCTCTAGATTCGATTCCGCCAGTTGCTGAAAGAGCAGATCGTTGCCCAGGCGGCGGACAGGGTCGCCGGTGCATTTTTCCTTGCGCAGGACGCCGAAACTTACCTTGAGGTAGCGCAGGACCTTGACCAGAGCCAGAACAATCTCGCGGCCGCGGGGATCGTAGCCGCCCATGCAGCCGAGCCAGAGACAATATTCCTGCGTGCCGTCGAAGAGGGGCAGTGCGTTTTTCTCGATGAACTTTTCGCGCTCAGATGCAGGCAGGCCCAATGCGTTGCTGCCTTTCTCCAAGGCCAGGAAAAATTTCGCGCCGTGCGCGTCTTCCCACGCGCCGGTGTTCACCGCGCCGCGGCGCAGGCCCACGATGAGGGGCAGGTGCTCGATGCCCACCGGACACTGGAACTCGCAGGCGCCGCAGGTGGTGCATTGAAAGACCGCTTCCTGCGCGTTGTATCTGCCGAGCAGCGGCTCTTCAGACGCCGGGCCGAGCGCATTGAGATAAGCGCGCAGGCCGAGGACGACGTCTTTGGGATTGAGAGTTTTTCCCGTGTTGTTGGCCGGGCAGTGCTCGGTGCAGCGCCCGCACTCGACGCAGGAGTAGGCCTGCAGCGCGGCGATCTGCGTGAGGTCTTTGCCGGCGACGAGGCCGAAGTCTTCGTCACCGTGCAGCAGGGGAATTCGGCTGAAGCCGCCGCGGGAAAGAAAAATGGTAACCGGGCTCAGCACCAGGTGCAGGTGCTTGGTGTGGGGGATGATGGGAAGAAAGAGGAGCAGCGTGAGCGTATGCGCCCACCACAGGGAGCGGACAGCCAGTGGGCCGTGGGCGAAGAACGCGGCCAGATACGTGACCATGAGCGCGAAGATCAGCAGTGCGATGAGGCCGGACTCCCAGGAAAGATCTTTGCCGAACCAGCGGGGGCGCAGGAAAAAACGGCGCACAAACAGGCCGAGGATGCCCGCGGCGCAGGCGAGAGCGAAGAGCGCGGCGAAATAAGAGTAGGCGCGGCCGGGAGCGGAAGCAGGGGCAAGAAACCCGGAGCCGAAGACGAGCGCGCAGTGGTTGAGCGTGACCACGACGAAAGCGCAGAAGGCCCAGAAGACGAGGGCGTGCGCCAGGCCGGGCAGCGGGCGCTGGCGAATAACCTTCGCCTGGCACAGTACTTCCCAGAAGAAATCCCAGATGCGCCTGCCGAGGGGGAAGAGATGAAAGTCCGCGTCCTTTTTGGCGTGGAGGATTCTCGAAACGATGGGCGCGAAGCGGCGCAGGAAGCTCGCGAGCGAGGCTGCGGCCAGCGCGGCAAAAAGGAGCTTTTCCCCCAGGGAAAAATGATCCGGCTCGGCCAGCGTGGGCAGCGGGAGGGTCATAAAGTGAACGGATTTACGATAAACGATCGGGGCAGCAGCCGTCTGGGCGGCGAGGGCGCACGAAAACGCGAAAAGGGCGCGGCGGGCGCGAACCGATTCCGCCGCGACCTGGCCGACCAGGGAAAAATTGCATGTGGTTTTGCAAAATTTTCATGCCGCAACAAACGCCGGAACCGGGGGTTACAAAAGGATGAGCCGGTACGCCCGCGGCTCTTGCAGGTCTCGAAGCTAGGCATAGAATGAGAGGGTATCCCCCGCAATTCGCGCGCCTGCGCGCCGCCTGAGATCTACGCACGCTGTTTCTCTTGCACGCAAAGATTGGTTGCCCGGACCTTTCTTGAGGAGACGAGCGCGCGAAGTGGTTCGAGCGCTGGTCCCGAGGAGACGCCGTGGCTTCAATTCGAATCATCCATTTCGGCACAGACGATTGCCATCGCGTGAGCGTGCTCCGCAGCGCGGGATACCGGGTGGAAGATTGCCGGTCGCTGCACACCTTCGGGGAGGCGCTCACGGCAGACGGACAGCCGGACGCTGTATTCATCACCGAAAGAGAGGGCGATCTGCAGGGCGAGGCGATCTCGCTCGCCCAGACCCGCTCTTCGGCGCCGCTGGTGTTGTTCCGGCGCTCGCACAGCGACCTGAGCGGCGGGAACTTCGACCTGGTGATCGATTCGCTCACGTCGCCCCAGAACTGGCTGGAGGAGATCGGCCAACTGATTGCGCGCAGCCAGTCGGAGAAAAACGGACGGCCGGGATCCCGGACGACCGACTCCGGGGCTGGTTCTGCCGCCTTCGATCTCTGAAGGGCTTCGCCCTGGGCCGGCTGCGGGAGTGTCAAGGCGGGAACCGCGTGCAGACGGTGTTCCACGCGGCGCCGTGACAGAGCGCGCGGGTTCGCGATACCCTTATGAGTGTGCGCACTTTGCGTACATAAGGAGCCTTGTACCCTCCCATGCCCATCCAAACCACTTCAAAAATCTGGCATAACGGCACCCTGATTCCCTGGGAACAGGCCACCATTCACGTCTTGAGCCACGTGGTGCATTACGGGTCCAGCGTGTTTGAAGGCATTCGTTGCTACGCGCAGCCGCAGGGCTCGGCGGTGTTCCGCCTGCCGGAGCACATGCAGCGGCTGCTCGACTCCGCCAAGATTTACCGCATGGAGATTCCCTTCACGCTGGAGGAGCTGTGCGCGGGCGTGGTGGACACGATTGAGGCCAACGGGGTGACGCCGTGCTACATCCGGCCCATTGTGCTGCGCGGCTACGGCGAGATCGGGGTGAGCCCCAAGGGGTCGCCGATCGAGGTCTACATCGCCAATTTTCCCTGGGGCAAATACATTGCGGGCCACGGCGGCGCAGACGTGTGCATCTCAAGCTGGAACCGCCTGGCGCCGAACACCCTGCCGGCGCTGGCCAAGGCGGGCGCCAATTACATGAATTCGCAGCTCATCCACATGGAGGCCGAGCTGAACGGCTACCATGAGGGCATTGCGCTGGACACGAGCGGGCTGGTGAGCGAGGGCTCGGGCGAGAATGTCTTCGTGGTGCGCAACGGCGTGCTGTACACGCCGCCGCTGGCCAACTCGGCGCTCTCCGGCATCACCCGCGACTCCGTGCTGACCCTGGCGCGGCACCTGGGATACTCGGTGATGGAGCAGCCCATTCCGCGCGAGATGCTCTACATCGCCGACGAGGTCTTCTTCACCGGCACGGCGGCGGAGGTTTCGCCCATCCGCTCCATCGACCGCGTGCTGGTGGCCGACGGCAAAACCGGCGAGATCACCAAGGCCATCGCCGACGAGTTCTTCGGCATCGCCAACGGGCTCAGGCCGGACCGCTTCGGCTGGCTGACGCCGGTGAAGGTGAATGCCAATGCGGGCGAAACGGTGACGGCGTAGGCGCGGGGGCAGCCACACCAGCGAGCCAAAATCGTTCGCCGGGGGCCCCGGCAGGGATCAGGGATCAGAAAAACAAAGACCCTTCGGCGCGCGCCGGAGGGTTTCTGCTTCTGGAGAGCAGTCGTCCCAATGGTTCAAAGCTGCGTCGTTATCGCACTGCTGATGCAGCCGGCGCTTGACCGGGTGAAGCAGCGCGGGCGGAGGAAGGCCGCCTGAAACTGCGCCAACCTTCGGGGGGCAATTATCATAAAACTCGACGGACGGTTGCGGCTCGTAATGTCGCGTGCAGTCCGCCAGGAGAGCGGCCGCCCAAGTGAAACCCGACATGAAAGTCACGCTGGCGGGCATCGAGTTCGCCAACCCGGTGATTGCCGCCAGCGGAACCTTCGGCTATGGCATCGAGTTTGAGGAGATTGTCTCCCTCGAACGGCTGGGCGGATTCGTCACCAAGGGCCTCTCGCTGGAGCCCATGGCCGGGCATCCGCCGCCGCGCATGGTGCAGACGTCTGCCGGCATGCTCAACGCCATCGGCCTGCAGAACGTGGGGGTGAAGGAGTTCCTCGACAGGAAGCTGCCGGCCCTGGAGCGCTACCCGCGCGCCAACGTGATCGTGAACGTCTTCGGCTACACCGTGGACGAATACATCGGGGTCATCGAGCAGCTCAACCAGGGGGAGGGAATTGCCGCCTACGAGCTCAATGTTTCCTGCCCCAATGTGCACGCCGGGGGGATGGCGTTCGGCGCCGACCCGGACTCGCTGGCGGTGCTGGTCGATCGCGCGAAGCAGGCGGCGAAACGGCCCCTGATCGTGAAGCTTTCGCCCAATGTGGCTTCGATCGCCTACATGGCGCAGGTCTCGGCCGAGGCCGGCGCGGACGCGTTGAGCGTGGTGAACACGTTTCGCGCCATGTCCATCGATCCCGAGTCGCGGCGCCCGCGGTTGAGCAACGTGACCGGAGGGTTGTCAGGCCCGGCCATCAAGCCCATCGCTCTGCGCATGGTCTATGAGTCGGCGAGAACGGTGAATATTCCCATCCTGGGCATTGGGGGCATTGTCACGGCGGAGGACGCGGTGGAGTTTCTGCTCGCCGGGGCAACCGCGGTGCAGGTGGGTACGGCCAGCTATGCCGATCCGCGCGCCACCGAGCGGCTGGTGAAGGCGCTTGAGAGCTGGTGCCGCAGCCATAACGTGGAGCGCGTGGCCAGCCTCACCGGCGCGATGACTTCCTGAGATAACGCCTGAGTGGCGGGCAAAGAAATTCTCGACCGGGGAGCGAGTCTGCGGCCGGGAACTCGCGGCCCCGCACCCGTTCCGCTTGCTTCAGCCGAAGTGCCGGTACACCAGTCCACCGGCTCGGGATGAAAGCGCGGCGGGCAAGACCGAGAAAAGGGCGTGGGCGGCAGCCGTGTCCATCCCCAGGGAAGAGCCTTCATGCTTTTTCTCTACGTATCGAAAATAATTCAGCTTATTCCGGCGGGCCCCGAAATGGTCTTTGAACCCTGTCAAGCCTTCGTTGTGCATATCGGTGCGGCCAAAATCGAGCTCCTCCATGCCTTGAGCCTTGCTCTCCTCAATCAACTTCCAAAACAGAAAAGGCATCCCCGCAAGATGATGGTCCGCGGCGTCTGAGCAGCCATACTTGTACACAGCGGTTTGGCGATGGCGCAAGGAGAGAATGGCCGCGATGGCCTTGCCGTGCTTGCGGGCAAGCCGGATTTCCGCATGCGGACTCATGCCGGCAATCACATTCTGAAACCAGGCGCGCGGTTGCGGGAGCAGCCCGAATCTTCTCCTGGTGAGCATAAGGAGCTTGTAGAAGTCGTCGAGATGCTTGCTGGAGGCGCCCTTCTCATAGGAAAGCTGTTGCCGTTCGGCATGCCGGATGCGGCGCTGCAGGCAATCTTTGTGAAGATTGCGAAATAGCTGTTCGGCGGAAGGCGTCAGGTCGAGAGTATGCAGCCAAAAGGGCTGACGCGGCGCGAGAAATCGACCGAAATGAACTGACCCGGAGAGCGGCCGGAGCTCGATGTAATTCAAGTTTTCCTGCCGGCATCGCGCCTGCATCCACGCGGCAATTTCCTGGTCCGCGCCGTTCTCTCTCAGCAAAGGATCTGTATGGTCCGAAAAGGGCAGGGAAACCAGCCGGCTTCCCGTGATTCCGCTTCTTACCTCGCAGAAGACCAGCGCGTCGCGCAGCGGCTCCTCTGGAGGGGTGCAGGTAACCGCGAGGGTCCGATAGCCGTAAGTCGCGGCCAGAGCCTTCAGCCAGCCTCTCTGATGAAATACCGAAGCTCTGGGATGAGACGCGACGAGATTGTCCCAACGACGATCCGCTAACGGGTCAAATTCATAGAGCTGCATGAAACACCTGATTTCCCAGTCCGACCTGCGTCCGGTCCACGATGATGCCGGGCAGAATGTTCCGCACCCCCCCTCGCGAGGGCGCCGGTTGGCGTGAAAGCATTCTTCGTCTGGCGCTGGATCCTGCTGACTTATGCGAGCGGCCCTCTGAACAAGGGCCTGAATGTCAGGAAGCAGCGGCGGTCTTGTAGTAGTAGTAGCTGCTGTACGTAGAAACTCGTGAACAGTTCAACAGGGCTCCGATGAGTTTCTCGGGTCCCAGGGCTTTGAGCGCCCGTTCCAGTTGTTTTTTCTCCGTGATTCCCTGGCGAGTCACCAGCAGAATGCCATCGACAATTCGCGTCCAGATGCTCGCGTCTGCCAAGGGCAAAATGGGCGGAGAGTCAACGATGATCCAACTGAAGAGCCCGGCTAGCTGATCCATCGAAACCGGGAGTTTCTTCGCTTGCATGAGTTCGAGCGGGGCAGCCGCTGCCTTGCCGGCGGGAAACACATGGATGCCTGCCGCTTCGATGCGATAGATGCACTCCGCCAAGCCACGCTCTCCCCGGAGCCATTCGCACATACCCGCCAGATTGCTTAATTGAAAGATGCGCGACAAAGACGGCCGCCGAACATCGCCTTCCACCAGCAAGATCTTCTCCCTGGTAATGTGGGCCAATGTGCAGGCCAGATTCGCGGCCACGGTGCTCTTGCCTTCCTGCGGGGCCGTGCTCGTGATCAGCAACTTGTTCAGGGGCCGGATTTGCCGCATGTGTTTGAGACGCACACCCAGGAGCCGGAATGCCTCCGCCGCAGGCTCTGCCTGCCCGGTTAGACACACAAGCCGGTCTTCGCCGTCGGGAGTGAATGGAATGGAGCGGAACTGGTTCCAGATTTGAGACCGCTCCGCGTCCCAGGGACGGCGCAATGGCTCCCTGGCCTCGAATGGATGCGGACGAGGTAGATCTACCTCGGGCCCGGTCACCGATCCCTCAGTTGCCGCGGCGCCGTCAGGCGACTCTCCGAGCGCCGAGGATTCCCATTGCGGCGGGGCTTGATTTTCGACAAGACAGAGGAGCTCACCGGCCAGCCTCTGCGCAGCGGGGTCATCTTGCTCCGCTCGCGACTTCAGCAATGCATCGAAGATTTGGCTCATAATGATGGCCCACCAGCTCCTCTACCTTTTGTGCATCTCTGCCCATGTGCAGTCAGGACTTACTTAATGATTCGGCACTCTTCTCCAGATTTCCCTGATCGCGGAGCTCGATTCCTCCGCTGCGCTCTCGTCAAAATCCACGGCCGCTATGGGGGCTTGCTCGCCGGCCTTTTCCTGCGCCGGCTCCGGCTTCATCGGCATCGCGGACGCCGGCCTTGCTTTCGGCTTCAGCCGCGAAAAATTGAGGGCAACGGCCACGCCAAGCAACTGCACGGCTGCGAGCGATGCCATGGCGACCATCCATTCAAGCGAATCTCTAATCTCTGTAACCGGGAAAGCAATAGACATAACTCCCTCACTCAACCGCTCTAAATGGCTTCACGTCTTGCGGAATAGGAGCCCTCAAATGGTTTCTTCAGGCTGCGCAGGCTGACCCTCGGCGCGAGGTGGTGCTGCTGGATCTTATAAAGCAGCGCGCGATAACTGATGTTCAAGTGTTTCGCCGCGTGACGGCGATTCCATCCCGAGGCTTCGAGCGCCTCCTCGATCATCTGCACTTCCGTGCGATCCTTGATGTCGCGTACGATCGAGCGCATGCCGGCGCACTGCGCAGCAAGGGTGTCCGGCCGGCTGCTTCGCGTCTCCAGGCCCCTTGCGGCAATCTTCGTCTCCAGCTCGCGCACGGCCGCGTCTGCGCTGCGCATGATGACCGTCCGCATCACGAAGTTGTGCAGCTCGCGCAGGTTGCCGCGCCAGTCGTAGCGCAGGGCGGCATCCATCAGCCGGGAGGAAAACCGGCAATCCGCTCCCCTCGTCATCGCGGGCGGCATGCGGCGGATGGTCTCTTCGATCAGATAGGGAATCTCTTCGCGGCGTTCACGCAGCGGCGGAACGGGCACCGTGAACACGCTCAGCCGGTAATAAAGATCCTCGCGAAATCTCTTTTCCTCGAGCGCGGCTTCCATTTCGAGGTTGGTCGCCGCCAGCACGCGCACGTCGACCTTGGTCGTTTGCTGCGCGCCGAGCCGCGTAAACTGGCCGTCCTGCAGCACGTGCAGCAGCTTGGCCTGCATCTGCGCGCCGATTTCTCCGATCTCGTCCAATAACAGCGTGCCGCGGTTGGCCTGCTCGAACCTTCCCGCGCGGTCTCTCACGGCGCCGGTGAACGCGCCTTGCTGGTAGCCGAATAATTCGCTCTCCAACAACTCGGAAGGCAGCGCGGCGCAATTGACGTTGAGGAACGCCCGCTGGCTGCGGTGCGAGTGCTTGTGAATCAGCCGCGCGATCACTTCCTTTCCCGCGCCGGTCTCACCCGTGATCAGCACGGTGGCGTCGACATCGGCCAGCAACATGGCCTGGCGATGAATCTCCAGCATGGATGAGGAAAGGGCAAGGAAGTAGCGATTCTCGCCCAGCTCCTCAATGAGCGGCGCCGCCGGCCCGGCCGGCTTTGCGTGCGCGCCGGGGAAAGCGCCGTGCGCGCCAGGCATGCCATGCATATTTTGGCCGCTCAGCTCCTCGATCACGGATTCCAGATCGCCGCGCGTGATGGGGCGCATGAGGATGTGGCGGATGGCGACGCCCGCCGCCTCCTCACCCGACTGCCGCTCACCGGCGCCGACGATGAGGCAAATGCTGCGGCCGGCAGCCCGCTTCAGGAGCCCGGAAAATGGCAGCTTGCCGGCGGGATTTGCGGAGGATTCGACGAACAGGAGGTCGGGGTCAAGACCGTTGCCGAGAAGCGACTCGGCCTGCTCATATCCTTGCGATTCGATGACCCGGTGTCCGGCGCCTGCCAAAACCATCCTGGCGAAAGACTGCGTCTCGGCATCCCGGATCACGGTCAAAACAGACAGAAACGATTTCACTCGATATCCTCGGCAACTGAAGTCCTGCAGCTCGTTCAGTGTCCCGTTCGTACCCCACGGGGAAGCCAAAACTCCACACACTTTCTGAATGGACAAACTTCGGCCGTCGCCCCGGCAGAGACCGGAGCTTCCCGTGTTGCTATCAATGGCGATTACCTGCCGGAATGCGCGGCCATCATCCAGCTTCTTGCTTCAATCTCCCGCTTGCCCGGTCTCATGCAGATGCATTTCCTATACACGCGCGCAAAGAGCGCGATGCGCACCCGCGAAAAGAAGGCGGGCACAATACAGCTCTCCGGCTCGAGCCGAACACGAATCTACGGCAGTTTAGATTTGGTTTTTTGCGGGCCGGGCTGACTTTCCTGCTTTCAGTCTATGAATCCCCTGTAACGCAACAATCGAGTTAGAAGCCGAAGCCGCGGTAGAGGTTGTCCCGGCTCATCAGTTCGCTTGTGCAGAGTGGAACCC
The DNA here is from genome assembly GCA_030041045.1 of Acidobacteriaceae bacterium. Taxonomy (GTDB): domain Bacteria; phylum Acidobacteriota; class Terriglobia; order Terriglobales; family Acidobacteriaceae; genus Telmatobacter. The sequence goes on from JASHOQ010000040.1 coordinate 15,116, forward strand.
GGCGGGGAACGCGGGACAAAATTTATGCGACCAGTTTTCGCAGGCGGGACAGCGCTGGCTAATACGCCTTCAATTCCACAATGGCCCGCAGCACCGTCTCCGGCTGCGGCAGGATGGCGTCCTCGAGGATGGGCTGATAGGCGACAAAGGTGTCCATGGCGCCGATGCGCCTGACCGGCGCGTCAAGATCGCCGAAGAGCTCGTCGGCGATGCGTGCGGCAATCTCCGCGCCGTAGCCCCAGCTCAGCATGTCCTCGTGGGCCACGATCACGCGGCTGGTTTTGCGCACCGATTCGGCAACCGCCTCCCAGTCGTAGGGGTTAAGCGTGCGCAGATCGATCACTTCCACGTCGATGGCGTGCTGGCGCTCGGCCTGCTGCGCGGCCTGCAGCGCGCGCGGCACCAGGGCGCCGTAAGTCACCAGCGTGATGTCCCTGCCCGGCCGCACGGTTTTCGCTTTGCCGAAGGGAATGGCGAAGTCGGGACCGGGATAGGGCGCGCGGCCGTAAGGCTCGCGGTAGAGCCGCTTGTGCTCGAGAAAGAGCACGGGGTCGTCCGAGCGGATGGCCGTGCGCAGAAGGCCGTTGGCGTCGAGAGAGTTGGAAGGCATTACCACGCGCAGCCCCGGTGTGTGCGTAAACAGGCTCTCGCCCGACTGCGAGTGATAGATGGCGCCGCCGGTGAGGTAGCCGCCGATGGGCACGCGGATCACCACCGGCGCAGCCCAGGCGCCGTTCGAGCGCCAGCGCATGACGGAAAGCTCATTGCGGATCTGGTGCATGGCCGGCCAGATGTAATCGAAGAACTGGATTTCGACCACCGGCTTCATGCCGCGCACCGCGTAGCCCACGGCGCGGCCCACGATGTTGGCCTCAGCAAGCTGCGAATTGAAGACGCGCTCGGAGCCGAACTCGGTCTGCAGGCCGTGGGTGAGCTTGAAGACGCCGCCCTTGCCCTTGACTTCAGCCAGAGCCTGCTCGCGGCTGCAGTCGGCCACGTCTTCGCCGTAGACCACGATGCGCGGATCGCGGCGCATCTCGTCGCGCAGGCACACGTTGATCAGGTCGGCCATGGTGCGCGGAGCGGCTGCCTTGCCGTTGTGTCTGGCGGGAGCAGCCACGGTCTCCGTGGCAAAGGGCGCGTGCACGGGATCGAGTTGGGGCGAATACACGTGCTCGGGAATGCTGGCAACCGCCGGCAGCCGGGCCGCGAGCGCGCTCTCGGCCGCTTCCGCCGCTTCGCGGTCCGATGCCTGGTCGATCTCGTCAAGCTGCGCGGCAGTCAAAATGCCCTGGTGCGCCAGCCGCGCCCGCAACTGCGCAATGGGATCGCGCAGCGCGTCGCTCTCGCGCTCGCTGGCGCAGCGGTAATTCTTGTCGTCGTCAGAAAACGAGTGCGAGTAATGCCGCACCACGTGGCCGTGCACGAAGGCCGGCCCCAGCCCGGCGCGGCAGTGCGCGGCCGCGGCGCGCATGGCGCGCAGGCTGGCCTCGGGGTCGGTGCCGTCTATCTCGGCAAAGAGGAAGTTGGGAAAATTGGCCACGAGGCGCGAGATGTTGCCGCCCGGCGTGTTCACTTCCACGGGAACGCTGATGGCGTACCCGTTATCCTCAACCAGAAAAATCACCGGCAGCCTTTGGTTGGAGGCCGTGCTCATCGCCTCCCAGAACTCGCCCTGCGACGTGGACCCTTCGCCCACGCAGGCGAGCACTACTTCGTCGGGGTGAAATTCCACATCGCTGAAGGAACGGTAGTCGACCTCGCCGCTTTGCGGGCCGTCCGCGGCCTCAGGATGGCGGCTGAAATAGCGCCCGGCCTCAGCGCAGCCCACGGCGTGGTTGAGCTGGGTCGCGGTGGAGGAGGAGGTGCTGACAATGTGCAGCTCGCGGCTGCTCCAGTGCGTAGGCATCTGGCGGCCGCCGCTGGCCGGATCGTCGGCCGCGCCCACGGCCTGCAGCATCATGGCGTAAGGGGTCACGCCCAGCGCCAGGCACAGCGCGCGATCGCGATAATAAGGGAAGAACCAGTCGTAGGCGGACTTGAGCGCCAGCGCCGCGGCGACCTGGACGGCCTCATGCCCCGCGCCCGAGACCTGAAAGTAGACCTTTTGCTGACGCTTGAGCGCGATCTCGCGGTCGTCGATGCAGCGGGAAAGGACCATGAGCCGGTAGATCTTTACCAGCTCCTCCGCGGTCAATGCGTCTGCGGGTGCAACCGGCTCCGGCGCCCGAGCGCTGGAAAGTGCCACGTCCATCCCCGTCGTCCCCTCCAAACCGCATCAGGAATCGGTGCAGGTTTCGTCGCTGCTCTCGCCTGCCGTTTTCCTTAAGAAAACGGCACCGGGCACGTAGTCAGATTGGCTACGTGAATTCCTGATCCGGTCTAAACCGCTCTCCCGGCATTGTATCAACTTGCGTAAGCGGCGGCGCGGCAATCCTCTTCGATTCAAGCGCACCGGTACCGCTGCCCGTCGTGACCGCGGTCACACGCCGGAGCAACACCGGAGTGGGCCGCAGCCGCGGTCTTGCGCAATGGCTCGCGAAGAAAAGCCGCGACCCTGGAGTTGGATGAAAATTTGGCCGCGGGCGGTACAAAGTTTCCGGGAGGGATTTTTCGTCGCGCGGAAAAGACCCCCTAAACCCGCAGGCTTGAATCCTGGAGGGAAGCCTTTTTTTGCGCCGGCTTTTTTGGTGCGCGCTGCGGCGCGCCTACAGGCCCTAACGGGGCGACGGTTGCGGAATGATGGGGACGGTCGATTCCATTCCCGGAAACTGGGGGCCGCGCAGCGACATGGCCATCTTGTCGCGCACATTGTGCGCCAGCTTCTCGATTTCGGCCACCATGCGTAGCTGCGCCGGCGTCAGCGCACCGGTGTTCGACTGCGCAATCTCCTGGTTCAGCTCCGTGGCCAGCTTGAGCAATCTGCCCGCGTCGGCGGTCAGCGACTTCTGCCGCTCGGAATTGAGCGCATTCAGCCGGCGCTCGGCCTGGAGCGAGTCCATTTGATCGGCGCCGTCGGTGAGTGTTCCGCCGGCCTGGGGAAAGCCGCGTCCGGAGCCGCCCACGTCTGCGGGCGCTTGTGCGCGGACGCCTGCGCAAGACGCGGCCACCACCCCCGCCGCGCAAATCGCAAGCAGAAACCGGCGCGGGCTCTTGCGGCAGCTCGGCGCCCATCTCTTCGCGGACATGGTCTTCAATCCTCGCATCTCAATCCTTACCCGCGGTCAGCCCTGGATCACTGCGCAGCTTGTGCGCGTACTGTTCCACTTCGCTCGCCTTCCGTATTACGCCAATCGAAAGCTCGTCCTTGCTGCTTTTGTCCACTTGGGCCTTCAGATCTGTCGCCATTTTGAGCAGGTTGGCGCACTCGCTGGCAACCTGCTGCTTGCGCAGGTCCTCAGGCGAGAGCGGTTGCGCCGGAACAGCCGCCGCAGAGGCCGCTAATGGGGCCGCGGCGCCGGCCGGCGGAACGGCGCTTTCCGTTGCCGCGCTCGCATTTGCGTCTGCGTTTCCGCCGCCGGTCAACGCGTCAGGCTGCGCGGGGCCGGGCTGTTCAGGGACGGGTTGCGCAGGGTTTCCGGAGGCCGCACCCTGCTCCACCGGTCCGGACGGCGCGCCGGAATTCTGGTCATTCCCATTCGCGCCCTGATTCGATTCCTGGTTCGCGCCCTGGTTCGATGGTTGATTCGCGCCAGCATTGGCGTTCTGCCCGTTGGGGTTCTTCTTCTCTGCCGGCGAGCCCGGGCCGCCGGGCGCATCGCGCAGGTAGGGATCGTCGGAGACGTCATCGTCTGCATCGGGCGTGCCGGCCGTCCCGGCCTGATCTGCCTGGGAATTGCCTGCCTGCCCAGCCGATTGCCCAGACGCCTGGCTCGACGATGGTGCCGCCTGCGCATTCTTGCCCGCCGGATCAGGTTGTTTTTTCTGATTGGCCTGAGCGGACTGGCCAGCCGGCTGAGCGTCGTTTGCGGGCGCATTTGCTGTTTGCTGTGCGCGCCCGAGCCGGGAACCGGCCGCAAAGGTGAGAACCAGCGCCAGTGCCGCGATGTGCGCCGTCGCGCACAGCTTCACGCACAATCTCACGGGCAATTTCGCGTAGGGGGGCCGCGCTTGAACCCTGTGCCGGCCTGCAGCCAGACTCGCGCCCTTGCGCTCGACTGCGCATTCGACTGCCATGGGTCACTCCCGCTGCCGGCCGGAAGGGTCTTCGGAGGGAAATTGCGGCCGGCGGACGCGGCCTTGCATGGGCACAGTCTAGTCTAAAACGAGGAGATTTGCATGTTTCCTTTCCCATTGGCCGCAGCCGCCTCACTCGCCCTGCGCTGGGGCATCTTCCGCGAAGGCCGCTTCATGGGCAAAGTGCTCGACGAGTGGATCGCCGACAGCCAGGAGTTTATCCACACCAAGCTGCCGCACCTCGTCGTCATTGCGCTCATCGCCTTTCTCCTCATCAAGTTGCTGCGCATCGCCACCAATCGCATGGTGCGCCTGGCCGAGCGCCACGGCGCCGGATTTGGACGCGTGGGCGAGGTGAAAACCCTGGCCGGCGTCATTCGCGCCACCGGCCTGGCCGCGATCGGCGCCATCGTGGGCATGCAGTTCCTTGACGCGCTCGGTGTCAACCTCACGCCGCTGCTGGCTTCGGCGGGCGTGGCCGGCGTGGCCATCGGTCTGGCGGCGCAGAACATCGTCAAGGACATGTTCAACGGCGTGCTGTTCCTGGTCGAAGGCCAGTTCAACGTGGGCGACCAGGTGCGGCTGGCCGGCCTGGCCGGCACCGTGGAGACCATGACCCTGCGCAAAACCACGGTGCGCGACGGCGACGGCACGCTCTACGTCATCCCCAACTCGCAGATCACCACCGTGGCCAACCTGAGCGTGGGCTACTCGCTGGCAACCGTGAACGTGAGCGTGGATTTCTCCGCCGACCCCGACCAGGTGCTTGCGCTGCTCAACCAGGTCGCCATGGACATCCGCAACGATCCGCAGTTCAAGAACCTCTTCATCGCCGATCCGCAGGTCCTCGGCGTCGATTCCGTGAAAGGCTCGCAGCTCATCTTTCCCGTGCAGTTCAAGACCAAACCCACGCAGCAGTACGGACCCATGCGCGAGTTCCAGCGCCGCGTACGCCTGGCGCTCGAAGAGCACCACATGCTGCCCGGCGACCCGCTGCGCGTCTACGGCGCGCAAACCGGGGGCGCCGCGCAGGCGCGTCCGCATCCGGAAGAAGAAGCCGCTGCCCGCGAGCCCGAACCCGTCGACCCCACGACCATCAAGCCGCAGGAGACGAATCCGTTTTCCGGGGAGTGACGCGGAGCTGGCCCGTTGCACGAGAATGAGTGCCCCGTTCAAGCTCTGCGTGGGCGGAAATGCGGGTCGAATTCAGCGTGAGAATCGTTGCCCAGCCTTCGAGCGCTCTTCTGCCCGAAGGGTGGAGCAGCTGAGGCACCCTGGCCGAGAATAACCCCCTTCAGCTTTTCACTTCACTTTCTTGCCAAATTCATCAGATATCGCACAACCCTCAATCTACTTGCGGTAAGGGAAGTCGTAATGCGCTCCGCCGCAGCGCCGTTGATTGCAGTTTGGCCCGCGCCTCCAGCGTTGTCGGTCTCGCTGGCGGCTCGTGCTGCGTACATCCTTGACTCTGTCAATCCTGGAACTTCCCCTCCCTCGAGCGTCCGCAGCGAGGGCTCTCGAGACACTTCGAGTGAGCCGGCGACATCGGCTTGTTTTGCAGGCGAAAGCCTTCCCGCGGGACCTCCTTCCGAGGACCTCAACCGCCTGACCAGCGGACCAAGGAGAATGCTTATGATTCGGACACGATTCGTTGCACACTTGCTGGCAGGCGTGGCGCTGGCAGGCATGCTCCCCGCAACCTTGGCCGCCCAGACCGGTTCCAACTACACCGGCCAGGAATACCGTCTTCCCAACTCCGGCCAGAAGATCACCCCGCTGGCGCCCGCAGGAGCCCAATATCTAAGGCTGAATCCCAATTTCAGTGACTTCCCCAGCTATGTCGCCGGTCAAGCCGTGACCAGCGCCGTGAGCCCGGACGGCAAAAAGCTATTCGTACTCACCAGCGGCTACAATCTTGTGAACTATCCCCCGACCAGTTCAAATACCGGAAGCAATCCCTCAGAGTCGACCGAATTCGTATTTGTTTTCGACATCTCCCGTCCTGCCAGTCCCAAACAGACGCAGGCCATTCAGCTCGCCAACACCTATAACGGTCTCGCGGTCGATCCATCGGGTACGGCGTTTTACGTTGCCGGCGGAGTGGATGACGATCTCCATGTCTTCACCAACACAACCGGGATCTGGGCAGAAGCCGCAGGCAGCCCGGTTAATCTCGGCCACTACTTTGCGACCAATCCTTTTTTGGGTACACCGAATCCTTTCTTCGACGTGGCGGATGGACTTGCAGGAGGCAATGGACTGGATGCGGCGCCTGAGGCCTGCGGAGTTGCGATTTCTGAGGACGGGGCTTTGCTTGTGGTGGCCAACTATTACAGCGATTCCATCAGCATGCTCGGCAAAGTCGGCGGCGCGTGGCGGCTGAAAGCCGAGCTGGACCTTCGCCCCGGCAAGGCTGCGAGCAATCCTCAACCCGGAGTGGCGGGCGGGGAATATCCCTACTGGGTCGTCATCAAGGGTAGCGCCGCGAGCGGCTACACGGCCTACGTTTCCAGTATTCGAGATCGCGAGGTCGATGTCGTTACCGGCCTCACCGGCACGCCCGTGGTGTCGGCCCGGATTGCGGTCAAGGGCCAGCCCAACAAGATGACATTAGACTCGAACCAGCAGTACCTCTACGTAGCCGAAGACAACAGCGACTCAGTGGGCGTGATCGACACCGGCAACAACAGCCTGGTGGAGAGCATCGCCGTCACCGCTCCGGCCGGATTGTTGCCTCCCTGGTTCGCCAGCCTCAAGGGCAACGACACCAACAGCGTTACGCTCGCTCCCGATGGAACCAAACTGTATGTCACCAACGGCTGGATGAACGATGTGGCCGTGGTCGACCTCACCGGCCAGGCGCCTCATTCGGTAAGCGGCCTCATTCCCACCGGCTGGTATCCCACTTCGGTAAGCTTCAGCGGCGACGGCTCCTATGTCTACGTCCTCAATGACAAGTCCCCCACCGGACCCAACGATGCCAATCCCTCCAAGCCCGACGACTGCGGGACCAACTGCTACGACTTGCAGCTCATCAAGGCCGGTTTGCAGAGTTTCCCGGTTCCCAATTCCCGTGAACTGCAGGCGCTGACCGAGCAAGTAGCAGCCAACAACAGTTTCGCGGGCCAGGCAGACGCGCAGGACGATTGGACCATGGCGGCTTTGCGCCAGCGCATCCGGCACGTCATTTACATCATCAAAGAGAACCGCACCTACGACCAGATTTTGGGAGATCTACCCGTGGGGAACGGCGATCCCGCGGACACCGAGTGGGGTGAAGCGGTAACCCCGAACCTGCACGCCCTGGCCAGCCAGTTCGTCGACCTCGATAACTTTTACGACACAAGCGAAGTGAGCATGGACGGCTGGCCGTGGTCCACCTCCGCCCATGCCATCGATACGGTGGAGCGCCAAACCCCGGTCAACTATGCGGACCGCTGCGTTTCTTATTTTCCTCCCGCGGATTGCGCCGACTTCCCCGGCCCCCTTACCTACGATTCGGAAGGAAGCAACCGCAACGTCAACATTGGCCTGGCCACTTTGCCCCAGCGTGAAGCCGCCCTGCCGTTGTTGGCCTTTCCTCCCTACAACGACCCGGACCTGCTGCCGGGCAACAACAACGCTGCCGGTCCCGATGGCCCCGACGGCGAGCAAGGCGCCGGATTTCTTTGGGACGCGGCCCTACGCGCCGGCAAGACGGTGCGCGATCACGGAATGTTCATCGACGAAGTGCGCTATCAGTTAGCTCCCTTCGGCCCGCCCATCTCTGATTTTCAGATTCCCGTCCTCCGGTATCCTTATGCGCCCACGCAGCCGCCGTATGACCAGGTTGTCATTGATCCGCTTACCGGGCAACCGTTTGGGCAGACCCAGGTTGCTTATTCCACCAGCCCCTCCCTGCAGAACTACACCGACATCTACTTCCGCGGATTCGACCAGAACATGGCCGACCTCTACCTTTACGATGAGTGGTCGCGCGATGTGGACGCCAACGGCCTTGCCAACCTTGACCTGATCCGCTTGCCCCACGATCACACCGGCAGCTTCAGTACCGCCCTTGACGGGGTGAACACGCCCGAACTGCAAACCGCGGACAACGATTACGCTGTCGGCCTGGTGGTGCAGAAGATCGCCTCCAGCCCCGCTTACCGCGATAACACTCTCATCTTCGTCATCGAGGACGATTCGCAGGATGGGGTAGACCATGTGGACTCGCATCGCAGCATCGCCTTTGTGGTCGGTCCTTACGTCAAGAGGAATCAGGTAATCTCCAATCACTACACCACTCTCAGCATGTATCGCACCATCGAAGATATTCTGGGAACCGCCCACTCCAACTTGAACGACGCCCTGGCAAGACCCATGACCGCGGTGTTCGACCTCAACCAGGACCCGAACAGAAATCCCTTCCGCTTCACCGCCACGCCCTCCGCTTATCTGTACGGCACCACCCTTATCGGTTTGCCGCCGATGGAAGCGGGCCTCAGCGTCCCCCGCTCGACCCACGGTGCCGCGTATTGGGCAAAGGTTACCGCGGGGATGGATTTTTCCAAGGAAGATGATTTCAATTTTGCCCGCTACAATCACATCCTCTGGGCGGGATTGATGGGCTCGAGGCCCTATCCGTCCAAACCCAGCGGGCTCAATTTGCGAGCCAATCGTGAAGAACTCCTCCGGCGTTTCCATGCACAATTGAACAAGAGCGCCGGCTCGCCAACCCCGGCAAAACAGACGGCAAAGCAGAGCAAAGCCAGTTATACGAAGGCGGGAATTTAAGGACGGGTCAGCGCAGACCATTTCTGCGTGCCCATTCTGCTGGGCCCATCGAAGCTCCGCTTGCGCGGGGCACTAGAATCGTTGCCCCATCCGGCGCTTCCGCGAAGAACGGGACTCGCTAAACCCGCGCGGCCAGCGCGGCGAGAAGAGCTTCTGAATCCACAACCGGCGGCAGACACGCGCGGCCCTTGCACACCAGCGCCCACGCCTTTGCGTCCGCAGGACGCGGCGCGGCAAGAATGGTTTCTTCAAGCGCCTCCGGCAAGCCGCCGGGCACAAGATTTTCGGGCGCAAGGCGGATCACGGTCTTGTTCACGGCGTAGCCGACAATGGCCGTTGTCTCGAGGCGCTCGGCTTCCAGATCCGCTCGCTGCGGCGGGCCTGCACCCACAATCACCACCTGCACGGGATCGCTGAGCAGCCGCTCGAGTGCAAGACCATAGCTGCCTGCGTAGAGGCCGAAGTGCTCCACGATGCCGGCAAAGCAGGCCAGCGTTTCCTCGGCAATGCGGCGATATTCCGCGCGCCCGCCCGCCGCGGCTGGCCAGCTCAGGGCTTCGAGGCGCAGCAGCGCCGCCGCCGCCGTGGGATTGCCGGCGGGGGTGGGCGCATCCTGGAGCGGCTTGCGCCGTGCGCTCAGTGCGCCCAGCGGCAGCGCGCCCGGCGCGGGCGCGGGCGCGTCAAAAAATCCTCCGCCGGCACGGTCGTGAAACTTATCAATCATCGCGTCCGCCAGCTTGACCGCGGCGCGGTAATGCCGCATGTCGCCGCCGGCGAGCCACGCATCGATGCATGCGTGGACGGTGAAGGCGTAATCCTCGAGCGTGCCCGGCGCCTTTTGACTGGCTTCGAGCCCGTCGGGATAGGCGATCACATGGTTGAGCTCCGCTTCGCCGTCCCACGCCTCGCGCAAGATTCGCTCCAGCGTTTTCACAGCAAAATCGCGCGCCGGTTCGAGCCGAAGCACGCGCGCCGTCTCGCAGTACGCGGTCACAGCCATTGCGTTCCAGCCGGTATAAAGCGTGCGGTCAATGAAGGGCATGGGCCGCAGCGCGCGCGCAGCCAGCAGTTTTTCTCGTGCGCGGCCGAGAATCTCCCGCAATTCGCCCGCATCCCTGCCCCGCTTTGCGGCGATCTCTTGGAGCGTCTGCTTCACGTGCAGCACATTCTTGGCCGGGTTGTGGTGCATGTCGCCCAGCTCGCCGATGTCGTAATATTCGGCGGCCAGCTCCAGCTCGTCGATGCCATGCGCCGCGGGGCCCGGACCCGGCGCCGCGGGGCCCAGCACGGCGCGCGCTTCCTCGAGCGTCCAGGTGAAGTAGTCGCCGTCGTCGTCCAGGCCCACGTCGGCATCCTGCGAAGCATAAAATCCGCCGCGCTCGCGGTCGGTCATGGTCGAGTCGAGCCAGGCGACGATCTCGCGCGCGGTCGTGAGAAAGTCCTCACGGACCCCACCGTCAAGGGTGCTCTGGCAGCCGTGCACGTAATTGCGCAACAGCTCGGTGTTGTCGTAGAGCATCTTCTCGAAGTGCGGCACCACCCAGCGCTCGTCGACGGAGTAGCGATGGAATCCGCCGGCAAGCTGGTCGTAGACGCCGCCGCGCGCCATCTTTTCAAGCGTGACCGTGAATGCAGTGCGCGCCTGCTGGTTGCCTCGGTTCACGGCTTCTTCGAGCAGCAGGTCGAGCGCGGCCGGATGGGGAAACTTGGGCTGCGCGCCGAAGCCTCCGTTGCGCGGATCGAACTGCTTGAGCGCGGAGGAGGCGATCTTTTCGGCGAGCGCGGGCGTGAGCGCGTCCCTTCCCTCCGCGTCCCGGCCGGAAAAGCTCTCGTTGTGCTCGATGGCCGCCATCACGCTCGCGGCGGTTTCGAGCGCGTCGTCGCGCCGCTCGCTCCACACTGTCGCCATGGCGGAAAGAATGCGGCCGAAGCCGGGACGGCCATAGCGGTCGTCGCGCGGGAAATACGTGCCGCCGAAAAACGGCCGCCCGTCAGGCGTCAAAAACGCCGTCAGCGGCCAGCCGCCCTGCCCGCTGATGGCCGAAACCGCGGCCTGGTAACGCGCGTCCACGTCGGGGCGCTCGTCGCGATCGACCTTGACGGCGATGAACAGCCGGTTGATCAGCGCGGCAATCTCCGCGTCCTCGTACGATTCGCGGTCCATGACGTGGCACCAGTGGCACCACACCGCGCCAATGTCGAGCAGGACGGGCTTGTTTTCGGCCTGAGCGCGCGCGAAGGCTTGCTCGCTCCACGCATGCCAATCGACCGGCTGGTGCTGCGCCGAGCGCAGATAGGAAGAGGCCGCGTGTTCGAGCTCGTTGGTTGCGTGCGTGGAGGACCGGCCCTCGCTCATGCAGTGAGGATACATGGCGGCGGCGTGCGGGTCGAATGTCCGGTCAGCTCTTGTTGAGCTCGGATTCGATGGCGGCAACCAGCTCCGGCGCGTCGGGTGCCGTATCCGGCGAGAAACGCCGCACCACGTCGCCGCTCCGGCTCACCAGGAACTTTTCGAAGTTCCAGAGAATTTCCGGCTCAGGGAGGGTTTCGATGCCGTAGCCCTTGAGCTTTTCGCGGAAGGGCGTCTGCGCGCTGCTCGCGGCTTTGGGCTGCGCCGCGATCAGCGCCTGGTAGAGCGGGTGCTTGCCCGCGCCCACCACGGTGATCTTGCTGAAGAGCGGAAAGCTTACGCCGTAGTTCAGCTTGCAAAACTCAAGGATCTCCTCGTTTGTCCCCGGCTCCTGCGCCTTGAAATCGTTGGCGGGGAAGCCGGCGATCACCAGCCCCTGGCCGCGGAAGCGCTCGTAGAGATTCTCGAGCGCCTCATACTGCGGCGTGAGCCCGCACTTGGAGGCCACATTGACGATGAGCAGCACCTTGCCGGCGAACTCTGCGAGCGACGACGGCTCGCCGCCGATTTTCTGAACGGGAATCCCGTAGATGGTTGAAGCCATAAAATCTCCCAGAATTTCCTCTTACGCAGCGCTCGGCGCCAGCAGCCGCCTGGCTACCTGGATGTACAGCTCCACGGCTTCGAGCAACTCTTTTTTCGCCACCTTCTCGTGCGGCGTGTGCGCCACAAGAATGGAGCCGGGACCGAGCAGCAGCGGCTCGCCCCAGTTGCAAAGCTGGGGAATGTCGGTGGTGAATTTGGCGATGGTGGTGGGCAATCCGTCCACGGCTTTGAGGCGCACAAAGGGAATTTCCAGGGTGAAATCCACGTCGGCCAGTCCTTGTGCGGCTTCGAGGAGCGCGGCGCGGATGGGAGCCGAATCTGTGACCAGCCGCACCAGCACCTGCGCCTCGGCATGGTCGGCGATGACGTTGGGCGCGTGGCCACCGGCGATCTGCCCGATGTTGACCGTGGACGGGCCCACATCTTCAAGAACGGGAAGCGGGATGGCCAGCACGCGATGGAGCGCCTCAATGAGCTTGTGCACGGCGGACTCGCCCAGCTCGGGATAGGCCGAGTGCGCCATCTTGCCGTGGGCGCGAAACACCGCGCGCAGCGAGCCTTTGGAGGCAAGGGCGAGCTTGTTGTCAGTGGGCTCGCCATTGATGAGAAAACGGCTGCCTTTCGGGCTGAGGTTCGCGGCCTTGGCGCCGGCGGAGTCGCGCTCCTCGCCGGAAACGAACAAGAGGCCGATCCGGAATCCCTCCGTCCGCAGGAGTTCGGCGGCGGCAATCTGCGCGGCGATGATGCCCTTGGCGTCGCAGACGCCGCGCCCGTAGAGGAATTCCTCGTCCTCGCTGACGGGAATGTAGGGCGGAACGGTATCGATGTGGGTGGAAAAAACCAGCTCGGGTGTCTCAGCCGGCGCGCCCGCGTAGACGTTCCAGCGCGGTCCGGAGGTCGCACTCTCGAGCGGCTGCGCCACCGGCGTTTTTTCCACAGCCCAGCCGCGCTCCTCCAGGAACCGGGCGAGAAAATCTGCAGCCGCGCCTTCGTGGTACGTGGTGGATTCAATGGCGCACAGCTTGCGCGTCAGTTCGATGGGATCAACAAACGCCGTAACGTCCTTAAGATGGGCGCGTGCCGCGCGCGCAGGGGGCCCGGATTCGTTCCCGGATACGTTCATGGTGCAGCCAGAATAGCGCAGAGGGGATGTGTTCCATCGTGATTACGTGCCGGTTACGTGTGCGGGTTACGCAGCTTGATGCGCGCGTGGCGCCCACTGGTGCACGCGGCAAAAATGGGCGTAAAATCGATTGAGCAATGACCCCCGATCGCGCACGCATAGATAAACCCTCCTCAGCCGAAGGTCGAATTCCCAAGCCAGCGCATCCCGGGTGCGGAAAGGTCCAAGTGGCATGACCGTGGCCAGCGATTCCAGCCTGGAAGCTTTGCACGGAACGGCGAGCGACATTTTTACCGGAGCGCTTGCGGCCTGCAACGTTGCTTCGGCCTTTGACCGCCGCATGCGCTTTTCAGGGCAAGTGCTCCAGCGTCTGCTGCCCGACGGCAGTGGTCCGGCCACGATCGACCTGGCGTGCTATAAGCGCATCTTCGTCATTGCCCTGGGCAAGGCCGCCGTTCCCATGCTCGAGGTGCTGCTCGATCGCATGAAGCGGCGCAAGGGACTGCGCGGCGTCTGCTGCAGCAACCAGATTCCCCGCGTGCGCAACTGGCGCTTCCGCTACTTCGAGGGCGGGCATCCGCTGCCCAACGAAGAAACCTTTGCGGCGGCCCGCGCCGCGCTGGCCCTGCTGCGCCGCGCGAGAAAAGACACGCTGGTCTTCTTCCTCATCTCCGGCGGCGGCTCGGCCATGTTCGATCTGCCTCTCGACCCCGAGATCACGCTCGAAGACACGGTGGCCTTTCACCGGATTCTCATCGGCAGCGGCGCGCCCATCAACGAGATCAACACTCTGCGCAAGCATTTCTCCGCGGTCAAAGGCGGACGCCTGGCCCTGGCCGCGCCGGAAGCAACCAAGATCAGCCTGCTCCTGCCCGACGTGCCCCTGCGCACGCTCGATGCGCTTTCCTCCGGGCCCACGTCGCCCGACCACTCCACCGTGGCCGAGGTGCGCGAGCTGCTTGCGAAATACGAGCTGCCGGAAAAATTTCCGCCCGCGGTGCGCGCCTTCTTCGAACGTAACGATCTGCCCGAGTCGCCGGGCAACAAAGGCTGGCGCCCGCCCTTCCTGCCTAAGTTGCCGCCCAGGCTGCCGGCCAAGCTTCCATGGGCCGATGCGGTTCTGGCCCGGCGCGCCACGGCCGCAGCCGCCATGCACGGCGAAGAGGCGGCCTTTCGCGATTCCATCTTCGAGATTCTGCTCTCCAGCCACGACCTGGTGGAGAACGCCCGCGCGCTCGCGGTAAAGGCCGGCTACCATGCGGTGGTCGACAACAGTTGCGACGACTGGGACTACGCCGACGCCGCGCGGTACCTGCTGGAGCGCTTTCACGCCCTGCGCGCGGTGCACGAGCGCCTGTGCCTCATCTCTGTGGGCGAGGTGACTGTGACGCTGAATCGCAATCCCGGCGCCGGCGGCCGCAACCAGCAGTTTGCGCTGGCCTGCGCGCTGGAGCTCGAAAAATATTCCGGCGCGCACCTTACGGTGCTCAGCGCCGGCTCCGACGGCATTGACGGCAACACGCAATCGGCGGGCGCCATTGCCGACCCCACCACCGCGGCCCGCGCCCACGCTTTCGGCTACGATCCTGCCCAGTCGCTCGCCGCCTTCAACGCCTGCCCGCTGTTCACGGCGCTCGGCGACTCGGTCGTCACCGGGGCAACGGGACAGAACCTGCGCGACCTGCGCCTGCTCATCGCGGAAAGGCCCTAGCGCGTTCATTGGCGCCGGCGCGGGCGGGAAAAACCCTCCGCGCTTCCACAGCCCGGTGCGCGCAAGTCGCATTTACTCCCGTCGATCCGCGCCGTTCTGGATTAGGATTGGTTCGTGCCTCGCAAAGCAAGCCGCAAGACCGCCGGAAAAATGCCCGACATCCGCACCGTGGCCTCCCTGGCCAAAGTGTCCATCGCCACCGTCTCGCGCACCATCAATGGCTCGCCGCTGGTGAGCGAGCGGCTCTCCAAGCGCGTCTGGCAGGCCATCCGGCAGCTCAACTACTTTCCCAATACGCATGCGCGCACGCTGGTTTCCGGGCGCAGCCGGCTGCTGGGCATCATTGTCGAGAACATCACCAACCCGTTTTTCCCCGAGCTGGTGCAGAGCTTCGAGGAGATTGCCGTGCGCAACGGCTACGAGATTCTGGTGAGCTCATCGAACAGCGACCCGGCGGTGCTCACCAACTGCGTGCGCCGCATGCTGGAGCGCAAGGTGGACGGCGTGGCGGTGATGACCTTTGGCGAAGAGGAATCTGTGCTCGACCAGCTGGTGCACCGCAATGTGCCCATCGTGCTGGCGGAGTTCCGTCTCGACGATCCCAAGGCGAGCACCATCCTGCTCGATTACCTCAGCGGCATCCGCGCCGCGGTTCATCATCTGCAGGCGCTCGGCCATCGCAGCATTGCCTTTCTTGCCGGCCCGCATCATCTGCACTCGGCGATCACGCGCGAAAACGATTTCCGCGCAGCCATGCAATCGGCCGGGCTCGGGGTGCAGAAGAAATGGATCATCGAGTGCGACCACACGCTCAAAGGCGGCATGTCCGGCTTTGCGCAGTTGCAAAAGCTGGCTGCGCGGCCCACGGCCATCGTCTGCTCCAACGACATGACCGCCATCGGCGTGCTGCGCGCGGCTTACATGGACGGGCTGCGCGTGCCTCAGGATCTCTCCGTCATCGGCCTCGACGACATCGACTTCGCCGAGTACACGCTGCCGCCGCTCAGCTCCATCCGTCTCTCCCGCGTCGATCTCGCCCGCGCCGCCTTCGAGGCGCTGCGCGCGCAGATTGAAGACCCAGCCAATCCCCGTATGCCGCGCGAATTTCTGGTCACCACCAGCCTGGTGGAGCGCGGGTCAACATCCAGACCGCCCGCCGGCGGATAGTTCCAAGCCGCCGTCCGTATAGTGGCTCGAGCCGCTAGCGAGCGGGCAGGAAAAGGACGCTTGTACCCGGGCAGTCACGGCTTCTGTTTAATTCGGTCAGAATTGAAACGAAACTTGCCGAGGATGGCGACGCAGCGATTTTGGCTCGACGAGATGGAAAAACACGGATGCCCGGCGTCCTCCCGCCCCCGCGAGAGACCACCGGGCATTCTATCCGTGCCGCTTGCCGTTAGCGCTCGTTAAAAAACTCCGCTCGCGGATTACCGCGTGTGCCCGCGCCCGTCGCGCATTTCGTTGCCGCGAAAGTTCGGCATGCGGTCCAGGCGGTTTTGCGGCAGAGGGTGATCGCCGCGCTGCGGAAACGCGCCGTTATACCCATGCCGCGGATCGAGGTGGTTGTCGACGTGACCGTAGAAGTGTTCCGCGCCGTGATACCACGGCCCCGCGCCGACGAACACGCCGCCCACAAACCATTCCGGCCCATAGTAGCCGTAAGGAGCGCAGGCATAAGGCGGATAGTCATAGTAGCCGTAGGGACAAACCGGCGGCGCGCCCACGGTGACGGCCACCTGCGCCTGCGCTCTGGGCGCCGTGGCGGCCAGGCAGAGAACGGCGGCAACTGCCATAGCCGGCCAACCAAGCTTTCGCATCGAACCTCACCTCTTCCTTACTCCGAGCCGATGTTGGGGAAGGCTTCTTCTGCTCCGGTTAATGAACGCGAAGGCCACGCGCAGTGAGATGTGCGTGGATGGGGAAAGGATGCCGCCTGCATGCGGTCCCGCGCACGCCTTGTTCCCATGGCGTCAAACTGCGCCTTGCGGGACGACAGGGCGCGCCATCCGGGAACGACGCGCGCGAGCGGGCCCGCACCCAAAATCCGGAGGGCGAGGCTCTATGGAATGAGACTCGATGGAATGAGTCTGAACGAAGGAGACCGATCGAAGGCTCCGGAGGGAAAGGGAGCCCCGAGGCGCCCGCAAATGTGCGTGGTTACGCTTCTGCGATTACGCGTCCGCTGCGGCGTCGCGCGAAACCCACCACAGCACCTGGCCGAAGATCTTCCACTTTGAGGCGTTGCTTACGTCGATGGGCGGGTATTTGTGATTGGCTGACACCAGAATCTCAGTTCCGGCGATTCTCTGGAAGCGCGCCACCTTGAATCCCAGATCGCGATGGCTGACGACCGCGATCCGCTGGTGCAGCTGCTCGCGATTTTTTGAGGCTGTATCGACAAACAGAATCGAACCCGGCGGAATCACGGGCTGCATGGAGTCGCCGTGCAGGTGAATGGCGATCATGTTCTCAGGATCGGGGCACCAGGCCAGTGGCGCCAGCAAAATGCCCAGCACCCTTACTTCAGACATGCTCACGTTTTCGCGCGGAGGAACGCGATCACCGTAGGCGGTTACGTTGAGCTCCGGGATGGCCACGGCGGCCGCGTTGCCCTTGCCGGCCAGGACGCCGGAGATTTTGCGTCCGGCCACCAGCTTGAACTCGCGCAGGCTTACGCGCAACGAGGAGATGGCGCGATGAAAACTGGCATCGAGCAGCGCGGAGTCGAGGCCGGCGCGCTCCCAGAAATAAATGCCGTCCGGGGGCTGCGCCAGATTGCCCAGCGCGATGTAACTTTCCGCGGTCGGTTCGTGCCATCCCTTGATCCAGCGAGAGACCGTTGGAGGGGAAACGCCGAGGCGTTCGGCTAACCCGGCCTGGCTCAATTTCAGATCGGCTTGCAGCCGGCGGATTCGGTCAGCCCAATCGGCCGCATTCGCTTTCAAAGCCGCCATGCATTCACCTTGCCCATGGACCGCTTCCGCGCACCCTTCTTTCACTTATGGAATTGCGTCAATGCAAGGAAAGATTTAGCCGTCGCCGCAGGTATACTAGCAGGAACCTTGGCGCATCGTAAGTGCAGGCGCCGGGAGCATTTCCCCGCAAATCAACGACCAGAGTTTCCTGGAGAGGCCGATGGGATGAGAGTTTTGCCCGTTTGCCGGGGAAATGGTGCGAAGATTGCGCGACGGCTCTGGTTTTTTCCGGATTTGCTGATTGACCGGATCGATTGACCGGATCAATGATCGGCTCCTCCGCAGGTTGCGTACGAGCACGGGCAGGAGCAGAATCGCTAGAACGGCTGAGCTCTGAAGGCTCGACCGGAGATGGGAACCCGACGCGCATCTAAGGGTCCATTGCCCGTATCGTAACTCCGGTCGAATGCGCCGGAACGAATACAGAAATAAAATTCCGTGCTTCGGGCAGGAACAGCCGTGAAGCGCATACGGATGGATAAGGAAATCGATTTCCCCCGGATTATGCCCGCAACATCAGGAGGCCGCAGGATTCTGATTCTCGATGACGAAGCCAGCGTTGCCGAAACGCTGGAGATGATTTTTCGCGGCTCCGGCTACGAAGTGCGCGTGGCCTATTCCGCGGAGCAGGCCATCGAGACCATCGCCACATGGCAGCCCGACCTGGCCATTGTGGACGTCATGTTGCCGCGCATGAACGGCATCGAATTCGGCACCGTGCTGAAAGCGAATTATCCGGCCTGCCACATCCTGCTCATGTCCGGTCATCCGGGCACGGCCGAGCTGCTGGAGCTGGCGCGCGAGCGGGGCCAGAACTTCGAGATCCTGGCCAAGCCGCTGCACCCCGCACTCATCCTCGACATCGTGGCCCACCTGCTGCCCATGAACAAGGGCGGCGGCGGCGCGCAGGCCTGACGCCGCGCCCCGCACGCGAGCGGGACTGACTCTTCAGCCCTCGGAGGGAGCAGGGGCCTTCAGGTCCCTGACCCTGCGCAAGAACCCATCGGGTCTTCAGGCCCGGACGTACTCACCGCCGCATCACTGGCTGGGCAGCAGCTGCTTCAATTCGTCGGCCGTCTTCTGGAACGCGTCCGAGTCGGCTTCAGCGTTGTAATGCTGGCCGTCGCGCACAAAGTCGTGCTCGGCCTTGGGGTAGGTATAAAGCTCGAAGGGCTTGCCTGCGGCCTTGGCGGCGGCAGCAATGGCGCGCGCATTGTCGGCGGTGCAGCAGTTGTCGCGGTAGTGGTCCTTTTCCCCGGCAAACATGAGCACCGGCATCTGCAAGCGATCCACAAAGCCGGGCACATTTTTGATGAAGGAAGTCGCGGGGTACCACACGATCACTCCGGTCACCAGGTCAGGCCACTGCGTGGCGTAATAGAGAGATTCGCCGCCGCCGGCGGAAAAGCCCACCAGGGCCACCTTGCCCGGGAGCGCGTGCGGCATCCCCTGCGCCTGCAGAATGGCCGAGTGCACCGCTTCGCCGTGGGTGTGCTCCATGGCGCTGCCGTCAAAGAGCACCGCGTCGTAGCCCAGCGCGGCGATATCCTGCGCCACCTTGGCATAGTGCGACGGGCCGGAGAGGCCGCTGGCCACGACCACCACGCGGCCCTTGCCCTGCGGCGGCGGAAACTCCTGCTGCGCGCAAACAACGCTGGAGGCGGAAACGCACGCGGCCAGCGCGGCGGCTCCGGCCAGCACGGGGAAAAATCTGCGGAGGGAAATCATGGCATTGCTCTCCTTCAACGGGTTCAACGGGGATATCTTCGATTCGGGAAATCGCCTTGCGGGGGTGTGGCGATTATCTTACCCGGAGGGCCGCGGATTTGGCATTAATTTCTCAGCGCCCGCTCGCGTCTGGAAATACCGTCCGGTCTCAGGATTGCACTGTAGTTCGATTGTGACTACAATGAATCAGGTCAGAAAGACGGCCCAAAGGAGGGAAATTGGCAACGGATACCTACGTTCGCGCACGCATTGACTCAGCTACCAAAGAACGCGCCGCCGATGCCCTCGCAGCAATGGGCCTGTCGATCTCCGACGCCATCCGGCTGCTCATGTTGCGCGTGGCCGACGAGCAAAAGCTGCCGTTCGAAGTGCGGGTCCCGAACGCCACCACGCGTAAGGCGATCGCCGAGCTCGAGTCCGGCAAGGGCAAGCGATTCCGCAGCGTGAAGGCGCTGATGAACGATCTGCATGCGAGCCGTTGAGCGCTCCTCCCCGTTCAGGCGCGATTACACGCGCGAGACAAGGGGCCGGCACCGAGCCGCACTGGATGACGATCTCGTCCCAATTCCGGCGGCGCTTACGAACGACCAGCCGCTGGAGGCCCGGCATCGCGACCATGATTTAAGCGGAGACTGGAGCGGGTATCGCGAGTGCCACGTCAAGCCCGACCTGTTGCTTATCTATAGAAAGCTCAACAAAGACACGCTGCGGCTTGCCCGTCTTGGCTCGCACAGCGAGCTGTTTGGGTGAATCGCGCCTCACCGGCTGGCGGCGATCATCTGCGCCGCGTGCTTCAGGCTCGTCTCCGTCACCTTGGCGCCGCTGAGCATGCGCGCCACTTCGCGCGTGCGCGCCGCGTCGTCGAGCACGCGAATCTGCGTCCGCGTGCGGCCCTGGCTCTCGCGCTTTTCCACGGCGAGGTGTTGATCGGCGAAGGCCGCGATCTGCGGCAGGTGGGTGACGCAGAGCACCTGCTGGCCGCGCGCCAGGGATTTGAGTTTTTGCCCCACGGCTTCCGCGGCGCGCCCTCCGATGCCGATGTCGATTTCGTCGAAGACCAGCGTGCGCGGCGTGGCCTTTTTTTTGGCACCCTTCATTGACCCGCTCTTCGTGGCGTTTGCCGCGCTTTCTTCAACCGCTACTTTCAAGGCCAGCATCACCCGGCTCATTTCGCCGCCGGAGGCGATCTCCGTGAGCGGCTTGAGCGGCTCGCCCGGGTTGGTGGCGATGCGGAACGCGATCGCGTCCCAACCGTGCGCCGTCCACGCGGCGCCGGATGGCGCGCCAGAGCCGTCGCCCGCAGGGGCTAAAGCCCTGTCCTTTTCCGCTCCATCTTCGGGGCGACTGAGGCCGTGCCCTGAACCAGAACCGCTCTTGTCCCCGGCTGAGTCTGAATCCGCGGGAACCACGTCAATGGCAAACTTCACTTTCATGGCCAGCGAGTTGATCTGCGCCTCGGCCAGCTTGGCGAGCTTGGCCGCTGCTGCTCTGCGTTCCGCGCTGAGCGCCGACGCAGCTTTGCGATACGCGGTCTCTGCCTGTTTCAGTTCTTCACGCAGAACTTTAAGAATCTCGTCGCGGTCTTCCACCTGGGCGAGCTTTGCCGCCGCGTCTTCGCCGAAGGCAATGACCTCCGCGACGGTCTTGCCGTATTTGCGCTTGAGGCGTTCGAGCAGGGCGAGGCGGTCTTCGATCTCGGCCAGCCGCTCAGGCGAGGCGTCGATCCCCTCGGCGTAGTCGCGCAGGGTAGCGCTCACATCACCCACGACAGCGCGCGCGGAAGCAAGCTGCTGTGCGGCGTCAGCGAAGTGCGCGTCATAGCGCGCCAGCTCCTCCACATTGCGCAGCGCGGCGCGCAGCGCCGCTTCAGCCGATGCGCCGCCTTCGTAAAGCTGCTCGAACGCGCCCATCGCCGCGGCGTAAAGTTTCTCGGCGTTGGCGAGCACGCGCTTTTCGGTTTCGAGTTTTTCGTCTTCGCCGGTTTCGAGCCGCGCACTTTCGATTTCCTTGCGCTGGTAGCTCCACAGGTCCACCATGCGCAGGCGGTCCTGCTCGCCGGTGAGCAGTTCATTCAGCTTTTCCTCGGCAGTGCGCCAGCGCGCGTGCGCCTCGGCCACGGCATCGGTGGAAATGCCGGCGAAGCGGTCGAGCAGCGTTCGCTGCTGCGCCTGGTCGAAGCTCGCCAGCGACTCCGTCTGCGCGTGCACCAGCGCAAGCTCCGGCGCAAGCTGCCGGAGCACGGCCACCGTGGCCGGCTGGTTATTCACAAAGACGCGCCCCTTGCCCGAAGCGAGAATCTCGCGGCGCAGAATGATCTCGCCGCCCTCGGCGTCAATGCCGTTTTCTTCGAGAATGGACTCGGCGCCGGGCGTCGACTCGAAGACGCAGGCCACCACGGCCTTTTCCGCGCCGTGGCGGACGACTTCCGCCGACGCCTTGCCGCCCATGAGCAGCGCCAGCGCATCGACGAGGATCGATTTGCCCGCGCCGGTCTCGCCGGTGAGCAGGTTGAGCCCCGGGCCCAGCGTGGCCATGGCGTGATCGATGACGGCGTAGTTTTCCGCACGCAGTTCGACGAGCATGTTTTTTCTGGTTCCTGAAAGTGAGTCCGCCGGAAGAACCTGCAACCCATCCCCGCTCAGAATCGCAGAGGATGAATTCGAGCGCAGCATAGCACGATTCCCCTCGCAGCCGATTCCGGGCGACGGTGTTCCGTCTCGCTGCCAGACCCGCCGCCGGCTGGGTTCCCGCGAGAGATGCAAGTTGCGCATCCTTATGCAGGCAAAAGATTAGGCCATACTGTTCGCGCAGCGCATCTTATTAGGTAACTTGGAGCGCGCAATCGCGTCTGTTACCGTTGATATTGAGGTGAATGCCGATTTTAACCGCTGCTTTGGCGATTCTCCAACAGCCTGATTCGGGCGCCACGCCGGCCGCACAGCTGTTCAGCTCGCACGGCTTCGGCGCGCTGGCCGAGATGATGAGCAACATCGGGCCGATCGCGATCTGCGTGCTGGTCCTGCTGGCTCTGGCCAGCCTGTATTCCTGGATGGTGATCCTGGCCAAGTGGGGCACGTTCCGCAGGGCCACGCGCGACAGCCGCCGCTTTATCCGCGCCTTTCGCAAGGCCGGGCGCCTGCAGGAGATTGCGGCGATCACGGGCGACTATACGGCCAGCCCGCTGGTGCCGGTGTTCGAAGATGTGTACGAGAGCTACAAGCGGCAGACCGGCGGCTCAGGACCGCCGCGCAATCTCAAGCCCATCGAGCGCTCGGCGCAGACGGCTGCAAGCGAAGCCATCACCGGCCTGGAGCGGCGCATGACCTGGCTGGCGACGATCGGGAGCACGAGCCCCTTCGTGGGTTTGTTTGGAACCGTGATGGGCGTGGTGGACGCGTTTCACGGCCTGGGCACCGCGGGCGCGGCCACGCTGCGCGCAGTGGCGCCGGGCATTGCCGAGGCGCTGATCACCACCGCTGCCGGACTGTTTGTGGCCGTGCCGGCGGTCATCGCCTACAACCAGTTCAGCGCGCGCATTCGCGTCTTCGCTTCGGCCGTGGACGACTTTGCCCGCGAGCTGCTCAATTCGCTCGAAGAGATGCCGGTGCGCGCGCAGCAGCCGCGCGAGCCCGAGGACTTCCGGCGGGAGCGGGAGGCCTGACGATGGCGTTTTCATCCGGCGGCACAAAAACCCGCACAGCTGCTCCGGGCCCCGAGATGGAGATTTGCGACGAGGTCGACGATGGCCTTTACCGCTAACAATGGGCAGACGCGAAGCTCCCTGGCGGAGATCAACATCACGCCGCTGGTGGACGTGGTGCTGGTGCTGCTGGTCATCTTCATGATTACCGAGCCGGTGCTGCAGTCGGGCATTGAAGTGAATGTGCCCAAGACGCGCACGGTGAAACAGATCACCGAGCAGCGCATGGTGGTGACCATCGACCGCGATCAGCAGATTTTTTTGAACGATCAGCCGATCAACATTCACGATCTCGGGGCCAAACTCAAGGCCTCCGGCGGCGACCAGGAGCATCAGGCCATCTACCTGCGCAGCGACGAGCGCGTGCCCTTCGGCGCTTTCGCCAGCGTGATGGATGCGGTGAAGCAGGCGGGCATTACCAACGTTTCCATCGTCACCGAGCCGCTGGATACGAAGGGCATTGCGGGCAACAATGGCGGAGGGTAGCGCGGAGCGAGGCGCGGGAACGGCACGGGCATGAGAACTGCACTGGAAGGCGGCCACCTGGAGCGGGAGCTGACCCCGGAGCCGATCGGCGGCCCGGCCATGGGATCGATTGTGCTGCACGTCACGCTGCTGCTTCTCATCGCCTATTACGGCTGGCTCTTCGGGCTCTTTCACTCCAGCCTGTGGGGCAGCCAGAATCCCGGCGGGGCCATGCAGGTGAGCCTGGTTTCGAGCGCCATTCCGCTGCCCAACGACCAGCCCCTGAACAAGAACGTGCTCACCACGGAGACGCCCAGCCCCGCGCCTGCGCCGCCCAGTCCCAAGGAGCAGCACCAGATCGACCAGACCGCGATTCCCATCCAGGGCAAGCAGGAGAAAGCGAAGAAGCAAACCACGCCGAAGACGCCGCTGCACCAGCCGCCGCCTCCGCAACGCAACGTGGCGCAGTACGGAAACCAGAACGGGACCAATATTCCGCGCACCATGCAGCCGGCCGCGGCTACCAACGAGCCCGTCACCGTGGCCAACAGCGATTTCGGCTCGCGTTTTCCTTGGTACGTGGACCTGATCAAGCGCAAGGTGAATCAGAACTGGTACCGGACCATGGTGGACAGGAGCACGCCGGCCGGCGCCTCGGTGCAGGTTTATTTTCGCATCGACCGGCAAGGCCAGCCTTCGGGGTTCAGAATCAACGTGTCGAGCGGCAGTTCTTCACTCGATCAATCCTGCCTTGCGGCCACGGAGCGGGTTGACACATTTGGACCGCTCCCGGCAGGTGCGAACGATCAATGGCTTGACGTCACTTATAATTGTACCTATTAGTTGCGCGCTTCAGGCCACGCGCCCGGGCCCGGTGGGATGTGCGGCGGTCGAAACCTTTTCGCCCGTCCCGGCATCAGGAAAGTAGTGAGGCCCCAGAAAAGGGGCGTGCGAACAAACCGTCCGAATTCCCCCATCAGGAAGGATTGCTCATCGCATGAAGGCAGTTTTCCGGTTTTTGCCTGTTGTGTTGCTTCCCTTGGCGTTTTCATTCGCGCCCATCGCCGGCGCTCAGGACTGGGTGCACATCGAAACCAACACCGGCAACGGCGCCATTCGCCTGGCGGCTGCGGATTTCAAGCCGGTGGGCAACGATCCCCAGACCATCCCGCTCAAGTCCGTCTTCGACACCACGCTGTTCAACGATCTCACCAACGCCGGCATCTTCCAGATGGTCTCGAAGAGCCTGGCGCCGCAGGCCATGCCCGGCTCGCCCCAGGAGATCGTGCTCTCGCAATGGTCGGCCGACCCGGCCAATGCGGCCATGGTGGCCTTTGGCGCGCTTTCCGTGAACAACGGGCGCCTGGTGGTCTACGGCTGGCTCTATGACACCTCGAACTCCACCAGCCCGCAGGTGCTGGCGCGCCAGTATAACGAAGTGGCCAATGAAGACATGGCGCGGACGCTTGCTCATCGTTTTGCCGACGACATCATCTATCGCCTGGGCGGCGGCATCAACGGAATTTGCGAGACCAAGATTTATTTCGTAAGCACGCGCACCGGCACCAAGGAAATCTGGGTGATGGACTACGACGGCGAGAACCAGCACCCGATCACGCATCTCGGCACCATCTCGCTTTCGCCGCGCATTTCGCCGGATAACTCGCTGCTCGCGTACTCTTCGCTGGGCAGGGAGGGCTGGTCGGTGCGCATGTTCTCGTTTGACCTGAGCCGCAATGTCAGCTTTGCCGCCGGCGTCGCGGGCGGCAGCAACCTTACGCCGGCGTGGTCGTCAGACGGCAGCAGGGTTGCGTTCTCTTCTTCGCGCTCGGGCGACTCCGAGATCTGGGTCGCCGACCAGAACGGCGGCGGCGCGCACCCCATCACTTCGCTCAAAGGGCCTGACGTTTCACCCACGTGGAATCCCAAGACCAACGGGCAGATCGCTTTTACCGGCGGGCGCACGGGCGAGCCGCAGATTTACATCATGGCCCAGGATGGCTCCAACATCCAGCGCATGACCGACTCGGGCTACGCGGTCTCACCCTCGTGGTCGCCCAACGGCAGCCTGCTTACCTTCGCGTGGAACCGCAAATACGGGCCGGGCGATCCCGGCGGAGAAGACATCTACGTGATGGACATCTCCTCCAAAAACTGGTTGCAGGTGACGCACGAGTCCGGCACCAACGATTGCCCGTCGTGGTCGCCCGACGGCCGTCACATCGTTTTCCAGCGGCAGGTGGGGGGGCATACACAAATCTGGTCCATGCTGGCCGACGGAACTCAGCAGCACCAGCTCACGCACAGCGGAAACAACTCCATGCCCAACTGGAGCTGGAAGTGACGCCCGCATTTTCCAGCGAGATTCCCCGCGAACGCGGCGTTGCCGCCCATCGGGCCGAGTGTTCTATCCTATTGCTGTTGCCTCACGCCGGCGCCGGTTCGGCTTCCCCGGTAGGTAATCCTCGGCGTTCCGGCCGCACGGCTTCATGCTTGCTTTTGGCCGTCCGGACATCAACTTTAATCTCCTCATGGGCGAGCGAGCGCCGGGCCTCGTTTCGGCTTCCTTTTCCGCCGCCGGAACCCTCTCGATGGAAAAAAAGAGCAGCGGCACAGGGGAGCGGCATAGCGCGCTCACATTTCCCATGCGGATCTATCCCCATTGCGGAAGGAGTAATCCCTTGAATTTACGCTCTCGCACTTTTATTTCCATTGCAGTGCTTGTTGCCTTGAGCGCCTTTTCCGGCTGCAAGAAGAAACAGCCGGCTCCGTCCTCTGAGTCCACGGCTCCGCCGGCAACCGCGGCCGCGCCCACGGCAGAGCTCACGGCTCAGCCCACGACCATCAACGCAGGCGACCAGGTGACGCTGAGCTGGCACACTACGGATGCCAACAGCGTCACCATCGACGGCGTCGGTGAGGTTCCATCGACCGGAGTGAAGACCGTCACGCCCTCGGAGACCACCACCTATCATCTGGTGGCGCGCGGCGACGGAGGCACGGCCGACGCTTCCGCGGTGGTGACCGTAAACGCGCCGGTAGCGGTGAGCGTGCCCTCGAACACCATGAGCATGGAAGAGGACTTCAAGGCGCACGTGCAGGACATCTTCTTCGATTACGACACCTACGATCTGCGCAGCGACGCACAGGCCGCGCTCTCCAACGACGCCAACTGGCTGATCCAGCACCCCGACGTCAAGATCGTCATCGGCGGCTACTGCGACGAGCGCGGATCGGACGAGTACAACCTGGCGCTGGGCCAGAATCGCGCCACTGCGGCCAAGAACGCGCTGGTTACGGCCGGCGTGGCGGCCAGCCGCATCCGCGTCATCAGTTACGGCAAGGAGAAGCCGTTCTGCACCGAGTCCAACGAGCAATGCTGGCAGTTGAACCGGCGGGCCGGTTTCTCCATCGATCAGCAGTAACAGAAGACTCCATCGGCGGCGCCTTGCGTCTAAACCCGTGAGAGGCCGCCGGAACTGCGCGGCGGATGCGCGCTACTGCCGCGCCGCTTTCACGACAGGTGATGCATGCAGAGATCACGCACAATTCGCAATCGTCTCCCTGGCTTGGCGGCATTGCTGGTTTTCTTCGGCTTCGCCGGCGTGCCTGCGCACGCGGTCTCGAAAGAGATCATCGAGCTGCAGACGCAGGTGCAGCAGCTGCTGGACATGGTGCAACGGCTGCAATCCACGCTGGACCAGCGCTTCACCGCCATCCAGAACCTGGCGCAGCAGACCGCCGACGCGGCCAGCAAAACCAACGCGGCGATGAACGATCTGGAGCAGAAGCTGAACACGCAGAACGATGCGCTGAACGGCAAGCTGGACACGGCGTCGGGCCAGGTGCAGTCGCTCAACGACTCGGTCGACGAGCTCAAGTCGCGCATCGCCAAGCTCGACAAGAGCATCGCGGACCTGCAGACGCAGCTCCAGAACATGCAGCAGCCGCCGGGTTCCGCGCCCGCAGGCGGCGCTGCGCCGGGAACGCCGGGCGGAGATTCGGCCCCGCCGGGCGGCGCGCAGCAGCCGGGCGGCATGCCCACGGGCGAATCCGCGCCGCCCACGGCTGCGCCGGCCGCAGTGCAGGCTCCGCCGCTGCAGGAGACCTTCGAAGCCGCGCTGCGCGACTACAACGCCGCGCGCTATCCGCTGGCCGCGCAGGAGTTCGGCGACGTGGTGCACTACTACCCGCTCGACGACCTGGCCGGGACGTCGCAGTTCTACCTGGGCGAGATTGCCTACCAGCAGCAGGATTACACCAAGGCCATCAACGCCTACAACGCGGTGCTTGAAGGGTTCGCGGGCAACGCCAAGGCGCCGGCGGCGCAACTGCACAAGGGCCTGGCGCTGTTGGCCCAAAACAAGCGCGACGCCGGCATCCGCGAGCTGCGCGAGCTCATCGGGCGCCATCCGCAAACGCCGGAGGCGCGCGTGGCGCGCAGCAAGCTGAACGAGATGGGCGTGCGCATCAACCCCAACCCTCCCGTCGCGCAGCACTGATTACGCCGCCGGGAACTCGCCGATCACCTGTCATCCTGAGGCGAAGCCGAAGGATCTGCAGTTGTTCCTCCTGCCATTGCGACCGTGAAGCGTAAGAAAACTGCCATGCACGAAGGCGCTTATTTCACTTACATGATGGCGAGCCGCATCCGGACGCTCTACATCGGGGTAACGGGCAATCTTCGCAAGCGCGTCTTTGATCACAAGTGGCATGAGCGCGGCGGCTTCGCGGCTCGCTATAACTGCGACAGACTTGTGTGGTTCGAGGGCCATGAATATATACAGAGGGCCATCGCAAGGGAGAAGGAGTTGAAGGGCTGGAGGCGCGCCAGAAAGATCGCTCTGATTGAATCATTGAATCCTGCATGGGTTGATCTGAGCCGCGATTGGTACGACTGCGAGCCCGCAGACTTCCACCGAGCGCTGGATCGCATGGACACCTGAAAGAGAACTGCAGATCCTTCGGCTGCGCCTCAGGATGACAGACCCGAGGGGGCGGCGCCTATTATGAATGCGCTTTTGCAAAGGAAAAGATTACAGCGGTTTCACAGTTGCTGTATCCCGAAGCCGCAGATGCTAAGTGGCTTTTTCACCAAGAAAAAGCCACTTTCCGCAACCGTGAAATATGGCTACATGAACTGTGGAACCGCTCTAGCTCGACGAGACGGGTGCCCCAATTCCGGATTTTCAGACCTGAGAAAGCGCAAACTCTGATCGGCCTCTCTCAGACAGCCAACCGCGCTCGAGCTTACTGCACCTGCCGCGCCTCGGCCTTGGCGATGCTCTTGCGATGGCGCACGTCGGCGCCCTGCACCCAGAAGATCACGTCCTCGGCGATGTTGGTGGCGTGGTCGGCCACGCGTTCCAGGCTGCGGCAGATCATCAGCGCGTTCAGCGCCTGCGGCGCCAGATGGCTCTGCTCTTCCATCACCCGCGTCAGCGACTTGTAGGCGGCGCGGTTCATCGAGTCCACAGCGTCGTCCATGGTGAGCACGCCGCGCGCCAGCTCGGCATCGGCCTCGATAAACGACTGCAGGCTCTTGCGCACCATGTCGGCAGCCAGCGCGGCCATGCGCGGAATATCCACGGGCAGGTCGGCCACGGCCATCTGCTCCATGTGGCGCACGCGGTCGCTGATGCTCTTGGCGGCATCGCCCACGCGCTCCAGATCGGCGTTGATCTTGATCACCGAAAGAATAAAACGCAAATCGATGGCCATGGGCTGCTCCATGGCCAGCAGATCGAGCGCGGCCTGGTCGATGTCGCGCTCCATGCGGTTGATGGCGATCTCGCTTCGGTTCACCAGGTCGCAGATGGAGAGATCGCGCACCCGGTAGGCTTCAATCGCGCGCTGGATGGCCTGCTCAGCCAGGCCGGCCATGACCAGCAGATTTTCCTTCAGGTCTTCGAGGCTCTGTTGAAAGCGAATGCGTGTCATCCGAACCTGCCCGTGATGTAATCTTCCGTGCGCTTGTCGGAGGGGTTGGTGAAAATTTTGTGGGTGGAGTCGAACTCCACCATGCGGCCGTTCAAAAAGAACCCGGTTTTCTCCGCCACTCGCGCCGCCTGCTGCATGTTGTGGGTGACGATCACAATAGTGTACTGCGATTTGAGCTGGAAAATCAGGTCTTCGATCTTCGAAGTAGACACGGGATCGAGCGCCGAAGCCGGCTCGTCCATGAGCAGCACCTCGGGATCGACCGCCAGCGCGCGGGCGATGCACAGCCTTTGCTGCTGGCCGCCGGAAAGACTCGCCCCCGATTTTTTTCTGAGGTCGTCCTTCACCTCTTCCCACAGCGCCGAGTTGCGCAGCGACCGTTCGACGATCTCGTCGAGCGATCGCTTGTTGGAGTAGCCGTTCAGCTTGAGTCCCGCGGCCACGTTGTCGTAAATGGACATGGTGGGGAAGGGATTGGGACGCTGGAAGACCATGCCCACGCGGCGGCGAATCTCCACCGGCTTGGCGTCGGAATAAATGTCGAGCTCGCCGATGCGCACCACGCCGGTGACGCGGGCGATGGGGTTGGTCTCGTGCATGCGGTTCAGGCAGCGGACAAAAGTGCTCTTGCCGCAACCGGAGGGGCCGATCAGCGCGGTGGCGTGGTTGGCGGGAATGTTCAGGTTGATGTCCTGGAGCGTGTGATTGTTGCCGTACCACGCATTCAGGTTTTGTACCTCGATGCCGACGCCCACGTACGCACTTCCTTTTCTTGTCTACGTCGATCCCGAAAGCGTTCCGCGCAATTCTCTCAGGAAAAAGCCGCGACAAGGATAAATAAATCGGCAATTCCCCGGGGAATGCCGCTCAGCTTGTTCCCTTCAGCACCCCGCGGCTGGTGACGAAGCGCACCAGCGAAACCGCCATCACGATGAGCACGATGAGCACCAGCGCGCCGGCCCACGCCAGGCGATGCCAGTCGTCGTAAGGCGAGAGCGCATAGACCCAGATCTGCAGGGGCAGCGCGGCGATGGGGTCTTTCAGGCTGGTCGACCAGAACTGGTTGCCGAGCGCGGTGAAGATCAGCGGCGCAGTCTCGCCGGCCACGCGGGCAAAGGCCAGCATGCATCCGGTGATAATGCCGGGCGAAGCCGTGCGCACGGTGATGGAAAGCACGGAACGCCAGTTGGGCACGCCCAGGCCGAGCGCGGCTTCGCGCACCGCGTGCGGCACCATCAGCAGCATCTCTTCGGTGGTGCGGCACACGGTGGGAATCATCATGATGCCCAGGGCCACGCCGCCGGAAAAGGCGGAAAAGTGCCCGGAGAAGGGAATGAAGCTGTGCTGCTGGCTCACGATGAGGCCGTAGACGGCCACGCCCATCACGATCGAAGGCACGCCGTTGAGCACGTCGGCGGTAAAGCGCACGGCATTGGCCAGCTTGCTGCCGCGCCCGAACTCGGCCAGAAAGATGCCGCCGCCGATGCCGACGGGAATGCCGATGGCGCTGGCCAGCATGAGCAGGATGGCCGAGCCCAGGATAGCATTGGCCATGCCGCCGCCCAGCTCGCCCGGCGGCGCGGGCACGTGGGTGAAAAAAGCCAGATTGAGCGAAGCAGTGCCCTTGTAGAGCAGGTAGCCGAAGATGGCCACGAGCGGCGCCACCACGATCAGCGTGGCCAGGATGGCGAGCGAGGTCACGGCAACGTCGGTTACTCGGCGCATGCGCGACCGGAAGTGGAATTGGCCCGTGCTCAACCGCTCCTCCTTCCGCTCATCGTTGGCTCCCTTACTGCGCCTTCGGCGGCCTCAATGCGCCTGCGACGGCGCTCCCCGCGTAACCGCCCACACCAGCAGTTGCGCCAGCGCGTTCACGATAATGGTGACGATGAACAGCGCCAGCCCGATCTCGATGAGCGCGCTGCGGTGCAGATCGCTCACCGCCTCGGCAAACTCGTTGGCAAGCACTGAGGCCATCGAGGTGCCGTTCGAGAGCAGCGACTTGTGAATCTCCGGCGTGTTGCCGATGACCATGGTTACGGCCATGGTTTCGCCCAGCGCGCGTCCCAGCCCCAGGATGATGCCGCCCACAATGCCGATGCGCGCGTTGCGCAGCACCCCCATGCGGATCATCTCCCAGCGCGTGGCGCCCAGCGCCAGCACCGCCTCGCGCTGCGAGTGCGGCACCGCCGTCATCACCTCGCGCGTAAGCGAGGAGATGATGGGCAGAATCATGATGGCGAGGATGACCGCAGCAGCCACAAAGCCCAGGCCGGTGGGATTGTCGTCGCTGAACAGTCCGCTCCAGCCGAGATACCGGGTGAGCAGCGGGTTCACGTCCACGCGCAGCAGCGGCACCAGCTCAAAGACCGCCCACAGCCCGTAAACGATGCTGGGAATGGCCGCCAGCAGCTCGGTCAAGAACGCGAGCGGCGCGCGCAGGGCGCGCGGGCACATCTCGGTGAGAAAGATGGCCACGCCGATGGCCAGCGGCACGGCGATCAGAAGGGCCAGGAACGAGGAGACCAGCGTGCCGTAGACGAACGGCACCGCGCTGAACTGGCCGTTCACCGGGTCCCAATACGAGGTCTGGCCGCTGTAGGTGTCGGTATACGACTTGTAAAAGAATCCGAAGTGGAAATTTGCCCAGGCCAGGTCAGAGCCCTTAAGAAGTTCCCATACGATCAGGGCTACGATGCCGAAAATGCTCAGCGCACACAGCACCATGAGCCAGTGGAAGCCCATATCCGTAAACGCCGAATTGCCGCGCGCGAGCAGGAAGCGGCGCACCGGCGAATGCCCCTCCGAGCGGCCCCCGCTACCCGTGTCCGCCGGGTTTCTGTCGCGCCGATTTGCCGGTTCCAGTTGGTTTTGCGCCTGGGGAACGCGAAATTCGGGCACTTTGACTTCCACATGCATGAGGCTACCGGGCGAATGTGAATATCAGGTTACAAGTGTGCGAAATCAAGCGCATACAGGCGGAAAAGCCGAGGGCGCAGGAGGCCTTTTTTCGCGCGAGCTCAGGCCGGCTGGCGGCATCTGCAGCGCAAATCCGGCGAAACTGTGCGTGCCGCCGGAGTTCCAGGCCGGTTTCACGCGGGCGCCCAAGCCCTGCCTTCCGTAAACCTTGCGCGCGCAAGCGGAGGCGTTTTCGACTCCGGGGCAAACGTGTTACAACTCCCACATGGCAAAGGGAAAATTGGCAAGCCGCCCCGGGCATGTGAATCTGCGCATGCTCGCCGAGCATCTGGGTCTCTCCCAGACAACCGTTTCCCTTGTGCTGAACAACTCACCTTCGGCCAAATCCATCCCCCAGGAGACGCGCGACCGGGTTATTGAAGCCGCCCAGCGGCTCAATTACCGGCCCAATTACTTTGCGCGCTCGCTGCGGCAAAGCCGCTCCATGAGCGTGGGCGTGCTGGCGCCGGACCTGAGCGAAGGCTACTTCACCCGCGTGATGAGCGGCGTGGTGGAGGAGCTGACCGCGGCCCACTACTTTTATTTCACCGCCTGCCACGACTGGAAGCCGGAGCTCATCGAGATGTACCCGCGGATGCTGGTGGAGCGCGCCGTAGATGGATTCCTGCTGCTCAACACCTCCACAGACGACCTGGGCGTGCCCGTTCCCGTGGTGGCCATCTCCGCGCACGTCGACGCAGAGAACGTGACCAACATCGTGCTCGATCACCACAGCGCGGTGCTGCAGGCCATGAGCCATCTGAACCAGCTCGGCCACAAGCGCATCGCCATCCTGCGCGGTCCGCGCGCCATCCCCGACTCCGAGTTCCGCTGGGAGAGCTGCCAGCGCGTGGCCCATGAGCTCGATCTCAAGCTCGATCCCGGCCTGGTGGTGCGCATCGACACCGCCGGCTGGTCGATGAAGACCGGCCACCACCCCATGGCCCCGGAGATCGGCTACAAGCCCATGAAGGCGCTGCTCGAGCGCACGCGCGACTTCAGCGCCGTCTTCTGCTTCAACGATATCGCCGCCATCGGCGCCATGCGCGCGCTCAAGGAAGAGGGCCTGCGCGTGCCGGACGATGTCTCCGTGGTCGGCTTCGACGACGTGCTCTCGGCCGCCTACGCCACGCCCTCGCTCACCACCGTGCGCCAGCCGCTTACGGAGATGGGCCGGCGCGGGGCGCAGATTCTGCTGGAGCGCATCGCCCACCCCGACCGCGCTTTTCCTTCCGAACTGGTGATGAGCCCGGAACTGGTGGTCCGCGAGTCCACCGGAACGGCGCCGCCCAAGCGCCGCACCTGACGGCGAGCGCGCGCCTTGGATAAGCCGCGCATCAAGCCGGGCATCGATCGTTGGCCTGCCGGGTTCCCCAACCTTCGCGCCGTTCTTTGCCCCGAGGCCTGACCCGGGACCTGACCCGGGACATGGGCTGTATCTCACCCGCAGGTCACGTTACAGTGGGACAGCGTACCCACGGAAGATGCATTGTCGCCGGGCATAGCATCTGTTTATTGTGGGTTAAGGCTAGGTGGAATTCCTTTCCCCAGGCAAATCCAAGAGGAGAGTTGGAGTTGGATGCGGGCTATGAACCATATGGACCTGTTGAAGAAATTGCTCCAGATCGAGCGGGCCATCGGCGTACAGGACAATCTCACCATCCAGAAAATGCTGATGGAGGCCGAGCAATGCCTCCTGGACCTGGAAAAAGAGCGGGTGCGGACTCTGCGCAGGGATGTGAGCCTCTCAGCCCTGTCCGGCTTCCAGAGCGGGCCAAGTTCCATGGCATTACGCTCCGATCCGCAATCCGCGGTTCTGACGGCGGCCGAACCGAAGGCGCATGAACCGGCGTAGCTTTTGAGCGTGAGATTTTCCGATTGCAATGGGACTGGGATCGCAATAGAATTGATATAGCAGCCAGTCCCCCTCGAAATAGTCCGCGTAATCTCCCCCGATCCCAGTACCACAATCGGAAAATCTGCCGGTTTCCCCTATGGGCTGGCTAAACAGCCGGGAGGAATCCCGGCGTCTGCTGTTGCCTCCCCTTTGCGTCATTCTTTGCTCGAAGGGAGAGAAGCCGCGCCGAACCGCATTCTCCCTCCGCCGCAACACGCGCGTCTTGAAAGGTTTGCGAAAATCCTCTATTGAAGCACTTTTCCTTCTGACAGAGACCCACCAAACCCTTCAATGCTCGCGCCGGAATTTGAAGGAGGGGATGGGCAGTTCCGATCCACAGAGAGGATTTCCCCGATGTCCGGGCCGGAGCCGCCCATGGCGCGAGCTCCTCAGGAGCAAGCTGCTTCAAGCCAGCGGCTGATGTACACCTGCGCATGGGCTTCGCCGCAGTAGTGGCGCGCGCCCGGCGCATCGGCATCTTCCTGAGACCACCGGATCACCGTGAGCCGCGTGGCATCGCAGCGAATCACCAGCCAGCGCACCGGCGCCGAGCTCTCTTCTCCGCAAATCTCGCACTTGTAAACTCTTCCAATCATCCGTAGCCCTTAATCCCTCGCTTCCCTTTTCCCTTGGTCTCTGCCTTACTCGAGCATCTGCAGATCCAGCGGTTCAACCAGCATGCAGTCCAGGGCCCGCACCGGCTCGAGCGCGCGCCTGAGCGCCGACGACTTGCACGGTTCCACAGTCACGACAAACGGCAGCGCATCGGCCGGGTAGCCGGGCTTCTGCAAAATGGCGCGGATGTTGATCTGCTCTCGAGCGAGCGCGCCCGTAATCGCGGCCACGATGCCCGGCCGGTCCCTCACCAGGAAGCGGATGTAATGAGGCAGTTCAAACTCGCCGCCCACGCGCGCGGGCTGCGATGGAATCTCCACGCGGCGCGAGCCATGCGCCAGCGCCAGCAGATCGCTGACTACGGCCACGGCCGTGGGATGCCCGCCCGCGCCGTGCCCGGAGAAGACCACGTCGCCGCCGTAGCGCCCGCTGGCGATGACCATGTTTTCCGTCCCGCGCGACCAGGCCATCGGCGACCGCTGGTCCACCAGCATGGGCCCCACGGTGGCGGCGAGCCGCTCTTCGGCCCGCTCGGCGCGCGAAACCTGGCGGATGGTCGAGCCCAGGTCACGGGCATAGCTGAAGTCGACGGGAGTGATGGTGGTGATGGGCCGCGGGACGATCTCTTCGGGATCGACCTGCACGCGCAGCGCGAGGCGCATCAAAATGGCGAGTTTGGCGCGCGCATCCAGGCCGCCCACGTCTTCCGTGGGATCGGCTTCTGCGTAGCCGCGCTTCTGCGCCTCGGCCAGCACCTCGGCGTACTCCGCGCCCGCTTCCATCTTGCTCAGGATGAAATTGCAGGTGCCGTTGAGAATGCCCTCGATGCGCTCAATGCGGTCGCCGGCCAGCCCCTGCTCCAGGCCGGGAATCACGGGAATGCCGCCGGCCACGGCCGCGCCGTATTTCAAATGCCCGCCGCGGGCCGCGGCCAGCCGTTCCAGTTCCACGCCGTGAAAGGCGATGAGCTTCTTGTTGGCTGTGACCACGCTTTTGCCGTTCTCCAGCGCGCGCCGCACCCACGCGCCCACGGGATCGAGGCCGCCTACGAGCTCTACCACCACATCCGCATCGGAGGCGAGCACCGCATCGGCGTCTTCGCTCCACACCACGCTTGCGGGCGTCCAATCCACGCGCTTGCGCGCCACGCCGCGGTTGAAGACGTGCGTCAGCTCCAGCCCCTCGGGGCTTGATTCAGCCAGGATGCGCGCTACCGAGCTGCCCACGGTGCCAAAGCCGAAGAGGGCGATGCGCAGCGGCCGATTCACTGGGCGCGCCGCGCCCGGAGCGGCCAAGCGCTCACTCGAAGACAGGAAACCCTCCACCAAAGACATGCCGACTTTCCTTTGCCGTGAGCCGTGGAAATGTCAATGCAGCAGCACTCTCTGATGATACGCGAGGCCGCTCCGGCGCCCGCGGTCAGAAGGATGGAGCTTTGGCGGCGCGATGGTGGGGTCGCTAGGCGGAGAAGAGCTTCGATTCAATGAGGGACAATCGGAGAGACAAATCGGAGGGCTCAATCAGGGGGCTCAATCGGAGGGCCCCATCGACGGCCATCCCCAAGAAGTTGCAATGGTCGAATCGGCCACCGGCAAGATTGGTCCGAGATTCAAGGAGGATGCGGTCATTCCGAGACACCACGAGCGTTCGGCAGCGAGCGAGTCAAACAAGAGAGTCATGGCACTCCCCAAGTGTGCTATTACCGAGGCGGCATTACATTGGTGCGCCCGAAAATTGACGGAAGTCCTTTTGGGTGATGGATTTCCGTTGACATCTAGCTATGATGGCAGCAACCGGTCAGCACCATGGGGAGCGCTTTTCAAGCAAACTCAATGGCCAGGCGGACGGGTCCGGCATTTGCCGGCTCCGTGCTCGCGGCCGTCATCTTCGCCTGGGGCGTCGTGAGCGGGAGTGTGCCCATTCCTGCCCGCTATACGTCCGCCGACGTATCCCTCAGAACACATCCTCTCTGGTATTGCCTGGTGGAGGTGTTCTGGCTGGTGACAGCGCTGGCGGCGGGCATGCACGGCGCGCGCGTAGTGCGCGATGTTCGCCGCGGCGTGCCCCAACTGGCTCAGCGGCCGCATCGCAGATTGCCGGAATCGATCAGCGAAATGCTGCGCGAGGGGAGCGTGTCTCTCGAATCGGTGCCGCGGCTGCTGGCGGAACTGCGGCCCTCGCTGCGGCAGAGCGACTACTATCCCATGCTGCATCACCGCCGCTTCGAATGGGTGGGCGTTCTGAGTGGACTCATCTTCGTCGCCGGCATGGTTACCGCGCTTTTCCTGCTGCCCCAGCTGGGCCGGGTGTTTATCCTCGGCGTCTTCAGTCTTGCCATGTTAGCCATCGTGGAGGTGACGTTTGCCCTGCCCGCGCGCATGCGCCGGCGGCGTCGCGAACAGATGGAGAGGATCTTTGCCACCGAGGCGCTGCACGTGGAGACACAAGAGGCGCCGCCGCCGCGGCCGAAGCGCGTGGTGCGGCCGGAGCCGATCGATTCCGAGGGCTGCGAGCTCAGATGCACCTCGCCCAACGGCCGCTACGTGATTTACGTGCACGCGCACCAGATGCCCACGAGCCAATGGGCGTTCACGCCGCAATTGATCGACAGCACCACCCGGCAGGTGCTCTTCCATCCGCGCGAGCACGCGTGGTCGCTCGATTCCGCGGTGTGGCAAACGGCCTCGCTGGTGTCCATGGCGCTGCGCCGGTATCCCGGCGGTCACGCGGCTATCGGGGCCACGTTCGATTGCGCCAGCGGCGTGGCGCACATTGACGGCATCCCCGTAGACCCGTTTACCGATACCGCCGCCATGGAGCGCGCGCTCGCCGAAGCGCATGAGGCCTGCGGAGCCACGGCCGGTGCTGCCCGGCCGGGTGCGCAGGGCGCGTAGAAACCCGCTTCAGGATTCCACTTCTTCGGCCGGCGCCAGTTCCTCGGGCGGCGGAGGAATAATGCCCATTTCGCGATAAATGGGGCGCACGGTGCGGCGCAGCGCGGGAAACTGCGTGAGGAACCACGCCGCGCCGAGGATCACCACGCCGCCGTTGACGATGACCGTCAGCGGCGCGCCCCAGGCGCTGGCCATGGAGCCGGCGAGCAGGCTGCCGAAGGGCGCCATGCCCACGAAGGCCATGGTGTAGTAGCTCATCACGCGGCCGCGCTTGTCCTCGCTCACCAGCGTCTGGATGATGGTGTTGCTGGCGGCCATGCCCTGCATCATGCCCATGCCGGCAACGAGCACGCCCAGCATGGAGAGATAAAAATTGCGCGAGAGCCCGAAGCCGATGAGACCCAGGCCGAAGACCATCGCGGAGAGGGGAATGATGCGGATGAGGCCGCGCACGGTTTTGCGCGCGGCGAGCGACAGCGCAGAGATGAGCGCGCCCACGCCCATGGCGCCCATGAGAAAGCCGAGCGTGTGCGGTCCGCCGTGCAGCACTTTGCCCGCAAAGATGGGCATGAGCACCACGAAGGGCATTCCCATGAGGCTGACCACGGCGAACAGCAGCAGAATGGTGCGGATGGGCAGGAAGCCGGCAACGTAGCTCCAGCCCTCCCTGAGCTCAGTGAAGGCGGAGCTTGACTTGCGGCGCGGGGCCGCGACCGCGACGCGCATGGCGATGAGCGAGGCGATCACGGCCAGGTAGCTGATGCCATCGATGAGGAAGCACCACGCCTCGCTGCTGGCGGCGATGAGCAGCCCCGCGAGCGAGGGGCCGACGAGCCGCGCCATATTGACCATCGAAGAGTTGATGGCGATGGCATTGGAAAGATCGGCGCGGTCTTCGACCATCTGCACCATGAACGCCTGCCGGCCGGGCATGTCGAAGGCGTTGATGAGCCCCTGCATCACGCTGAGCGCGAGAATCGATCCCAGCCCGATGAGCCCGGTAAAGGTGAGCACGGCCAGCAGCAGCGACTGCACCATGGAGAGCGCCTGCGTCCACACCAGCACCTTGCGGCGGTCGAGCCGGTCGACCCAGACGCCGGCAAACGGTGCCAGCAGAAACGTGGGAATCTGTCCCGCGAAGCTGACCGTGCCCAGCAGCAGCGCCGAGTGCGTGAGCCGGTAGACCAGCCACCAGGTGGCGATGCGCGTCATCCACGTGCCGATGAGTGAGATGCTCTGGCCCCCGAAGAAGAGCCTGAAGTTGCGGTGGCGCAGCGCGCGCCACGCGTGCGCATGGCGCGCGAAAACTCCCAGCGTGCGCGTGGCCGGCAGGTCGATCGGTTCCGGGGGCTGGTTGCGGTCGGGGGTGGTCACAGCATTTCTGTTATTTGGATGCGGACGGAGCGGCCTTCAATTTTATTTTCTTTCGCGCGCGAAGGCTCGTGCCGCTCGCGCCTGCGCCGCAGGCCGTGTCCCGAAATGAGAACGCAAAGCGGGCTGCTCGATTACTCCGCAATCTTGCCGGCGAGCGTCTCCGCCGCCGCGATGCCGGCGGCGAGTTCCTGCGGCAGGCCGTGACGCTCGCGCAGATACTCGGCCGCGTTCCAGCTTATCCGCACTTGGCCCGCTTCGTCCTCCGCAACCAGAATCTTGAGCGGCAGGTCGAGGGCTACGCTGGGCCTCGCCAGCATGAGCGGCGTGCCCGCCCTGGGGCTGCCGAAGATGAGCAGCTTGGTGGGCGGCATGCGCAGGCCTGCCTTGGCCGCTTCACCGCTGTGGTCGACAAGCGCGAACAGCGTGACGCCTTTTGCGCTCAGCAACGCCTTGAGCTTGTCCACTGTTTCGTCGACCGGGTGATTGCCGGCTATGCTTACGATTCCGTTTTCGCTCATCGCCGCTGCCCTTCGCCTTCTTCTCTTGCG
>JASHOQ010000041.1 GCA_030041045.1 Acidobacteriaceae bacterium
ACTTTGATACGTATCCGCTGAATCGATGGCAATCGCGCCCGAGACTTCACCGTCTTGAGGGCGCATTTCCACTTCTTCAAAAACTGCAAGCCGCTCGTCGCCGTGGGTGACAAGGCTTCGGATAACCCCTCGCGAATGTGGTGCCGCGGCGTGTAGCAAAGTGGAGTTTCCCTCTTAAACAATCGATTGTTTTACGACTATGCGATTCTAGTCACAACTCTTCGGGACCGTCAAGGGAAAACCCTGCGGCAGGTCTGGAAATGCCGCGTCCGCGAGGGGCCGAGCAAGGTCACCGCTCCCTGCCGGTCTGGAACGGGCGGTCCAATTTTCTTCAGACACCTTTAAGTTGCAGATCGAAGTGACACGCGACCGTGTGTCCCGGGGCAACAGTGCGCAGAGCCGGTTCCTGGTGCGCGCATATTTCCTGGCGATAGGGGCAGCGCGCGTGGTAGGGGCACCCGGCGGCAGGCGCCTCATGGTCCCGCGCCTGGTCCAGCGTAGAGAGTTCGCGCGGCTGCGTCGCGGACTCGACCTCGGGTTCCGGAGGCGGCGCGGCGGCAATGAGAGACTCCGTGTATGGATGGCGGGGAGCGCGATAAATGTCGCGCTTCTCAGCGATCTCTGCGATGCGGCCGCGATAGAGCACGGCGACCGTGTCACAGAGATAGCGCACCACACCGAGATCATGGGCGATGAACAGGTAGGTGATGCCGAGCTTCTGCTGCAGATCGCGCATGAGGTTCAGAACCTGCGCCTGCACGGAGACATCGAGGGCCGAGACCGCCTCGTCGGCCACCACCAGCTCAGGGCGCGTGACCAGCGCGCGGGCTATTCCGATGCGCTGACGCTGCCCTCCGCTGAAGGCGTGCGGATAGCGGTCGAGGTACTCGCGGCGCAGACCCACCAGCTCTGTGACGTCGGCGACGCGTTCGCGCCTCTCACCGGGGGCGATGCCCTGCACGGCACGCAGGGGCTCAGCGATGATGCGCGCGACGGTCATGCGCGGGTCAAGGGAGCTCAAGGGATCCTGGAAGATCATCTGAATCCTGCGCCGCAGAGGCCTCATCTGCCTGGGCTTCAGGGCGGCGAGGTCGATGGTTTCCGAAGCTGCATCGGCAAAGAGGATGGCGCCGTGGTCCGGCTCAACGACGCGTACGATCATTCTTCCGATGGTGGTTTTGCCGGAGCCGCTTTCGCCCACAAGGCCGAAGGTGCGGCCGCGCTCGACGGTGAAGCTGACGCGATCGACGGCGCGCACCGTGCCCTGGCGCGAGTCAAAGAATCCGCCGCCCAGTCGATAGGACTTGGAGAGATCGCGCACGGTAAGAAGATTGCGCTGCTCCGTCATCCCTTTTTCCTCCAGAGGTGGCATCGGACCTCAGTCCCGTCTTCCAGGGTCTCCGCAACCGGTACCTCGCAATCGCAGACTCCCGGGATGCGCTCCGGGCATCGCGGATGAAAGCGGCATCCGGACGGTATCGCAAACGGGCCTGGAGGGCCGCCGCTCAGCATCACCAGTGGGCCGGAGTACTCGCGATCGACGCGGGGAATGGATTGCATGAGGGCGCGGGTGTACGGATGCTTGGGGTTGGCAAAGAGCGTTTTCACGGGCGCGCGCTCAACCACCTGGCCCAGATACATGACCGCCACATCATGGGCGATGTGGGCGATGACCCCGAGATTATGCGAGATGAAGAGAACGCTCATGCCCAGCGTCCGCTGCTTGGAGCGGATGAGCTCGAGAATCTGCGCCTCAGTGGAGACATCGAGCGCCGTGGTCGGTTCGTCGGCAACCAGAACTGACGGGCGGCAGCTCAGCGCCATGGCGATCATGGCGCGTTGGCGCATGCCGCCGCTGAGTTGATGCGGATACTGGCGTGCGACCTCCCGTGGACGCGGCATACCCACAGCGGTCAGCGCGTCAACCACGGCGGCATCGCCGGAGCCTGCGCCGTGCAGCCGCATCGCCTCCTCGATTTGGAAGCCGATGGTATGCTGCGGACCAAACGACGACATTGGCTCCTGAAAGATCATGGCAATCTCTTTCCAGCGCACGCGCCGGATGGCGGCTCCCGCGGCGTCCATGGTTTCGAGATGCAGTACGTTCCGGGAATCTTTAGAGTAGGTAACGGCGCCCGAGACGATCTTGCCGGGGGCCTCGATGCGCAGCAGGCATCGCGACATGACGCTCTTGCCGCAACCGCTCTCGCCAACCACGCCCAGCACTCTGCCGCGCGCCACCGGCAAGGAGAGCCCATCGACGACGGAGACATCGCCCCGCCGCGTGCGGAAGCTGACCGTCAGGTTGCGAATCTCTACAACGGAATCGGACATGCGCCAGACTTACTCCTTGTACGGGTCCGCGGCGTCGCGCAGCCCATCTCCGAGAAAGTTGAATGCGAGCACGCAGACAACCACCATGCATGCGGGAAACATGAGCCAGGGATAAGTAGAGATGGCGGCGAGGTTCTGCGCGTCCTGCAGGAGCACGCCCCAGCTCACCGTGGGCGGCCGCAGGCCCAGACCGAAGAAGCTCAGTGTCGTCTCGCCCAGAATCATGCGAGGAATCTCCACCGTGAGGTTCACGATCAGATAGCTGGCAAACCCCGGCAGCAGATGGCGCAAAATAATTCCCCAATCCGTGGCGCCGGCCACGCGCGCCGCGACAATATAATCCTCCTCTCGCATCTCCAGCAGCTTGGAGCGGACCTGCCGGGAGAGACCTGTCCAGCTCCGCAAGGCGAGAATAACCGTGATCGTGAAGTACACCTTCAGGTTGCTCCACGAGGCCGGGATGGCCGCGCCCAGCGCCATCCACATGGGAACCGTAGGCAGGCAGGTAACAAACTCCACCAAGCGCTGGACGAGGTTATCGACCACCCCGCCGTAGTAGCCCGAGGCCCCTCCGATCAGGCAGCCGAGGACAAAGGTGATGAAGACGCCGATCAGGCCCACGGTCAGCGAGATCTGCGTGGCGATCAGGTCGCGGGAGAAGCAGTCCCTTCCCAGAATGTCTGTGCCCATCAGGTTGAGCTGTGCATCCTTTTCCACGCCGAACAGGTGCAGGCTGCAGGGAATGAAACCCAGCCACTGGTAAGGCGCACCGTGCACGAACCAATGAATGGGCGCAGGCCGGCTCTCATCCACTACGAAGTTGCGTTCGAAAGTCTGCGGGTCGGACTCGATCGTGGTCCGGTACACCATGGGCCCAACGAGTTTTCCATGGAAGAAGAGGTGAACCCGTGTGGGCGGTGCGTAGGCGTACGGGGACGGCTGCCACGGCCCATAGGGCGCCAGAAACTGGGCAAAGAGCGCCAGCAGATAAAACGCCCCCAGCAGCCAGATGCTGACGAACGCCAGCTTATGCGAGCTGAATTTTACGCGCATCAGCTTCCACTGCGACCAGGAAACATCGTCGTCTGCGGTCGTTGCGGCGTGCAGTTCGCTCATCTCAGCCCAGCCTGATCCTTGGATCGAAGTAGGCGAGCACGATGTCCGAGATCAAAAAGCCCAGGACAGTCAGAATGCTCATCACCATCACGCAGCTCGCGGCCAGGAACATGTCCTCGGCCAGGAGCGCACGGTACATCACCGGTCCGATCGTCGGCAGCCCGAGCACGATGCCGGC
This sequence comes from Acidobacteriaceae bacterium, assembly GCA_030041045.1. GTDB lineage: Bacteria > Acidobacteriota > Terriglobia > Terriglobales > Acidobacteriaceae > Telmatobacter. The sequence goes on from JASHOQ010000041.1 coordinate 3,629, forward strand.
CACGGTGTCACCCGAAAATAGCTCGGCCAGCAGCCATCCCCCCGAGCTGATGATGGGGTTCAACGCCACGCGCACCGGATAGCGGCGAATGAGCACGCTCTCCGGCAGTCCCTTGGCGCGCGCCGTGGTCACGTACGGTTTGCCCAGCTCATCGAGGAGCGTGGCGCGCATGGTGCGGGTGAGGTTGGCGATGCCCCCAATCCCGATCACGACCAGTGGCACGGGCAGATGCATCAGCAGATTGCCCACCTTGGCCCAGCTCAACGGCTGCCCGATGAACTGCGGCGACTGCAGCCCGCCCATGGTGACGCCGAAGCAGACATAAAAGAACCACATGAGCACCAGCGCCAGCAGGAAACCCGGAGTGGCCATGCCGATGAAGGCGATGAACGACGCGGCGAAGTCCGCTGCCGAGTACTGCCGGCGCGCCGTGTAGATGCCGATGGGAATCGCAAGCGCATAGGTGAAGAGCATGGAGGCGAAGGTCAGCGCCAGGGTCCAGGGCAGCCGTTCGGCGATGATCACGTTCACCTTCTTGGCATACAGAAAAGAGACGCCCATGTCGCCGCGCGCAAATCGCGACACCCACTCCCAGTACTGCACGATCATGGGGCGATCGAGCCCGTAAGCGTGGCGCAGAGCCACCAGCGTGGCCGAGTCCACGCCCATCCCCGACCGGCTCAGCTCCTCCACATAGGAGTCAAGAAAATCTCCCGGCGGAAGCTGGATCACCAGAAACGCAAAGAACGAAATCAAAACCAGGACCACAGAAGCCCAGGCGATTCTCCTGGCCACGTAGCGGACGAGCGCATTGCGAAAGAAGCTACGCATGGTTCTCCGGCTTGTCCCAGAAGTAGGTCTGCACGAAGTACGATTTGGCCCACATGGTTCCATAGCCCATGTGCACGTTTTCGGGCACGTTCTCCAGTGCGTCGGTTACGGCCACCGGCTGCGGCGCATAGCCTACGGTGCCGATGCACACCAGCTGCTTGCTGAAGAAGTCCCAAACGGCGCGGCCCAACTGCTCATACTCCGCGTCGGATCTGGCGCTGTACCAGGCCGCCATGCGATCGAACTGGTCGATCCACTCCTGCGGCGGCTTTACGCCTGATTGGCCCTGGCTGTAGTACCAAAGCCACCAGTCGATGGCGTAGAAGAGAACCTCCTGCGGATTCCACTTTGTCACCCAGGGAAGATAGGCCGCGATCTCTTCCACCATGTCGGCATTCCAGCAGGTGCAATCCTGATTGCCGGCCCGGCAGAGCCATTCGCGGTAGCGGAAGTCAGTTTCTTTCATGACAACTTCGATCCCCACCTGGGCCCAGTCCTGACGCACGAACTCGAGCAGCTCATCAGGGAACGTCTGCTTGTTAAAGACGACCACGGAAACGAAACGATTGCCGTCGGGATCCAGGCGGAAGAGCTCGTTCGCGGGACGGTGCAGGCCCATCTCGTCGAGCAGCTGGTTTGCCGTGGCGGGATTGTAGTCGGCGCAATAGGAGATCCAAACGGGGTCGAAGTAGGAGACGTTGGGGCTGATCGTAGCCTGCCACTCCTTCGCCTGCCCGAAATAGAGCGTCTGATTGATGCGCTGGCGGGCAATGGCGTACGACAGGGCCTGGCGGAAGCGCAGATCGTTGTAGATTTTTCGCTTCACCGGGTCCTTGTGATTCAGGTTGAAGGCGAACATGCACTCCGACCCGTCCGCCAGATGCCAGTGCCGGATGCTGTAATGGCCGCGCGAGGCGTTCTTGATGAAAATCGAGATCTGCGACATGTCGCAGATGCCTTCAGACACCGAGCCGGTGGCGCGGCGCGCCTCCTGCAAGCGCTCGTCTTCGACCACCTGCACATAGAGCCGATCGATATAAGGCAGCTGATTGCCTTCCTGGTCAACCTCGAAGAAGTACGGATTGCGCTCGTAGATGTCGTGAGTGGTCGTCGAGGCCACTCGGACCCATGGCGCCACATGCGGCTTGTTGATGACCGGATGCATGTACTCGCGGACCATCATGTAGTACTGGTACCAGGCCGCGAATCCATGCTGGCGCGCGATCTTGTCGGCATCCGGATTGAAAGCCGCGTGAAACTGCTTCATCCAGTGCGCGGGCTGGCCGAAGTAACTACCGAAGGCCATATACTCCGAGGCGGAGAGATTGAGGCAGGGCCGGAAGGGCTTGCTGAACCGGATGCGAAAGGAGAGCCGGTCGAGCTCGGTGAACTCGGCATATTCGTCACCCACCTTGAAGGTTCTGGGACCCTCAGGAAAGATGGTCGGGTTGCGCGCCTCGTTCCACCACCACCACAGAACGTCCTCGGCGGTCAGATCTACGCCGTCCGACCACTTCATCCCCTCGCGGATGTGAAAGGTAAATGCGCGAAAGTCCGAGGTTGCGGTGACCACGTCGCACAAGTGCGGCCGGATTACGCGGCCCTGATTGTCAGTCTCCTGCGCGGCCACAATCAGCGTCCCGTCCAGGTGGAACCGGCCTCCGGGGCTCTCCGCCTGATCGTAGAGCGTGCCGCCGTACCGGCCGATCTTGGTCACCTGCCGGACAAAGGGAACGGCCGGCAGCCGCTTTTCCACGGAAGGCAGCTTTCCTGCGGCAACGCGCGCGGCCAGCATCGGAGCCTCGCGATACTTTGCGCTCGACGGCGGCTGCGCCTCCGGCTCCGCGGAGGCGTCTCCGCCGGCGTCGCCCTGCCGGATGGACATGGTTACCAGAGACGCAGCCGTGGCGCAGCGCAGAAATGTGCGCCGGCTGACTCTACCGCCCATCGCCTCGCCATTCGAAGGTGACGGCGGTATTCACCGGCAGGGTGTCATAGAGCGCCTGGCCGCGCCAGACAATCTTGAACCTCTGCGGGTCGGCCGTGTCGTTATAGGCAATCAGCACCAGCGAGCCATCGGGATTCTGAAAGGCGACGTTGAGCACCTGCGGGTTCTCGTCCGACTGGATGCGCAGGGCGCCGTTGATCACGAACTTGGTGAACTGACCCATGGTGTAGTACTCGGTGGTGTACTCCACTGTGCCCGCCTCTTTGTCATCGGTGTGGACCATCACCAGGCCGGTGCAGACAGCGCATCCCCCGCGATGCGGTCCGAGGTTCTCATCGGTCGCCACCGGCCACTTGACGAAGCTCTTGCCCCAGTTGCGGAAGACGTGGACCATGTCCCGCATATCCTGCTTCTCCTGCTTGCTGCCCTCGCCAAAGCCGGAGCGCTCCGTCATAAACATCTCGGCGCCATAGCGGTCGTGCAATTCGGATTGAATAGCCGGCGGACCGCTGTAGCCATGCCAGGCCACGCCGCCGACGAACGGCGAATTCCGGATTGCCGGATCGGCAAGCAGCGGCTCGACAAGATTCGCGGCGCTCCAGTTGAAGTCCAGGAGCAGGATCTTCGTGGTCAGATGATTTTTTTCGAAAGCCGGGAACCAGTAGTCCTTGAGCATCGTCGCCATCTCCGCGGAGGTAATGGTACGCAGCGACGGGTAGTTGACATCCTGGCAGCAGGTCGGCTCGTTGTTGAGGGTGATGTAGTTCACGTGCAGCCCGTGCGCCTCATAGGCCTGGATGGTCTTGACGAAGTAATTGGCGTGATGGGCATAGTATTGCGGCAGCACGTCTCCGGCCACCAGCGATCCGCTCGACTTCATCCAGGCCGGCGGGCTCCAGGCATTGATCATCAGCGTAAGCTTGGGATTCAGCTTGCGCGCCTGGAGCGTCAGGGGAATGATGTCGGCCAGGTCGTGATCGATGCTGAAATGGGGCAGGCTCGGGTCATCGCGGTCCGCCTCATTGTCGTCAAGCGTGTACCATTCGCGGGTGAGGTCGCTGGAACCGACTGGATTGCGCAAGAAGCTGACGCCGATCCCGGCGACCGGATCGAAGAGACGCTTCATGACTTCGTCTCTCTGCACGGGCGAGAGCTTCTGGTTGATGAGCCAGGCAGCTCCGTCAGTGAACGCGGCGCCGCCGCCTTCCATCCGCTGATAGGTCACCTTCTCATCCACGCGGATGGCGGGGACGGAGTCTTCAGTGTTACTGCCAAAGGCGAGATCCGGTTGCTCTTCGAGACCGGCGACAAGCCCGTGCTCATCGGTGGTGGTGATCCAGGAGCGGACCGGCACCTGCTGCGCTTGAACAGCGACCGCGGAGAAACAGACAACTGCGACCCATGTTAACGGCGTTTTTGGCAGGCACACCGGATTCCACCTCATATTCCTGGTTCGATCAGCGAAGCTGACAACTGCATGCGGAGGATTGCGGTCCCCGCAGATTCGGCTCCGTCCCGGCGATCACACCCTGGTTGCGCGCGGCTACAGCAACGCAGATGCGAACTCGTACATCGTTTAGACAATCGGTTGTTCAAAAGCACGGCCATTATATGCCCGCCCTGAAGAGGCGTCAAACAGAAATCAGCTTCCTGCGCGCGGGAGAATTTGCCGCGTTTTGCGAGCTTTATTCGGACCGTTTTCCGGGCGGCAATCGCAACTGGCCGTGCCACGGCAAACGTGATCTCTGGGGCGGCAGGCCGCAGGATGCGGAAGAGGCAGAAAGGGTTGAAGAGGAGCGACGGGTGGAGGAGCCAGCTAAATCGTGGACTCCCGGAAATGAAAGGACTTATGAACTCGCGGCAGGCGGAAAGCTTCGATCATGGAGACGAGGGTGAAGACCGATACGACGAGAAAGGCGAAGCGAAAATCCTGGAGAGCCGGAATATTTTGAGATGAGCCGCGTACGATCGCCGGGGCACGCAAGAGCACCGCACCGAGGGCTACGCCCATTCCGCTGGAAAGCTGGGCGACACCGCTCAAGAAAGCGTTGGCGCGGCTCATTCTTTCGCGCGGTACGTCGAGATAAGCCAGGGTGCCGATAGCGGTGAACTGCAGGGAGCGCAGCGCTCCATGGACGGCGAGCAGGCCGACGACGATGTACTGCGGGGTCCGAGGCGTAATTCCCGCCAGCATCACGATGGAGATCGACGTCAATATGCCATTCACGATCATGACCTGCCGAAATCCCCAGCGCATGAGAATGGGCACGACAGCCGCTTTCATGAGGAGATCGCCGGCAAACAACGCCAGCAAGAAGAGTCCGGAATCGAACGCGTTATAGCCGAATTCGATTTGAAACAAGAGCGGCAGCAGGAACGGCAGCACACTGACGCCGGCGCGGAAGAGCGAACCGCCAAAGACTGCCTGGGCAAAGGTGGGCAGCCGGAGGGAGTGGAAATCGATGAGCGAGTTCTCAAAGGAACGGGCGCCAAGAACGGCACCGGCTCCGAGCAGCAGACCGAGAACGAGCCTGATGCAGATGCCACCGGTGCTGCCCCGCCCCTGCGCGATCTCTTCGAACGCGATGACCAGACACGTGGAAGCCGAGCCTGCCAGTAAGAAGGTTTGCCAATCGAACTTTTGGCGCTCAGCGGGTTTCTCGTTGGCCACGAGCCAGTAGGTCAACAGCAGCGCGACCATGCCGAGGGGGACATTCAAGAAGAAGATCCATCGCCAACTGGCATACGCGGTAATGAGCCCACCGAGGGGCGGTCCGATAACCGGCGCCACCAGCGCGGGCCAGGTCATGCGGGCCAGGGCGCCGGTCAGCCGCGACTTCGGCGTCGAACGAAGAACGATGAGCCGGCCGACGGGCACCATCATGGCTCCCCCAATGCCCTGCAGCACACGCGCGGCGGTGAACCCCCACATTCCCCGGGAAACTCCGCAAAGCACGGATGCGACCGTGAAGATGCCAATGGCGGAAGCGAAGACGGTTTGCTCGCCCGCGCGGTCGGCCATCCAGCCGCTGACAGGGATGAAGACTGCGAGGGTCAACATGTAGGCGGTTATGCCGATGTTGAGACTGACGACACCCGCATTGAAAGTCTTCGCCATCTGCGGCAGGGCAGTGGCAATGATGGTGCCGTCGAGCAGCTCCATGAACAAAGCTGCCGAGACCAGCGACAAAACGAGATTCTGAGAGCGACCCTGGGTTGTCATCTCTGTATCGTGCAACTCGAATGTCACCATTGCGCACGAGCGCGCGCGCCCGGAAGCTTTGAGCCTGCGGTCGCACTGGAGCGCAACGCTTGGGCGGCGCTGGTGTCTTGGAATCGCAGGCCGAACGACGCCCGCATCTTTGCTGCGCCAAACCCATGCAGCCGGCAACGGCTGATATTTTCCGATTGGAAGCGATCGCACCCGCTGAGTCAGTGGCGCGTCTCCAAGCAGTCTACTGCATTCAGTTGATTTAGACAATCGATTGTGTCACTTCAGAAGCTCCAATGCGGCAGCCGGAGAGGAACCCGGGAGCAGGGATGCGCCGGAAACGGGAGTTTCTGACAAGTTGAACCATCCTGTGAATGGAGGGCCGGCCTTTGAAGGCCGAAACAGCCGTCACAACCTGGCGTACCGCGAACCGCAGATGAAACGAGGTCACACTGCCGAGCAGATCACGTCGAAGCGGAGAAGGGAGCACTTGATCAATTGCCGCAGGAATTGCCAACCAAGAATGCAATGGCAGAACGGAAGGCCTGCCCTTCCCGCTAGAGCGGTTCCACAGTACATGTAGCCATATTTCACAGTTGCGGAAGGTGGCTTTTTCTTGGTGAAAAAGCCGCTTAGCATCTGCGGCTTCGGGATACAGCAACTGTGAAACCGCCGTAACTTTGATGAGGCGTAAATGCTGGCGCAATTTATGAGTCGGCAGGGCCACTTTGGTCTAAAATGGGTGATTATAGAACAAACGCTTGTCTTGCTACCGACGGTGAATGTGAATTGGCGCGCAGGGCGTTTGGCCGCATTGAACTGGTGCAATGAGCCGGCCAATTTGATCGGTTTAGAGATTAGGGCGGGGAAATGGAAGATTCCGCGAGCAGGAAAGAATCGCCGGAGGGTACAAGGCTGCGGGTCAAACCGACGGCAAGCCTGAAACAGGTTGCCAAGCATCTCGGTCTGAATCCGGCCACAGTCTCAGTGGTCCTGAATGACGTGCCTGGACGATCGATTCCTCAGGCGACGCGTGATCGCATCAAGGCCACTGCGAAGGCGATGAATTACCAACCGAATCTGCTGGCGCGATCGTTGCGGAGCCGGCGGACCTTGACGATCGGCATTCTGGTGCCCGAACTGGGCGAGCCATATCATACCCAGGTGATGAGCGGCATCGGCGATCAGCTCATCCAGGCAGGGTACTTTTACTTCACCGCGCACCACCGGCATAAGCAGAATCTGATTGAGGACTACACGCGGATGTTGCTTTCGCGCGGAGCGCAGGGGCTGATCGCGATCGACACGCATCTCGAACATCCCATTTCAGTCCCAGTGGTCGCCGTGCCGGGTCACCAACATATCGAGGGAGTGATCAATGTGTTGCTCGACCACGAGCGTGCGGCTGAGCTCGCATTGGGACATCTGTATGATCTGGGGCATCGCCAGCTCGCATTTATGCACGGCCAGCCTTTCAGCGCCGACTCCGATGAGCGATGGAAGCACCTGACCGCGGTGGCAAAACGCATGGGACTTGCGATCAAACCGGAACTTGTCGTCAATTTGGAACGCGACATGACATCGCCGGAATTGGGCTTTTCCCTGGTACAAAAGCTGCTGGCTGCGAAACAGCCCTTTACCGCGATTGTGGCGTTCAACGATATTTCCGCCATCGGAGCGATTCGTACGTTGAGCGATTTCAATCTGCGCGTGCCGGAAGACGTTTCCGTCCTGGGCTTTGACAACATCAAAGCGGCGTCATTCACTGTGCCACGGTTGACGACGATCAGCCAGCCGCTCGAAGAGATTGGCCGGATCGCGACGCAAAGTTTGCTCAATCTTATCCACAAGACGGTCCCGCCGCGCGACGAAATTATTGTGGAACCGAAGCTGGTCGTGCGTGAATCCACAGGTCCCGTCAATGATTCAAATATCGCTGCGCGGTAATGGGGCCGCAAGGATATTGGCGAGAGAATGCAAAGTCGGCATGGGCCGAACACCTTGCGCTCGGTGCTGCTCACCGACTCCAGAAAGCGCGGTTAGGAGGGGTAACCCGCCGGGCGCTATTTCTCACGCGCGTGATACACCTTGCTGAACTGGTTGCGGCCGTTGATGACCGTAATAGTTCCCGAAGGCGCGATGTCGACCATGATGGAGTAACCCTGATCTGGCTGCTGGTCCAGGTTGGCAATGTAATTGGGATCGCCATTCAGATCGGGGTAGCGGACGGAGTAATGCTCGCGCCAGAATCCCTGGAGATGAGGATAGCTATCGACCGTCTTGATCACCGCGGCGTCGCCGCCTTTCATCGGGCCGTTCTGCATAAGTGCCACCAGAGGATCGAGGGCACCGGTGGGCGGACTGCTCGAGAGATCCATCCCGTGGCCGGTCACGAAGTACAGATCCACTTTCCCCACCTTATTGGTTGGGCAAAGCAGCTCCATTTCTTTGTTCCAGGTGAGGTCGCCGAGATCGAGGATGCGGGTTTTGCCGAAGGTGATGACCATCCCCAGCGAGCGCACGTTCTCTTCTCCGCCGTCCCGGGTCATGGGCTGCACGCCGTTGCAGAGCGGATTGTTCTCGCCGGCTCCAGGGAGGGGCGAGGAGAGGACGTTGCCGTCGCCGGCGATGAACTCAAGGTGCACGGAGCCGATATCGAGATTTTCTCCTACTTGGGCGGTAATGTGCCGATGGCCTTGGTACGCAGCCACCCAATTCGGATAGAGGGTTGCGGGAGCAAAAGAGAGCTGGCGGGGATTGGCATTCTCCGGGGGCTGTTCGCGATTCGGTCCGTGGTCGATGAACGTGTCCACGGGGAGCCTGGCAAGAAGCGCCTGCAGGCCGCCAACGTGATCGGCGTGGTAGTGGGTCATGAGCAAATAGTCGATCTTCGTCACCCCCAACGATGCGGCGGCGGCGGCGATGCGGTCCGCGCTCGAGGGCGGAGCCGGCTGCGGCGGGGCGCCAGGCGCCGGACGCGGACCGCCCACGCCCGGGGCCCATCCGGTGTCGATCAGAAGAGATTTGCGTTCCGGGGTCACGAACAGGACGGCCGCGCCGCCTTCGACGTCAACCATCGCAATTTTCAGATCATTCGTTGGCTTCTGCGAGCCGGATTGAGCGCAGACCCTTTCCGCCGACGGCGTCCATGCGACGATGGCCAGGCAAGCGGCCATCTTCCAATGCGACATGCTCTTCTCTCCCCGAACGAGGGTAGCGAACAGTGTATATTGTATACGTGCAGCTCGAGAACCTGTGTCCATGCCGAGATAGTTCGGCAAACCGACCGGCCCGATGCACGTCCCTGTTCGAATCGATCGGCTGTGCCGCAACTCTTTGGAGCGCGGCGGTTGGTTGTGCGCATGGAGCATTTTCGTCTGGATCCAGTCTTTGAAGGGATGTGGCAATGCGTCCTTTGATCTTGACGGTCGCCCTGGCGGCAGGAGCCGCGGCCTTTGCCGGCGTGGCAGGCAGCCAGGAGGGTATCAACGGCGACTCTCAAAACAGCACGCAAAAGAGCTCTGCAGGACAGCAAGTGCAGAATCCCTACGCGAACATGACGCCGCAGCAGCGGGCCGCAGCGACGAGAACGTTTCTCGGCCTTGGCGTCGAACCGGACAAGGCCGCGGCAGAGCGAGGCGCACCGCTGTTCAGCCAGAATTGCTCCTTCTGCCACGGTCCGCAGGCGCACGGTGCTACAGGACCCAGCCTCATCACCTCCGACGTGGTTCTCAGTGACGATCATGGAGAGCACCTGATTCCCTTCTTGCGCAAGGGCCGTCCGGAGAAGGGCATGCCGGCGTTCGCCACCATGACCGACGACCAGCTCAGAGACATCTCGGAGTTCATCCATCTGCAGGTTGAGGCCGTCGCCAACCGCGGAACCTATCATGTGCTGAACATCCTGGTGGGAGACGCGGAGAAAGGGAAGGCCTACGTCGCCGACCATTGCATGGCCTGCCATACGACGGAGACCTTCGCCCACATCGGCTCCAAGTTTCGCTCGCCCGATCAGCTGCAGCGAGGCTGGATCTGGCCGTCGCGGCCTGCCGACAACGCGCTGGCAATTACGGCCACCGTCAAGACGCCCGATGGTGGGACTATTGCAGGCCGGGTGAGGGAGGTGAGCGACTTTCGCATCGCGGTCATCGACAGTGCCGGCCAGACTCACGTGATCGACCGCCAGCCGGGAGTAGACGTGGAGATGAAGGACCCGCTGGCTGCGCACCAGGCGCTGATCATGACTTTGAAAAACGACGACATGCACAACGTCTCGGCCTACCTGGAGACGCTGAAATGAAATTCGCGCACGCGCTTCTGGGCGCTGTTTTTCTCGCCGGCTTTGGCGCCCCGCGTTTCCCGGCTTCGGAGGTGAATCTTGACCCCAACTCTATCGGTGCGCCGGCCGTATCATCGTGGCCAACATTCAACGGGGACTTGAGCGGCCAGCGTTTCAGCACCCTAACCCAGATCGGTCCAGCAAACGTGAGCCGACTCGCCGCGCAGTGGGTGTACAAGATCACTGAAGTCGGTGCGCAGCGGGGCGCCCCGGTTCCGGTCATCAAGTGCACGCCCATCCTCGTGGGCGGGGTTCTTTACATTACCATCCCCGACCACCTCTGGGCGCTGGACGCTGGCAGCGGAAAAGAGCTGTGGCATTACGGCTGGGTCGACCACGGCGGGCATCTCGTCGGCCAGCGCGGCGTGGCGGTGTGGAAGACGAAGGTCTACTTTCTCACGCCGGACAACTGGCTGATTGCTCTCGATGCAACCTCCGGCAAGGAGCTGTGGCGGAAGAATTACGCCGACGCGCGGAAGCAGTACTTCTCCACCTCGGCGCCGCTGATCGTCAAAAACCATCTGATTGTGGGCGTGGGCGGAGATGCGATGGACATGCCCGGCTTCCTCGACTCCTTCGATCCAGAGACGGGCGCGCTGCAGTGGACCTGGTGGTCGACGCCGCGGGCCGGCGATCCAGCCCTCAGGACCTGGCCCAAAGAGTCCGTCGCCGAACACGGCGGCGGCATGACGTGGATGCCGGGCACCTACGATCCCGATCTCAATCTGCTCTACTGGCCCACGGGCAACACCAATCCCGTCTTTGCGGGCCAGGGACGGCCCGGCGCCAATCTTTGGACAGAGTCGGTGGTGGCGCTCGATCCCGATACCGGCAAGTTGAAGTGGTACTTCCAGGTCTCACCCCACGACACCCACGACTTCGACAACACCACGGCGCCCATCCTCTTCGATCGCGTGGTGAACGGCACGCCGCGCAAGCTGGTGGCCCAGGCGGCGCGGAACGGCTTCTTCGTCACCCTGGATCGCGTAACCGGCAAGTACCTCGTGGTCAAGCCGTACGTTCCCCTGGATTACACGTCGGGGCTTTCGCCGGAGGGCGAACCGATCCCCATTCCGGACAAGGATCCTTCGGTGGGCGGATCCATCAACATCTTGAACGCCAGCAATTGGCCTGCTCCTTCCTACGATCCGCAGACCGGCCTTTTCTATGTGAACTCGACCGAAGGCAAGGCGATCTATTACCTCACCGACGACAGTCCGGACCCATCCGGCTACGGCGGCACGGGAGCGGGAATCGGCCGGACAGTGCGCGTTTTGCAGGCCATCGATCCTCTCACCGGCGATGCGGCTTGGAAGCATGCGTATCCCAATTTGAACAACGCGCCCACCACAGTGGGGCCGAGCATTCTTACCACCGCCTCCAATCTGCTCATCACCGGCGACGATCAGAAGAACGTAATCGTTTATACGGCGGACAAGGGACAGATTCTCTGGCACCAGCAACTAGCGGCCAACGAGTCCGGCGGAATCATTACCTATTTGCTCGGCGGCAAACAGTGGATTCTGTTCGGCGCGGGCGACAGCCTCTATGCCTACAGTCTGCCGCAGTAGGTCGGGTCCCTGAGAGCGATGAGCAGCCAAGCATGCGGGTACATGGAGAGATTTTTGAATCGGTCCGCTGAAGTTCTCGTCGTGATGGCCCTGGCCGGCTCACTGCAGTGTCTTGCGCAGCATCCAGAAATGCCAGACACAGTCAGGAACCCCTTCGCCGGCAATGCCGCAGCGGTCGCCGCGGGCAAAGCTCTCTACCACCAGACCTGCGAAGGCTGCCATGGAGGCGATGCGCAGGGGGGACGCGGGCCCGCGCTCGCCAACCGCAACTTCAGTCACGGGGGCGAAGATGAGGACATCTTCCGGACCATCCGCACCGGCGTGCCCGGCACGCAGATGCCTTCCTTCGGCGCCCTGCCCGCCGACGAAGTGTGGAAGATCATTACCTATCTCCACAGTCTGAATTCGAGCGGCGCGCAAGCGCACCAGGCGGTGCCCGGCGACCCTGCCGCCGGCGAGGCGCTCTTCTGGGGCAAAGGCGGTTGCGGCCAGTGCCACGAGGTGAACGGGCGGGGCGGCCTCATGGGTCCGGACCTGTCGGAGATCGGGAGAAGCGCGCCGCAGTTTCTCAAGGCGACCATCCTCAACCCGGAAGCATCGATTCCCATGCGGCGGCGCTGGTTTGGTCCGGTTGCGCTCACGGTTACCACACGAGAGGGGAAGGTTGTCGAGGGCATGAAGCAAGCCGAGGATAACTTTGCCCTGATTCTCACGGATGTCGATGGCAACCTGCGACGCTTTAACCGCGACGAAATCGTCGAGGAGCACGCCGAGAGCAAGCCGCTGATGCCGGACGACTACGGCAAGAGGCTTGCGCCGGATGAGATCCAGAACCTGGTGGCCTACCTCTCCACGCTGAAAGAGCGGGACCTGACCAAGACCATTGAGGCGAAGCTTCCGGCCGGCTTGACGTTTGAAAGAATCAAAAACGCCCAGGCGGAGCCGCAAAACTGGCTCACCTATTGGGGCGACTACCAGGGCGATCATTTCTCCGCACTCAGCCAGATCAAACCAGGCAACGTGAGCCAACTGCAGGCTCGCTGGGCGGTGCAGATGCCCCCCGGGCCGCTGCTTGAAGCTACGCCAATCGTGGTGGATGGAACGATGTACGCGACGTACACGGCGGAGGGGACCTCCGGGGTTTATGCGATCGACGCGCGAACCGGCCTGACCATCTGGAAGTACGAGCGCAGGCAAAAGGCGACGAGTCCTTACCAGTCAAACCCGTTTAACCGCGGCGTGGCCGTGCTCGGCGACCGCGTCTTTTTCGGCACCCTCGATGCCGCACTGGTGGCGCTCGATGCGCGGACCGGCCGCGTTCTCTGGGAGGCGCCTGTTGCCGACACCATGCAGGGGTATTCGATCACGGAAGCGCCTCTGGCAATCAAGAATGAAGTCGTCATCGGCGTGGCGGGCGGCGAATTCGGCATCCGCGGCCTTGTGGATGCCTACGATGCGGTCACTGGCAAACGGCTGTGGCGGTTCAACACCATTCCCGGACCGGGAGAACCCGGACACGACACCTGGAGCGGCGATAGCTGGAAGCATGGAAGCGGAGCCGCCTGGCTCACCGGCAGCTACGACCCCGATCTGGACATGCTGTACTGGACGGTGGGCAATCCCGGCCCCGACCTCGACGCCGACGTGCGCAAGGGCGTCAACCTGTTTACCTGTTCGGTGGTCGCGCTCAATCCGGCGACAGGGAAGCTCCAATGGTATTACCAGTTCACGCCCAGCGACACGCATGACTGGGATGCCAACGAAGATGTAATCCTCGCCGATCGCACCATCGACGGTGCGCCGCGCAAGTTGATGCTGCAGGCAGACCGCAACGGCATGTTCTACGTGCTTGATCGAGCCACAGGCAAGCTCGTCCTGGGCAAGCCTTATATGAATCAGACCTGGAATGGCGGCTTTCATGCTGACGGCACGCCCATCCTGCTTCCGGGCTGGATGGCAAGCCCGGAAGGCAGCACTGTCTCGCCCGGCATGGTTGGTGGCACCGATTGGAACAATCCTTCCTACGATCCCACCCAGTCCAGGCTGTACGTGACCATTACAACCGGCGGCCTGACCGGATTCCGCAGCGCACCTGAGCCGTATGAGCCCGGACGGGGGTATATGGGAGGACGGCCGTTCTTTGTAGCCAACCAGGAACACCACGGCGAGATGATCGCCATCGATACAGAGACCGGCAACAGGGTATGGACCTACCGGCTGTACCGCGAATCGATGGCGGCAGGCGCCATGGCTACCAGCGGCGGCCTGGTGTTTCTGGCCACTGGCGACGGCAACCTCATCGCTTTGAATTCGGAGTCGGGCGAGCCTCTGTGGCATTTCCACGCCGCCGACGCGATTGCCTCCGCGCCCATAAGCTATGCAGTCGACGGCAAGCAATTCGTAGCAATCGCTGCGGGAAACACGCTCTACAGCTTTGCTCTGCCGGACTGATGCGGTTTCAGAGTTGTTCTTTGCCGAAGCGGCCTGAGCCAGGTGGCTTTTTCCTCAAGAAAAAGCCGCCTTTCGCGATGCGGGAAATGGGTACGATCACTCTGAAACCGCTCTAAGCAGCAGTCCAGCCGCCATCGATGGTGAGGATTGTCCCGCTCACAAATGCTGCTTCGTCCGAGGCGAGATAGCGAATTGCGGACGCCACCTCCTCGGGCCGGCCGAGGCGTCCGACGGGCTGGCGGGCGCGAATCTCGGCGCGTACTTCTTCCTTGTTGTCGCGGTGGAACTTTTCGAGATAGGCCTCGACAAAAGGAGTCTGCACGGTGCCGGGGCAGACGGCATTGACGCGCAGAGTTCTGGGGTATTCCACGGCGAGCTGGCGCGTCATAGCCACGATGGCGCCTTTGCTGGTGCAGTAGGCGAAGCGCTGCAGGATGCCGACGAGTCCTGCGACGGAAGCTACGTTGACGATTGCACCCACGGCCTCGTGGCGCTCGCGCGCGGCGAGAAGAAGCGGTAAAAAGGCGCGCGTTACCAGGTAGACCGCGCGGACGTTGACGTTCATGATGCGGTCGAAGTCCCCGGGTTCGGTGGCCTCGATGGATCCCACGTGGCCGATGCCGGCATTGTTGATGAGAATGTCGAGACTGCCGATCTGAGCGACGGCGGCGGCGATGGAGTCGGGACTGGTAACGTCGAGATGCAGAGCCCTGGCCGAGGGCAGGGAAGCGGCGAGAGCCTCGGCGGCAGGCAGATTGACGTCGGAGATCCAGACCTGGGCGCCGGCGCGGGCGAGCTCCTTTACGGTGGCTTCGCCAATGCCGCTTGCCCCTCCGGTGACGAGGGCGATGCGGCGGTCGAGAGAGAAAGAATCGTTGGCCATAAGAGCGATGCGGAACAATTTGATGAGAAAGGGAAGCTAGTAAGTGGCGCGTCCTCCACTCAGATCGAAGACCGCGCCGGTGGTATAGGAGTTCTCCGCTGAAACCAGCCATGCCACCATGGAAGCGATCTCATCCGCCTCGACAAACCGGCCGCGCGGAATCTTCGCAAGCATGTAGTCGATGTGCTGTTGCGTCATCTGGTCGAAAATGCGCGTGCGGCACGCCGAGGGTGTGATGCAGTTCACGGCGATGTTCTCCTCGGCCAGTTCCTTGCCCAGCGATTTGGTGAGCGCAATGACCCCGGCCTTGGAGGCGCTGTACGCGGAGGCATTGGGGTTCCCCTCTTTGCCCGCGATCGAGGCGATGTTGACGATGCGCCCGTAGGACTCGCGCAGCATGTAAGGAATTACGGCGCGGCAGGCATGAAAGACGCCGCAAAGATTGATCTGGATCACACGTTGCCATGCGTCCAGCGGATACTCCCAGGTGTTGAAATTCGGGCCCGCGATACCGGCGCTGGCCACCAGGATGTCGATCCTGCCCAGTTCGCGGGCTGTCTCCTCGGCGGCAAGTTCCATGGCCCGCGCGTCGGTCACGTCCAGCGGCTGCGTGTGCACGCGGCCCTTGGCGCCGAGTTCCGCCGCGGCTGCCTTCAGCGCTGCCTCATCGAGATCCCAAAGCGCAACCGCAGCTCCGGAGAGCAGCAGTCTTTCGGCAATGGCCTTGCCAATTCCCTGAGCGCCGCCGGTGATTGCCGCCGAGCGGCCATGAAGATCGATCCTGTTCACGTTAGTGCGACTCCCGGGGTATGCCGGCGCCGCGGCAGCCTACCAGGAAATCGAAATCGGCTCCCTTGTCGGCCTGCAGCACGCGCTCGATATACAACGATTGGTAACCGCCCTTCATTGCCGGTTCCGGCTTGCGCCATTCGGCGCGGCGGAGGGCCAGCTCTTCTTCTGAAACGTCGAGATGCAACTTGCGCGCCTCAAGGTCCAGCTCGATCAGATCGCCGTCGCGGACCAGCGCCAGCGGCCCGCCGACGGCTGCCTCAGGAGCCACATGCAGGACGACAGTGCCGTAGGCCGTTCCGCTCATGCGCGCATCTGAAATGCGGATCATGTCTTTCACCCCGCGCTGCAGCAACTTTGCCGGAAGACCCATGTTACCCACTTCGGCCATGCCGGGATAGCCGCACGGTCCGCAGTTCTTGAGCACAAGAATGGAGTCTTCGTCCACCGCCAGATCGGGATCGGCAATGCGCCGATTGTAGTCTTCGATGTTGGCGAAGGTGACGGCCGGCCCACGATGCCGGAAGAGATGCGGTGACGCGGCGGAAGGCTTGAGCACCGCGCCATTGGGAGCGAGATTGCCACGCAGAATCGCCATGCCGCCGTTGGCGGCAACCGGGCGGTCGAGGGACCGGATGACTTCAGGATTCCAGTTCGGCGCATCCTTGGAGTTTTCCCAAATAGTTTTGCCGTTCACGGTGAGGCAATCGCGATGAAGCTGGTTGGTTTCGCCCAAGACCCGCAATACCGCGGGCAGTCCACCTGCATAATAGAAATCTTCCATCAGGAACCGGCCTGACGGCATAAGATTTACGATTGTCGAGATTTCCCTTCCCAGCCTGTCCCAGTCGTCCAGGCTGAGTTGCACACCAACCCGGCCGGCAATCGCAAGCGAGTGAATGACGACATTGGTGGAACCGCCGACCGCAGCGTTCACGCGGATCGCGTTCTCGAAAGCGTTGCGGGTGACGATCCTGGAAATGCGAAGATCTTCGCCGACCATCTCAACGATGCGGCGGCCCGCCTTGTGCGCCAGCACTGAGCGGCGGGAGTCGACGGCCGGAATGGCTGCATTCTGCGGCAGTCCAAGCCCGAGCGCCTCCACCATGCAGGCCAAGGAGGAAGCAGTCCCCATCGACATGCAGTGACCCGAAGAGCGGGACATGCAGACCTCGGCCTCGCGGAACATGGGCAGGCTCATGGCGCCCGCCTTTACCTCCTCGCTGAATTTCCAAAGGTCCGTCCCTGAGCCAATATCCGCTCCGCGAAACTTTCCGTTCAGCATGGGGCCGCCGGAGACGACGAGCGTCGGCAGGTCGCAGCTTGCAGCGCCCATGATCAGAGCCGGAACCGTCTTGTCGCATCCGCATAGAAGCACGACTCCATCGATAGGGTTGGCGCGGATGGATTCCTCCACGTCCATGCTGACCAGGTTGCGGAAAATCATCGCAGTCGGCCGGAGGTTGGACTCGCCCAGCGACATGACCGGGAACTCCACCGGAAAACCGCCCGCCTCCCAGACGCCGCGCTTCACCCGCTCTGCCAGATCGCGAAAATGGGCGTTGCAGGGGGTCAACTCCGACCAGGTGTTGCAGATACCAATGACCGGTCTTCCATTGAATACATCTTCCGGATAGCCGCGCATCCAGCTGCGATGAATGAATCCGCTCTTGTCAGACGGACCAAACCAAGCTGTCGACCGCAATACCCTATCGGATTTCATGGGTTGTTCTGATGGCCCCCGATTGGAACTGGAGCGGGATGTTGGTGCCTTCGGGCTTTCATGCGCAACGAACATGGGAACAGCCGGTCCTGAGAGGAGCTCCGGCTGAGTGTGGCCGGAAATGCGGCGAAATCAGACCCAATCTGTATACATTATACTAACGCGAAGGCTAATCCCAGGATGCGCGATGCGTAGCGAGCGAGCGGATTGGGACTGGAAGCGGACGGCCCGCGATCCGGAAGAGACCGATCAGGAGCGGATCGGGTTGCGAGCCGCCGTCCGCAGTGAGCGAACTCCCAAGAGCGCGACCGGCTCCTCAGAGGCTCCTGCGGCCGGGGCAGCAATCTCAGTTCCGCTGACGGGACGGAGCGGCGCAGCAGAAGGCACGGGCATCACGAAACTCGAAAACCGCTCCGGATCGTTGTAGGCCATGCGCAAGTGCATCAGAAGTGCACCGCGAACGTCCTGGGGAGCGGGATTCAGAAGTACGTCCAGGAGCGCACGGTGATGATTCAGTCGCCATTGATGCAACTCGAGACTCACGTGCTCCAGCGTCTTGTGGGCGAACAGAACACTTAGCAAAGGTTCCAGCGTCCTTATCAGATAAGGATTGCCGGAGGCTTCCCAAACCGTTCGGTGAAACTCGAGATCCATGGCCGCGGAATCGGCTACATCACCCTTCCACGCCTCCAAGCGATCCACCAATCTGGTCAGTGCCGCCGCGGTCTCGGGCGTCATGCGGGCCCGGGCGAGCTTGAAGGCTTCCGTCTCCAAGACAAGACGGGTGCTGTTGATCATCTGGGTGTCTTCTTCCGACAAACAGGTGACGAACATCCCCTTGCCTTTGTGATTGGTGACAAATCCTGATTCCTGGAGCTGGAAAAGGGCCTCGCGGACCGGTATACGACTAATTCCAAATTCGCGAGCGATCATGCTCTCATTCATGCGGTCGCCGGGTTTGTACTTGCCGGAAAGAATGGATTCTCTTAGGCGCTGCACGAGATAGACTTTGAGAGTCGAAGGAGGAACGGTCCTCACTGGCTGCCTCCATCCTCAGGCGATTCACTCGATCATATACGCAGGGAGGAACGCGCACAGACAGGCTCTGGGAAAATTGACACCATCGCCCTACTGTACTTAGTATACATCGGGAATCAACTCAGCCCGAGGCGGTAATCCATTCCAGTCAGGGCTCACAATGCCGCCCTCCGGGAACAACCGGGAAACCGGATACGGACGGATGCGGGCGAAGCATCGAGAAGGACACTCATGCGGGCGAGCCGAACTCGGCACGGAGTAGTCGCGCTGGCGATTGGGCTCGCGGTTCTCTCCTATATACAGAGGGTGGCCATCTCTGAGGCGGCCGGTCCAATCTCTCACGACCTCCGTATGACCAAGCAGCAGATGGGCCTGGTGTTTGGAGCCTTCGGCCTCTCGTACGCGCTCTTTGAAGTTCCTATGGGACTGCTCGGCGACCGGCTGGGCGTGCGCCGGGTTCTGCTGCAGGTCGTGCTTGCGTGGTCCTCCTTTACGGCGCTGACCGGCGCGGCGTGGAATGCGCTTTCTCTTTACGCCATTCGATTCCTCTTCGGAGCCGGCGAGGCGGGATGTTTTCCCAATCTCACGCGCATGCTGAGCGGATGGCTGCCGGCGCGGGAACGGGTGACAGCTCAGGCGCTGATGTGGGCCTTTACGCGATGGGGCGGCGCGGCCACGCCGCCGCTGACCCTCCTCTTCATTCGACTGGTCGGCTGGCGGTGGGCTTTTGTCGGCTTTGCCGTCCTGGGCGTGATCTGGTGCGCCGTCTTTTTCCTCTGGTTCCACGACGACCCGGGGAAGCATCCTTCCGTCAACCCGGCAGAGCTGGAGCTGCTGGAAACATCGCGCGCACTCACCGCTCACCGTCCGGGTGAAGCCCACTGGCTCTCCCTGCTGCTCACGCCGCAGATTGCCGCGCTGGTGCTGCAGTACTTCTGCTTTTCCTATGTCTGGTACTTCTACATCACCTGGTTGCCGACCTATCTGCGTGAGGCGCGCGGCCAGAGCCCGGAGCGGGCTGCGACCCTCGCCATGCTGCCTCTCCTCTTCGGCGGCTTCGGCTCATTGGCCACGGGCCTGGCGCCGCGACGCCTGCCCCGCCGTGCCATCGCCTTCTGCGGCTTTCTGGGAACGGCGATTCTGCTCTTCGCCTTTCTGCGCATCCACCCGGTGATCCCGGCAATGATCGCCATGGGGGTAGCGAGCCTCTCGAGCGACCTGACGATGCCGATCTCATGGGATGCCTGTTTCCAGATCGGGGGCTCCTACACGGCGACGGTGGCCGCGACGATGAACATGCTCGGCAACTTCGCCGGTTTTATCGCGCCCGTGGTCGGCGGCGTCATTCTCGAGCGGACTCGCGGTGACTGGAACCTTTTGATTGATACGATGGTGGGCGCAGCGGTGGTGTCGTCGCTTTGCTGGCTTTACCTGAACCCGGAGAGCGCACAACGGCAAAGAAAGAAAGGTGCGGGAAGCGCTTTGACACGCATCGGCGCGGAAAGCCTGTCCCACTGATGCGCAACCGCCGGCGATCCCGGCACGAGCAGGAGAAGAGCAATGAAATTTGATCTGACCGGCCGCGTCGCGGTTATCACCGGAGGCAGCCGCGGTTTGGGCGAGGCCATGGCGAAGGCGCTCGCCGACGCCGGTGCACACGTCGCCCTGGTGGCTCGGGATAAGCAGCGGCTCGACCGCGTGCGCGATGCAATCAAGGAGCAAGGCGGAACGGCGGAGGCCTTTACCGCTGACGTGACCCAAGAAGAGGACGTCGCCAGCATGGCGCAGGCCGTGATCAAGCGATTCGGCGCCGTGCAGATTCTCATCAACAACGCGGGATCGAATGTGCGCAAGAATCTGATCGATTACACGCTGGAGGAGTTTCGCGGCGTGCTGGATGCAAGCCTGATCTCCACCTTCCTCGTGTGCCGCGCCTTCGTGCCAGGAATGAAAGGTTCCGGCTACGGGCGCATCCTGAATATGAGCTCGATCATGAGCCACGTTTCCCTGCCAGGACGCACCGCGTATTCTTCGGCGAAGGCGGCGCTGCTGGGGCTCACCCGTGCCCTGGCTCTGGAACTTGCCGGCGACGGGATCACCGTGAACGGGATCAGCCCCGGCCCCTTCGGAACCGAGATGAACGCGGCGGTGATGAACAACCCCGAGGCGAGCGCGCAGTTTTTGGCCAGCCTGCCCGTGGGCCGCTGGGGAAAGATCGAGGAGATCGGCGCGCTGGCCTGCTACCTCTGTTCCGATGCGGCCGGCTTCATCACGGGAACCGACATTCTGATTGACGGTGGCTGGACCGCAAAATAGGGCGACAAAAAATTCTGCGCTTCCTTTGTCCGGCGCCCTATCGCGCGGCCAGCGCAGAGTCGAAGAATCGCGCCATGATCTGATCAGCTTCCCGGGACTCGGGCAGGTTGGGGTTGTACCAGAAGCAGTGGTTCAACCCTTCGAAGACGACGAGCTCTGCATGGACTCCGGCGCGCAAAAAGGCGCGATGCAGGATGGTGGTGTCGCTCAGCAGCATGTCGCGCGTGCTGGTCATGAACAGCGTCGGCGGCATGCCGCGCAGGTCGGCAAAGATCGGCGAGAGCACCGGATTTCTGGGATCGGCCGAGCCCACGTACACGGCCAGCCATTGCACTCCCTTGGGCCGCGTGTCGGGCGGGCCGGAGAGGCCATGAACACCGTAGATGTATTGCGAATCGCCGGTCTTGGTGAAGTCTCCGCCGCCGGAAAAAACTCCCAACGCACCGGGAAGCGGCAGCCCGAGCTGCTTGATCCGCACGGCAACCTCAGGAGTGAGAACCGCGCCCGCCGACGACCCGTAGATCGCGATCTTCTTCGGCTTATAGGTCTTGAGCAGTTCCTTGTAAACCGCCACCGTGTCATCCACCGGGGCGGGGAAGGGATGTTCCGGCGCGAGGCGGTACAAAACGGCAATTACCTTCGTCTGGGTCAAGTTAGCGATGGGAACGGATTCGATCAATGAGCCGGAATCGGCGGTGAAGCCTCCGCCGTGAAGATTGATAAGCACGCGGCCGGCCTTTGCGGGCGGAACTGTGAGTGGCGTGACAATAGACACGGGCACGCCGGCGATGGTGGAGGAAGCGATGTTTACCGGATAAGCGGTACGGTACATTTCGAGGCTGGTCTGCTTGTGAACATCGGAACGAATATGGGCAACGGAGCTCTTGTCCGTAACCCCGGTTCCGGAGACTTCCGGCACCAGAGATTCCTGTGCTTCCGGGCTGATGGTTTCGGGAACCGGGACGACGCGCGTGATATAGGCCGTTCCGTGTTCGTCGATGCGGCTGGATACATCCGGTGCAGAGGAACTGGCTGGGGTTTGCTGGGCAAGCAGAGCTTGTGACGCAATAAACGCAACCACGAGAGTGCAAAAACTGAATTTCATCGTCTCTCCAGTCCGGACGCCCTTCCCTGATGAAGTGCGCCTGCGGTTTCGATGGATTGAATCAACGGAGATTCTTAGAAGATTGCGCGGGCATTTGTCAACGCGCACGTCCTCCGGGCGGGCGGCGCGAGCCTGACGACGAGACGCGCCTGGCAACTTCTTCAGGAAGCGCATTTCAGCCGCCGCGGCAGGGATCTGCGCGCGCGGAGGGATCAAGCGCAGGTTGACAAGAGTCCCGCGTGTGCATTAAGACTGCATTCGCTATTTCACGCAAACGGCGGGCCGCTCCAGACCTCTTGAGCATCATCGAGAGTCATCGATGAGCGGGCCTTTTGTGAATTGCGAAAACGGTCAGGACGCGCTCGGATACCATCTTCGGGCGCATCCGGAAACAGAAAAAATCAGGGAACCGGACAAGACCGGACAAGAGAGAAGAAACTTGAGCGAGCAAGCAAACTCTACCCATGCTGAGCCCTCCAGCGCGCGGCGTATCGGCCGCCGCGACCTGCTGCAAGGCGCCGCGGCCCTTTTGGGAACAACCCTGGCTTCGCCGCGCGGAGCGCGAGCGCAGGCCATCGCGACGCCGCCAGCAGCGATACCCAGCGCGCCGGCGTCCGGACCATCGGTCATCGCGTCCGATGAAACCGCGATTGTGGAGACGGCGAGCGGCAAAGTCCGCGGCATCATCCGCGAGGGGATCTTCACCTTCAAGGGCATCCCTTACGGAGACACCACCACCGCGAGCGGCCGCTTTATGCCGCCGCGCGCTCCACAGCCCTGGACGGGCGTACGCAGCTCGATGCATTACGGGCCTGTCTGTCCGCAGGCGCCGCGCGGTACCTGGGGCGAGGATGAAGAGTCTTTCCTCTTCGACTACGAAGATGGCTATGTCGGCGAAGACTGCCTTCGCATCAACGTCTGGACACCCGGCATCCGCGGCGCAGGCAAGCGCCCGGTAATGGTGTGGCTGCACGGCGGGGGTTTTGTATCGGGCTCGTGCCAGGAGCATCGCGCCTACGATGGCGAGCGGCTGAGCCGGCGCGGTGATGTGGTGGTTGTCTCGCTCAATCATCGGCTGGGGCCGCTCGGATTTCTCAACCTCGAGAGCTTCAGTGATAAGTATGCGGCCTCGGCGCAGATCGGCATGCTCGATATCGTCGCCGCGCTCCAATGGGTGCGCACGAACATCGGCAACTTTGGCGGTGACGCAGGCAACGTCACCATCTTCGGACAGTCGGGCGGAGGCGGCAAGGTGGGCGCGCTCATGGCCATGCCCGTCGCGCAGGGCCTGTTTCACCGCGCCATCGTGCAAAGCGGATCCTTCCTGCGCGCGCTGGTGCCGGAGCGCTCGGAGATTTTGACCCGCGCAGTCTTCGATGAGCTCGACCTCAGCCCATCCCAGGTGGATCAACTTCAGTCTGTTCCTTTGCCAACGCTCATCGCTGCCGGCAATGCGGCTTTGCTCAAGACACATCCGCCCACGCCGCTGGCCTGGAACCGTGTGGCCGACATTCTCGGCTGGGGCCCGGTGGTCGACGGCAACCTCCTGCCGCACCATCCTTTCGATCCGGCTGCGCCCGCGATCTCAGCGCAGGTTCCCATGCTGATCGGCACCACGCTCAATGAGTTTACGACTTCACTCAATCATCCCGAACGGGAAGAGATGACCGAGGCAGAGGCCGGCAAACAGCTCTACGACATGTATGGCGTCGATCCGAAGAGCATCCTCGAAGTCTTCCGTGCCTCGCATCCGGGCGCGAAAACCTTCGATCTGTTTTCCCTCGCCATGACCGCCCAGGTGCGGCAGGGCGCGGTCATCCAGGCCGGAATGAAGGCGGCGCAAGGTACGGCCGCGTATCTTTACTGGTTCCAGTGGAAGACGCCGGTGCTCGATGGCAGACCCCGCTCCATCCATTGCATCGACCTTCCCTTCTGCTTTGACAATACCGACCGCTCGGAAAATCTGACGGGCGGCGGGCCGGCGCCGCGCACCCTGGCAGCCCAGGTGAGCGAGGCGTGGATCCAGTTCGCGCGGAACGGCAATCCCAACCACGGCGGCCTTCCGCACTGGCCGGCATTCTCAGCGGCTGCGTGCCCCACAATGATCTTCGACAACACATGCACGGTGCAGAACGACCCCGACAAGGCCGAGCGTCAGGTCATTCAACGCACCTGAGAACGAATAGACGGGCGTTGTCGTTCGCAACTTTTTCGTCAGTATCAATTACCAATGGTGACAGGAGAGATCAATGATCAGCAAAATCGAGAGCCTTCTTGAGGATTTTGAAAGCGGCAAACTTACCCGGCGCCAGGTTGCGGTTTCTCTGGCCGCCATGGCAGCGGGAGCGCTGGCTTCCCCGTTCTCACGAGCCGACGATGCCGCGCCGGACAGTTTTGAGGCCATCAGCCTGAACCATGTGACTTTGCGCGTGCCCGATCTCCAAAAGACTTCGCGTTTCTACCAGGAATTCTTTGAGATGCCTCTGCGGCAGCACTCTCCGACGGTTCACATCCTTGGCGTGGGCAAGTCCTTCTTCGGTCTCGAGCAGGGCAACAGCAACGAGCCGGGGCGCCTGGATCACTACGATTTCGGCATTGCCCACTTCAACGCCGACCAGATTCGGGTGGCTTTGCGCAAGCGCAACCTGGAGATCGAGGACGAGCGCGCCTCTGAATCCTTCAAATTCCACGATCCGGATGGATTCCATGTGCAGGTGAACGGCCCCGACTATGTGGGCCATGTAAGCTGAAGGCATCAAAGAATCGGATCGCGGAGTCACTCGTGGATCGGCGAAGAGTTTTTGTGTGCGCATTGATCTTTTTCGGGGCGGGCCGTGTCCAGCCCGCCGCGGCTCAGGCAGAGATCCAGCCGGCCGCAGCAGCGGAGCCGCTCCGGTTCGGCGGCGAGGCTCCGGTGACTCTCCATCGCGCGGCAACGCACCGTGGCGCGAAGCCCGAGTTTCTCTCGCTTACCTTCCTTCCCGGCCTGGGAATGAACGTTTTTCAAATCACGGCCAGCATTCCGGGTAAGGGAGAGATTTCCGTTCTGGCTTCCCCATCGCTTGAAGAACTGGCCAGCCGCCTCAACGGCGCAGGCGGACGGTCAGCCGCGATGGGCGCGGGTTTCGGCACAGCGTTTCTCATTCCTTACCCGAACCGCATCTTCGGGCCGCTCTCTGCAGATGGAACCGCGGTCACCACCGAGTGGAACGGGCATACGCTCGCGCTGCCGGCGAACCCGCACTCCCGCGATCCTTCGGCACCGCCCTCGCAGTCGGGGGTTGTGATGCACGGGCTGATCTTCAAGGATCAAGCGCAGGATATGCGGACAGAAAAAACAGCCGACGGCGAGACCGCGACAGCCCTAATCCATGCCGGCAGCTTCGACGGCCACTGGCTCTCCGAGACGGATCTGCACTTCACATTTGCGCTCACCGGCGACGCGATCGACGAGAAGGTCACGGCCACGAACGTCGGCCACGAAGATGAGCCCATCGCCATCGGTGCGCATCCCTACTTCGCCATCCCCAGCCAGGATCGCGCCCAGGCGCGGATTCATATTCCTGCAGGAACGGTAGCCGTAATCACCAGCTATCAGGAGGAGCGCCCCACAGGAGAGCTCAAGCCGGTAGCGGGAACGGCGTACGATTATCGCGCTTCAGAGGGGGTTGCGCTCGACGACCACGCGCTCGACGACAACTTCTCTCACCTGCAGCGGACCGGCGGCGCCGTGGACGTGCGACTGACTGACCCCGAGGCCGGTTACGGCATCGTTGTCGAGGGAGTGTCGCCCGCGATCAGGACCGTGCAGGTGTACTCGCCCCGGGGTAAGAACTTTGTCGCGGTGGAAGATCAGTTCAACTTTGTCGATCCGTTCGGCAAGGAATGGAAGGGGATGGACACGGGCATGGTCGCGCTGCATCCGGGCGAGTCGACTACGTGGGAGGTTCGCCTGCGCCTGTTTACGCCGGGTCTTGCGTCAAAGTAAGCGCAGCAACTTGGAAGCGCACTGAGATGGCGGCGCGGGAGTGCGCCTTCTCATGCGGGGTCAGCCGCGGCACGGTTTTCGAGAGCCATGCTCGAAAAGCGATCCGGGTCTTTGTAGCCGGCGCGCAGGTGGGCCAGGATCGCTTCTTCCGGCGACTCCGGCGAGCTGCCTTCAATCACGTTCAAGAGCGACCGGTGATGGTTCAGAATCCAACGCATGCGATCGTCACTGATTCCATCCAGAGCCCGGTGCGCAAACAGGATGGGAGCGAGCGTGTTGAGGGCCTTCTCAAGGTAGCGGTTGCCGCCGAAATACCAGATGGCGCGGTGAAACTTGAGGTCGAGTTCCGCGGCTTCGAGCGGAGAGCCGCTTTGCCACTTTTCCATCGCGGTCACAAGGCCGTTCAAGGTTCGCGTCATCTCCGCCGAGATCCGGGCCCGGCATAACTTCAAGGCCTCCGCCTCCAGCACCAGGCGGACGCTATTGATCTGCTGCGTGTCCACTTCGCTGAGATTGTTGACGAACATGCCGCGCCGCGGCTGGCTGACGGCCAGTCCGTGCTCCTCCAACTGCATCAGGGCCTCCCGCACCTGAATGCGGCTCACGCTGAACTCGCGGGACAAGCTTGCTTCGTTGAGCCTCGCGCCTGCCTTGTACTTTTGCGAGACGATCCCATCGCGGATCTTCTCAACCAGGGAGGATTTGAACTCTGCCGGCGTTGTGTTCTTCGATCTTGCCTCGTTCATAGCCGCACCGTTGACTACTTTAGCCCGCCTCTTTCGTGGGCGCAAACTCGCCGGGGAACGCACGCTCGATTTGTCGGGCAAAGCGCAAGCGCCGTTCGCCGGAAAGAATCGAATCTTAGGCATCGAGAGTCAGTGGGCAAGCTAGCATCGTCTACGAAGACGGGGATCGGGTTCGAGAACTGGGCAGAAGTTAAGTCTCTTCTGAATACAGTATACGGACGGGCCGATCCGCCTCTCAGGAATCACTTCAAGACGTGCAAGCCCTTTTGTTTCCCGTTTGCCGTCCTTTGGCCGAATCATCCCGGTTTTTCTGCACGATTTCTATTGACACGCCATTTCTGAATTTAGTATACAGATTGGTACCCGACTGCCGGTGTTTTCATGTCAATGAAGCAAGAACTTGGTGCTCTCGCTGCGCGCAACACCGATTCCGCCGCGCTTCACTTCCGGGCAGGGCAGCTCATCGCCCCATTTTCTCGCCGCTACAATCATTTGCTGGCTTTCTCGAAGATGCTCCTTTCCATTATCGTGATTCTCTTCGCCTTTGCCTTCTTGAGCGCGATCGGCGTAGAGGGGCAGAGCGCCCCGGCGCCGCCTGCGTGGGGACAGAATCCCAATGGGATGCATATCTTTATCTGGGCCGGGCTTAAGACCCATCCGCCGGGCCGTCACGATTATCCCCAGTTCCTCGCCGACTGGAGCAAGCTGCTCACCGAACATGGCGCCGTAGTCGATGGAGCGCTCCATCCTCCCAGCGCGGCCGATCTGGCGCATACGGATGTGATTGTCCTTTACAAGGGAGACGCCGGGTTTTTGAGCGACGAAGAAAAAGCGGTGCTGCACGATTACATCCTGCGCGGAGGGGGCATCGTCAGCCTCCACGACTCGCTCTGCGGACCCGATCCGGCGTATTTCGCCACGCTCGTCGGCGCAGGCAAGAAACACGGTGAGGTGAACTATTCCAATCCCGCGCCGGTTCCCTACACCATCGTCGACAAGGCGAACCCCATCATGGAAGGGATGTCGGACTTCACCCTGTTCGACGAGGCGTTCTTTAGCCTCACATGGGCCCACGATCCCGATGTTCACGTCCTGGCGACCACCGTGATCGCCAACACGCAGTGGGCCGGCAAGCACGCCGGCGAAGTGGTCCCGCAGATCTGGACCTACGAGCACACCTTGCCCGGCGGGCAGCCGGCGCGTGCATTCGTGTGGATGCAGGGAGACCGGACCGAAAACTTCAACAACTACCAGATTCAGCGCATGCTGCTGCGCGGCATCGCCTGGGCGGCGAAGCAGCCGGTGAATACTCTGCTCGATTACGTTCCGCCTCCGCCCCACCATCAGAACAACATGCCGGGAGGTTATCAATAGCAGTTTCGAGCCGCGCCAGCTTGAGTTTCGCCCTACAGCGGTTTCACAGTTTCTGTATCCCGAAGCCGCAGATGCTAAGTGGCTTTTTCACCAGGAAAAAGCCACCTTCCGCAACTGTGAAAAATGGCTACATGTACTGTGGAACCGCTCTAGCTCTTCAGGAAATCCCTGATTCCCCAATCGAAAGACGGTGTGGAGAGATCATGTACAATTGGCGCCCCGAGAAGACTCATCGGCTTTCATCCTCGGCTGTTTTCCCGCGTTACCTTCTTTGGCTGGCGCTGGGTCTGTTGCAAGTTTTGCTGCTCTGCGGCATGGATCTGCACGGTTCCTCGGCCGGGGCCCAAGGTGCGCAGGGGCCCAGAACCAAACGCGGAGAGACTACGTTTCAGCAACACTGCTTCGCCTGCCACAACAAGCAGCCGGGCGATTCCATGCCCTTTGGAG
Organism: Acidobacteriaceae bacterium; assembly: GCA_030041045.1. Lineage (GTDB taxonomy): Bacteria > Acidobacteriota > Terriglobia > Terriglobales > Acidobacteriaceae > Telmatobacter. The sequence goes on from JASHOQ010000041.1 coordinate 32,389, forward strand.
CTCCGAATCTGCACGGCATCTTCCATGGTCCGTCAGCTATCACCACCAAGCAGGCGGAGGAAATCATCGTGCATGGGAAAGGCTCCATGCCTGCCTGGGGAACCGTGCTGACGCAAAGCGACATTGACGCCGTGGTGGACTATCTGAAGACCTGGTAACCGGGCGCGCGTCTGCCGGGCGCCGCATCGAAGACAGCAACGCCATCCTGGGGGAAAACGCAGAGGCGACGGGTCCGATCGACTGGTCCAGTCCCGCGTTCCTTTGCCGAAGTCGAGCGCGTCGCGCGGCGAACAGGTGGAATGCGGAACCCGGTTGCGAAGCGCGACACTCTACGTCCACTGCAGAGTGAAAACAGAGTCGGCTGCGAGGTCGAGATCGAGAGCGTTGGTGCCGAGCACCAGCTGCGTGCGCGTCTGCTGGCCGGTATTGGCTAGCACCACCACATAGCTGCCGTCCGGGTTGCGGAATCCGACGTGCGAGATCTTGCCCCTGGATGCCTGCGCGGCGCTGTCGCCCAAGCCATCGGTCTCGAAGACCTTGGCGCCACGGCGCACGTGCCGGGAGAAGTGCGCGAAAGTCCAGAACCGGCCGCTGCGCTCTATCTTATGCGTGTCGTTCCACACGGTAAGAACGCCGCGCCCTACGGTGGGCCACGTGCTTACATGTTCCTCGGGATCGTAGTGGCCGATGTATGGAGTTCCCTTCTCGTCGAGGGCGAGGTTCCACACCGTAATCGATTGCGCCCAGTTTCTCATCACGCTGTTGGCCCATTCTCCCCATTCGGCCCAGTTGGTCATGGGATCGGCGTGCGGAGCACCGGGCTCGTGCAAGGGTCCGCCCTCGGTGAAGTAGGCGCTCTTCCCCGGAAACGCGTCGTGCACCTGGGTCATCCCCGTGGGATCGCCGGCGTATCCGTGCCACGCCACGCCGTCGACGCAATCATAGAGCTCGGGGTTGCTGAGCTCGCCGATGGCGCGTCCCCAAAGATTGAAGTTGTGATCGAGAATCCAGATCTTGGTGGAGCTGGCTGCAGCGCGGAGCAGGGGTCCAAGGTAACGGCGTACGAAGAGGATCTCATCTTCCTGTGCCCAGAGACACGCCGGATAGCGGCCGTCTACCGTGGTATCGACCTCATTCTGCACCGTGACGGCGTTGATCTCCACGCCCTCTGCCTTATAAGCGTCGAGGAACATCTGGATGTAGCGGGAGTACGGCTCGAGCGTGCTCTTGCGGATGGTCCCGCCCAGCATGGAATTGTTGAACTTCATCCACGCCGGCGGACTCCACGGCGAGGAGAACAGGAACAGATCGGGATTGAGCTGGCGCGCCGCCTTGAGCGTGGGCAGAATATAGGCCTTGTCGTGGTCGATGGAAAACCGTTTCAGCTCCGGGTCAGGATCATCGCCCTCGTCGAAGCTGTAGACCGATCGCGAATAGTCGCTCGACCCGGTGCAGGTGCGGCAGACGTTCAGGGCCATCTCGCCGGGAGAAAACAGCTCGTGCATCAGGGGGTCCCGCTGTTCCTCGGGAATCTGGCTGAGCACCCAGCAGGACGCATCCGTGAATGCCGCGCCGAAACCAAGCACCTCCTGGCGCGTCGCGCCCGGATTCAGCACGATGGCATCCGAAGCGAGCTGGGAGACGGGCGTCCAGCTCAAGGCCGGGCTCGATGCGTGGCGCCGGTCGCCATAGGTGCTCCACACCTGCACGGGGCTTGAACTTGCGGACTCGGCGAGCGCGGGCAATCCCCTGGCTACGGCCAGCGCGGCTGCAGTGACTGAAGCGCCCTTCAAAAAACCTCTGCGTGAACTCTCCATTGTTATTTTTTGTCCCCTTTCGGCTCTGCGCCGGAACGGCCGTCGTTCTTGCCGGTTTCTCCGCGCGGAGATCTGCTCAGCGCGCGAGGCGTTCTAATTGCGTGCTTGGTTTGAGTCTTTCGTTGGCCTCGTGCTCGCGGCTCGGGAACTGGTTCCGCGCGCATGCTGACGCAAGAGGAAAAGGGCGGGGGTCGAAACCACCGCCCTTTGGTTGATCAGGGAAAGATCCTCCGCCCGGTTTCAGAAGGAGAATCGGCCCGAGAGCTCAATCACTCGGCCGTAACTGCCGTTGTCTGCGCCGTTCACTCCTGTGATTGCGCCGACACTGGCGTCAGGCGTCCCGGTCAGCAGCGCGGAGTGACTGAGCGTGCTGTCAGGATCATTGAAGGCTGGATGATTGAAGATGTTGGTCGCATCCATCCGAATCTGGATTTTGCCGCGCTCCCAACCGGGGACACTCAGACTCTTGGCCAAAGAGAAATCGAACCCCACAAAATCAGGCCCAATGAGCGAATTTCTCGGGTTGGTGCCGAAAGTGTTCGCTGCCGGCGATACGTACGCCAGCTGATTGAACCAATGCGTGATTGAGTGCCCCCCGGAACTCGGATTCCCACCCGAAGCCAGGTTGGGATACCAGGCCGCCTCGCTATTGCCATCGGGCGCCCCCGAACCCGCCAAGTCGCCGTCGTTGTTAGGGTCGTCCATCGTGACCGTAAATGGAGCTCCCGACTCGGCCACGTAGTCACCGGATACCTCCCAACCACCCAGCACCGCATCGCCTATAGCCGAGCTCAGATATTGATGTCCCCTTCCGAGTGGTACGTTATAGAGCACCGTCCCTTTGAGGACGTTTGGCCGGTTAAGATTCGACTCCGCGTAGTTGGCCGAGAGATTGTACGCGTCCTGATAGTACGCGTCTCCGAACTGTTCCCCCCAGCCGGAATCGTCCATGTCGTCTTTCAGTTGCGACCACGTGTAGGCGAGTTCGCCGGCTAAGCCATAGCCCATCGGCTTGTGAAGCATGAATGACGCCGACTGGTAGTTGGAAATGCCATTGTAGCTGCCGGTACGCGAGCCGCCGGAACCGACACCAATGCCGGCGAACTGCGGGTACGGCCGACAAGCTTGCGGATTGGTCGGGTCGCTCGGACATCCGAGATTGCTCGCGGAAAGCTGGTTGATATCAGCCAGGAACATCATGTTTTCCCAATGGGAGCCGACGTATTGACCCTCGGCCACCATATTTCCGGGCAAACGATATTCCACGCCGCCCATCCACTGCCAGCCGTTCTGAATGGGGAGGTGGTATGGGGTGTAGGGGATCACTCCGCTTCCCTGCGGTGTTGGAACACCTCCAATAAGGGGCAAGATGTAAGAGGCAGGGTCGCGGGCTGCGGCACCTTTAAGAATGGGCAGATTCGCCCCACTTCCCGATAGCTGCACCACCGGCGTGGTGGCAGTACCGGACTCACTGCCGACAGCGCCTGAGCCGAAGCCCATCGGTCCGCCCACGGTGTCCTCGCTCCAAAGCGAAGCGTATTGTCCCACGCCGCCGCGAATGACCAAACTTGACCTGGGTGTCCACGCGAAACCGAGGCGAGGCATCACAGCGGTCTTGGCCGCGTAGCTCTGATTCCGCGCTCCGTTCAGGCCGGCGAACCAGATCGAGCCCAGCGAGTTAACAGCATAGCCGGGGGAGGGGCCGGCATATGGATCGGTAAGGGTCGGATCAAATCCGCCTGCATTGTTGTACTTTTCCGTCGATCCGCCATGGGTTTCCGAGCGCACTCCGAGGTTGATGGTCAGGTTCGGCCGCAGCTTGATGTCGTCCTGCGCATAGAACGATGGATTGTTGGCGCGCATGTAGTGTTTCGGTGTGGAGTTTGTATTCCATGCCTCCACATCTCCCAGCAGGAAGTCGGTATAGCCAGTCTCCGAAACCGCGGGATTGCTGGTGGTGTACTGGCCAGAGAAAGTCAGGGTCGCGCCGTTTATGCCGCCCCATGGCGTCGAGTTGTCCTGCTCCATCAGCACATCGCCGCCAAAGTGCAGGATATTCTTGCCTTTCACCCAAGTGAGCGTATCCCCGGCGAGGAAGCTGTTCTGGATGAAAAGCGCTTCCGTGTTCGGGGAAATAGTCGATTGCCCGGCAGTTCCATCGATATTGATCGTCGGCAGGACATCCGCGGTAGAGAACTGCAATCCAATCTTGGCCGGGATACCCTGGCCTAGAGACGCTTGAGCATCGTAATCCGCCTCGCGGTTAAACGAAAAACGCGCTTCGTTGACCAGGCTTGGGCTGATGGTCCACACATCCGAAATCTGCCCGTTCCCGCCGTCGGACGAATTATTCTGGCAGTTCACCGGGCAATCCGGGCTGCCGGCAGACACCACCACCGGCGTGTAGCGCTCGACGATCGAAAAGTCGATGCGGTTCTTCGGAGTAATGTTGTAGTCCAATCGCCCAATCTCCTTGGCCAGGTTGCCATTGCCGGGCGCAAGGTACTTGTAATTGTTGGAAAGAGTATTGTTTCCGTCCTGGCCGGCGAGGTAATAATCCTTCTGGATGTTGGCAGCTACCGGATCGAAATCGGCCGTCGGAATCACCAAATCGGTACTGGCGTTCGCAGGGTCAGCGGTCGAGCACTGCGCAATGTCGGCTGCGGTTCCAGACGTTAAAGCCGTGCCGCCATGGGCAGCGTCAAGGGTCAGGGCGTTTCCAAAAAGCGTGGGATTGAAGCAACCGGCGATCATGGCTGCGGTTGGCTCCGAAGCCGTGTTGAACCCGCTGTTGGGGTTCTTTAACTGTTGATAGTTGTAAAAGAAGAACAGCTTGTTCTTCACGATCGGCCCGCTGAACGACCCGCCGAAGTAGTTGTATCGCTGCTTGGCTTTGGGGCCAGAGGCGGCAGTGTCGAAGTAGGATCTCGAATTGAAGGCGTCGTTCTGGATATAGTCGTAGGCGGAGCCGTGAAATTCACTGCTTCCGCTCTTGAGGATGACGTTGAAGACCGAACCGCCGCCGCCGTATTGAGAAGGGGCGTCTGTCGCAATCACGTTGAGCTCGGAGACGGATTCGCTTATGCCCTGATCGGTGTTGGCGCTATGCGGCAGCCAGATCGAGCCGCCGTCGACCAGATAGCTGGAGAAGTAGGGCATGGTTCCATTGATGGCCTGATCGAACTGGGGGTCAGCATTACTGCCGCCGCCGCCGTTCATGTTTCCGTTTGTCACGCCGGTAGCGCCGGGAAGCAGCTTCAGCAGCTCTGTGTAGCCATTCGACGGATTGGAGTTCGGAAGATTATCCAACTGGACTGTCGACAGAGTGGTCGACACCTGCGCATCCTCTGTCTTGAGCAGAGGCTCGTCGGAACTCACCTGAATCACTTCGGTGGCCGACCCTATTTTCAAAACGCCATCGACCGTAACAATGCCCACCTGAAGGGGAATCGGTCCGCGCTTGAAGGATTCGAAGCCTTGCTTGCTGAATTCCAGCGTGTAGTTGCCGGGCAGGATCGAATTGGTGTCGTAGATGCCGTCATTGTTGGTCACGTACTTACTCACGACGCCGGTATCGTTGTTGGTGACGGTGACGCTTACGTCCGGCACCACCGCGCCCGACGAGTCCGTCACCGTGCCGCGAATATCGCCGGAGTTCGAATTCTGAGCGTGAACCAAGCCCGCCCAACCAAGCCCGAGTCCACAGAAGACAACGATCCAATTGCGTCGGGTCATGCATTACCTCCTAAAGCGCTTTGGCGCCGAAAAATACCAGTGATCGAGAGCCTGATTCCGGTGCCGTACCGGACAGGCAGGACCTTTGAATCAAGTGGTGCTACATTAGACAAACGGTTGTGTAACACACTTAATTCGTTGGGGTAGAATGCGGGAGCAATTGAAGCACACTAAAAGATGGACTGTCAAGTCATTTCTT
>JASHOQ010000042.1 GCA_030041045.1 Acidobacteriaceae bacterium
TTCTCGCTGGCGAAAAGCGCCGTCGCGGCCTGGTTCACCAGCAGCACACAGCTTTTCGCGTCGAACAAAATTACGCCCTGGGACAAATGATCCAAAGCATCGGCTGCCGCATTCGCTTTTGATTCCAATCCCTGAATTCTGTTGTGTAGCTGGAAGGCGCGCTGTAAATGCGGCATAAGCGCCTGCAGCAGCGCCAGTTCGCGATCCCCAAATGGCTCTCTATCCTCCCAGCTGAATACTGACAGAATCGAAGTGGCGCAGCCGTTCTTCATAACCGTTGCCCCTACACCTTGTCTCATGCGATTTGGACACAGCCAATCGTTATAGAACTCGGTTCGGGTAAGTAGGCGGTCCGGGCAAAGCATTTGGCTGGTGTAGACGTTGCCCTGAGTGTTTAGTTCCGGCCGGGTTGTAAACCAGACATTGAGAGGCCCGTAGTGTACCTTGTATGCGTCGATTGCCGCAGGATCCATATTCCAGTCGGCTGCAAAGCTGCTTTCCAGAGATCGCAAGTCCTGATGGTGAATGGTCGCAACGTTCCCTCGCAGAACGTGCGTTAGATGGTTTAGCATCTCGGTCCACCTGGCCGGATCGCCGGCGGCGCCGTAGATAAGCTCCACAAGTGATAGGACTCCCTCTTGCGAGTACATGACCGCACCTTAGGAGGGAGGGGAAAGGCTTTGTTGAAGAGACGGTCAATGTGGGTGGCAGGTTTACCATAATCCCGCCAAATTTCCCCTATTTGGGGGATGCGCAGGCCTATTTCGTCCTGATATCCGGTTCTTCAGGCTTCCCTGCTCGTTCTGCCAGACCAGTCGAGATCTCAGCAAGACAAAAATTGACCTGACCCATTGAATTCGTCCGATTCGGAAAGCGACTTGGACGAAGGAAAGGGGAAGAACCGATGAGTCGAGGCATACGCACGGAGGCGCGAATCATTGTTGCGTTCAGGCAGGTTGACGCGGGTCGTATTGTAGATGATTCGGCATGGGAGCAAGGCGTAAGCAAGCAAACCATTTATGCCTTGAGGGCGAAGTAAAAGGGTCGCACGCGAAAAGTCTCGGAGGAATGCCATGAAGCGTCGGCAATCACTACATCGTCTGCCGCTGGAAAACGCGATTCGCGCAGCGATTCACGCCGCCCTCGCTTTGCGCCGCATTGGTCCGGTGGCGCTGCTCTGCGCCGCCTTGGTGAGTCTCGGCGCTGTGTACCTGGCCACGGCCACATCGGCGGACTCCGTGATATGGAAGGGCTGGACCCGTGTGTTCGGCTATCGGGCGCCAGTGCAGGCGAACAATCTCAGAGCGGATGCCGAGCCGGAGATTGCAAATGCCAGCGGTAACTTCTATACCTTGACCCCCTTCGACGCGCCGGGCGCCGGCACAAGTGAGCTTGAGGGAACTGTCGCATTCGGAATCAACGCATCGGGCGAAGTTACAGGTGTCTACTCCAATGCAACCGGCGTCGGCCAAGGCTTCATCCGCGCGTCGGACGGCACGTTTACGACCTTCTACGCGCCCGATGCCGGATCGACTTCGCCAGGAGTCGAGGGAACCATGCCAGCTAGCATCAATACAAATGGTGACGTGGCCGGAGGCTACATCGACGCCAACCATGCGTATCACGGTTTCGTGCGCTTGGCCGCCGATGGAACGATCACTGAGTTCGATGCTCCCGGCGCGCCCATAGCCGTTGCGAATCGCGGAACTACGGCGATAGCGATCAACGATTCCGATCAGATCGTGGGCTTCTATACCTCCGGTAGTTCCAACACGACCTCCGTGTATTATGGGTTCCTGCGCGCTGCCGACGGCACTTTCACCACGTTGACCGAGCCCAGCGCCGGTTCCGGCAGAAGCTCGTTAGGCGCCCCGCAGGGAACCATGGCGCTTGCCATCAACGCCTCGGGAGAGGTCACGGGCTATTATCGCGACTCAAGCAATAACCAGCACGGCTTTATTCTCTCCACCAGCGGAACTTACACCTCGTTCGATCCAACCGGTTCAACCACCAGCGTCACCTCGCAAGAGCATGGGTTTACCGGCACGACGCCGTCGGGCATCGACGCGGCCGGAGATGTGATTGGATCCTACACTGACTCGAATTTCCTGCGCCATGGCTTTGTACGCACCGCCAACGGTGTCATCACCAGCTTTGACGCTCCGGGAGCTGTCACCACCGGCGAAAGCGGTTTCATCGGAGGAACCTTGCCGACCAGCATCGATCCGGGAGGCAACTACATCGTCGGTGTTTATACAGACTCTAGCGGAGACGCGCATGGCTTCGTATATACCCAGCCGTTGACCAGCACCGGCACGATCATCACCTTCGACGCTCCCGGTGTCACATTCATTTCCACGTTGCCGTTCTCGGGAACCGCCGGCTTCAGCGTTAACTCCTCCGGCATGATCAGCGGCCTTTATAACGACAGCAACGGCGTTCTCCACGGCCTCATGCTTACACCCAACCCGCCCGCAGCTACACCCACTTTTTCCCCTGCGGCGGGAACCTACACTTCGACGCAGACGGTGACCATCAGCGACGCAACCGCCGGAGCGACTATCTACTACACGACCGACGGGACTACTCCGACCACCAGCTCGACGGAGTACAGCGGCCCCATCACCGTTTCTTCGACGGAGACGATCGAGGCCGTCGCCACGGCCAGCGGCTACGCAACCAGTGCGGTGGGTACAGCGGCCTATACCATCAATATTCCCGCGAATCCTACTCCCGTGTTGAGCAGTCTATCGCCGGCGTTTGTCGATGTCGGCAGCGCGGGCTTTACCCTGACTGTGACCGGATCGGGATTTGTGTCCAGTTCGACGGTTTTCTGGGGCTCTACCTCGCTAGCCACCACATACAGCAGTGCCACCCAGCTTACCGCGCAGGTCACGGCGGCCGAGGTTGCTGCCGCAGGCACAACTGCCATTACCGTGCAAACTCCAGCTCCCGGCGGTGGCGCATCCAGTGCTTTTCAGTTCGAGGTGGACTCGGCCACCTCGGGATCTGTGGCCCCCCCTTCATTTACCACTCTTACCGCCAGCGTAGCTCCTGGCTCGACAGCCACCTACCCCGTGACACTGCCATCTTCGGCGACAAATGTTACGGTTAGCTGCCTCAATCTTCCCGCCGGAGCCACATGCAACTATTCGGCCTCGGCAGGATCGGTTACCATCACAACCTCCGCGACAACGCCACCGGGAATTTATCAGATCACCGTGGTCTTTGCTGAGACGCTGCCCGGCGCAAGCTCTGCGTTAGTGCTCTTGCCACTCCTGCTGTTGCCCCTTGTGGCAATAAGGCGGAAATGGAGGGTTGATGGAATCGCGTTTATGGCTTATTTGGCGCTGATCTTGATGGTTGCCGGCGCCGTCACCGGCTGCGGTGGAGGATCGAGCTCAACCTCTTCTTCTTCGCAGTCGCACCAGGTCACCAGTTCCGGTGCCGTCACGCTCACGGTCCAATAACCCAGATCACAGCTGCCTGAGTTATCTGGAATCGGGGGCACGGGACGAAAACCAGGTTATAGGGTGAGGAAATGGATAAACAGCTCCGGTGTGTACCGCCCGTCCTCAGCAGGATTCTGCTGGTATACGCCTTGTGGGCCGCCGTAGCGCTAATCGGATGCAGCAGCAGCGGCGGCAGCAGCGGCAGCGGCGGTTCGAACGGGTCGAGCGCGCCGGCGATAGTGAACTTCAATGTCGTACCCGGCGGCGGCACGGGCGGGACCGCGTTTCCCACGCAGCCCGTGGTAGCGATCGAGGATGCCACTGGAAATGTGGTGACGAGCAGCTCGGCTGCCGTCACACTCTCCATTAGCAGCGGCCCCACGGGAGGGGTGCTCAGTTGCACAAATAATCCGCAAACGGCCACAGCGGGAATTGCCACTTTCTCCGGCTGCAAGATCAACCTCGTGGGGAATTACACGCTGGAGGCCACGGCATTGGGTATAAGCAGCATTCCCACCGGGTGCTGCACGGTCATCAACCTCGGACCCGCAGTCCAAATGGCCTTCACTGTGCAGCCCTCCAGCGTCGCGCCTGGAATGCCGATCAGTCCAGCGGTGCAGGTCGCGGTCGAAGACGCTGGAGGCAACATCCAAACGGGGGTCACGGGGGTGAACGCGGCGCAGATAACTATGACCATTAAGAACAACCCGGCGAACGGAACGCTCGGCGGAGTGACGCAGGTGGATACCTCGAACGGAGTGGCAACTTTCTCCGACCTCACAATCAACAATATCGGAGCAGGTTACACGCTCGCAGCCAGCAGCAGCTTCGGACTCCTCTTCAGCAGTTCCTTCAACGTCACGAACTCGCTGCCGGCGAGCTGCTCCGACTTCAGCAGTGGCAGCGAATCCCTCGTCACTGGCCATTGGGCGGCCCTGGTGCAGGGCTGGAATGTCGCCGCCGACGCCCCCAACGCCTCAGTCTTTGCATTCGACACCAACGGCGCAGGTGGCTTCGTCGACCAAGGCGGCGGAGTGGCCGGCGACATGGACTTTCAGGCCGGCCAAGGTGGCGCTTCGAGTTACACGTACTACGCCATCGAGTCGTCGGGCAGTTCCTACGTGATCGGCAAGGATCCTACCGGCTCGGGCTACATCGGCTGCATGACTTTGGCCACCATCAACCCCAGCACCAACGCCGCCGGCCCCACCTCCCACTTTTTCTTCACGCTGGGCGGCATCAGCGGCGGCTCGGCGTCCAAGGGATCAATTATCCGTTGGGATAACACCACGGGCACGACGGGTAACCAGCAGGGTATCATGCTCCCACAGGACTCGAGCCAATTCTCCATCGGCGACCTGCAAGCCAGCTACGCCGCCGGTCTCAGCGGCGTCAATCCGAGCGGCACACCGTACGCCACCGCTGCCTCGGTGACGTTGAACACTGGCACCGGAGCCATAAGCGGAGTAGCCGATATAGACAACGCGGGCACGGGCTGCATTGACACCTCGGTGACTGGCGGCACGGCAGCCACCGCCACCACCAGTCTGACCGGCCGTCTCACCGGATCAATCACCCCGGCATGCACCGGCACAGCCAGCGACCGCGTGCTTTACATCGTCAACACCAACGAGCTTTTCATCCTTACCACCGACCCGTTCACCGGCAGCGTTCCCATCTTGAGCGGTCGCGCGATCGTCCAAACCGGGCACGGCAGCTTTAATGGCTCTTCTGTCTCCGGCAACTACCTCTTTCACGAAACCGGAATCTCCACCACCGCCAATGGCAGCGCCTGCTCGGGCGATACTGTTAACTGCGCGGCCGTCAACCTCGGCGTCGTAACGGCCAGCTCCACCGGTACCGATACGCTCAACTTCAATGGCGCCTCGTGGCAATATCAACCAGGAAACACGGTAACGACGAACACGATCGTCAATCAAGCCGGTACCGTGGATACCAACTGGGGCCGCATCGTTCTAACGTCTTCTGCCGGCAACACTGACATTCCGGTCATCTACTTGGCGAGTCCCGTGACGGGCGCCGATGCTACCGAACCGTATGTCGGCTTTTTGGTTGGCTCAGGCGCTTGCAATAGCGGCACCCCGCCATGCACCTCCAGTCTGCTCGATCCGACGGCGCCCCTCGGATTCCTCGAAACCGGCGCCAGCACTAATCTCTCAACCGCCTCGGCAGCAGACGATTATTTCATTGGTGAGGAAGATCCTGGTGATGTCGCCGAGGGTTCGGAGGCCGGAGTTGTGGACATTGTTGCCTCGGGCGTCATTACGGGCACCTCTTATACGAGCAGCAGCAGCGGTCTCGAAGAGAATTCCATCAGCGGCAGCCTGACCATCGACAACGCCGACCCGAACGGTACCACCTTCGCTTTCCCCGGTCTCGGAAATATCGGAGCGGGCAGTTTCGGCGTCACCAACGGAACGCGATTCATTTTCTTCACGACCGGTTCTCCATACGGCTCTGACGGGGTCAACGGCGCTGTAATCATGGTGGCGGATCAGCTGCAGTAGTGTTCCAGTCGGCGGACCGCCAACGCCTTTTCTGAAGGCAAGAATTTTTGGAGAAAAAGGGCCGGCGTTTTTCTCGATTGATTTCGCGGAGGAGTGGTATATGGATTCCAAGTTTTTACCCTCCCTCGAGACTTTTTTGTTTTTCCCTAGGATTTCATCCCTCGTTCATTCCGGCACCGTAAACATCGCAACATCACCCATTGAAGAGAGGTTCCTATCACGCGTATTGCGCGGTCAGTTGTGGTTTTATCGTGCGCTCCTTCGTCACCGACCATCGGGTGGGCCCTCGGGCTCAAATGTTGTGCTATCTCATACCTCTACTTCGTCAGCGGCCTTGGCAGGAATTCTAATTTTCGCAGTCATCGCTGGTGTGGAAATACTACGCAGCGTTGCCGAAAACTCACAGCTATGGTAGTAACCAGGGTCTGCCGTGCCTTCCAGATTCCACGTAGGTAATCACGATTCATGGCCGCGATGACTTCGAGATGAATCTCTTTGGGGCATGCGCCGGTGCATTCGCCGATGTTCGTGCAGCTACCAATGCGAATCGAGACTTGCTTCCTAATTACTAAAGTGCTGTGAAGTGCGCCTTTGAGCGGGAACCCCGATCGCGCTCTTGTTATACTTTGGGGGGTGAGGGAATCCGCCATTAAGCGCCTCTGAATACAGAGGCTGATGACTCCTGCTTGAAACGCAGGGGTTTTGTTTTGCTCCTGCTCAGTACCATCGCAAAGGAGCAAAACGACGAAGTGACAGATTATCTGGCAGTGCCTATCGGAGAACATGCCCCGGGCATCGTCGCCGCCGTTATCGATACACCGCGGCGCAAGATCACGAAGTACGTTCGGCATCAGCACGACTTCCATCCAGCTAAACCGATCTATTCCCCCATACATTTCCCCGGAAGCTATGGATTCATACCCCACACTGCGGGAGCAGACGGAGATCCACTGAGTTTTCTCCTGTTGGACGACCGGCGTCTTTTCCTGACTGTGTCTCTCAAGAGCGTTCCATCGGCGTTTTGGAATTGCAGGTCCAAGGCGTTCATCGCCCAGGGATTGTGGCGTGTGATACTCGCAATTCACGCTTTGTTCGAGTGCGGAACTACACGGATGCTCAACCAAATATTGCCTTGGTTGTCGAGCATTTTCTTTCTGTTTACAGAACTCCCACGGGCAAAAGAACACGAGTTCTGGGCTGGAGACGCCGGGGATCTGCTTGCAGTAGCATTCGGGCCAGTCATGCCAGCTTCGTCTCGGGAGCTGCCTGAATTGGTTGCGATTGGGCATCGACTCAAAATCCGCATTCCAGCGGAGTTCCGAGTGGTTTTCGGCCTCCAGACAGGGGAGGCTGAGTTCAGGCTCCCACCGGTGCGGGATTTCAAGCTGATTGCAGAGTGAATTAGACTCTCTACGTACCCAAGGCGGAGAATCATGGAGAAGCAGGCGATTGATTACTATGAGCTTCTGCAACTCAGCCCTCACGCTGATGCCGACACAATCCATCGTGTCTATCGATTCCTGGCGGCGCGCCTGCACCCGGATCACAGCGGATCAGGCGATGCAGAGGACTTTCGCCTACTGAAGAAAGCCTACGAGGTGTTATCCGATCCGAGGCGGCGCGCGGATTACGATGCGAGCCGAAAGCAGGCTTCGCCGCAGTCGTTGTCCACCTCGACCGATTTCATGGACGCCTTGGATGGAGAGTTGAATCGGCGACTGGCGGTGCTGGCGGTTCTTTATTACCGGAGGCGCACTAACCCAACCTATCCGGAGGTTGCGCTTGTCGAGATCGAAGAGCGTATGGGGTATTCCCGCAACGACCTGGACTTTATTCTGTGGTATCTGGCGGCGAAGGGATATATCGCCAAGGCGGATAATGCAAGATGTACGCTTACCGCGGATGGCGTCGATTTTGTAGAGACACAGCGGGCAAAGATACCGATATTGAACAAATTGCTCAGCAACGGCTCGGGAGCGGCGAGCGCCGATACTGCGCGAGCAGACGGGAACCCGGCAGCCGCGCCCCGTGCGCCAGAGGCCGGAGTGCGACCCACTACAACTCCTGGCCCGATCACTCTGTCGTCGTCATCGGAGCTTCTGAGAGATCAGCGCATCGGGAACCCGGATCAGCGCGGCGAACCGGCAGATTTCCGCGCGGATAAAGTCGAGTGGCCCGCGAACACCCGAGTTCACTGAACCAGCGTCCTCTTGCACCCGACATTGGCGATGCACATGCAGTTTAGCAATTCCTCGATTATTTACGTCAAGCCCAACCTTTGTTGTTAGAGGTATCCACGCCCTCATTTCGAGATTTGGCGATCGGCTCTGAACCGCGCCGTGAGCCAACCTTGATATGGCGAACCGGAGCCCCAACATCGGGTGAATACAAGTCCTCGCCTGGTAATCGTGGACCGCCTCGGTGGATGATGACCCCTACTCTTGCAGGGCCATACCATAGAGAGCCGAGGAGACGCTGTTCTCTCCGCATGACAGAATCCCGATCTGCTATTTGAACCGAAATGTATGGCATCCCGTGACTCTTCTTGCCGTTTTCTCCGATTCTGCGACGTGATTCCAGCGCACATCGGTTTAGGTCTGGAGTCAAAGCTCCATTAGAGCGTGACTCACATTGACTTCACACCAAGTACGCAACCAAGGCCCAGGTGCAAAGCAGAGGCGCAGAATGATGAGTGATAGTGGTAAACACGAACCCCTCGCGAAGAGCATGACACCCTGGGTGTAGTCCTGGCTCCTTCCGAGCATTTGTGGAAACGCAAACACAGTGTTCGTCTACGAACTTCTCCATTGGAACTGAACGCTTCCGATGGCGTAGATCCGTAATCCGCGCTTTTCGCATCCAGAAAAATTCTCCGCTGTACCCGGCGGCGCACACAGGCCACGAACAGGCGCGTGACTGCGGGCTCGTAGCGAATTGTTGCGCCACCGCGTACACGCAGGAGCAGGTGGCACTCTTCTACCTTACCGTGGGAGCCATTAACCTTCTATTCAGAGGGCAGTTAAAAGCGGATCCCATCATCTATTCCCATGCGCAGCAAAGTGTTTGGGATGGAATCGTGGATCAGGAATGACTTCCTAAAATGAGCTGCCTTGGATAAGATTTTACTCTGGGAATCCAATCCATTCCAGGTAAATAGCAGCAGCGGAGACCCATGAGAAGGCAACTGGCAGGTGAGCTCATTTCCGAAGCAATCGCAATGTCCATCATCATTTCATTCGGAGACTCTGTGGCAGGCATGTATACGCTTTACTCGCCCAGCCCCTATCAGACGGCTTACTGGGGAGTATGCATTGCATGGGGACTCGCCGTGACCATGGCAATCTATGCCACAGGCTCGATCTCAGGCACGCACGCGAACCCTGCCGTCACACTGGCCTTGGCTCTCTACAGGCAATTCTCCTGGAAAAAGGTAATCCCCTATTGGCTGGCCCAGGTAGTGGGCGCATTTCTAGGGGCCGCAGTGGTATACGTGCTCTATGGCCCAGTGATTGATCATTTCAATGCGGCTTCGGGCTTGACGAGAGCCGGGGGAGGTGCGGCCGGCGTCTTCTTCACTCATCCTGGGCTGGCGGTTACACCCCTTCACGCGTTGAGTGACCAAATTATTTTGACCGCATTCCTGATTTTTGGAATCTTCGCAATCACTGAGCAGTACAACGAGATGGCGCCTAAAGCGAATTCGAGCGCATTCATGATCGGTCTGCTGGTTGCTCTCATCGGAGCTTCGATGGGCTATCTCGAAGCTTGGGCGATCAATCCGGCTCGTGATTTCGGACCGCGGTTTTTCTGCTTTATCTTTGGGTGGGGAAGCTCGGCTCTCCCATCGCCTGGCAATTACTGGTGGGTTCCAATTATCGGTCCACTGCTTGGCGGCATCGTGGGGGGAGCCGCATATCAATTTCTCATTCGGCCGTATCTTCCATCTCACCTGCGAAAACTAAATCCGGAATAGTGCTATACAGGTTAGAGACTCAAGCGCTGATAGGCGAGGTAGCTGGAGTTGGCCCAGCCAGAGGACTTAGTATGCTACGCCGCAAAGCACTTGGCTGAAATCGCTTCCTCTTTGCATTTCGCGCCATTTTTGTGCGGAGTTGTATCGTATTTGATTTAGATTCTCAGAGCCAAACACGGTTGAAGAGCCTGTTCCGTTTTCGGGATTGTGAGTTTTCCGAGGCGCGAGAGCGCTCAATCTGAGTCGCAGCGCCAATCATTCAGGACGCAAGCCGCGCCAGGGTTCGCCCAAGCACATCTACGCCAGCGGATATCCACTCCGGCGAGGCATACTCGTCAGGCCGATGGCTCACCCCGCCACGGCAGGGAATAAATAACATGGCGACGGGCGCAATGCAGGAAATGAGGGAAGAATCGTGATAGGCGCGCGCCACCATCTTTTTGTAGGTCCTGCCCGCCGCGACCGCTGAGGTTTCAAGTGCCTCGAGGATCGCTGGGGCACAGGTTGTCGGCGGATCTGCATTCACCAGTTCCGTTGTAATCTTCACCCCACGGCGGGCGCTAACGGTTTGCGCGGTATGAGCGAGGGCGGCTAGCACGCGGTCGCGGCGCGTACCGTCAATGTCGCGGATATCGGTTGTGAGGAATACACGCGAAGGAATGCTGTTCACTGCGCGGGGGAAGACATCACAAATGCCCACCGTGGCCACAGTGTCGATAGCGCCGGTGGCGAGCGCAGCCGATTCCAATGCAAGAATTAACTCTGCCGCCGCAGCCAGCGCATCTTTGCGCCCGGGCATTAATCGACCTCCGGCGTGACCGCCTTCACCTTCAATCACAATGCGTTGACTTGCCGGCGCTGCGATATGCGTTACCAGACCGAGATCGATTCTTTCCTGCTCCAAAAATGGCCCTTGCTCAATGTGCAACTCGACAAATTGATGAAAGCGGTTGGCCGGCAGCGCAACGGATTCCAGCGGTCCGGCAATTCCGGCCCGTACGCGCCACTCCTCTAGCCCACGGCCCTCGTTGTCGCGCAAGGCGACGGCCTGTTGCGGAGTCAGAATGTTGGCGATCATGCGGCTGCCCAGGCAGCCGATGCCGAAGCGGGTCGGCTCCTCGGCAGTGAAGATTACAAGCTCGATTGACCGCCTGGGGTGGAATCCCACGCGTTGCAGGCTGCGAATCGCTTCCAGACCTCCCAGCACACCTACGGTTCCGTCATAGGAGCCCGCGTTGGGAATTGCGTCGATATGCGACCCTGTACCGATGGGCGCAAGTTCTGGCTCGCGGCCTTTCCAGCGAGCGAATATGTTGCCGATCGCATCTTCCTGAAGCGCGAGCCCTGCGTCTGTGCAAAGGCTTTTCACATAGGCGCGACCACGAATGTCTGCTTGACCGAATACCACGCGTGTTACAACAGGGGGATCCGCCTCGGAGATTTGC
Organism: Acidobacteriaceae bacterium; assembly: GCA_030041045.1. Classification (GTDB taxonomy): domain Bacteria; phylum Acidobacteriota; class Terriglobia; order Terriglobales; family Acidobacteriaceae; genus Telmatobacter. The sequence goes on from JASHOQ010000042.1 coordinate 11,399, forward strand.
GCCAATTTCGCAAGCTCGGCGGACAGCAGCCCAATTTCGAGTTTAGGCACGATGCTCATTACTTTCCTCTCGCTCTCGACCTGTTTCATAAATGGCTCGGTCCCATGCGAAGCACTGACACTTGCGACAACCCGAGGTGGGCAGGCTTATGATGGTCCGGATAAATCCCAGCCAAGTTCCCTGGCTAAATGGAGAAGAAAAGCGCATCCTGATCTCCGCCGTGCGCCCAAGAAACATCAGGAGGCCGAATAGAGGTTCTTTAAATCCGAACGTCACGCGACAATCAAAACAAAGATCATTTCAGCAGTTGCGGGTCAAGGGCATTTCCCATGGCTTCGTACCCGGCGTCACTCGGATGCAGATGATCTCCATGATCAAACTTGGGCAGAAACTGCCGCGGATTATCCGGATCCCTGGTAACTTTGTCGAAATCAGCAATTCCATCGAAGACTCCGCTCGTACGAATCCACTGATTGAGAGCTTCACGGACTGCCTCTCCCTTTTCAGAGTAGTAGCCTGCGCCCTTATAAGGAGTCAACGTAGCGCCAATGACTTTGATGT
>JASHOQ010000043.1 GCA_030041045.1 Acidobacteriaceae bacterium
AAGATTCGCGCGATGTTCGACGACCGGGGCCGCGCTGTGGAGGAAGCCGGACCCTCGACGCCGGTGGAAGTCCTCGGTCTGGAGAGCATGCCTGACGCCGGCGACACGTTCCTTGTCGTCAGCGATCGCGACAAGGCTCGGGGAATTGGGCAGTACCGCAAGATGCGCGAGCGCGAGGCACAGCTGGCCAAGTCGTCGCGGGTTACGCTGGAAGGCCTGGCCGATCAGATCAAGCAGGCCGGCGTGAAAGACCTGCCGCTGATCATCAAGGGCGACGTGACCGGCTCGGTAGAAGTACTGGCCGACTCGCTGGTGAAGATGTCCACCGAGAAGGTGCGCATCAAGGTAATCCACTCGGGCGTAGGCTCGATCACCGAGAGCGATGTGCTGCTGGCGACGGCTTCCAACACCATCATTATCGGCTTCAACGTGCGGCCGGAGCGCAAAGCCGCGGAGCTGGCGCAACAGGAGAACGTGGAGATTCGCCTGCACTCGATCATCTACGAGCTGCAGGACGAGATTCGCCTGGCCATGATGGGTCTGCTGGAGCCGATGTTCAAAGAGAGCTACCTGGGCCGCGCGGAGGTGCTGAACATCTTCAAGATTCCGAAGGTGGGCACCATCGCCGGCTGCCGCGTGCAGGACGGCGTCATCCGCCGCGACGCCGAGGTGAAGGTCTCGCGCGACGGCGAGCAGATCTTCAAGGGCAAGATCGCCTCGCTCAAGCGCTTCAAAGACGACGCCCGCGAGGTGACCAATGGCATGGAGTGCGGCATCGGCATCGCCAACTTCAGCGACATCAAGGAAGGCGACGTGCTGGAGGCGTTCTCCACGGAGAAGATCGCCGCCGACCTGGGCGCGCTGACCTCGGCCAAAGCGTAATCCGATCTCGGAACGCAAGACGCGCGGAGCTCGATATGGGTTCGCGCGCTTTTGCTTTCCACGGAAAGGAATCCTATACTCAGCCTATGCGGGTGACGGTTCAATTGCCGGATGACCTGGCGCAGCGAGCCAATGCCACGCGCGAAGCGCTGGAGGCATTCGCGATCGAAGGCTATCGCTCCGGCGCGTTCACCACGCAGCAGGTGCGCGAATTGCTCGGCTTCGAAACTCGCTACGAATTGGACGGATTTCTCAAGGCCCACAAGGTTTGGGAGCGCGCCTACAGCGTTAGGGATCTCGAGAAGGATGCGGCTGCCTTTGAACGTCACGCATGATCGTCGTCGCTGATACCTCGCCCCTCAATTACCTAGTACTTATTGATCAGCCGAACCTCCTGCCGGCTCTTTTTGGAACGGTCCTGGTTCCACAAGCTGTCGCACGCGAGCTGCAACACACAAGAACTCCGGAAAAGGTGAGGCAGTGGATGAGCAGTGCGCCCGCGTGGCTGCAGGTACGCAGCATTCAAACCGGCCCGCCCGCGTCGCTCCTGATGCTGGATATCGGCGAGCGTGAAGCCATTCAACTGGCAATCGAAGTCGGGGCCGACGCGGTTCTCATCGACGACGCGGAAGGCCGAAGCTTGGCGGAATCGTTCGGCCTGCCGGTGCGCGGCACGCTCGGCATCTTGGAGCACGCGAGCCGTCTGGGAATCGTCGACCTGAAGCAGGCATTTGCACTACTCGAACAAACCAACTTCCGCATCTCGCCTGAATTGCGGGAAGCCCTTCTCCGCCGAAATGCGTCCGCGATCTGAGAATTGAGCATCGTCCTCACTCTTCGCGCCGAAAAGATTGCCGCCGTCCTGGGGGCGCTGGCGTCGGCCGAGGCGCAGCGCACAGCCAACGCCAAGGGGAAAGGGCCCGCTGCTCGAATGGAACAGCGGGCCAAGCCTCCTCTTTCGTATTCTGCCAAGACGCTAGAACTGGAATGAGCAGCTCGGCACGCCGCCGCTCGCGCTCCAGCTGCTGTCGCTCACGTCGGTACCCGAGGGATCGAGCCCGTTCACGTTGTCGAGATACGCGTCGGTATACTCGTCGCCGTTTTGCGTGTTGCTGTCGAGATCGATGTTGCCCAGATAGACCTGGGCAAGATTGCTGGAGTTGTACCCCGCAAAGGTTTCGTAGGCGCCGGAGACGGAACTCTGAGACTTCACGCCGTTGACGATGATGTCCTGGAATTGCGGAGTGCCGGAAGTGCCGCTACAGCTTCCGTAGTAGGCATTCACGATGATCAGGTGCTTGGCATACTCGATGCAGGTGTTCTCGTAGGTCACCTGCTTCACCAGCCCGCCGCAATCCTCGTCGGTCTTGATGTTGATGGCGTTGGCATCGGTCGAGGCCGTGCCCGCGGAGTCTTTGCCGTACACGTAGTTGTTCTCGAAGAGCACGTTGGTTACGCCGTCGAAGGTCTGGCTGCCGATGGACAGACCGTGCGTGCCGTACACGTTCGTGTCCTTCACCGTGATGTTCGACGCGGCGGCTTCGTTGGTTTTTACCGCGATGCCGTCGTCGCCGGCGGTGATGTTGGAATTAGCCACCGTAACGTCGCTGATGCTGTCGATATCGATCCCGTCCGCGTTCGCCTGGTTAGGCGAGGTGTTGATGGTCACATTCCACACCGTGGCGCCGCTGCCTTCCTGGATGTAGAGGTTGGGGTGCGCCGCATTCTGCAGCGTCATGTTGGCAATCACAAAGTTGCTCGCGCCCTGCGTCTGCACCAGGCGCGGCGTGTTGCTGAACGAGTACACGTTGGCGCGGCCGTCGATGGTGCCCGCCCCGTAGATGCCGGTGTTGCTGTTGGGAACGTAGATCAGCTCGGACTCGCTGTTATAGCTGTTGTTGCCGTAGAGCGTGACCCCGGAATCGATCACCAGAGCCTCGTCGTTTTCGATGGTCAGCATGCCGCTCAGAAAGGCGTTGTCTGACCCATTGATGTGCAGGACCACCCCTTCGCCCGTGCCTTCACAGGAGTCGAGCGCGTCCTGGATGCGCGAGGTATCGTCACTGGTCGGCGGGTCTTCGACGTCGACCTGCGAAGAGGTGAACTGCGAATCAAGCGTGGCGCAGGTCCCCGGCGTGTTCGGCTCGGAAGGGTTGCGGGGGTTGCCGGTGGCGTAGGTCTGCGCGGCAGCGGTAGCGGCGAGCGTCAAGAGAGCTAACGCAAAGGTATGCGCTGGGGCCCTGAGAATTCTTTGCATGGTTACCTCCGATTGGGATAAGGAATTCAAGGTTCTTTCTGAGTGGTCATACCACTACAGCGGCGCAGTCTAGGAGGTTTCCTGGAGAATTGTCAAGAGTACGTGAGTCTACGCCTATTTTCTTGATTTCCACAATCCGACAGACAAAGGATAGGTCAGACCACGCATCAAACATTTCCGTCACTGGTAGGTCCTCACAGCTCCTAACCTTGCAAGAAGGCTCTGCCTGGAGGAGACGCTTCCCTCTTTGCGGGCCGGCATCCCCGCCGGAACCGCATCCCTCTCTCTATGCTATGGATTGACCCGATTTCTGCCGCCGCTCGATTTTTACCGCCGCTCAAGGAAGCGAATTTCCTTCCGGGCCTACAATCTCTACATCCGGCTCTACATCCGGCCGCCTTCAGCGCCCGCCGGCACAGGGGGATCCATGGAAGACCCGCGCTCCGCCCATGAGACGCACCGCAGCAAGCCACCCGCTCCCCCCGCACCGCCGGCTCCTGCAACGCCGCCCAGGCCGCCCGCGCCTTCTGAGCAGAATGCGAGCTATACTCTCGTCGTCGAACCCGACCAGGGCCTCACGGCGATTTACAACCTCATCGCGTCGGCTAAGAAATCCATCGATATGACGATGTACGAGCTCACTGACGCCACCGTGATCGATGCGCTCGCCGCAGCTGCGGCCAACGGCCTGGCCGTGCGCGTCATCCTCGACCAGAACGAGGAAAAAGCCGCCAACACACCGGCCTACAATTCGCTCCAGGCAAAAAAAGTCGGGGTGCACTGGGCCAACCCCGCGTACGCCGTCACCCACCAGAAGACCGTCACCGTGGATGCGGCGACCTCCGCCATCATGACGCTGAATCTCACCCCCGAGGCCTATGCCACAACGCGCGACTTCGCCGTCATCACCAATGACGCAGCCGATGTAGCCGCCATTGAAACCACCTTCAGCGCCGACTTCACCAACGCCGCCATCACTCCGCCCACCGGCGACAACCTCGTCTGGAGCCCGACCAACTCGCTCAGCTCGCTCCAGGCGCTCATCAACGGCGCCACGCATTCGCTGCTCATCGCGCAGGAGGAGTTCGACGACACGACCATCCAATCCGATCTCATTTCTGCGCTCAAGCGCGGAGTCTCGGTAACTCTCGTCCAGGAGAACGAGAATAATAAGTACACCTCCACGCTCACCCCTCTCAAGCAGGGCGGCGCCAAGATCGCGGTTTACACTTCAACGAAATCCAGCGCTTACTACATTCATGCCAAGGCTGTGCTGGCCGACTACTCGACCGCCCAGGCGAAACTCTTCCTCGGCTCGGAAAACTTCTCCGCCGATTCGCTAGGCAAGAACCGCGAACTCGGTCTGATCTTCTCCGATCCGGCCTGCATGACCGGCGTATACAACGCGCTCACCAAGGACTTCAACGGCGGCACGCCGTTTTAGAGCTCTCTAGGAAATCTCGTAGGGACGCGTAGCTCAGCGCAGGGCCGTCGCCGCTTGGGGTCATCCCAACGGATATCGCTCGATCTCAATGCATGCGCGCGCTGCGGTGCGGATGAGCGCGACCGGGTCGGCCGGCACGTGGCGCGCCAGCCTGCGCAGAATGGCGAGTTGCGTGCGCAACGCATCGCCCTCGCCGCAAGCGGCCAGGATGCGCCGCGCGGCCTGCTCGGCGGGCCCGATCGTCTCTTCGGCCAGCAAACCCGCCATGGCCGCAGCCGCCGGGGCGGTGCTGCGTCCGGTTGCGGCCAGCTTCTGCGCCCGCACCAGCGCGGACTCGAGCGCGTAAATCTGGCTGATCATGTCCGCCAAATCGGCCATCACTTCCTGTTGCTGGTCGAGCTCGAGCTTGAAGCGCTGGCTGGCCACTCCGGCGGCAAAGAGGGCGATTTTGCGCGCCTGGGCAAGCATGCCGGCCTCGCGCCCAAGGGGTTCGTCCGCCTCGCCCGCGGCATCGAACGATCCCGGAGCCGTCGCTTCCTCCATCACCCGGTTGATGGCCGGCAGCAGGGGCAAGCTCCCGCTCAGCGCCTGCTTCATCAACCATCCTGAAATGATGAGCCGGTTGATCTCGTTCGTTCCCTCAAAAATCCGGTTGATGCGCGCATCGCGGTAGGTCCGCTCCGCCGGATATTCTTCCACGTAACCGTATCCGCCCATGGTGGCCACCAGCTCGTCGGCCACAAAGCTGAGCATCTCCGATCCGTACACCTTCAGAATCGAGCACTCCACGGCGTACTCGCCGATGGTCCGCGGCACATCGATCTTCGCCTTCGTCCCATCGGACTTGCCGGCGCGCAGCTCCGCCAGGCTCTGCTCGAGCATGCCTGCCGTGCGATAGGCCATGCTTTCGGCGGCAAAGAGCCGCGCCGCGCTCAAGGCAATTTTCTTCTGGATCAGGCCCATCTCCGCGATCGCTTTGCCGAAGGCCTGCCGCTGCCTGGCGTAGCGGATCATCTCTCCGACTGCGTGCCGCGCGCCGCCCACGCAGGCCACGCCGAGCTTGAAGCGGCCCATGTTCAGCACATTGAAAGCAATGTGATGGCCCTTGCCGGCTTCGCCCAGCAGATTTTCCCGGGGCACCTTGCAATCCTGAAAGACCAGCGCGCAGGTGGACGAGCCGCGGATGCCGAGCTTGTGCTCTTCTGCACCCACGCTCAATCCCGGCGTTTCCCGCTCCACCAGGAATGCGGAGAATTTTTCGCCGTCAATTTTCGCGAACACGGTAAACAATCCGGCGGTGCCGCCGTTCGTGATCCAGTGCTTTTCGCCGTTCAGAATGTAGCCCGAACCATCGGGCGCAAGCGCCGCGCGCGTGCGGATGTTCATCGCATCCGAGCCTGAGCTTGCTTCGGAAAGCCCATACGCCCCGATCCATTCGCATGTCGCCAGCTTGGGCAGATAGCGCTGCTTCTGCTCCTCCGTTCCGTACCAGGCCAGCGGCAGTGTGCCAATCCCCACGTGCGCGCCGAAAGCCGTGGAAAAGCTGGCCAGTACGGAGACGTGATCCGTAATCACCGTGGAGGTGATCTTGTCCATCCCCAGGCCGCCGTACTCCTCGGGGATTTCGACGGCGGTGAACCCCAACTCCGCCGCCTTGCGCAGCAGCTTCGCCATTGCGCCTGGCTCTTTGGCCTCGATGGGCGCCACGGCGGGCAGAATCTCCTCGCGGGTAAAGCGCTCTGCCGTCGCGGCAATCTGGCGCTGCTCCTCGGTCAGGTCTTCGGGCGTGAACACCTCGGCGGGCGCGCGGGTTTCCAGCAGAAAACTGCCGCCGGCGGGCGCTGCGATTTGCGATGCGGTGGAGGTGGACATACTTCTCCTGACAGTGCCAACGTTACGCGAGTCACCGCCTCCCTCGCAAATTGGCAAGACCAGCACGCGCGCCAGTCTTCCAGCGGCAAATACCTGAAAAAACTAAGTTACGCGACCACAATAAGTACCCAAGGTCCAATGAAGCGGCGGAGATCTGTGCGCGTGCGGCCAAAAAGCCGGCCCTCCTGGCCAGGCTCAAATCTCGTCCTAAGTGATGGAAATCGCAGGCCCAACCTCACTCCTCGCTTACAATGGAGTTAATCCCTTTCGGGGGATCTCACTTTGTCCGCCGCGCTTTCAATTGCATCTTTCAACGCCGCCCGGCTCACGGGCGCGCTTGCCCGTCAAGCCGCGCTGCTGGCCTTTGCGCCGCAGTCCGGGCTGCGCCATTACCTCAAGATGCAGTACGCCGACCAGACCTTCAAAGGCCTCTACCACTGGAACTGGTTCGACGCTTCGATGCTGCTGCCGTATTTCGCGGTGATGATCGTGCTCTCCTTTTACGGCATCCATCGCTACACGATGTGCTACCAGTACTTCAAATACAGGCGCAACGCCAAGCCCAACCCGCCGCGGCAATTCGCCGAGCTGCCCGCAGTCACCATCCAGCTTCCCATCTTCAACGAGCAGTTCGTCATCGACCGCCTCATTGACGCCGTCTGCTCCATCGAGTACCCGCGCGAGAAGCTCGAAATCCAGGTCCTCGACGACTCGACCGACGAAACCCGCGAGGTTGCCTCGGCCATCGTGGAGCGCTACGCCGCGCTCGGCCACAACATTGTCTACATTCACCGCAGCAACCGCATCGGCTTCAAGGCCGGCGCACTCGATGAGGGCCTGAAAGTGGCCAAAGGCGAATTCATCGCCATCTTCGACGCCGACTTCGTTCCCCCCACCGACTGGCTGATGAAGGTGATTCATCACTTCGCCGAGCCCGAGATCGGCATGGTGCAGACGCGCTGGACGCACCTCAACCGCGACTACAGCCTGCTCACCCGGGTGGAAGCCATCCTGCTCGACGGCCACTTCGTCCTCGAGCACGGCGCGCGTTTTCGCTCCGGCGAGTTTTTCAACTTCAACGGCACCGCCGGCATGTGGCGCCGCCAGGCCATCTACGACGGCGGAGGCTGGCAGCATGACACCCTCACCGAAGACACCGACCTCAGCTACCGCTCGCAGATGGCCGGATGGAAGTTCAAATACCTGCCCAGTGTCGAGTGCCCCTCCGAGCTGCCCATCGAGATGACCGCTTTCAAAACCCAGCAGGCGCGCTGGGCCAAGGGACTCATCCAGACCAGCATCAAGATTCTGCCCCGCGTCTTCCGCTCCAATGCCCCGCTGCGCATCAAGGTTGAAGCCGTCTACCACCTCACCGCCAACGTGAGCTATCCGCTCATGGTCATCATGTCGGCGCTGCTCATCCCCGCTATGATCTGCCGCTTTTACCAGGGCTGGTTCCAGATGCTGCTCATCGACGTACCGCTGTTCACCGCATCCAGCTTCTCCATCGCCGTGTTCTATGTGATGAGCGAGCGCGAAATCTATCCCCGAACCTGGAAGCGCACCTTCTTTTATCTGCCTTTTCTCATGGCTCTCGGCATCGGCCTCACCGTGACCAACACCAAGGCGGTGATGGAAGCACTCTTCGGCATCAAGAGCGCCTTTGTGCGCACGCCCAAGTACCGCGTGGCGCAGAAGGGACAGAAATCGCAGGCCGCCAAGTACCGCAAGCGGCTCAAGCTCACGCCCTGGATCGAGCTGCTGCTGGGCTGCTACTTTGCCGCCGCCATCTGGTATACCTTCACCAACAAGAACTACTTCACCGCGCCGTTCCTCATTCTCTTCGTCGTCGGCTACTGGTACACCGGGTTGATGAGCCTGCTCCAGGGCCGCTTCGAGCGCTGGCGCTCCGGCGTCAATGCCGATGAGTCCAGCCCCAAGCCGTTCCCGGTGGGCATTTGATTGCTTGGCCGGCCCGCAATCGCCGCTGCCCAGACGGCCGGATTACTTTTGATGAAACGCCATGGTCGCCTCGCTCCATTACATCTCGCAGCACCCATTGTTCTATACGGTGCTCGCTCTTGCCTTTGCCGGCACACCCTTCTTAACAAGTCTCACCAGCGGCTGGCACAAACTCAGCAAGCGCTTTAGCAGGCGGTCAACTCCGATGGGACAAATCAGAGAGCCGCGTGCGGATTTTTATCATGTGCGGATGCGAGGTCAAGTTTACGGCCCGACCCTGCAGATTTGTGCCGCCGATGACGCGCTGTACCTGTCCATGCCCTGGCCCTTGCGTCCCGCGTATCCACCCCTGGCCATTCCGTGGGGCCAGATCGAGCTTGTTCGCCGGCGCCGCTTCGGTTTCGAGAGTCTGGTCCTCCTTCTCGGCGATAAGGAGCGGGTACCCCTGCGCATCGACGAGGAGATCCTTAGTCAACTAGGAATCGTCGGAGGCCCTCTCGAACAACGGCTCGGCGGGAGACCTGATTCGGCGTCCGCAGCGGGGTAAGTATCCCCCGGCAGAGCCGGGGGCCTTATTTGTGTGAGCCGCTCAAAGCGGCTGTTGGGGGTCGCTGACGCGGCCCCAGTTTGATTGCGCCGCCTGAAGGCGGCCGGTCAGTTCCAAATCTGCATCTGGTCGATGCGCTTGTCTTCGTCTTCCTGGTTGCGGATGTAGTCCCGGATCGCCTTTTCGTCCCGGCCCACCGTCGACACCATGTAGCCCCGCGCCCAGAAGTGCTGCCCAGCATAGTTCTGCTTTCGCTCTCCATACACCCTCGCCAGGTGGATCGCGCTCTTGCCCTTCATGAAGCCAATCACCTGACTCACTGCGTACTTGGGCGGTATCGAGATCAGCATGTGTACGTGGTCAGGCAGCAGGTGGCCCTCCTCCACCCGGCTCTCCTTCTGCGCGGCAAGATTCCGCAGCACATCGCCCAAATGCTTGCGCAATTCTCCATACAACTTCTTGCGCCGGTATTTGGGAATGAAGATCACGTGATACTTGCAATCCCACTTCGTGTGGCTTAGGCTTTCGTACTCGTCCATCCGGATTCTCCTTCGCGTGATGCTTTGGTCGGCTCACGCTTGGAGTTTTCTGGGTGGACTCCCTCAAATGTCAAACTCCGACTGTCGCCCCGGCAGAGCCGGGGGGCTTCCTCACTTTGCTAAGGAATGCGGATGGGCGTATAACGACGAGGACCTACCAACCGTATACGACCAGGCTCAAAAGCACCTCGGGTCGAAGGAATTGCAGCAGGTGTTGGCCCGATACTACAGGGACTGCAAACCGGCAGACTGGCACCTCCGTTTGCCATCGCTGCACTGGTACCGAATCTATACAACCAACATCGACGACGTATTGGAGCAAGCGTACAAAGGTTACGCGGCCCAGCGCCTTGATCTTATTACATGCCCGGCCCCTTACCTAGACCAGGACCGGTGGCACGAGCGAGTGCAATCCGTACACCTGCACGGCTCAGCTCTGGAGCCAGAGAAGGGATACACCTTTACCTATGAAGATTTCGCTGCGCAAACGACGACGCCAAGCCCTTGGTACCAGGCGGTGGCAGACGACATGATGACCTGCGCATTCCTATTTGTCGGTACTCGACTCGTTGACTCCCCATTTCACCACTACCTAAGCCTGCGAAGCCAACGCAGTCGGGGTGCAAAGGAGGTCCGCGCGAAGGCATTCATCGTGTCACCAAACATCAGCACTATCAAGAATCGCCAACTAGAAGACAGCGGCTACGTGGTGTTCAATTCGACCGCCGACGAATTCTTCAACGTCCTTATACCGCTCGTTCAAGGGCTCGTCCCCGACAGAATGACCCTGCTCAGGAACCGATTTCCCCACGACATGGCCGCACTGTCCCAGGAGTTGCTCAGCCAACAGTCAGAGCTATTAAGGCAATTCGACTTTGTAACGCCGACCCCTCCAGGCAACTCAACCGGTAGGACCAGGAGCCAATTCTTCGAAGGCGCCGAACCGACGTGGGAAGATATAGCATCAAGCTTAGACGCGCCCAGAAGCGTGACAACTGACCTTCTGGCCCATATCACCGAAGCTCCAGATAACATCAACACCGTACTCCTATTGGGACACGCCGGATCAGGGAAGAGCACCCTGCTCAAACGCGTTGCGGTCGAACTCAGCCGAGCCGGCCACAGCGTCTACTTTATGAAATCTCCCGAGCGCCTCAATAGGGGTCCGATCAGCAATCTCTTGAACTCAACGGAGGCGAAAAGAACATTCTTCTTCTTCGACGAGGCTGCAATCCAAATTGACATGCTAGAAGCGCTAGCGAGGCAAAATCCAGATTGGAGAGTTACATTTGTATTGGCGGATCGACCGCACGTAATCCTCCCGCGCATTGTCGGCTTAACCCACCCGAGACCTGCTGTGGTCGACATGCCCCCCCTAAGTAAAGGGGACAGCGAGTCAATCATAAACAAACTGGCGGAATTTGGACGGCTTGGCAAGCTGCAAGGCATACCCCGGAACGATCAACTGCGCGAATTCCTGAGCAGGTCAAAGAAGCAACTACTTGTTGCGATGAAAGAGGCCACCCTAGGAAAAGGCTTCGACGTCATCCTCGCGAATGAATTCTTCAGCCTCGCGAGCGACGGGGCGCGTTTGGTGTACACCATTACCTGCTTGGCATACATGCACGGCGCACCCGTGCGTCGTCGCCACCTTCTCGCATGTCTCGACGGCACCGACTTAGACAAAGCGACAATTCTGGCAAACCACCTTCAGGGCGTGGTTATCCCATGGAGGGAAGGCTCAGACTTCCTCTCTCCGAGGCACCGCGTAATCGCCCAGCAAGTAGCGACTGAATCCTCTCCCCTGGACGTCAGGAAAGAAGCAGTCACAAGTATCCTCATCCAGCTGAGCCCCGACATAACACCGCACAACATTTCCCAACGTACACCTGAATACATCGCCTATCGCGGGCTAATCAACCTCGACAATATGATCCAGCTCTTCGGGGAGGATTACGACACGATTTCAGAGGCCTACGAAGACGTAAAAGCGTATTATGCGGATCAATTCCTGTTCTGGCTTCAATTCGGCCGAGCCGAGCTTTATTTCGACCATTTCCCCCTCGCTGAGAACTATCTAAACCAGTCCTTGGGCATTCGCACCGCTGCCAAGGGCAACTTTCAAGCCCTCCACCACATTGCCGTTCTCTTCCTCAAGCGCGCCCTGGTAAACGATGACTTGGTCAAGGCCCGAGAGGACATCAACCGCGGGTCGGAAATCCTCGTGGAGCAGATCCGAGAGCGCGGCCACCTGGATACCTACCCGTACGAGGCTCTGTGCACTCACAAACTGAAGTGGTTAATAAAAAGCCAAGGGCCTCACATGAAAGACGATCTCGAATCTCTGCTGGAAGTTGCGAGAGCGGGACACGAAAGGCATCCATTCGATGATCGAATGCGCGAAGCATATCAAAAAGTCTACCGAGCGTACCTAATGCTCGCCGTACCCGGAAATGATCCAGCAGGTCACCATGACGACGATGGGTCTGCCTTATAAGCATCTCGCCCTATGCCGGACCTGCAACCGCACAACGAAGGGGGTTTTGCATTGGCCTCGGGGCGATTTCTACCGGCAAACGGGCTCTTCGCCACCAAACCCCAACTGAGAAAATCCCCGTACTAATTCCGGACGAGCGCCCACCCTCCCCTACCTCCCCTCCGTCCCCGCCTCCGGTCCCACCCACTCCGGCTCCAGCGCCCACCGTTGCGCCGTCGACAAGCCTCGCCGCCTCTTCTTCGGCTTCTGCTCCTCACCGGGCTTCGTCTCCGCCAGCTCCACCACCATCTTCGCGCTCGCCACGTTCCCTTCGAGTGCCTTGTCCATCAACACCTTCACGAGCTCCCCGCCCTTTTTCTTCACCTGCTTCGCCGCTTCCTTCCTCAGCCCCGCCAGGTTCCTCCCCACACGCTTCGCGCGCTTCTTCTCCGCCGCGCGCTTTCTCTCCGCGCGCCGCTGCATCTCTCGTCCCCAATAGTCCTTTTCCGCATCCGCCATAGAACCTACTCTCTCCTACTCCCTACTCCCTACTCCCTGTTCCCTGTTCCCTGTTCCCTCGTTCCCCGTCTTCCGCCAACTCGCTGGCCTGCTGACTCGCCGACTCGCTCACTCGCCGCATCTCCTCTATCTCATCCGCCAACTCTTCAAACGTCAGCCCGCCCTCCGGCACCACGCCGTACACCACCCTGCAGCCCATCGCCTTCGCCACGCGGTTCAGTGACTTGAGCGTAATCGTCCGCCGTCGCTCGCTCGTCTCCAATCCATACAGCACTGAACGCTCCACGCCGACCTTGCCCGCAATCTCCAGCACGGGAATGCGCAGCACCTGCCGCACCAGGCTGAGCAACCCTTCCGTCGGATGCGGCTCCATCGCCGCGCGCCGGTACGGCCGCATCTCCACATCCAGCCTCCGCCGCACAATCTTTCTCTCCCGCTCCCTCACTCAACCCTCCATTCGCTGACCACTGATCACTGTCCACTGATCACTGTTCCCTATCCCCTATTCCCTATTCCCTGTTCCCTGCTCCCTGTTCCCCGTATTTCCACCTTACCGAAATCCACGCTAAATTCTGCAAAGTGCAAAAAGCACCCCAAAAGCCACGCAAAAACGCGCATTTTTTGCTCTGCATTCGGCACGTTCGTCCGCCTCCAGGCGCACCTTTCTGCACCCCACTGTCCTCCCGCAACCCGACACTCACCCCCTCCGCAACATCAAAGTCCGCAACCGTCACGTTAGAACCAGACACTCATCCCAGAATTCGTCTTCGTAAAACACCTCTTTCATTGCGGACTCATTCATCGCCATGCACTAAACTCAACGGAAGGTAAGAAACCTCCTAAGGAAATCGCTTGAAGACACCGCATCGCATCGCATTTGCTGTTGGCGCGCTCGCGCTTTTCTCCTCCAGGCTCGAACTCCCGGCTCACGCACGCGCAACCGATGAGCATTCCGCGGGGGCGCACGCGGCCAAGCCTGCGCAGGCTGGGGCGCAAACGGCGCCGGCGCCGGGGTCCGCGTCCGCTCCCGCGGCGAGTGTGGAGGAACGGCGCGCGGCGCTGCTTGCGCTGTTCCGCGACTACTGGGACGGGTATCTCGCCAACCAACCCGAGTTTGCCTCGTCGATCGGCGACAAGCGCTGGAACGACAAGGTCCGCGACTATAGCGTGAAGGCGGTGAACGCGTGGCTGGAGCGCGAGCAGAACTGGCTGCCGAAGCTCGCCGCGATTGACGACGCGGGGCTGAGCGACGAAGAGAAGCTGAGCCGCGAGATGCTGATGCGGCGGTTCATGGAGGACGAGGAGGGGGCGCAGTTCAAAGAGTGGGAGATGCCGGTGAACCAGATGAGCGGCATCCAGACCGCGTACGCGGACCTGGCCGGGCAGTTGAGCTTTACCACGGTGAAGGATTACGACGACTGGATTGCGCGGCTGCACCTGATTCCGCAGGCGTTCGAGCAGGTGACGACGAATATGTCGATCGGCGTGGACGATGGGCGCGTGCCCCCGAAGATTCTGCTGGAGAAGGTGCTCGACCAGGTGAAGGCGATGGCGGCCCAGAAGCCCGAGGACACGCCGTTCGCGCTGCCGCTCAAGAAGTTTCCCTCGAGCTTGAGCGCGGCCGAGCAGACGCGGATCAAGACGGAGATGCTGGATGCGATCACGAAGGAAGTGCTGCCGGCGTATGTGCGCTTCGCGCGGTATCTCGAGGTGAGCTATGTGCCCGCGGGGCGAAGCGACCCGGGCATCTGGGCGCTGCCCGACGGGGACAAGTATTACCGCTTCCTGATCAAGAAGACGACCACGACGGATCTGACGCCGGACCAGATTCACCAGATCGGCCTGGACGAGGTGAAGAAGGACGAGGCGGAGGAGGAGGCGATTGCCGAGAAGCTGGGATTCAAGGACCTGGCCAGCTTCCGCGCGAGCCTGAAGACGAATGCGAAGATGAAGCCGGCCAGTGCCGACGCGCTGCTGGCCGCGTTCAGGGGCTATCTGGGGCCGATGCAGGCGAAGCTGCCCGAGCTCTTCGGGCATATTCCCAAGATGCCGTTCGAAGTGGTGCCGATGCCGGACTTCCTGGCGACCGCCGGTCCTGCGGCGTACTACCAGGAGGGCGCGCCGGATGGGAGCCGGCCGGGGCGGTTGCTGATCAATACCTACAACGCGACCGAGCGCACCTTGTACGGCGTGGAGTCGATCGCCTATCACGAGGGGATTCCCGGGCACCACATGCAGATTTCCACGGCGCAGGAGCTGACGGGGATTCCGGAGTTTCGCAAATACGAGGGGTATACGGCGTTTGTGGAGGGGTGGGCGCTGTACGCCGAGCGGCTCGGGAAAGATGTGGGATTCTACCAGGATCCTTACTCGGACTACGGACGGCTGGAAGCGGATATGTGGCGCGCGATCCGGCTGGTGGTGGATACGGGCGTGCACTCGGAACACTGGTCCCGCCAGCAGATGGTGGATTATTTTCATGAGCACTCGGCGATTGACGAGACCGATGTGCAGGCGGAGGTGGATCGGTACATTGCGTGGCCGGGGCAGGCGCTGGCCTACAAGGTGGGGCAGATGAAGATTCTGGAGCTGCGGGCGCGCGCGCAGAAGGAGCTGGGACAGAAGTTCGACATGCGCGCGTTTCACGATGAGGTGATCGGCGCGGGTGCGCTGCCGCTCGATCTTCTGGAGGCGCGCATCGACGATTGGATTGCTCAGGAGAAGGGCGCGGGGAAGTGAGAGAAATCGCAGATGTTAAATACACCGCAAGAAATGCAAGAAAATATGCGGGTATACGCGGACGAACTGAGCAGACTTTGTGCGGTTATAAGAAGACAAACGTCGAAAGAGCGTCATTTGCGGGCCATAGGTATGCTTCCGGGCAGACATGAGCGGCGAAAACCTCCGGTTGCAGGCAGACGAAGCGCGCGGATGTAGGCAAAAAAAGGCGCGATTTTGGGTGTTTTTTGCAGGTTTTTCGCGTGCTCTGAGATAAGCAACCGCAGATCCCGTTCGACTCGGTCCGCGCGGCGGACCTTGCTCAGGGCAGGCTCTTCGGTTCGTCGCCTGCGGCGACTCGGTGAGGATGACAGCTGGAGTGAATAATCCAGGGCAAGCAGGGCCCGAGCCCTCCTGTTTCCGCACACGGGGGCCGCTGCTCCCCACCCGCCCATTGCGCGTATTCTGGTAAGTGCAGCGCAATTTTCGACAAACAAGAGGAGAACGATGGCGGAGATAGCCGTTGAGGCCGCTAGAGTGCCCGCGCAACTGCCGGATGTGCGCGTGGCGGTTTTGGGCGCGGGAAAGATGGGCAGCATTTTGCTGCAGGCATTTTTGAAGGAGAACCTGTTTGCGCCGGAGCAGATCCGGGCGACGGTTTCGCACGCCGAGGGGGCGCTGGCGCGCAGCACGCAGTGGGGCGTGGAGGTGAGCACGAACAACCGCGAAGCGGCCGAGCAGGCGGACCTGATCCTGGTGGCAGTGAAGCCATTTCAGGTGGCCAACCTGATTGCGGAGATCAAGCCGGCGCTGACGGCGAGAAAGACGGTGGTGTCAATTGCGGCCAGCGTGAAGACACGATCGATTGAAGAGGGCGCGGAGGTGGAGATCGGAGTCATTCGCGCCATGCCGAACACGCCTTCAGCGCTGGGCGCGGGGATTGCGGCGCTGTGCCGCGGACGATTTGTGAGCGACAAACAAATGGAGCTCGCCGCGCGCATTTTCGAGACCGTGGGGCGCACGGTGATTGTGGACGAGAAGCACATGGATGCGGTGACGGGGCTTTCGGGCTCGGGGCCAGCGTACCTCTACATCATTATTGAAGCGCTGGCGGAGGCGGGCGTGAAGGTGGGACTGCCACGCGACATTGCGACGCAACTGGCGGCGCAGACGGCGTTCGGCGCGGCGAAGATGGTGCTGGAGACGGGGTATCATCCGGCGCTGCTCAAGGACGCGGTGACCACGCCGGCGGGGTGCACCATCGATGGAATTCTGGAGCTCGAAGAGGGCGGATTGCGCGTGACGCTGATCAAGGCGGTGATGCGCGCAACAGAGCGGGCACGGCAACTGGCGGCGGGGTGAAGGAGCAGGGAACAAGGGAACAGGGAGTAGGGAATAGGGGGTAGGGAAATCGAGAGGACCGCAGAGATTTACTTGTTGCGGCAGACACGGAAACCCTGATCGGGGCCTTTGCCATTGGCCGCCAGACCACCCCGGTAGGCGGTCGCGGTGCAGAAGTCGGCACCCATCCAGCCGCCGCCTTTCCAAACGCGGCGGAAACCTTCGTCGCTTCCTTGGGGATCAGTTATGTGCGTCTTCAGGTCGCCGTACCAGTCCCAACACCATTCCCTCACGTTGCCTGACATATCGTAGAGGCCCAGCTCGTTGGGCTTCTTACTGCCAACGGGATGGGTCCTATTGTGATTTTGCTGGAGGGTCGGCCAGTTCCAATATCCTGTAAGGTAAGTATCTCCCGAGTTTCTCCAATACCACGCGACTTCATCCACATCATTGCTCCCACTGTAAGTGTAACTCCGACTTAGCTGGCCTCCGCCGGCGGCATATTCCCATTCGGCTTCTGTGGGCAGCCGGTAACCGTTCGCTCCCGGGTTGATGGATGCCGTCCACTGGATGTCATCGAGATCGCCGAACTTGGGGTCCGGCAGGTTATGAGGATCTTTCTTACTCTTGTCTATGTTGTAGAAAGATCGCAAACCTTCCTGGATACTCCGTTGGTTACAGTATTCGATGGCATCGTACCAGCTCACCATCTCCACTGGTAAGTCGTCACCCTTGAACTTTGAGGGATTGGTTCCCATCACGTGGGTCCACTCTTTTTGAGTTACATCGTATTTAGCGATGTAAAAGTCCGACAGGATGACACCTTTTCCGTAGTAGTTGGAGGTTGTGTTCCTGTAGGTCCCGCCTTTGACTAAGACGAATGTATCGGGCACCCTTCCCGAGGAATCGCCTGCAACGGCCGCTATTGCTGTTAAGCCGACAACCATTACGCTTGCCGCCAGGATAAGTTGTCTTCTCATCGAGTGATCTTCCCCGTTGACTCCGATCAAAGAAAGCCCCGCGTCTCGACTACGAACAGGCAGAAAGGGCGAGCGTCCGCCGGGCGCAGGGGCCATTGCGCACGCACCCCTTGAGTTTTCCAGGGCTCTCATTCTTATGCAAAGATGCGGCGAAACAGGCCCTTTGTCCTGCTTCGCCGTGCTGCCTCAGTCGGCCGGCAAAAAGCTAATTTACGGTGCAGGCCGTTCCATTGAGCGCAAAGTTTGTGGGTATTGCGTTGGTGGAACCGTTCCAGGTTCCATTGAAGCCGAAGCCGGTATAGGTTCCGCCGGCGGGAATATTCTCCCATGTCTGGCCGGACTGTTCGCTCACGGTAACGTTGGCGCCGCTCTGGGAGACGGTTCCATTCCATGAGCTGCTGATAGTCTGCCCGTTGGCAAAGGTCCAGGTCAGCGACCAGCCGCTCAGAGTCTCGCTTCCGCCATTCTTGATGCCGATGGTCGCTCCGAACTGGCTGCTGTTTTGGGGAGAGATCGTATAGTCGACGGTGCAGGCGGAGCCGCCACTGCCGCCCGCGGCATTGACGGTGAGCGCAATGGTGGTGCTTGCGGTCGTGCTGCCGGAGGTTCCGGTGACGGTGATCGTGGACGAACCGGTCACGGCTGAGCTGTCGGCGGTCAGCGTGAGGGTGCTATTTCCGGTGGTGGGGTTGGTGCCGAACGACGCGGTGACGCCGCTGGGCATGCCGGAGGCAGTAAGGGTGACGCTGCCGCTGAATCCGTTCTGGTCCTGCAACTCAATGGTGTCAGTAGCGCTGCTCCCCTGGGTTACAGAGACCGAGGAGGCGGAGGGCGATAAGGTAAAGCTGGGCGAGCCGCCGGAAGAGCCGCCGCAGCTTGTTGCGCATACGGTGGCGTTCACGGATCCGCTGGCGCCGTTATATGCCTCTGTCCCGAGGATCTGATAGTTGAACGTACCCACTGTCATCCCGAGGCTGTTCCAGTGGTTGAAGTGATTGGCGGTGGTGACAACGTTGTTCTGCCCGATCGATGCTCCGCCCCATGCGTCTAAGTACTGTTCGAAGGTTGCAGTGCCTTCGATGGAGGGTTGGTTGACTTGCTCATGCTCATAAGTGGTGTAAGTATGCCCATCGCTGGTCACACTGCCCATCTCCGTTGCGTCCGCCGTGTAGAGCGAACCAAGCTCCGTGATGTAATATTCGACGAGCGGACTTGTCAACCATCCGTAGATGGAAATGGTGTTATAGCCGCTGGCGGATCCGACGTTATAGCCAATCACCTGAGCACTGCCGGGATTCCAGCCTTTCCCGCCCACAACATCGCTGACACCGGACCAGGTAATGGCGTAATTGCCGGCCGTACCCAGAGTCATGGTTGCCGACCCGCCGCTACTATACAGCGAATAGTAGAAGCCGTTGTTGGTGCCCGTTCCATTGCCGCTTACGGTCTGGGCGTTTACCGGCATGGTTATGCAACCCGCCGCTATGAGGGCGGCGAGAACTATTTGCTGAATTCGTATGGAAACGAACCACATTGACCGCATACTGAACCTCCTCCCGTTCCTTTGGTTACCGGTTGCCTGGGAATTCTCGTCCGCGACCAGCACACTCTTCGCGATTGCGTATCGTCTTTTGCGTTCCATCCAGCCGGGCCGGCGATTCTAATAACCTGCCGGCCCGGGCGATGGCAAACGAATCAGCGAAAGAATCGGTTACCACACGGTTGCGTTTACGTACCCGCTGGCGCCGTTATAGGCCTCAGTCCCGAGAATCATATAGTTGAAGGAGCCCATGGGCATGCCAAGGCTCTCCCAGTTATTAAAGTGGTTGCCCGTGGTGACGGTGTGGTTCGATCCGATCGATGAGCCGCCCCAGTTATCGAGGTACTGCTCGAAGGTGGCGGTACCTTCAATAGAAGGCTGGTTGACTTGCTCGTGCTCGTAAGTGTCATAAGTGTGCCCGTCACTGTTGACACTGCCCTTGTAAGTGGCATCTGCCGTATACAACGAGCCGAACTCACAGATGTAATACTCGACGAGCGGATTGGTCGTCCAGCCGTACACGGAGATGTTGTTATACCCGTTAGCGGCGCCGACGTTGTAGCCTACGGACATCGATCCGCCGGGATTCCAGCCCTTGCCGCCGACCATATCACCGACGCCCGACCAGCTGATGGAGTAATTGCCGCCGCCGTAGTCATCAGTCAATGTCATGGTGGCCGATCCGCTGCTTGTATAGAGCGAGTAGAAGTAGCCGTTGTTGGTGCCGGTGCCGTTGTTGTACACCTCGGTTTGGGCATTTGCCGTCATGGCGAGGCAGCCCGCCACTACGAGAGCCGCGAGGACTCCCTGGAGAACTCGCGGTGAAACGAATTTCACAAAGCGCATGCTGATTCTCCTTTCCGGATTCCAATCGAAATCCGGATAACTGAAGTTTCGAAGAATTTGAAACACCGACTTACCCGCCGCGGCGCTGGGAAAATCCTCGGCTTGCTTGGGGGAAGGGACTTCTCCAAACCGGAGCGCTCAAGTCACGGCTCGTGGATCCGTGACGGCGACAGGAAATCCTCGACTTGCGGGGGAACTCCGTCAGTCGTGCGATCAACGACTCGTGATAGGGATTGATGCAAAATTCACGGAAAAGGTAAATCAATTTAGTAAAACGATAAATCCGGGATCCGATTACGAAGGTAACCATAAGGCAAGCGATTGATTCAAAATGGCGGAGCAGTCGAATTTTGATCGGACCCCGAATTTTTTCGGAGAAGACGCGATTGACCTTAGATCGGGGCATGGGTGCGGCCGGCTTTCGTCTCGATGCCGGGAGCGGACGCTGCGCGCCCGTACAGTACGGTTGGGGCTTTGTTGCCTGGGTTAAGCTAATGGCTTGCCGATGGAGCGACCAACGTGGCTGCCCAAGTACATACCCGAGTTGCAGGGGCTGCGCGGGATTGCGGTGCTGGGAGTGGTTTTCTATCACTGCCATCCGCGGCTTGTGGGCACGTGGGTGTATGGGGCGTCGCTGTGGGGATGGGCGGGCGTCAATCTGTTCTTTGTGCTCTCGGGATTTCTGATTACCTCCATCCTGCTTGAAACGCGCCACCGGCCGCATTATTTCCGCAATTTTTATGCGCGCAGGGTGCTGCGCATCTGGCCGGTGTATGTGCTGGTGCTGGCGGTGGTCTATCTTGAGGCGCCGTGGTTCATCGGGCCGCCGGTAGCTGAGGCGGTGAAGACGGCGCCGTGGCTGGCATACATTTTTTTTGTGCAGAACCTGTTTCATCTGGCGCTGCCGCCGGCGCTGGGGCAGACGTGGTCGCTGGCGATCGAGGAGCAGTACTACTTTCTATGGGCGCCGCTGGTGCGGCTGCTGCGCAGGCCGTGGCTGCTGGCTGTGGCGCTGGGCGCGGCCATTGTGGCCTCGCCCGTGGTGCGGCTGGAAAATTTCCGCTGGATGACGCCGACGCACACGCTGATCCACCTAGACGGGATTGCGTGGGGCGGCCTGCTGGCGCTGGCGCTCTATACGCTTGCGTGGAGCCGGCGGGCGTGGCTGATTCTCGCGGTGAGCGGCGGCGCGGCGGGATGGCTGGCGGCGGCGACCATTGCGGGCGGGACGGCGTTTCTGGATTCGGCGCTGGCGGTGTGCTTTGCCGGCGCAGTGCTGGCGGCGCTTGCGTCGACGGGCGCGCGCAATCCGGTTAACGCGGCGCTCAGGCGCGGGCCGCTTGCGTACTACGGGCAGATCAGCTACGGGCTTTACATGATTCACATTGCGGTGTTCATTTTCTTTGGATGGTTCGATGCGCGCATGGACCGCTATGGGATGGCGGGGAACCTGGCGGTGGTGGGATTCCGCCTAGCGGTAGCGACAGCGGTGGCGACGGTGTTGTGGTACGGGTTCGAGCGGCAGATTTTGCAATTGAAGCGATTTTTTGGCGGGAGGGCGGGTTGAGGTTTGAGGATTCCCACCTTTTCGCAAGGAACGTCGAAGGGATGGGGCAACGCTGTTTGTGGTGGTTTCCCACCCTTCGTGCGATAAGACTGCGCGAAGAATGGGGCAACCGGCAGTGGAGCGTTTCTCCGAGGCTAAAGCCGCCGGGGAGGTTGGCGGCTCATTCAGCGGCCTGAAGGCCGCTGCTCCTTCCAAAGGGCCTGTATCTTTCGAATGGGCCGTGGCAAGTTTTTTGAAGCGCGGGGAGGGCGCGCGGGTGCAAGATGAATGCGAACGGAAATCGCGCGTGAAGAGCCGCGCAAACTGAGGTAGGGCGATGACCCGGATTGGACCTCGCGTACGGGCAGCGGCGGGGCTGGTGTGTCTTGCATGCGCGCCGATTCATTTCGCGAACCGAGCCTCCGCACAGAAGGCGCAGGGAGACACGCAGAAGGTTGCGCCACCGTTCACGGTTCTGCATGCAAACGCGAACCTGGTGCTGGTGGACGTGGTGGTGGACGATCACGGCAAGCCTGTGGAGGGATTGCCCCAGAGCGCATTCCGCATTCAGGAAGACGGCAAGGAGCAGTCGATTTTCTCCTTTGAAGAGCATGGGACCGACGCGATGGCGCCGGTTGCCATGGCGCAGCCCGCGAGCGATCTGCCGCCGGGCATGTACACGAATCTGCCTGCGTATCCGGAGCAGGGCGCAGTGGATGTGCTGCTGCTGGACGGGCTGAACACGCAGGTGACGGACCAGATGCGCGTGCGCAAGGAGATGATCGCGACCATGGCCAAGATCAAGCCGGGGACCATGCTGGCCGTGTTCGCGCTCTCCATGCAACTGCGGATGGTCTCGGGGTTCACCACCAATGTTCCGGAGCTGGCGATGGCGCTGACCAACCCCAAAGCCAACGTGCAGCCGCCGGCGCTGATCAACGAGCCGAGCGGGACCACGGGCACAACGGCGGGCTCCAGTGCCGATACGGATCAGGTGATCGCGGCCATTCAGCAGGCGGGGCCTCCGCCGCCGCCGCAGCCGGGCAACACGGGAGCGGGCGGAACGGCGAGCGGGCCGATGAATGCCGTTCAGGCGATCCAGCAATTCGCGGCCGACCAGGTGACCGCACAGACGGATGTACGCGTACGCATGACGCTGGACGCGCTGAATCAACTGGCGGCGTATCTGAGCGGGATTCCCGGACGCAAGAACCTGATCTGGCTTTCGGGATCGTTTCCCCTGGCGATTCTGCCCGACTCTGCGCTTTACAACGGATTCCGCGCGATGAGCAACTATCGCGATGAGGTGAAGAAGACCTGCGACCTGCTGACGCAGGCGCGGGTGGCGGTGTATCCGGTGGGCGCGCAGGGATTGTGGACGCCGGGGATGTATAACGCCGCGAACGGCAAGGCGCCGCAGAACCAGTCCCAGGGCACGGCGCTGATCAACGAGCAGGAGCAGATGGACCAGCAAGAGGGATCGATGGACGAGATTGCGGCGGAAACCGGCGGGCACGCGTACACGGAGATGAACGACCTGGAAAAAGCCGTGGCGGATTCGATCGAGAACGGGTCGCACTATTACACCATCGGGTATGTGCCGGCGGCGGGGGAGCTGCGGGGGGAGTTTCGCAAGATCCAGGTGCGCCTTGAGGGACACGATGCGGAGGGGCACGATTACAAGCTCGAGTACCGGCGCGGGTATTATGCGGACCCGCCGGATGCGGCTTCGGCGCACGGCGCGGGACAAATTCCTCCGCTGGTGACAGCGGAGCTGCACGGGACACCGCCGGCGACGCAGATTGTGTTCAAGGCGGGGCTGCTGAACGGGAGCGATCCGCTGCTGAAGAGCGTGCGGCTGCCGGAGGGTCCGGCGGGAGCGATGGCTCCGGTGATGGCGAAACCGGTGCGCTACGTGGTGAACCTGACGCTGAATGCGCGCAGCCTGAACCTGGATGAATTGCCGGACGGGACGCGGCAGGCCAAGATCGAGTTGGCGCTGGTGGGGTACGACGCGGATGGCAACCGCGTGAACTTTGTGGACCACCAGGTGGCGCTGGGGTTGCAAGCGGCGCAGTATGCGCGCATTGAGGCCAATGGGATTCCCTTGCTGGTGCCGATCGATCTGCCCGTGGGCGACGACTCGGTGCGGATCGCGGTGGAAGATTTGATGGCGGGGCGCACGGGGTCGCTGGAGATTCCGGTGACGGTGGCGGCGCAATAGAGGGGGTTGGTGTTGAGGTCTATGGCTTCCCACCCTTTTGCAAAGAACGCCAAAGGATAGGCAACCCGCTTCCGCTCCTGGTTCCCTTCCCGGTTCGACGCGCTTCCCTTTTCGCGTGGGTAATGAAAATCTCCAGTGACATGAATCACGCGGCGCACGCAGATGGGCTGCTAGGCTGAAGTCGAGCGGCGTGTCGGGCAGATGACGCGCCGCTCGCCAGGAGTTCTTTGTTGCTTTTCCAGGTCTCAAAAGCGAGACCTGGGGCACCCGTGATTTCCCGAGATGCAGCCGCAGATCCCGTTCGACTCGGTCCGCGCGGCGGACCTCGCTCAGGGCAGGCTCTTCGACTCGTCCGCCCATGGTGGACTGGCTGAGGATGACAAAGCTGAGGGATTCGTCGTTCGAATCTGCGGGAGAGAAAGCAGGAAGCGATGCATTCTTTGCCGGTGCTGGTATTGAACAGCGGCTCCTCGTCAATCAAATTTGCCGTGTACGAAGCGGGCGACGGCGCGCGCACACGGCTGCTGGAGGGCGCGGCGGATGGGATTGGCACCGACGAGGGCCAGTTCTGGATCAAGAATGCGGAGGGAAAGAGGCTGACGGATGAGAAGCCGGCGCTGCCGACGCGCGCGGAGGCGTTTGCACGGGTGGAGCAGGCGCTGAAGCCGGGCGCGCTGCCGGCGGTCAAAATTCCGGCGTTGGGGGCGATCGGGCACCGCATGGTGAGCGGCGGGCCGACGGTGGTGGAAAACCAGCGCATCACGCCGGGGCTGATCGACGAGATGGAGAAATACACGGCGTTTGCGCCGCTGCATACGCCCATCGCGGTCTACATCATGCGCGAGGCGCTGCGCCTGTTTCCCGGAGTACCGAATTTCGTCTGCCTGGACTCGTGGTTTCACCGCACCATGGCGCCGGTGGCGGCGCGCATGCCCATTCCCGAGGAGTACGCGGCCATGGGCGTGCGGCGGTTCGGTGCGCACGGGCTCTCCTACGAGTCGATCGTCTATCAATTGCAGCCGCGGGTGCCGGAGCGGCTGATTGTGGCGCACCTGGGCAACGGCGCGTCGATCAGCGCCATCTGGCGCGGCGCATGCGTGGACACGTCGATGGGCTTGACGCCGACGGGCGGGCTGATCAGCGGAACGCGCACGGGCGACATCGATCCCGGCGTGCTGCTTTTTATTCTGCGTAAGATTGGCGAGCGCACGACGGGGACGGCGGAGGCGGCGGACGAGCTGGAGACGGTTGCGGCGAAGAAGGCCGGGCTGCTGGGCGTCAGCGGGCTCTCCAACGATATGAGGGACCTGCGCGAGGCGATCAAGGCGGGCAACAAGAGCGCGCGCCTCGCGGTGGAGCAATTCACGTGGACGGTGAAGAAGTGGATCGGGGCTTTCACGGCCGAGCTGGGCGGCGTGGACATGCTGGTGTTTACGGGCGGGATCGGCGAGAACGACATCGACTCGCGGGCGGAGATCTGCGCGGGTCTGGACGCGCTGGGAATTGTGCTCGATGCCGAGCGCAACAAGAAATGCGTGGAGGCGCGCGGCGCGGCGGTCATTTCTGCGGAGGGATCGCCGGCCGAGGTGCGGGTGATTCCGCCGGCCGAGGATTTGATGATTGTGAATCACGTGGTGCGGCTGATGGGGAAGTAATTCTCCCGTGAAGCTCACGCAAGCTTGCGCCGGTTGCGAAACACATGCGCGATGATAACGAGGTGAACAGTCAGGGCGCTGGCGAGGCCAATGGCATGGAAGACAAGCGTCCCATGACCCGACTGCTGAATCACGCGAAGGCACCAGGCGCAGACGGGCAGGAAGAGAACCATCGCGCTGACGAGACCAGGATTGTAACTGCGCGTGACGACAGCATGCGCAAGATGAATGAGGGCATTGACGAGCGGCAGGTAAACGGCAATAAGAGCGAAGCCCGGATCAACGCGCGCAGCCAGCCACAGCGAGAGAACGATCACGCCCCACACGCCGGGGACGTTGATGAGGAAAACCGTGGGAAGGGTGAGAACCTCACGGCCGCCTGCCAGGGTGCGGTTGACGAGGGCGCGAAAGCGGTCGTTGTCGTGCTCTTCATACTGGTGAAGCATGTAGGCGGGCAGGCAGAAGAACGTTGCTGCGAGCGCGGGCGGCCAGCCGTGGACAAAAAGCGGCGCGAGCACGAGGAACAAGAGGCCGGCGAGGAAGCCGCCATATACCCAGTTCACTATCAGGCGCCGTATCATTCTTCTCTATATCGCCATGCGGAAGGCGCGATCCTCGCGGCGGCCTCCATCCGCAAGCCAAGCGCCTTCAACACCCGGCGCACCACCGGCTCTCCACGACCCTTATTGCGGGCGGACGGCATTTGGGCTAGAAGCAGACGCACCGCGCGCGTCTCGGCCTGGAGGTCGCGCGCCAGATCCCAATATTGGCTCCGCCGCTTCTCGTTCTCCTCTTGTGCCGCCAGATCCGTCAGGCGTCGAATCTCTTCTTCCAAGGTTTGCAGCCGGGCCAGGATTAGGCTGGCGGACTCGCCGCTCTTCCCTTCGCGATTCGATCCCGATGTGCTCCGATTCTCGACCATAGAGTTGAATAACCGATCTTCCCTCGCGCTCCATCATACCGCGCGATCGGTTCTGCGTGGTCTACACTGAAGGGTTGAGCATGGATTCAGTTGCCATCCCGTCGGTTCAGGTTCCGGTGCGCGCGGAGCGCGCGCCTTCGCTGGCGCTGCGGCGTTTTGCGTGGGGCGTGCTGGTTTATTTTGTGGCCGTGATTCTGTGGGGCGGGGTGGTGCGGGCCACGGGCGCGGGCGCAGGGTGCGGCGACCACTGGCCGCTGTGCAACGGTACCGTGTTGCAGCACGCGCCGAGCACGGATACGCTGATTGAGTTTTCGCATCGCGTGACCAGCGGGATTTCGTTTTTCTCCGTTGTCGCGCTCTTGTGGTGGACACTCGCCGTCACGGTGCGCGGCCACCTGGCGCGCGCGGCGGCCGCGGCCGCGGTGGCGTTCACACTGGTGGAAGCGATCCTGGGCGCGCTGCTGGTGAAGCTGGGGCTGACGGCGGAGAGCCAATCGCCGCTGCGGGCGCCGTATCTAGCCCTGCATTTAACCAACACCCTGCTCTTGCTGGCGGCGCTGGCGCTCACAGCACATTTTCTGGGGCGCGAGCGCGGATTCCTGCGGCGCGACCTGAAGCTGGTGGCGCCCGTGGGCGCGGTGCTTGGCCTGCTGGTGTTTCTGGTTGTGGGCGTGACCGGATCGCTGGCGGCGCTGGGCGACACGCTGTTTCCGGCGAGCTCATTGGGCACGGCGTTTGCCGAGGATTTTTCGCATACGCTTACCGGTGGGAGCGCATGGCTGGTACGCTGGCGGTGGACGCATCCGACGATTGCTTTTCTCGCGTGCATTTTTTTGATCTGGATCCTGGTGCGCGCGGCGCAGCGCTCGCAGGCGTGGGACAATCGCGGGCTCTCCGCGCTGGTGCTGGTGCTGCTCGCCGGGCAATATGTGCTGGGCGTGCTGGACGTGGTTCTGCTGGCGCCGGTGTGGCTGCAGATTGCGCATTTGCTGGGCGCGGACGCGTTGTGGATCGGGTTGGTGATTCTGACGGCGCGGCTGACGGTGGTGCCGGAAACCAGCAAGTCAGCGAGTTAGCAATTCGGCAAGTCAGCCGAAAGGCCCCGATGGGGACTTTTTGTTGGCGGGTTGAAAAGCAACCGCAGATCCCGTTCGACTCGGTCCGCTCGGCGGACCTCGCTCAGGATGACAGCGCGTGAGTTGAGATCTTGGTTTCCCAGGTCCCCAAATGCGAGGGACCTGGGGCAACCATTTTCGTGCTGAGTTGAGAGTGGGCCAGGGAGGGTTGGCGCATTCTCACCCGTCGCGCGATAGTGCTGCGCTAAAGCATTTTCTGAGTAGCTATATCCCGAAGGCGGAAGGCAGAGTCGACGCGACCAACAGGGAGCGGCGACCCTGCGAAGGAACGAAGAGGACACAGTAACTCAGAAAATGCCGTAAAGGATGGGGCAACGGGTTCCGGCGCTCGATTTCGTTTTTTCCCCGCAGCGTCAGAAGACGAAGCGGCCGCCGAGGGTGGGAGCCCAGTTGCTGTTGTGGAGATAGGGAACGCCGGGGCCGTGCGGAATGGCGATGGAAAGGCCGCCGGTGACAAAGGAATAGGCAACCCCGGCAAAACCGTCGAAGCGCCGGGTAAAGCGATGATCGGCGTAGAGCGAGCCCTCGTCGAGGGTGCCGGCGCAGGAGCTGCGCATATTGCCGGCCACGCAGGTCGACGGATTACGACGGAAGTCGTTCTGCACCTGCCCATACCAGGCGAAAGTGAAATCGGTTTTCGTGCGGTAAGTGTACTTCACGCCTGTCCACCAGATCTGCACCTGCTTCTGGGCATCGAGGTTGTTGTCTTCAACGCCGCTCATGAGATAGCCGCCCTGGTCAGTGGCGCCCACGCCCAGCGGGTTCTTGGGGTTGTTCTGCCAGATGTATTCGTAGCCGGCGTAGATTTTGAACGGGTCGCCGGTGTATTTGGCTGCGGCCATGATGGCGTTGTTGTCCGTGACGATGCCATAGACGGTCGAGTCCGTACTGATGAGATTGGTCACCAGTCCCGTAGTGGGATCCGCGGTGATGGGGTTCATATTGATGCTGTCTGTGGTGGACTCAAAGGGCTCGGTCGGACTGGTGGGCCCAAGCAGCGGATCCACTACGCTGATGGCCTGGTTGTAATGCTGGTAGACAAGGTCGCCGGAGAGTTTTTGCATGGTTCCGCCGAGGTTGAATCCCCAGGCGTTGTTGTGCGGCTGCTCCGGCGTGCAGTTGACGTCGTTCCAGGTTGCGGAGGCCGAGTAGCAGCCGCCGCTGCCATCGACGAGTTTGTACATGGCGCCGAAGTGGACGGGGCCATGGGTGAGGCGATACTTCACGGCATCGTCCCAGCGCGTGTCTTCGGTGTCGCCGCCGGCCGCCATGGTGCCGTTGTAGCCGATGTAGGAAAAGGCGTAGCCGCCGGCGACGGGATCGTAGAGGAGCATGGTGTCGGTGCCGAGCGCGCGCTGGCGTCCGAAGGTGAGCACGCCGAAGGCCGGGGACGAGACGCCGCCATAGAATTCGTCGTTGAAGGGCTGGCCGGCACGCGCGCCGTCGATGGCCTCAGAGTAGGCTGCGCGGGGAAGACCGTTGTCCTTGATATCAGTGAGGGACGCGTTGGCGAGCTGGCCGGACTGGGGATTGATGCCGGTGGACGCGTTGAAGACGGCGAACCAGCCCGGCGCAAACCGGACGTTGCCCCTGACGCCCAGACTCGTCTGCGAGAGGTTATTGGGCTCGATGATGAAACGGGAGCCGGCGGCGTTGCGGTTCACGAGAGACGAGCCCTCGTAGTTATACGGGCTTTGCGGTAAGCCGTGGCGTACCCATCCGAAGCCGACGTCATAGGCGCCGTAGAGGGTGATGCCGTGCCACGTGAGCGCGTCAGAGCCCGGTGAATTTGCCGCGGGTGCAGCGGCGGGAGCCGGCTCGCCGGCCTGAGCCTGATTGAAGCCTGCGACGCCGGCCATGTTGAGGTTGGCTAACTCGATGGAGGGAGCAGTGAAGGCGGACGCAGTCAACTTCGCGGGATAGGCGCCGGCCGGCGTCTGCGAAGTGTTGACGTAGGGCTGCCCGGTTGGGGCGCTGTCCACACGGTTGAACCGGTTCGAGACGGATGCCTCCTGCCCGAACACGAGCGTCGACGAGAAAAAGAGCGCCGCCGGCGCAAGAATCAACATTGCCTTGCTCACATTGCCTCCAACCTGTAGGGGTAGACCGAATCGCATGTGCGTTTCAATACGATTCAGCTCATAAACTCGATAGGAGTCGTTCTTAAATCGAGCCAGGGATATTATTGCAGAGATTCACGGCATGACGCGGCGGCCCTTTGCGAGCCGGCCGGGCGCAAACGATGGCGAGCGGGATCGTTCGGTGAGAGAGGAGAGACGGGCCGATTTACTGGCGGATGATCATGACTTCAGTGGCTTTGATGAGGGCGGCGGCGGTTTCGCCTTTTTTGAGGGCCAATTCGCGCGCGGCATCGGAGGTAATGATGGAGGTGATGCGCTGGTCGCCGAGCGAGAGCACGACTTTGGCGAGCAGGCCCTCGATCCTGACCTGGATGACGGTGCCCACGAGCTGGTTGCGTCCGCTGATGCGCGACGAGGCCGGGAGGGCCTGCGCGGCAGGAAGAAATTTGCTGAGCGCGGCGGCGGGAATGCGATGGTGCCCGCCCGGTGTTTTCACGGTCTTGACGCGGCCGGCGAGAATCCAGTGTTTGAGCGCGGCATAGCTCATGCCGAGCTTTTGCGCAGCCTGGCGCGGGGTGAGGAGTGCGGGTGAAGTCATGGCGCGAAATCCTTTCTTGCCCTGCGTGAACGGGGGGAATAGGGCGGCGAGGGCTCAAGGAAGTATGAATCGATTTTCGGTGCGGCGGCAAGGATGGTCGTTTTTACCACCATTTTCGGTGGACAGGTGAAAGATTGTGCCGTCCCACGCATTCGTCCGCCGCGGCGTGCGAATGGATGGGGCACGGAGATTCCGTGGGAGGGAAAGCTTTCTTTCGCCCCCTAATGGGGGCTTCGCAACTCGAGGCGACCCGCATCCCCAGGCTTGCGCCTGGGGACGCCGCCTTTCGCCCGCTAAAGCGAGCTGTCCCACCCTTTCGCGCAAAGGACGCGCGAAAGGATGGGGCAACGAATGGTTCCTGGAAGGGTAACTGCGGGTCCTTCGACTCGCCGCCTGCGGCGACCTCGCTCAGGATGACAACGCGTGTGTTGGGATCGTGGTTTCCCAGGTCCCCAAATGCGAGGGACCTGGGGCACCCATTTTCGTGTTGAGTTGAGAGTGGGAGATTGAGGGTTGTGCTTTCCCATCCATTCGTCCGCCGCGGCGGACGAATGGATGGGGCACCCGGCTTCTGTCTTCTCTTTCCCGATCCCCGCTCTCTACTCCCTACTCCCTACTTTCTACTTCCTGATCTCTATTCCCTGATCCCTGCCTTGCTCAGTCTTCCAGGTGGGGGTGGTGGTGGCTCTCCCAGCCGAGGTAGCGAATG
The DNA here is from genome assembly GCA_030041045.1 of Acidobacteriaceae bacterium. Taxonomy (GTDB): domain Bacteria; phylum Acidobacteriota; class Terriglobia; order Terriglobales; family Acidobacteriaceae; genus Telmatobacter. The sequence continues at coordinate 30,795 of JASHOQ010000043.1, forward strand.
GCGGCTTCGTGAATGGCCTTGGACACTTCGCTGAAGTTGGCTGCGGTGTGGTGCTCGAAGCCTTCATGGCAGATGAATTTGAGCAGCCGCTGCAGGTGCGGAATCTCGGCCACGCCGGCGCCACCGAAGGTTTCCAAGGGGTCGTCAGTGAAGCGGCCGTGGCCGGTGTAGCCGCGGATGATGCCGCGGCGATCGTCAGTGGAGTAGCGGGCGAAGGTCATGGCGCCCGCCTTGACGCGACCCACGCAGGTGCCGAAGGTGTTGAGCTTGCCCACGGTGCCGGCGATGATCTCCTGGTAATCCATGCGCACATCCGCGAAGAAATGCTTGGGCAGGTTGGAGCAGTGGAAGCAGACGCACTTGTTGGGATCGCTGCCGTAGTTGTTGTTCCAGTCCAACAGCGCGGAGGGGGAGCCCGAGGCGAGCGCGAGCATGTACATGCTGAGGGTGCCGGGGACGTCGACCTCGCAGGCCGAAGGGATGAGGTTGTTGGACATCATGCTCATCACGGTGCAGGGCACGACGCCGAAGTACTCCTCCATCGAGGTCCAGCACTGCACGGCGCTGATGGTGCAGGCGGTCTGCTTCATCCAGGTGTCGATGACGGCGCCGAGCTTGGCCATCTTGAGGAGCGCGTCGTCGGGAATGCCCTCGGTGGTGACGTATTTTTTGATAGCGGCGAGTTTCGATTGCGCGGCGTCGTCGGAGTCTTTCATGCGGCTGATGCGGCCGAAGATTTCCGACAGATCGATGGGCTCGACGGAGATGCCGTTGGTTTCAAGGATGCGCTCGGAGTAGCGCACAGTGTTGAACGCCGCGGGGCGCGCGCCGATGGAGCCGATGCGGAGATTTTTGAGGCCTTTCGCGATGCGGCAGACTTGGCCGAACCAGGCGAGGTCGGATTTGAATTCGGCGGAAGCCGGCGACTCAGTGTGCAGCGTGGTGAGCGAGTAAGGGATGCCGTACTGCATGAGGTTGTTGCAGGCGCTCATCTTGCCGCAGAAGCTGTCGCGGCGCGTGGCGATGGTCATGGCGTCAGAGCGGTCGGGCGTGGCCTGCATGAGGACGGGGATTCTGAGGCCGGAGAGGCGCAGAGCGTCGGCGACGCCGCGTTCGTCACCGAAGTTGGGGAGGGTGACGATGATGCCGTCGAGCTCGGACGCGTGTTTCTTGAAGAGGTCGGCGCAGCGCGAGGCTTCGGCATAGGTCTCCACGGCGCCGTATTTCGATTCCTCGGGCGAGAGCACGACGGCTTTGGCGCCAGCCGCTTCCACGGCGGCGATCATCTCCTCGCGCCCGGTCTTGGCCAGATGATCTGGAAAAAAGCCACGATTGCCCACGACGATGCCATAGGTCATGCTCTGCGCTGCCATGTTCTTGCTCCTTTAGAGCGGTTTCCAAGTCGATATAGCCATTTCCCGCATGGTGCACGGCGGCTCTCTCGTGACGAAAAAGCCACTTAAGCAAATGGGCTATGGATATAGCAACCCTGAAACCGCTGATCGGCGCCGCCTCCGCGGCCTGGTTCGGCGGGACAGAATCCCTGGTTCAAAAAAAGTGTTGCGCGCCTGGGCGCGGCTTCCGGCCGGTTGGATTCTCAGTCCGGAGCGGCACTGCGCATGAAGACATGGAAAAGAATGACGCATGCTATCGGTCCGATCTTCCCGGACGAAACCTGACGAGATAAAAGAGGCCGAGCAGCGCAAGCAGGCTGCCCCACCAGACGGGCGCGTGCAGATTGTTGAGCTCCACGCCGGGCGGATAATGGCCGCCGGCCCACTCGGCAATGCCGGCGGCAAGGATGAGAAGGCCGTAGAGCGTGAGCAGCAGGCCGATGAAAAACCAGATGGACATGCGCGAGCCGTGCATGGGTTTGTTCCTTCTTCGTCCGGGGCTGAAGCCCCGCGTTCTTTTTGTGCTTCCTTCAGGAGCCTGAAGGCCCCGGCTCCCTCCGGCGGGCTCAAGCCCGCGTTGGTTTTCTTGTTTGCGGCGCGGTGGTCAGGGCTAAAGCCCTGACCTACCATCCCTGACTACCTGCCGGGCCGTGATACAAACCTCCTCCTCACCAGAAGATGAGGTTGAGCGCGATGAAGATGAGGATGACCACGGTGGCCCAGAACCATTCGCGCTCGTAGAACGGGACGGCTTCCTCCGTGGGCAGTTGGGTGGCGCCGTAGACGAGGCCGCTGAGCTGGGCCACGGGGCGCGGACGGGTGAATGCGCTCACCAGGATGACGATGATCGAGGTGAAAAGAAACGCCCAGAGAGCGCGAAACACATTTTCGGCCATGGGCTTGGCAGCCTCAGAGAGCGCAACGTACTTGAGGTTGACGGGGTTGAGCTTGACCCACATGAAGAGCGAAGCGGAGAACGCGATGCCGAGCAGGAGACCGAGGAAGCCGGCCAGGCCGGTGGCGCGCTTCCAGAACATGCCGAAGAGAATCACGCCGAGCAGGGGCGCGACGAAGATGGAAAAAAGCGCCTGGACGTAATCCATGATGCCGTGGGCGTGCATGACGAGATACGCGGCGCCGATCGAGACGGCGACACCGAGGAGGATGGAGAGGCGGCCGACGAAGACATAGTGGCTGTCGGATCCGCGCTTATTAAGGAGCGGCTTGTAAAGGTCGTAGGTCCAGACGGTGGAGAAGGCGCTGACGTTGCCGGCCATGCCGCTCATGAAGCCGGCGATGAGCGCGGTGATGCCGAGACCGAGAAGGCCGGGACCGAGATAGCGGACCATCATGAGCGGCAGCGCCTGGTTGTAGCTGTGCAGTTCAGAGCCGGGCACGCCGTCCAGGACTTTCTGTTGATAGGCCGGTGGAAGCGTGGTGTGGGACATGGCAGCCGAGCAGCTTGCGGGGTCGGCGGGCGTGCCGGAAGAAGCGGCGGCGCAGGCGGCGACGATGTCTTCCCCGACGAGCTGGCGGCGGGAGCCGTCTGCGTTCTGCAAAAGCACGAGACCGAGCAGGCCGGGAAGAATGACGATGAAAGGAACAGCCATTTTGAAGATGGAGCCGATGATGGGCGCCATGCGCGCGGCGCGGAGATTGTGCGCGGCGAGCACGCGCTGCACCACAAGAAAGTCCGTCGTCCAGTAGCCGAAGCTGATGACGAAGCCGAGGCCGAAGACGATGCCGGTCCAGTGGACGCCCATGGGATTGGCGGAGAAGCTGCCTGTGTCGCGCCAAAGATGGAAGTAGGAATCGGAGCCGAGGTTGGAGAGGATGCGCGTTTTCAGGCCAGTCCAACCGCCGGCCTGCACCAGGCCGAGGATGGGTACCAGCAGGGCGCCGGCCCAGATGAGGACGAATTGCAGAACCTCATTGAATATGGCCGAGCGCAGGCCGCCAAGGCCGACGTAGAGCGCCACAGCCACGGAAGAAACCAGAATGCTGAAGGTGATGTTCCAGCCCAGCACCACCTGCATGACCACGGCCATGGCGAACATGTTGACGCCGCTCATGAGGATCATCTCCGTGGCGAAGGAGATGGCGGCTACGATGCGCGCATGCTCGCCGTAGCGCAGATGCAGGTAGCCGGGGACGGAGTGCGTCTTCGAAACGTAGTAAAAGGGCATCATCATGAGGCCCAGGAAAAGCATGGCGGGGATGGCGCCGATCCAGTACCAGTGCGTGGCGAGGATGCCGTACTGGTACGCGGAGCCGGCCCAGCCCATGAGCTCGAGCGAACCCAGGTTGGCGGAGACGAAGCTCAAGCCGGCGATCCATGCGGTCATTTCGCGGCCGGCCATGAAGAATCCTTCGCCGGTGTTGGACATGCCTTTGAGGTAAAAGCCGATCCAGAGCACCATGGCGAAGTAAATGGCGATGATGGCGATGTCGAGCGAGCGCAGATGAGCCAGAGGCTCCGCGTTGAAGGCGGCGAGCGCCGACAGCGGGCCGGATACGAGGGAGGACGCGAACGAGAGCAGCATGTGCATCGGCTTCAAAGGCCGGAGGTACGAGTTCCGGCCTGCGGTATCGATCCCATTCGTAGCGAGTTTCCGGAGCCGGCGCCGGCAAGAGAGGACAAAATCACCCTCCACCGAAACGGCCGGGAACGGCACGAATTGGCAATTCCGCTATAGCCCCTAAGTAAATGGTTTTACTCTCCGGCTTGTCAAGTGGGGTGGGTTGGCGGGGTTGGTTTCCCAGCAACTAGACCCAGCCGGCGTCGACGACGTAGCTCTGGTTGGTGATGGCGCTCGAATCGTCACTGGCGAGGAAGAGCACGAGGCGCGCGACCTCGGCGGGCTCAAGCTGGCGCTTGAGGGCCTGGTTCAAGAGGATGCGCTCGATGGCTTCGGGCGTGTACCAGAGGCGCTGCTGGCGCTCGGTGGCGATGGCGCCGGGAAGGACGGCGTTGACGCGGATGCCGTGGGGTCCGAGCTCGTGCGCGAGAGTGCGCGTGAGGCCCACGATGGCGGCCTTGGCGGCGATGTAAACCGGAAGACCCGTGGTGGGAATGATCCAGGAGATGGAGCTGAGGTTGACGATGGAGCCGCGGCCGGCGGCGCGCATGACGGGAATGACGGCCTGCGCGGCGAAGAAATAGGGGCGCAGGTTGGTGGCGATGGAGCGGTCCCAGAATTCGGGCGTGACTTCTTCGATGGAGTGGCGCTGGTCGTTGGCGGCGTTGTTGACGAGGACATCGAGGGAGCCGAGGGTCGCGACGGCCTGGTCGATGGCGAACTTGAGAACGGAGAGCTGGGTGAGATCGCAATGGGTGTAGAGGGGCTCGGGACAGCCTTCGGCGGCGAGGCTTTTGCGCAGGGCGTGGGCGGGTTCGTCCTGGATGTCGAAGAAGGCGACGCGGGCGCCCTGGCGGGCGAAGTGGTTAACCAGCGATTCGCCGATGCCGGTGGCGCCGCCGGTGATGAGAACCGCGCGGCCCTGGAGGCTGGGATAGCGGGCGAATTGGGAGTTGAGGTCGGGCATGGTTTGAGAGCGAGTCGGCAAGTCAGCGAGCCAGCGGATTTGCCGTTTTCCACCCTTTGGCCAAAGAGCGGCGAAAGGATGCGGCAACCTGTTTGGTGCGCTCCCCGCTGATTCTACTAGCGGTTACTGTACGGGTTTGAGCCGGTCATGGGCAATTCCCGGAGCGGAATTGATGGCTTTGGCCGATACCGCATGCTGAGACGGCGTCTCCCCTTCTCAGGTACATACTTAAGTGTGGACCGCGCCCATACTCGTAAGCGGGCGCAGGCGGAGATGCAAGGCGAGGGCGCGGCCTGCGCAAGAGGCCGGCCAGGCAAAACGGGGTTGCATCCGAGAGAGGGGCGAGCGCTCAAGGGCGCGGACCCAAGCCCAGCGAAATGCGCCGCTTCCGGTCTCCAGAATTGAGCGGGAGAATCTTCCCCTTTTGGTCTCCCGATCTGGGGAGACGCACCACAGGAATGAAAGATTTCTTCCCACCGGCGAACGGGAATTGCGGGAAACGCAAACGAGCTCATGGTCGAATTCGGTACGCAGGGCGGCAAAGGTCCGCAGGTGCGGGCCGCATACGTGTGATGCGCAACACGGGGTTCAGGAAGTGACGGCTCCAAGCTGGAGAGTGAGCGGGCGTGAGCCCGGCGCAGAACCCGGCTGATAAGAAAAGCAACGACCGGAAGAAAGCCACGGCCGGACCGAGACGGAGAGGAAAAGAAATGAAAGCTGCAGCTCGATACCCAGGCATCCGGGTGACCGCGAACGGGAACCAGCTTGTCTCCTATCACACGGAGACGCGCATCGCCGACGCCGGCGTGTTTTATCCCATCACGCCTTCGACCGAAGGCGGCGAGCTGTTCCAGCAGGCCTATGCCGAGGGGCACCTGAACGTGTTCGGCGGGAACACGATTGCCATCGAGGCCGAGGGCGAGCACGCGGCGCAGGGCGGCGCCATTGCGCACTCGGTGTGCGGCAAGCGGGTGGTGAATTTTACTTCCGGGCAGGGCGTGGTGTACGGCGTGGAGCAGTATTATCACGCGCCGGGCAAGGGATCGACGATGGTGCTGGAGGTGGGCGCCCGCGCTTTGACCAAACATGCCTTAAACGTTCATTGCGGCCACGACGATATTTACGGCGCTCTCGACACCGGCTGGATCATGGTCTTCGGCAAGGACGCGCAGCAGGCCGCCGACCAGGCGCTGATTCTGCGCCGGGTGACGGAGCTCTCGCTCACGCCGGGCATGAACATCATGGACGGATTCCTGACCACGCACCTGGAGCGGACGTTCTACAAGCATGAGTCGGAGCTGATCCGCGAGTACCTGGGCGCGCCGGACGACATCATCGAGTGCCCGACGGAGGCGCAGCGCGTGTTGTTCGGGCCCACGCGGCGGCGGGTGCCGAAGATGATGGACCTGACCAATCCGGTTTTGCTGGGGCCGGTGCAGAACCAGGAACACTACATGCAAGGCGTGGTGGCGCGGCGCAACAACTTCGTCGAGCCCATCCTCGAACTGCTCGAGGAGTCCTATCGCGCGTTCGGAGAACTGACCGGCCGCTACTACGGCCTTATCTCGCAGTACAAGTGCGAGGACGCGGAAACCGTCTTCGTCTCTCTGGGCTCGGCGGCCGAGAACGTTGAAGCCGCCGTGGACTACCTGCGCGCCACGCGCGGCGCGTCGGTGGGTTCCATCCACGTCAACGTCATCCGCCCCTTCCCTGAAGCGGCCGTCGTCAAGGCGCTCAAAGGCAAGAAGAACATCATCATCCTGGAGCGGACCGACGAGGCCATGGCCGGCGACAATCCGCTGGCGCGCGACATCCGCACCGCGCTCAACAAGGCGCTGCAGGGCTCGGAGCTGCACGGCAGCCACGTGGAGCGGCAGCAGCTGCCGCTGATCGTGGCCAACGAGAAGCCCAATATCGTGGCCGGAAGCTACGGGCTGGGCTCGCGCGACTTCCGCCCCGAGCACATCATCGGCGCGTATGAGTATGCCACCGGACAGCGCGCCCGCAAGGACGGACGCAAGGTATCGGACGGCGCCTTCTTCATGGTGCTGGGCATCGACCATCCCTACAGCGTGGTTGCCGATGAGACGCCTTCGCTTCTTCCCGAGGGCGCGGTTGCGGTGCGTTTCCACTCCGTGGGCGGATGGGGCGCGATCACTACGGGCAAGAACCTGGGCGCGATTCTGGGCGACCTGAACGACCTGCTCTACGAGCGCGACGGATTGAAGGACGAGCGGGGCAATCCCAAGGAAGTGATTCACGTAAGCGCCAACCCGAAGTACGGATCGGAGAAAAAGGGCGCGCCCACCAGCTACTTCATGGTGGCGGCCAAGGAGCGCATCCGCGTGAACTGCGACCTGCGCCATGTGACCACGGTGCTGTGCTGCGATCCCAAGGCATTTACGCACTGCAACCCGCTGGACGGCATGCAGGAGGGCGGCAGCTTCCTCTGGGAGAGCGACGTGGACGGCGAGCGGGCGTGGGAAAACCTGCCCCTCTGGGCGCGCAAGCAGATCATCGAAAAGAAGATTCGCGTGTTCACCCTGCCTGGGTTCGACATTGCGCGCAAGGCCACGGACCGCGGCGACCTGCAGCTGCGCATGCAGGGGAACGCGTTTCTGGGCGGATTCTTTGCGGTGAGCCATCTGCTGGAGGAGTTCGGCATCACCCAGGAGCAGTTCCGCGAAGTGGTGTACAAGCAGTACGTGAAGAAGTTCGGCAAGATGGGCGAGGCCGTGGTGCAGTCGAACATGGAAGTGATGATCCAGGGCTTCGAGCGGGTGAAGGAGATTGCCATCGGCGAGCTGGCCGCGGCCGATCACTCCAGCCTGCGCGGCGATGCGCTGCTGCCGATTCTGGAACAGGTGCCGGAGATGGCCGAAGTGGCTGTGGAGAGCGGCTGCCGCGCCGGCGGATGCCGGTCGATTCCCGCACCGGAGGAACAGGGAACGCGGGCGCCGATCTCGACCATCAAGGCCTTCGATGCGGAGTTCCGCTCGGGGCTTGGATACAACCAGCCGGCCACGCCGCTGGCGGCGATGGGCGTGATTGCGGCGGCGACGGGCGACACGGCAAGCAAGTACGTGGCGCGGCGGGAGACGCCGCTCTACATTCCCGAGAACTGCACCCAATGCATGGAATGCATCTCGGTCTGCCCGGATACGGCGCTGCCCAACTGCTCGCAGGATTTGGGCACCATGCTGGGCACTGCGATCACGCGTTACGTGAGCGACCAGGGCGAGCGGCGCAAGATGCTCGCCAAGCTGCCGGAGATCGAGCGGCAGACGCGCGCGCGTATGCTGGCCGAGATGAAGACGGGAACGCCGCTGCCGCAGATTATCCGCGAAGTCACCGAATCTGTTGACGGGTTCTCGCCCGCGGCGAAGACGCAGTTCTACAACATCATCGACAAAGTGCCGATGGCCTACCAGAAGACCAACGCCATCTTTAGCTCGCCCGAGCGGAAGACACCTGGCTCCGGTGGTATCTTCTCCATTTTCGTTTCGGATTTGTGCAAGGGCTGCGCGGCCTGCGTGACCGCGTGCGGCGATCACCAGGCGCTGAAGATGGTGCAGGAGACCGAGGACGTCAATGCGGAGCACGAGACGGGGACGGCGTTCCTGAACCTGCTGCCGGATACGAGCCAGAAATATCTTGGCCTTTATAACGGCGCAAATCCAGCGGACTCCAAGACGGCGACGCTGCGCAACATGCTGATGGTGCGCACCAACTACGACGCGCTGGTGGCGGGCGACGGCGCCTGCGCCGGCTGCGGCGAGAAGAGCGTGCTGCGCTCGATTGCGGCAGTGACCGAGGCTTACATGCGGCCGGTGTACCACGCCAAGAGCGACCGCTTCGTGGCCAAGGCAGGTGAGCTGGAGAAGAAGGGCGCGGAGCGGCTTGCAGCCCTCCAGTCGAGCAATCCGGCCGAGTACGCGCTGCTGCGGCAGGCCATCGAGCACATGGTGATGGGACTGGGCGGCGAAGACACAAAGGACACGAAGAA
>JASHOQ010000044.1 GCA_030041045.1 Acidobacteriaceae bacterium
CTTGAAACCTCGCTTGACCGCGATAAGCGCGGGCGCGACGTCGCGAGCTCGCTCGACACTCATGAGATCGAGGTTCGGCTTCGCCAGATCAATGGAGAGATTGGCGAGCAGGGAACCATGCTCAGTCAGGCATTTTTTGAGTTGGGCGAACGCCCGGATCTGGTGGTGGTTGAACTTGCGGAGATGGTCACTGCGCGAATCACCGCGGGCGAAAAAAGACGCTTGACGCCATTTGAGGTTTCTGAGTGGACGCACGAAATCGTGCAGAGGCAAGTGGATCAAGCCATCGCCCATGCGCGAGGCAGCCTTATGAGAGCCCTTGACACGCTTACCGAAATTGCCAGAGAGATGTCGCGTTCCGATGCGCCTTCCGGTGAGGACGCGGAACTGCTGTTGCGGGAGGTGCCGCGGTTCGAAATTGAACTCATCCCTGTCAGGATTAACGCGGCTCGTTGGAAGTGGTTGGGAAGGAGCCTTGTCCGAGCAGTGGCGAGAAGCAACCTGCGAGAACACCTGGGGCGCCTGCTTAAGGAGGAATTGCACCAGTATGAGCGGGCGCTCGATCTATGGGCGCAGCAGACGAGCAGAAAGATGGTGGCTCTTGTGAATTCCTATGCGGATGCCTATCGTGCACAACTGAATCGCGTACGAGGGCTATCGGGCGGAGGCGAGCCATCGCCGGAGTCGGCTTACGATTTGGCACGGCTTCTGAGATGGGATGCGGAGAGACGTGCAGATGCACGGCAATCTTGACAGACAGAAGAGGAGACAAGGATTTGCAGAAATACCTTTACATTGCATTGGGAGGTTCGCTGGGTTCGATCGCCCGTTATTGGGTCGGTTCTACGGTCTCAGGGCGTCTTGGCTCGAAGTTCCCCTATGGAACCTTCGTCATCAACATCACGGCCTGCGTGATTATCGGATTTGCACTGACGTTTCTGGGAAAGCGCGCCGACCTGAACCCGGCGTGGCGGTTCCTGATTCCAGTCGGCTTTGTGGGCGCATACAGCACTTTTTCAACTTTCGAGTGGGAGACGCTCTCCTCACTTCGAGCGGGCGCCTTTTCTCTTGCTGCCCTCTATGCGCTTGGAAGCGTCTTTCTCGGGCTCGTGGCCGCATGGGGCGGCGCAATCCTGGCGGAGGTGATTTTGTGAGGGCGCATCGCCAAGTCGTACTTCCGGTATCCATCGAAAAGTTTTTGCACGAGCCGGGATGTCCGTTGTGCCGCTTCTTGAAGGATTTCCAGGCCATTCATTTACAGCAGGGCACGGCCAAGGACATTCATCGTCTCTGCAATTTTCACGCCTGGGGGGTGGCAGCGGTACAGGATGCGCTGGCTGCTGCCGATGTCTTTTTGGCGTTAGTTAATGAGAATCGATTGATGGCGGACCAGCGGCTAGACTGCGACATTTGCCTTAAGCTCGTTGACGAGGAGGACCGGCGCATTCGGGAGCTGGTGACGCTATTGGGCAAGCCTGATATCGTCAGATGGCTGCGGACGGAGGCCGTTTTTTGCATTCCACATGCGGTTAAACTGCGCCAAAAAGTACCTCTAACACTCACGGCTCGGATCGATGCGATTATCCAAAGCTATCGCGAACAGCTCAAAGGCGAACTGACCAAGTTGCGCGATAATCCCACCCGCGATCGCTCAGGATACGGCGCGCTTGGACGGGCAGCGGAATTCCTGGTTTCACAGCGCGGTTTACGGGCATAGGGGGATAAATGTTGAAGGCGGGAAAGGCACTCAAGGTTTCAATCTACGTCAGCGAGGGCGCGAAGCACCGCGGCGTTCCGGTGTATTCGAGCATTCTCGATTTTCTTTTCTATCGTGGTGTGTCCGGAGCCACGGTCGTCAAAGGTGTCGCGGGTTTCGGCGCAGATCACCACATGCATTCCGCGAGCATTGTCGAGATATCGGACCACATGCCGCTCAAGATCGAGTTCATCGAGACACCCGAAAAGGTGAATGAGATCCTCGGCAAACTGGAAGATCTCGCGGGTACGGGCATGATCGAGGTGCAGGAAACAACTGTTGCCAAGCCGGCGCAGCTTACCAAGGCAAGAAAGCCGACGCCTCCGGAACATCTCAAAATCGAGGGCAAGGCCAAGATGATGCGGATCTATATTGGCGAAGCGGACCGCTGGAGAGACAAGCCGCTCCATACAGCCCTGGTGGAAGCCATGCGCGCTAACGACATTGCCGGTGTCACTGTTTATCGCGGCATTCTGGGTTACGGAGCGCATCGCCGGCTTCACAAAGACAGGGCGCTTCATCTCTCCCATGATTGCTCCATCATGCTTTCGGCCATCGATTCTGAGGAAAAGCTCCAGGCGTTCATGCCCATCGTCGAGCAGATGGTGGAAGAGGGCCTGATCGTTCTTTCCAACGTTGACATTATCAAGTACGCCTATCGCGCCGAAGGGCTCGACCAGGCGGAAGCTTTTCCCTCCTCTCCCCATGCACCCACGCAAGGAGAGCAAAGGCCATGAAAGAGCAATTTGAGGCCAGGATGCTGCGCATCCATTTGGGTGAAGGCGACAAATGGCAGGGCAAACCGCTGCATGAAGCCATTGTTGCCAAGTGTCAGGAGTTGGGATTGGCGGGTGCAATCGTCTATCGCGGAATCGAAGGCTACGGTACAAGCACAAGGATTCACCACGCCAGCCATTGGAAGTTCTCGAAAGACGCTCCCATCATGGTCAGCATCATCGACCGGGAGGAACAGGTCGACAAGCTGCTCCCGCACTTGGACGCGATGGTCGAAGAGGGATTGATCGCCATGTCTCGCGTGGAGGTGATCCGCTATTCTCGGCCAGCCGCGAAGTGACAGCAGCGTCTTAAGGAAGAGCGTACAAGCGATGCAGGAAAACAGGAGCCGTTCGACTGTGCAAGATTATGAAAGCTCTCGATTGGAAGCCCCCGTATATATGGACGGCGCCTCCCGGCTGCTGCGTCTCGCCGATTTGGCTCAGCGAGTTGAGGCCGAGCCAATTGCCGAGGAGGCGCGTGAGCTTGCAGCGCGGGTTTCCGAAGGCCGCTTCTATGTAGCTTGTGTCGGTCAGTTTAAGCGCGGCAAGTCCACCCTGCTCAACGCTCTGGTTGGCTGTGACGTTGTCCCCACCGGCTTTATACCGGTCACCGCCGTCCCTACCGTGATTCGGTTCGGCGACAAACTCCATGCGCGGATTCGGATGCGGGACGGGTCCTGGCGGGATATTCCCACGAGCGAACTGAAGGAGTATGTGACCGAAGAACGCAATCCGGAGAACAACAAAGGCGTGGACGGCGCAGAAGCATTCGTGCCCAGCCCCTTGCTTTCTTCCGGCATGTGCTTTGTAGACACCCCTGGTTTGGGCTCTGTGTGGACTGGCAATGCGGCAACGACGCGAGCGTTTATTCCCCACATTGATGCGGCGTTGATCGTCGTCGGAGCCGACCCTCCCATTGCGGGCGAGGAACTGGCGCTGGCAGAAGCGGTGGGTAAGCAAGTTCAGGATTTGATCCTGGTGATCAACAAAGCTGACCGTACCACCGATCCGGAACGCATGGCGGCGGCTAAGTTCACACGCGAGATTCTCGAAAAACGGCTGCGCCGCACCATGAGTAAGGTTCTTGAGGTTAGTGCCGCCGAACAGAGGGAAGGCCGCGGCCCATCGCGCGACTGGGAAAAACTGCTGGCGAGCCTGCAGCATCTGGTTGAAGACTCGGGCAGAAATCTTGTGCGCGCGGCCTGCGACCGCGGACTCCAGCGTCTGAGCGAACAACTGCTCGCTGTGATCAACGAGGACCGTGACGCGCTTCAGCGGCCGATCGAGGAATCCGAACGGCGCATCGAGCTCATGAAGGAAACCATCAGCGACGCCGAACGCTCGATGCGCGAGCTGAGTTTCCTGTTTATGGCGGAGCAACATCGGATATCGGACTTCTTCGTTGACAGGCGCCGGCAGTTCTCTGAGTCCGCCTGGGCGGAGTCCGAAAGAGAATTTGATGCGGACCTGCCGTCCGTACCGCGCGGTTTTGGTCCCCGGTATCGGCGCCGGGCGATGCACTTAGCCCAAGAGATCTCGCGCCAAAAAGTTATGCGCTGGCTCAAAGCTGAGCAGGAAGAGGGCGAGCGCCAGTACCGCGCCGTGGCCGCTCGATTTGTAGAGATGGGAAACAACTTTCTGAAGAAGCTCGCCGATGCGGGCCTCAGCGAGCTTACGCGGATGCCCCACGCGCTCGATTCGGAAAAGGGCTTTCGCGTGCGTTCGAGATTCACTTTCGAAGACTTTATTGGAGCTGCACAACCGCCATCTCCGCTACGCTGGCTCGCCGACGTATTCTTGCCTCTTGTCGGTGCACGCAAGATGATCACGAACGAGGCTCGGGAGTTTCTGCGGCATCTTTTGGAGGTGAACAGTTCACGCGTGCAAAACGATGTTCTTAATCGCATTGAGGATAGCCGCGGACGCCTGGAGGTCGAGATTCGCAAGTTGCTGCACGAAATTAGCCGTATTGAGGAACAGGCGCTCGACCGGGCACGAAAAGTGAAAGAAGAAGGTACAGCCGCCGTGCAGTCAGCGCTTGAGGGTCTTGACCGAATTGAAGAGGATGTCTTGGCACTTGTGTAGTCCCTGCACCCGCTTCCAGGTTTCGCAAAATGGTTGCCTGCTGCACTCATTGCTGGTATGAAGTGAACTCAGAAGCCACGGTCTGCCTCCGCCTGGGTTCATCTCGTAATCGTCGCAAGGATAAACAGCGGTGTGAGGGCAATCCGCAGGTTCTAACTTCCCCGATAGAAGAAAAGCACCAGCAAGAGAAACGCCAAGACATAGGCCACGTAGGCGTTCAATTTTCCCTGGTGCATACCGGCCAAAAACGCGGCAACGCGTTGGACGGCGGTTCCTACCGGCTTCAGCAGCAAACGATCGACGACAGGCGTCTCTTCACGCTGCCTGTGGATGGCCGTCCGGAAATGCACTGCCACGGTTTGGCGTGTGTCTTCAATAATGTTTGGCCTGAAAATGGCCTGAAAGACGACACGAACAGGATTGGAGAAACCCGTTCCGGTGTAAGTCAAGATCGGCAGAAGCCGCGGGATTCCTCCAGCCCAGACCGGGCGGCGGGCCAGAGTGCGTCGCCGTGTCAGGCGGGTCACTACAAACCATGCCACGACAAAGAGAAAAACCAAGGCAACGATACTGTACGAAGGGGACATGGCGAAAATTACCGGGTTCGCCTCAAGTCCGCGAAGGAGAACCACTAGCCCACGGCCTGGGACGAACCCTTGTCCGGTCTGCCCACCCAGGTTGTGAAAGTCCTGAAGAAATGCCGCAGGAAGCTGCGCATTGTATGGAGTTGCAGTGAAGAAGGGTTGTACGAGAACGGTGGTGATGCTGGCTCCGGCCAATGGTTCGACTCCGCGGTCTAACACAGGCAGAACGTAAGTTGGAAGGATTCCGAGAAGCAAGCAAACCATGGCGAGAAATGCGAGCGGAAATTTGCTGAATGCCTTCGGATCGGCTTTTGGCTCCCATGCTCCTCTGCGGATTCCCAGGAAGTTCATGGCATAGATTTTCACAAAGCAGGTGACAGCCAATGCGGCGGTTAGCGCGAGTGCAGCGCCGCAAAGGGCAAAAACAATCCTTACCGAAGTCGAGGCAAGGACAGCGCTCCGCAGCAAAGACTGCAAAGTCATCCATTCGCTGACGAATCCATTCAATGGAGGCACAGCGGAAATCGCCAGGCAGCCAACCAGAAAGATTGCTGACAGGCCAGGCATCAGTTTGGCCAGGCCGCCAAGTTGGTCCATCTCGCGCGTGCCGGTTGCAGCTTCCACATGCCCGGCGCCTTCGAAAAGAAGTGTCTTGTAGATCGAATGATTCACAATGTGGTAGAGCGCCGCGGAAATTGCGAGTGCCGCGGCCACTGGCTGGCCGAAGCCCCGAAACACCAGAAATGCGCCCAACGCGGCGACGATAATGCCCGCATTCTCGATGGAGCTGTGAGCGAGCATGGTTTTCATGTCGCCTTCCGTTGTTGCATAGAGAATTCCCACCAAAGCGGTGACGCTGCCCGTGATTAGCGCGACCACACCCGTCCCGTAGCTCGCATGCATGAGATCCGTATTGAGCCGCAGGATTCCGTAGAACCCGAGGTTGAGTGTGATGCCTGCAAAAACGGGGATGAAGACCGCCGGAGCCGCAGTGTAAGACCGGGGAAGCCAGAAATTGACCGGCACTAAACCGGCTTTCACTCCAAAGCCGAAAAAGCCCAGCAAAAAGGGCAGCCATAGTGCTTGTGGTGAGAGCATTGCGCTTGCTGTGCGCAGAGCGGCAAACGAGAAGTCCGTTGCAGAGCGGGCAATCAGCAAAAAGGCAATTGCGACCGCAAGAAAGCCCGCTTCGCTCATCGCCAGCATGATGTAGCCGGCGGATTTGTCCCTCTGTCGCCGCGGATCGTAGTTGATCAAAAGAAAGCACAGGATGGACATGCATTCCCAGCTAATCAGGAAGAGGACGGTGTCGCCGGCTACGAGAATCAAAACCACCGAGGCCATGAGCACAAAGTACAGAATCGAAAACTGCAAATGGGGATGGGTTTCGTCTGCCTGATTTTTGAGGAAGCTTCCCAAAAACAATGAAATGGAAAAGTAGACGATTCCTGAGACGAGAAGAAAGATAGACGACAACGGGTCGAGATGAATGGTGAGACGACCAAAGCCATTCAGCGTCCAGAGCGCCGTCTCAAAGGTTCGCCCAGTCAGCAACACTATCGCTGATGCCAGGACCATCAAAACAGCCGAAAACGCCCCCGCAATGGCTAGCAGCGTCGGAACCTGTTTGCGGCCCAAAAGGGCGGAGAAGCAGATTCCCCCCGCACAAACAACAAAGATCCCAACCAGCGATGGCGCGGTAATCACGGCCATGGATCAGAGTCTCCCTTCGGAGATTGAAGTAGGAGTCTTCAATGATTTCCTTCCGGCAACAGCCAGAAGCCCATGCAGTATGGCTAGAGGCGGCGGAGGATTTCCCGGGACTTCAAAGTCGACCGGCAAGACCGCCCCTACCCCACAGGCACACATGAAGCTTTTGCCAAAGACACCCCCCGAAATCGCGCAGGTGCCAACGGCAATCACTTTCCTGGAAGTTGGCATCGCTTCCCAGGTTTTGAGCAGCGGTCCACGCATGTTCTCACTAACCGGCCCTACAACAAGCAAAACATCCGCGGTTCGCGGCGTGGCCGTAAGGAATAGCCCGAGCCGATGCATGTTGTAGAGGGGATTGTTAAGTTGTTTCACTTCGTGCAGGCAAGCGCCGCAATCTCCAGCATCTACAACCATGATGTGCATTGACTTCGCGAAGGCCGATGGTAAGGGCGCCGCTTCCGCTTGATTTGTAGGAATCCGGCTCCATTCGTATCCAGGCTCCCAATTCATGGGGGACCGCAAAGAATAACGGCACAGTTGACAATGCACGCACTTGCCGTGATTCACGTAGGTTGATTTTCCGTGGGCGACGATTGCATCCGTGGGACAGATTTCTGCGGCGAGTTGAGCCGCTTCATCCGTGGAAAAATCCGTGTTTACCGGACGTCCCGGTGAAACTCCCGGCGTGTTCTCCGCTCGCTCAGGGTAGCGAGTAGTTTGAATGCCTTTGCGCAGTCCGTGCCAGAACCAAAAGCTCATCTTGAGCCCACCTTTACCTGTCGCATTCGGTTGCCGACAGCCCGAAGGTTGCAAGAATAATGGGGAAATCCTGAAACGCGAAATCCTCCGCCGCAACGTGAAACCCGAGCCAGTTGTTGAAAGAGGGAGTGACTGCCCGATATCGCTCGACGATGCCCTCGTCGCTCACTCGCAGCCAGTGGAGAGCAGCACCTCGCGGCGCTTCTGTCCATCCCAGCGCAGCGCCCGCGCGCTGCACTTGGCACGAAACACGAACAGGGCCCTCTTCCAAGGCGGCGCAAACCTGATGCATGAGCTTCGCTGATTGTGTCGCCTCCGCAAAAAGCACACGCAGTCTGGCGTAGCCGTCGCCTTCCGTCTCTGACGGAACCTCAAACGCATATCGACCGTAGCCGGAATAGGGACACGCTTTCCGCAGATCGCAGTTTTGCGCGGAAGCGCGGCCGACGGGCCCCACCAGATTCAAGTCCCTGGCGCTCTCGCCAGTCACAGCACCCACATCCTCAAGACGGTCTAGGAAGCTGCTGCTGAAACGCAATCGCTTTTCCAGGAGGCGAAGGTCGCTCTCCGCCTTATCAACTGCAACAAGCAACTCCTTGCACTGCTCCAATCCGAATTCGCAGTTCAGGCCGCCCGGAGTGTTCAACCCGAACAGGTACCGATGGCGAGCAAACACACAGGAAGCTCGCAATAAGTTCTCTTCGATGATCGCGACTTGAGCAGAAGAGACGGCCAGCGCTGTGGACTCGCAAATCGCCGTAATCGCACCTGCGTGGTGCCTCATTCTTTCAAGCTCGGCAAGCAGGACGCGAAGCGCCGCAGCTCGCCGTGGGACCTCAACGGCCCCAATTCTTTCGACCGCCTGGCAGAACGCGAGCGAATGGGCAAATGCCGACGTTGCCGCAAAGCGCTCAGCGAGCAAGAGCGCATCCAAGATCGTACGGCCTTCGGCGATCTTTTCAACCGCCCTGTACTTATAGAAGAGACGCGGAACCGCGCGAATCACATCTTCTCCCACAGTCTCCAGCAGAAAGTGCAGAGATTCTCCGATTCCACCTTCATAGACGGGCCCCACCGGCATGGCAAAGGAACCCGGATCCCCCACGATGAGTAAGGGCTGCCATTCACGATCAACTTTGTGCTCGAGCGGAGGGCGACCGGCGGCGAAGCTCTTGCGCATCGGCTCGATGCCTTCGCGCCAGATCTGGTCGTGAAGAATGAAATCACCTAGCCTGGGGTGGTTCTCGAAACGAATTCCGAACATGTCTTCTATCTCGCGCTCATGCCAATCGGCTGCGTGCACCTCCGCCACAATACTCGGCAGACTGGTTGTCTCGATCGGAAGTGATAGCTCCACATCGATCCAGCCAGCGCCGGGCAGCAGAAACGCGTAGTGCATCTCCCAACGTGCGGCCTGCTCCTCTGCGGTGATGCCGCCGAACAGACACCCATGTTCCCAGAACATGAATTTGCAGAGCGCAGGTAATAGAGACGGCTTGAAAAGGGAAAGTGTGAAAACGAAGCCCCCGTTAGCCGGCCCTTTGGCTATTTCGATTCCAAAGCGTTCCTCGAGCGCGGCAGCTAAATCGATGAGAGCTGAGGTGCCGTCTCCCGCGATGGGTGATGAAGAGGCTGGCATCTCAATGCCCTCCCAATTGCTGCGCGGCGAGAGTCATCAACGAGTGAACCGGACCAGGAATGTAAACGCCGAGAACCACGACCGGTGCCGCGGCGATGAGTATGGCAGTTCTGACGCTTCCGGGCACAGATGCCGGCGTCGATTGAGGTTCAGGGTTTCCGAACAGCATGCGATTTACCTGCAGGAAAATTGCAATAAACGCAAGCACGATCAGGATTGCCAAAACGATGACCGCAGCGTTGTGCCCCGATCTGAGGCCTGCCGACAAAATGGAAAACTCGCTCAAGAAGATGGGAAAAGGCGGCGCGCCCGCGATGGCCAGCGAACATAGCAAGAGTGCGCCGCCCGCAAACGGCGAAAGCCTGAACAGTCCGCGCACCTCTCGAATCTGCCGTGTTCCAAGGACCACTAAAACGGCCCCCGCTGTGTAAAAACAAAGGGACTTGGTGATGGAGTGATTCATCAACTGAGCCACAGCGCCCCATTCACCGCCGCTGGTTGCAAAACCGGCTGCGGTAAGAATGATTCCCATGTGCTCTACCGTGGAATAAGCGAACATGCGCTTGTAATCACGAACCTGGAGAAGCAGGAACGCAGCAATTCCGACGGAGAAAAGCCCGATAACCACCATCCAGTTACCAATTCGCGCCTCAGGAGACGCGAGTATCACAGAAAGAAGTCGCAGAATCGCGTACAGAGGCACGGTGGTTTTGATTCCTGAGAGTACCGCGCAGATGGGAGTGGGAGCCTGGCTGTGGGCATCCGGCAACCACGTGTGCATGGGGGCAAGGCCGACCTTCGCTCCAAATCCAACGAATACGAGCAAAAACGAGAATTTGAGAAGATTCGGAGACATTGTTGAAGCCGATGCATAAAGACCTTGCCAGGTCTCTAAGGTCCCTCCGCCACTCATGTGGTACGCCCAATAGAGCACGAAGAAGCCGAGCAGAGAGATGGGAGCGCCCATGAGCGTGAGGATCGCGTATTTCCACGCCGCTTCGAGTGCAGTGGGAGTGTTTTCGAAGCCAACCAGCAGGATCGCAAATAACGTAATCAGCTCCACCCCCACCCAAACCAGATTCGGGCTTGCAAATGCGGGAACAACAATCAAGGCAAAGGCGAGCAGATTGTAGTTGCAATAGAACCACCACAGTCGCGCTGTCTGCTGGCTGCCGTGATGCATATATCCCCCGGCAAAGATTGCCGCGAGAGTGCACACAAAGCTGACCAGCAGAATCACGAGGATGCTCAGGCCGTCAGCCTCAAACCAGCGCGGGATTCCTATAGCGATCCCATTCGCGAGTATGCGGGATGCGATGAAAACCGCCGCGGCAAAACTCAGGGTGAGACACGCTACGGTAATGCCCCAGGCAACAGCGCGGAAGGGCCTAATCCAACAGAGAAGCGCTGCGAGAAGCGGAAGAGACACTGCGATCATCAGCGCCATATGTAAGGCTCCTCTTTTAGTTCGCTCATGGTCGCAGCTTCTGTCGTTCCCACCGTCCGCGTAATGTCGCGTGTAAGGACACCGATGACTACAGCAATCAAAATCACGTCGATTGCAATTGCAAGCTCGGCAATAAGCGGAAGGTCAGGCGCTATTGCCACTCCAGCGAAGAATGCGCCATTTTCCATCGCCAAGATGCCCACCAACTGTGGAATGGCTTCGCGGCGGGCAACGAGCGAATAGGCACCGATCAGAATCCCCGCGAGGCCGATGGGGAGATTGACGTGGACCACCGGGTCAGTCGAAGCGCTGACCAACGGACCAACCAGAAACTCTGCAGCGATCGCAAGCAAGAGCGCCAGCAAAAGAGAGGAGGGAATGTTGATAACCTGGTTGATTTCGCGCCGCTCGTAGAGGTCATCGGGAAGTGTTCGCTTGAGGACCAGGGGGATGGCAACGGCCTTGGCGCCGATAGTGATAACACCGAGCGCGAGCAGGTGAATGGAGCCTCGGTTGAAGCCAATCAAAAAGGCGGAAATGGCAAGAAACACCGATTGCACGATGAAGAAGCGCATCACTCCCTGCACCTGGCGCGTCGCGACCATTGCGAACGCAGTCAGCAGAATCAATCCTGCGTCCAGGGCGTTGAGCCCTTCGATCAGCTGTGTTTGTGCACTCGCCAACGCCGGCTCCTTCCTAAACGGCCGAAACGGAAAAAATACTTGCGATCATCGCTGCCACCGAAATGATGAACGCGGCTCCAAGAAACTCGCTGATGCGAAAAAGGCGCAACTTGGCAAGCGACGACTCGATGATGACAAGGACGATCGTGAACAAGAGAATCTTGAGCAGAATCAGCGGAATCGCAAGCAATAAATGGGCAGACTGCGCATCGCTGGCCAGACCCCAGGGCGCCAGGAGCACATTGAGAAAAATGCAAGTGAGAACCAGGAACTTCATTTGCCCTCCCCACTTCATTAGCGCCGCCCCCCGCCCGGAGTATTCAAGGCCTTTCGACTCATCGATCATGGCAAGTTCAAAATGTCCTGTCGGATTGTCGACGGGAATCCTTCCGCCCTCCGCCAGCATGAGCATCAGAAAGGCGATGAGCAAAAGAATGTGCGCCGGCGAAAAGAACGCGGCCGGGCTGGCCACCCACTTCTGCTGAACGATGTACGGAATGGTGGACTGAGCTACGAATGAAACGGTGAAAAACACGATCATGAAGACCGGCTCCGCGAGGAATCCAACCATTCGCGTTCTGCTTGCCCCCATGGGACCGTA
>JASHOQ010000045.1 GCA_030041045.1 Acidobacteriaceae bacterium
ATCTGTTCCGGCAAATACGGCTCTATACGATCCCGGCGGGATTTCAATTCGTAACCCCTCACCGGCTCCTTCGCCGTGCATGTAATGCTGAGCCAGCCGCTTGCGAACCTCTGCAGCCCGGGCGCGAACGATCGGGTCATTGCCGGCGTCGTAGTCCGGAGCGCGCCCAAAAACCTTGATCCCGATCATGCGCTCCCGGAGCATTTCGTTTTCCTGCGACAGTGAATGACGCACGATATACCGCAGCAATGCCTGGCATTGACCGCTGGATCGAAACGCGTGCCCCGCCAATACTCTCTCGAGCGCCCGCTCGATCTCGTCTCGTCGCACTTCTTGGCTTGCTTGCTGGGCCATCGCGCTCACCGCACGGTTTTATACACATCGGCGGGCACGGTTGTCCAGCTTATTAGGGGGTACAGTACCTCCAGCCGATATCTTGGCGCATAGTTCGCTAACCGGTTGTAAATCGTGCAGATATGGTGAGACGGAACAAGATGCACCGTAATCCACCTTGCGGCCGGGGCGCTGAAATATGTCTAATCCGCATGAGCCATGAGAAGCGCACTAGAAACAAGCATCTGGTGCTGCGAGCAATGGTTCGACGTGAACTCCCCCAAAATCGCGGCGCAAGCGGGACCTGGCACTTCCAGGCGAACGCATGGGTTTGTTCGCGGAAAGCCATTTGAGCGCTCAAGTGTCGAGTTGCCGCTCCCAAGAGAGTTAAGTTTATTATCAACACGCAATTAGTCGGGAACGAGCCGGGAAGGGCGCCGAATTGAGCCTGCTTTTCGCTTTGATGTCCACAGAATGTGATCGTTATAGGAAAAATGGGTCATTTTTTATGATTGACAAATCGTTTTCTTCCCGACTACCATTGCGCGAGATTCATCAACCGAAATCAAAGCCGATTTGTCCATTTTTAAGCGCTTGAATCGGCAAGAGTCAGCTCTCTCAACGGGGGCTGCCGCAACCCGATGGGCGGCGGCAAATCGTGAAGCGAATGCATTTTCTGAGTAGCTGTATCCCGAAGACGGACAGCTGAATCGACGCGACCAACAGGGAGCGGCGATCTTGCGAGGCAGTGAAAAGGACACAGTCACTCAGAAAATGCCGTAGCCCGAATCAAGGTTTTTCGGAGGTCGTCATGTACGGAGCGAATCGGAGCGCCAAGGGAAGTAACACCAAGCTTTCAGCTCGGCGGTGGGTGACCTGCAGTGCATTTGCCTTATGGCAAGCTTGCCTTCTGAGTGCGGTCCTGTTGCTGTCCGGCACCGGGCTTGCACAGCTGTCCACGGCCTCGCTGAGCGGAGTTGTCCGGGATTCCAGCGGCGCGGTGGTTCCCAACGCCAGTATCGTGCTGAAAGATGTCGACACTGCTGTCGAGCACACAACCACGTCCAATAATGCGGGCGCCTATCTCTTCGCCGATATCACCCCGGGGAAATATGCGGTTCGCGCTTCTGCTCCAGGCTTCGCAGAGCAGCAAGTTCCTGCGCTCACACTTACGGTCGGACAGGCCGCGACCATTGATTTTGCTCTGTCCGTTGGTTCGCAAACCACAGTTGTAACGGTTCAGGGCGCTACATCGCAGCTGGATCAGTCAACTGCCAATCTCGGCACTGTCATCCAAACGCAACAGGTGAACGATCTTCCGCTGAACGGGCGCGACTTTACCCAGCTTCTTACCTTAACCCCAGGCGTGTCCGTCGTGAATAACGCGCAGTCCGGTCCCGGGCAAGGCAGTTATGCCACACCGGAGCCAGTCAATCAGAATTCAGTGATTCCTTCCGTTAATGGGCAGGGCAACCGAAGCGATTACTTCTTCACGGATGGCCTGAGCAACTTTGGAGCCTTCCACAGCGTGTATGCCGTCCCGCCCATCATCGATGAGATGCAGGAATTCAAAGTCGTGTCTCACGCTGACAGTGCGGAATACGGGTCGGTACTAGGCGGTGTCGTCAATGTAGTCACAAAATCCGGCACAAACGACCTCCACGGCTCGGCGTTCGAATTTTTCCGCAATGCAGGCATGGACGCCATTCAGGCTTTTACTGGGACTGGTAGCGCCCCCTCATTTACCCAGAACGAATTCGGCGGAGTCGTCGGAGGTCCGGTTCGGCTGCCGAAACTATACAACGGCAGAGATAAAACATTCTTCTTCGGGTCATACCAGGGATTCCGTTATTCGCTCACCCAGGCGAACGAAATAAGAGTTCCCACCTCTGCGGAGCTCTCCGGGGATTTGAGCGATTGGCCGACGCAGATCTTCAACCCGTTCACAACCGCACCGGATCCAGAAAATCCCGGCGAATTCACCCGCCAGCCATATCTGAACAACCAGATTACTCCGGATCCCAACATGGTGGCCTGGGCAAAATTCGTGTACCCTGCGGGTGGGTCTGTACTCAACGCAGCCGGAGATAATGCCACGGACTCAAGCCCCACCACGCAGACCATCAACCAATGGACGGCGCGGATTGACCAAAACCTCGGCAAGAATGACACGGTGTGGTTTCGCTATAGCCGGGACACGAGCGTATTAAGTGAATCCGGGGGCGTTCCGGGACTTATCAATTCCGTCGTCGTTCCTAACAGGAACTACGGCGGCAGTTACGTACACGTCTTCAGTCCGAGCCTCGTTCTCCAGGTTCTATTCGGCAGAACCACCGTCGGAGACAATGCGATTCTGGAATTTACGAAGAGTACACAGGCTCTCATCAGCCAGATTGGGTTCTCGCCATCATTTGTCGGCAATTTCGTGGCGGACCCGGGGAGAAACTTCCTTCCAGGGCTGGATATCGCCGGGGGCGGGGTTGGTGGCACCGCCTCATATGCCAGCCCAGGCGAAAACTACGCGCTGCACCCCGATGTTCCCAACGCCAACCAATACAGCGGCGTGTTGACCAAGACTTTTGGAAACCAGACGATCAGTATAGGTGGGGGCTTCATCAGCAACAAGTTTTACAGTCCCATCACCACCGATAACATCGATTACGAAGCGGAGCAAACCGGAAATCCTGAAAATTCGGCCCAACCCGGCGACGCCCTTGCCTCCTTCCTCCTCAATGTTCCCGAGGGTGCAGACCGGCGCAACATCGTTACGGAAACGCGTCCTGGCGGCGTCATGAGCGAATTCCTGCAGGATACTTGGAGAGCCACAAACAGGTTGACGCTCAATATGGGCCTTCGCTACGATCTCACGCTTTTCCCGCCGGTGGGAACGGCAAAGCAAATTGGCGTGAATGGCGGGCCGGAGACGGGCGACATCGATTTCAATACCGGCAACTACGTCGTCCAGATGCTTCCACCTCCTTGCAGCGCCATCGGCATTGCGCCCTGCATTCCCGGAAACGGCACACTTCCGGCGAACGTAGTGGTGTCTCCCAACGATAAGCTCATGCATAACACGCCCACCAATGTCGGGCCCCACCTCGGTTTCGCTTTAAAGGTGAGAGAAAACCTGGTTGTTCATGGGGCTGCCGGCATCGTCTATGACAATTGGGCGGGCGTATTGCAACTGGCGCAAAATGTTGACGGATTGTGGCCCGACATCGGTCAACAGGAACCCACTGGCTTAAACGTACCCACCGCAAGCTCACCCACACCCACGGTTACTTCTCAGAATCCACTCGCAAGCAGCGGCAGCGGCGCCTTCGTTCCCGCGCCTACGCCATTTTCCCAGCAAGGGTTTGAATACGATCCGAGAATGAAGGATCCTTACTCGGAACAGTGGAGCTTTGGCGTACAGCAATTGATCAGGTCGTCGACCTCAGTGACGGTAAATTATGTCGGAGCGAGCACGCACCGGCTCGATGTTGGCGGCATTTACAATGGCGCGTTGACGCCGTCAGCCACTAACTCGCAGAACGTCGACGCCAACGGCAACCCACTCGGCTGGACAGACTCTCCATTTCCCTACATTGAACCGACGTTTTACGATCGCAGCACCGGCCGCGGCAATTACAACGCGCTGCAGGCCTCGGTTGAGAGGATGTTCACCAACGGTTTCTCGTACGGAGCGGCCTATACCTGGTCAAAGTCCATCGATGTCGGCGGCGACGGATACTTCGGCGTTGAAGGCGGTGTTCCGCAGAATGCCTACGATCCGGGTCAATACGATCGCTCTGTATCGGGACTTGATCTGAAGCAGATTCTGGCTGTGAACACTCTCTATGAGGTTCCCGTTGGCAAGGGAAAGAGCTTTTCCACTGGCAACGGCGCCCTCGATTACATCCTGGGGAACTGGCAAATCAATAACATCTTCCAGGCCCATTCGGGTACGCCGTTTACCTGCCTTGACGGCAATGATGTTTCCAATACGGGATCGCTTGGCTTTTTTGCATATGAGCATTGCAATGTCGTAGGGAGTGCCGAGCTTTCGCACAGGGGTGCATCGGAGTGGTTCAATACGGCCGCGTTTGCCGTGCCGACATTTGGAACCTACGGCGACGCAGGGCGCAATTCCATCAGGGGTCCAAACTATTGGGACTGGGATGCGTCGGTCTTCCGCAACTTTCCGGTGGGTGAAGGGAGGCAATTCCAGTTTCGCGCCGAAGCCTACAATTTGGCCAACCACGTGAACCTGGGTCTGCCCGACGGCACCATCACCGACGGGCCGACCTTCGGCACGATCGGCGGCACTGC
>JASHOQ010000046.1 GCA_030041045.1 Acidobacteriaceae bacterium
TGAGTAGCTATATCCCGAAGACGGAAAGCAGAGTCGACGCGACCAACCCGGGTCCCCGGCAAGCGCTTCTCGCTTGCTGGGGTGGGACCTACAGGGAGCGGCGACCTTGCGATGGAACGAAGAGGACACAGTAACTCAGAAAATGCCGTAAGTGGCTTTTTCACCAAGAAAAAGCCACCTTCCGCAACTGTGAAATACGGCTACATGTACTGTGGAACCGCTCTAGGACCGGCCGGCAACCCGGATTGCCGCGGCCCGCGGGAGCAGCCCGGATGCGCATTTTGCCTCGGAATAAAGTTTGTTGTCCGTCGGCCGATAAGAGTGCTTGAGGTGCCATCAATGGAGTTGAGCCCCATCCCCGGCGTCCGCGCATTCCCCACGGCCAAGGCCGCGTCCGCGGACTTTCAGCTCTCCGCGCTGCTCGACATCGACCAGGTGGCGCGTCCCGGCCAAAGCGCGCGCTCAGGCGAGCGAAAGAAGGCGGCAGGCGCCGAAGAGATGGAGGAGGACGATCTCGCTCTCGCCGGCGAGCCCTCCGATTCCCCGAACGAGGCTCCGCAATCCAGCATCAGCTTCTTCGCCTGATGCGCGGTCAGGTTGAACTGATCGCGGAGACGGCCCGAGGCGGGAAACGAGCCGGTCGAGCGCTACTGGAAACTGCATAAGTCATGTCCTGCGAAACGCGCTGGAGGCGCAGCGGTTGATAGCCCCGCGCTTCAGCGTGGGGAAAGCGGATCCCAAAAATCTTGCCTGGAGTCCCGGAGGGACGGTGCTGGGACTTACGCAGGAATCAACAAAGCCCTGACCTGCCAGCCACGCGTTGATGCAAGACCCATCCGGGAGCGGCTCAGCGACGGCTCGAGCGTCCCGGGCGAAAGTCCGGGCCGAATTTTTTTGCGTCTTTCAGTGGCCTGAAGGCCACTGCTCCCTCCACGCCGTTGAGACTTTACAGCGTGCGCTTGAAAAGCGGCGTGGCGATCAGCAGCGTTCCCAAACCGAAAATCCCAAGAAACAGCAGGTCCTGGTAGATGGAAGCCCAGCCTCCGTCCTTCAGCAGAATCGATTGCAATCCGTGAATGGCGTAGGTGAAGGGGTCGACGAGCGCGATGCCCTGCAGCCACTTGGGAAACGCGGCAATGGGATAGATGGCCCCGGAGGGAAAGAACAGCAGCGTGTTCAGCACGCCGAACATGGCGCGGGGCACCAGCGGATCGTCCACGCGCACCATCATCAGGAACATCATGCCGTTGAAAGCGATGGAGGTGACCAGAATCACGCAAAGCAGCTCCAGATCCTGCACGGGATGAAAAATCACCCCCATTCCCGCCATCAGCGAACCGATCACGGTGAGCGAGATTCCTGCCAGTACGGCTTTGATGGCGCCGGCCACGTTCAGCCCCATCACCAGCTCGAGGCCGGTAATCGGCGTCACCAGGTAGCCCTCGTGCACGCCGCGCGCCTTGTCGTCGATGTACAGCATGCCGCCGCCGATCATCACGGAAACATACATGGCCAGCGCAATGGAGCCGGAAAGAAGAAACTTCATGTAGGCAACATAGGGGTAGATTTCCACAACGTCGAGCGCGACGCTCTTGTCGATGGGGTCGGAGATCGGCGGCGCATTGAGGGCATCGACCAGCGATTGCATCTCCGACTCGAGGCTCGAGGACATGAACTGGTCGGAGTTGTCCACCACCAGGCCCAGCTCCGGCGCGTCCTGCGCGTACACGCGCCGCGAGTATTGCGCGGGAATGATGACGGCTCCGTCCAGTTTGCCCGTCTGCACGTCGTTGCGCGCGGTGCGCTCGTCGCTGTAGTCGACGGTCTTGAAGGTCTTGATGGTCGCGGCCACGGCGTCGAAGGCCTCGTGCACCTTCACCGCCTCCGGTCCATGATCGTAATCCACCACGCCCACGCGCGCGTTGACGATCTTGCCTCCGAAAGCGTTGCCCAGAATCACCAGCTGCACCAGGGGCAGCATCATCGACATGATCATGAGCACCGGCGAGCGGAAGAACTTCCGCATCTCGCGCTCCACGATGGCCATCATTCTGTTCATCGCTGATCTCCCGGCCGCTGCAGCATGGCCCACGAGGCCATCATCGGCTTTACCTGCTCGTCGCGGAGCTGGCGTCCCGTGTAGTGCACGAACACGTCGTCGAGCGTGGTGTTCTGCACGCTCAGCGAGGTGAGCGTTTCGCCCAGGCTCGCCGCCAGCTCCACAATTTCCATGGTGGTCTTCGACCCGGAACGCGTGATGACGCGATAGAAGCCGGAGCTCTCCGGCTGCACGCTGGTCACGCCTTCAAGGTTCTCCAGCCGGTCTTTCCACTCCTCCGCTTCGCGGTCGAAGTGAACTTCAACCACATTCGCGCCGGCCACGCTGTTCTTGAGCTCCACCGGCGTGCCCAGCGCCACCAGGTTCCCGTGATCCACAATGGCGATGCGGTCGCACAGTTTGTCGGCTTCCTCCATGTAGTGCGTGGTCAGCAGCATGGTGAGCTTGCGCCTGGTCTTCAGGTTGTTCAGCATCTCCCACACCGCGATGCGCGAAACCGGATCGAGCCCCGTGGTCGGCTCATCGAGAAAGAAGATGCGCGGATCGTGCACCAGCCCGCGCGCAATCTCCAGCCGCCGCCGCATGCCGCCGGAAAGTGTTTTCGTCGGCGCCTCGCGCCACTTGGCCAGATCCACGGCTTCCAGCACGTCGGTGATATTCTTCTCGCGCTGCGCTCGCGGCACGCTGTAGAGCTTGGCGTAGATAAGGAGGTTTTCTTCCACCGTCAGGTCCGGATCGCTGGTGAGCGCCTGCGGAATCACGCCGATGAGCCGCCGCACCGCGTCGGCATCCTTTTCGACATTGTGTCCGGCGACGATGGCTTTGCCTGCAGTGACGGGAATCAGCGTGGTCATCATGCGGATGAGCGTGCTCTTGCCCGCGCCGTTCGGTCCCAGCAGGCCGAAGATTTCCCCTTCGGCCACGCGGAAACTCACATCCTTCACCGCCTCAAAGTCGCCGTAGCGTTTGACGATGTGCTCCACTTCCATGGCCGTGGGCCGCTCAGCCGCGCTGCCATTCCCCGCCGCGCTCATTGCTTCACCAGCCGGTTCTTGGGAATGTAAACCTCGGCCGTCATGCCGGGCACGAACTCCTCACCCGGATTGGGAATGAGCAGCTTCAACTGCACCGTCTTGATGTCGCGCTTTTGCCGGCTCACATCGCGCTGTGTGGCAAAATCGGCTTCGGCCGCCTTGGCAATCACGTTGCCCCAGACGGGCTGTCCGCTGGGCATCACCACGCGGAGCGAGTCGCCCAGCTTCACGGCGTCGGCCTGCGTCTCCGGCAGCGGCGCATACACCCAGGTCTGCTTCAGGTCCATGATGGTCACGATGGGCGTTCCCGCGGCCACCACTTCGCCTTCGCGCGCCGCCCACTCGTTCACCACGCCGCTCACGGGAGCTTCGACGCGCGCATAGCCGGCTTCCACCTGCGCTTCCTGCGCCAGCGCCCGGGCATTGGCCTCCGCGTAGCGGGTTTCATCCACGGTGCGCGCGGAAACCTGCGTCAGCATCTCGTGCGCGCGCGCCTGGCGCAGCGCTGCCTGGGCTGCGGCCAGATTGCCCCTGGCTGTATCCACCGCCGCCTCGGCTGCCTGCAGGCTGGTAGCCGCGTCGTCTCTCGCCTGCGCGCTCATGATTCCCTGCGCGGCCAGGGCCACCGTGCGGCTCGTGTCTGCCTTCTGGTGATCGTAGTTGGCCTGCGCCTGCTCAAGCGTGGCCTGCGCCGCGCGCACCTGGGCTTCGGCGTTCACCGTCGCGCTGGAAGTCTCGCCCTCATTCTCGCGTTCCGTCTCTCGCGCTTCGCTCAGCTTCCAAGTGTCGCTCGCCGCGGTGGCCTTCGCCGCCTCCAGCGCCGCATCCAGGTCCTTGCTCTCGATCTCCGCGATCAAATCCCCGGCATTCACCTTCTGTCCTTCCACGACCGTCAATTTTTCAATGCGGCCGGGAATCTTCGAGCTCACCACCACTTCATTCGCGTCCACCGTCCCGATCAGTTGCAGATCGCCGCCCTGGTGAACCGTCACCAGATACCAGACGAGCGACGCGGCCGTGAGCAGACCAAGAATCAGAAACACTCGATTACGTGCATTCACTCGGCTTTCACCTCGATCCGTTTGGAAATCCAGCTTTCGGGCATGGGCGTAGCCGCGAGCACGCGCGCCGCCACGCGGGCGCCGTGCCTGCGGTCGCAGAAGATCGCCTGTCCCAGGTACTCAACCGCAGCCTTGCGCCGCGCCATCAGCGCCTTGCGGGCGAACACGTCGCCTCCGTGAAGCATGCCCATCACCGGTCCCGAGAGGAAATAGAAGACATTGGCGCCCAGCGCCGCATACATCATCTGCCACGTCTCCACGCGGATCAGCTCCCCGGAACGCATCCCCTCCGCCATCAGGTCCTTGAGGCGGCCCATCATGGGGCGAAACACTTTCTCGACCAGCGGCGTCAAAGCATTTTCCTCGCCGCGCTGCAGCCGCATCAGCTCCTGCTGCATCAGGCTCTGGAAGGCGCGCTGCGAATGAATGCGGTCAAAATGATTGAGCGCAAAGTGCACCAGCCGCTCGCCCGCCGAGCGCTTGCTGTCCAAAACGGCAAGACCGCTCGAGACCACGCGCTCCGCCACTTTTTCCAGAGCCGCTGCGTACAGCGCTTCTTTGCCCTGGAAGTAGTAATAAAGCAGCGCCTTGTTCACCCCCGCGGCCTCGGCAATCTGCTCCGTGCGCGCCCCGGCCAGCCCGTTTTCGCTGAATTCGCCGATGGCTGCGTCCAGAATCCGGGCCCGCGTCAGGTCCGCGCGTTCGGTTTGCGTCTTAGTGGCAATTGCCGTCTGCATGGTTTTAACTAACCAGTTAGTAAAATAACACAGGATCGCTCCCGCAGGCAAGATCTGGCGGGCAGTTCGGTCTTGGAATGCGAAAAGAAAAGCGCGGCTCAAGGGCGCTGGTCCAGCTTGCCTTCAGCCTGCCTGGGCCATCAGCCTCCGGCCATCAGGCGCCGTATGGGCTCGTTGTCCGCATAGACGCGCCACTCCGCCACCTTTCCGTCTTCGATGAAGGCGCGAAACGCGGCCGGCGTTGACCAGCGTTTCTCCTGTTGTGGTTTCCCGTCCGGCGCATAACTGCCTTGCGCCACGCCGAGCATCAGCACCACCGGCCCGTCGCTCAGGATTTCTTCAATGGCGATGGTGTAATCCGGCACCATGCGGAAATAACCGCGCCAGCCCGCGCGCATGGCTTCACGCCCGGTCACAACCGCGCCCAGCGAGTCGATGAAGCGATGTTCCTCGGTCATCAGGGCGGCGACGGCGTCGGCATCCTGCCGGTTGATGGCGCGCACAAAACTCTGCGCGACTACTTGCGCCGCTTCGCTCATGACGACCCCCTTCGACCGGCCGAGACTGCGCGCGACCTGCACCGTCTCCTATCGCCGTTTGCCCGCTTATTGTAGCGGCTGCGGCGCGGCCCCAAAGGGAACCTGAACCTACCACGGCAGAGGCTTGCCCAGGTGAAAGAATCCGCCAGTTGGGCCGTCGTCGGGAAGAGTAGCCAGCGCGGCACCGGTTTTGGCGCCTTCCTCGAGCCCCATCGGCGCCTGCGGGCCGCCCATTTCCGTCTTCACCCATCCCGGATGAGCCGAATTGACCTTGATCCTTGTCCCGCGCAATTCGTAGGCCAGGTGCACAGTGAACGCGTTCAGCGCCGTCTTCGAAGCATCGTACGCAAACGACTTGGCGTCGTAGATGGGCGAGCCGGGCGTGGCCTGCAGTGTAAGCGAGCCAAGGATGCTGGAGAGATTCACAATGCGCGCCGCCGGGCTTTTGCGCAGCAGGGGAAGAAGCGCCTGGGTGAGCGCGACCTGGGCAAAAAAGTTGGTTCCAAATACCCGTTGCAGCAATTCCGGCGGGACGTTTGCTGTGGAGTGTTCCGGGCCGGTGCCGGGAAACGATCCCCCGGCGATGCCGGCGTTGTTCACCAGGATGTCAAGCAGGCCATAGCGCGAGTTGAAGTAGTCGAAGGCGGCCTGGTGGCTCTTGGGCTGGGTTACGTCGAATTCGAGCACGTCTGCGTCGGCGCCCGCCGCGCGCAGTTTCTCAAGCGCCGCTTGTCCTTGCTTGAGCTCTCTGGAGCCGATGACGACCTTGGCCGCATCCTTAAGTTCGAGCGCGGTCTGCAGGCCAATTCCGCGATTGCCGCCGGTGATGAATGCGATTTTCTTAGCCATGAGGATATTTTTCTCCTGTGGTCGATTGGATTCGCGCGCCTGCCGGAAGGGTGCAGGGAATCCGCGCGGCTGAACGGCTCAAAAGGGCAGCGTGTACTCGGGCAGAACGCCGAACTGCGCGGCCATGCGAAAAAATCCGCGCATGCCTTGCACGCACTCTTCATCGAGAACATAGTGGATGTTTTCGGTGAGGTAACTGCGGATCGAGCTTTCCGGCAAAGGAAAACGCCGCGCCCACTCCGCGGCGAGCGCGTCAACGTTGGCCAGGCCGTGATCGCGCGAGCGAATGAGATCTTGACTGACACTCTCATCCAAAGAGCTGCTCCACGCTGTGGTTCGCCGCGCAGTGGCAGCCCAGACCGCGGAGACGAAGGGAAGGTGATGGAGCGCCTCCCACTCCTCGGCCAGATCGTGATAAACCAACGCCTCGCCGGTACGCTCAAATCGCTGCGCGCGATCCTCGAGCGCCAGCAGAGCCGGATCGCCGATAAGGATCGCTGCATCGGCCTCCTTGAGCATCCCTTCCAGGTCGGCAGCATGAGGCGAAAAAGAAACCGCGGGATTGCCCCACTGATGAAAGAGAATGCGTGCATAGGCAAGTGTGGTGCGGCTGGCGGTGTCCGCGGCCACGGTGCGGAGGCGGTTGAGCGGTTGGCGGGCGCGGCGGACGAGAAGCAGGGAGCGGACGCGGCCCTTCGACGCAATGGTGCATCCGGGCAGGATGCGCAGGCCGGGCGTGGTGGCCAGCGCGGCGATGGGCACAAGACCGAGGTCGGCCGCGCCCGACTCGAGCCGTGTTGCGCACTCGGAAGGCGACACGCGGTCGATGCGGTAGCGTTGCTTGAGGACCTGGTCGAGCGGCGGATGCTCGAAGTCCCACATCAGCGGAGCGGGATTCAGAAAACCAATGGCGGCCACGCGCAGGCGCGCGTCGTGCGTTGCGGTCACGCTCTTTAGACTAACAAGCCGGCGGGAGCGACGCGCGATTCAACGCTGCTGCACCGTGAGCATCAAGGTGGTTTGGGCCGTGGTCGTGCCCGACGTGCCGGTGACGGTGATGGTATAGACGCCCGGCGTGGTGCCGGCATTCTGCGCATCGCCGGGGCCGGTTGTCGGCGCGGTAAGGCTGCCGCCGCAGGCAATCATTCCGCCCGCGAGCGCGAAGAACAACGCGACCATGCCGAGCCATGCGCGCCACCGGCGCCGCCGCGGAACGCCGACGAGGATGATGCAGGCCAGCGCCGTCCCGCCCGATGCGAGAAGCCCGAGCCCGCCGCGCGAGGGGTTGACCATGGCCGTTGTGCCGGAGGTGGTGGAAATGGTGAGAACTGCGGTTGCCGCACTCGAATCAAGGGCCACGGGCGAGGTCGCGCCGAAGCTCAGCGCGGGAAGTTTCCCGGCGCCTTCCGGGGCGGAGGCGATTTGAGCCGCCAAGTTCACTGCTCCCGCAAAACCGCCGCTGGACGTGATGGTGATCGTCGACGTGTTGCCTGTAATGGCTCCGGGCGCAATGCTTACCGTGGTTGCCGCAAGCGCGAATGCCACCGGAACGGGCTCAGCGATTGCCTCAGTCAGCGGAGCGGAAGCGCTTGCTGCAAATCCCGAGGCTCCCGGGTAAGCGGCCGCAATGCTTAAGTTGCCCGGATCGGCAGGAGCCGTGGCCGCCAGCGTGGCCATGCCGGACGAATTGAGCGCCGCCGTCTCCGTCTGGCCGCCGATGGTGAAGATCACGTCGCCCGCAGGTGCATTGGTCCCACCCGCGGGCGTCACGGTCGCGGTCAACGTAAAGGACTGGCCGGCAACCAGCGTGGTT
Source organism: Acidobacteriaceae bacterium (assembly GCA_030041045.1). GTDB lineage: Bacteria > Acidobacteriota > Terriglobia > Terriglobales > Acidobacteriaceae > Telmatobacter. The sequence continues at coordinate 8,093 of JASHOQ010000046.1, forward strand.
TCACTCGGCGAAATGCTCAGCACCGTGGTGGTCGGCATGGCGCTCACGGCTTGCACATTCAAGGGAACGGTGGTGGTGACCGTGTGTCCGTTGGAGGTTCCGGAGATCGTCAGCGGATAGGTTCCCGCGGTTACGGAATAATTTGCGTTCAGAGCCAGCACGCTGCTTGCAGCCGTTGCATTGGGCGCAAATGTCGCGGTCATCCCTTGGGGCAGCGCTGAGATGACCGCAAGATTGACCATGCCGCTGAATCCGGTTTGCGGGATCACCGTGATCTGATCCGCAGTCCCTCCGCCCTGCGCCACTGTTACCGGGTCCGGCGACGCGGAGAGCGTAAACCCGGGAGGCGGATTCACGGTGAGGAAGAGGGTCTCTTCCGTCGATTGCTTGCCTGCCGTCCCGGCGATCCAGAGCGTGTAAAAGCCCGCAGCGGCGGTGTTGCCGGCGGAAAGCGTCAGCTGGCTCGTTCCCGTGGTCGAGTTGGGAGAGAGCGACGCGGTCACACCCGGGGGCAGTCCTGCGGCCATGCTCAGGTTCACGCTGCCCGTGAACCCGTTCTGCGGCGTGATCGTAATCCCGTCTGTGGCCATCCCTCCCTGTGCGAGAGACAGCGTCGACTGGGCAACGCCGAGAGTGAAAGCCGGAGCCGGCGCAGCCGTCACCGCCATATTGAACTGATTGACCGTCTCCGAGTACGATCCGCCGGCCTCAATTGCGACCACGCTGGGGCCCACGGTCGCCGATCCGCAGGCCGAGAGGGTCAGCGTACTGGTCTGGCCAAAGCCGATGGAAGCAGGATTGAGAGTCGCGGTCACTCCCGGCGGAAGCGCGGGCGCGGAAAGCTTGATGGTGTCGCTGAAGTGATCCACGGGAATCACGGAGACCGCGGCGGTTACCGTTTGCCCCTGCGCGATGGTCATCGGATAGGGCGCGATATTGAGATAAAACAGCGGCGGAGTCACCGCCACAGCCAACGTGGCCGTGGCCGACAGATTGCCGGCCGTGCCGGTCACAGTAAGCAGCGCATCGGTGGTGGTTGGCGCCGAGCTGCTTGCCGTGAGGGTGAGCGCGCTTGTGCCCGCCGTCGGGTTGTTCACCCAGGAGGCGGCCACGCCGCTGGGCAATCCCGAAGTGACGGCCAAATTCACGCTGCCGTCGAAGCCGGCGAGCCCGGTCACGAGAAAAGTGACCGTTCCCGACGTGCCGGGATAGATTTTCAGATTTGCCGGCGCAGGCGAAAGCGTGAACCCGGGCGCGTTCACGGTGAGCTCAACACTGGTCGACTCCGTCTGCGCGCCCGACGTCCCGTTCACCGCCAAGAGATAGGAACCGCGCGTTGCCGAGCTCGCCACCGCCAGCGTGAGTACGCTCTTGCCGGCAACCGGATTTGCGCTCCAGCTTGCGCTCACGCCGCTGGGCAGTCCGGAGACCGCCAGCGCCACGTTCCCTGAAAATCCCGAGTCTTCCGTCACGGTGACGGTCGCCTGGCTTGAGCTGCCGGGGTTAATCGTGAGCGCGCTCGCTGAGGAGGCAAGCGCAAAGCTCGGCGGCGCCGCGGGCGCAAGGGCGTCAATCAGGCTTTGTCCATCCGGGCTTCCCCATCCGGTGACCAGGTCGTAGCCGGGAACGGCGTTGTAGTACGGCCATCCGCAGCAGTTATCCCGCGCATTGTTGTTCCCGCTCACAATATCGTGAATATCGTCGTCGTAGGTTGAGCCCTCGCCGATTGCATAGATGGCCGGGTTGAAAAAGCCCACGGAAGGATCGCCGTTTTCCGCAGCCTGCTGGTTCACGAGCGCCAAAAAGCCGGCCCAGCGCGGTGCGGCAAAGCTGGTGCCTCCGAAATCTCCGGAGCATTCGCTCATTGCGCAGATGTAGTTATCCGTATTCGCTTCCGCGGCCACATCGGGCACGTTGCGCAGCGAGTTCGAGCCGCCATTGCTGGAATTGGCCACGCCCGCCTGCCATGCCGGCAGCGGGATTCCGTCGGGACTCACGCCGCCTCCGCTCTGGCCCCACGCCGTTTCCGCGGCCCACGGACCTCCAGCGGCATCGGTCGTCAGGTCCGTTCCGCCCACGGCAGTTACATAGGCGTCTTCCGCAGGATAAAAGTCGTCGAAGTAGGGATCGAACTCGCCCCAATCGCCTGACGCCGCAAAGACACTCTGGCCCTGCGCCGCCATCTCTTCGAAAAATTCGTCGTCCGTAGCCGGGTCGGCGGGACTCCACGTCCACGCAATGCTGATTTGTTGCGCGATGTCCTCGGACGCGATCGCATTCAGGATGTCCACGTCGCTCGAGCCGATGTAGACGCGCACCTGGCTCAGCCCCGGCGCCATGCCAATGGCCTGCACAATGTCGAGCACTTCTTCGCTGTCGTCGCCGGAAACCGATGCGCCCGTCTGGCCGTCGATGAGCACGTTATTGACGGGGACACCGTCCGATTGCCCCGCGCTCGAAAACGTCAAGTTCACATCGCTGGGGTTGTAGCCGTCAAACTCGAGCAATCCGACGGTCTGCCCAGCGCCGGTCAGAGCCGTGCCTCCGTAATAGGCCGCGCGCATGTCGCTCGCCAGGTACGAACCGTTCGGACCCGATCCCGTACCGGATGCGGATGTTTCGGCCTGCGTGCTATTGGCCCGCGTGACCATCGGCTGGGGAAGTGAGAAATTGTCCAGCCCGGCGATGTGTGCGATGGGCACATTCAAGCTGACGCTCGGCTCGCGATCGGGCGAGAAGAAGAGACGGTTTTCCGTGGGATGGTGGTAATGGCCCATCCTTACATTGAAGGTCTTTTCCACTTGCGCCACCGTGCCGCAGATGGGCACAACCAGCCGGTTCGCCGGCGAAGCTGTGACGGCAAATCCATTTGCGCGCGCGAAGCTCACCACGGCGTCGTAGTCCGATTGCGCGGGTGCGAACTGCTCGGCGAACTGCCTCTGGCTCAGGAAATGACGGTAGTCTGCACTCGAAGGATCGTAAAGGCGGCCAAGCAAACCGGTCAGCCCGGCCTGGTTCCTGAGCGGCAGCACGATAGAAAGATTCAGGCGCGTCTCGGGCGCCATCAGTCCCGCCGGCACGGCCCGGCCGTTCACGACGGCGGGGCGCACATGGCCCTGCAGCACTTGCAATGGTTGTTGCGCAAGAGCGAGAGAGCCAAAGAAGAAATAAGCCGCGGTGAGCGAGCGGCAGAATAATCCAATCTTCACTACTAAGCCCCAAAGTGCCCCGGAAGGATATAAGCCGGGCACGAATCCTTTAGATGTACAGTTTGGATTTGCGGTCGACCCGCATCCTGGGAAACCTCGAGCTCGATCATCGCCGAATCGCACAGCGCGAGGGATTGCGAAATGTGACCTTGACCGGCTTGCAGTAACCGGAATTCGACTTTCAGTAACTCGTACTTGACTTACCCTGCCTGCGCGGAATAAGGTGAGCGCAATTTCCCCTGAGCGAGGTTCTCGTTTTTTGCGCGGCTGCGTTCGCAGGCGTGCGCGTCTTTCGCGAAAGGTCGGAACAATGAAGCCAGAAACTGAAAACGCCGGTGCAGGCCGCATGCAAAAGCTGGACGAAAATCGGCTCGCCTGGTTGGCGCTCGCCCTTGCGCCCGGTTTGGGCCCGAAGCGGATTCTCGACGTGGTGAAGGAACTTGAAGCGCCGAGCCGGATCTTCGATCTCGGGCTGACCGAGCTCGAAGGTTTGCGGTTTCCGGCGGAGGCAGCGCAGTTCATCTTCGCGGGCAGAGCTAGAGCCGCGGCCGAGGCGGAGTGGGCCCAGGCAGCGGCTCAGAACGCCCTTATAGTGACCTACGGCTGCGAAGCGTATCCGGAGCGGCTCCGGGAGATCTACGATCCCCCGCCGGTGCTCTGGGTGCGTGGCGATGCCAGCCTGCTGAGCCGGCCCGCGATTGCCGTGGTGGGAACACGGCATCCCTCGCCCTACGGCACCGGGGTAGCGGAAATGCTCGCCCGCGATCTTGCTGTCCGGCGCCTGTTGATTGTCAGCGGGATGGCGCGCGGCATCGACTCATGCGCCCACAAGGGCGCCCTGGCCGCCCGCATGCCTACAGTTGCCGTCTGGGGTACGGGCATCGATGTTGTCTATCCGAAAGAAAACAAAAAGCTTGCTGACGAGATCCTGGCCCTTGGCGGGGCCATCGTCAGCGAATTGCCCACGGGAACCTTTCCCGCGCCGCAGAACTTCCCCCGCCGGAACCGGATTCTGAGCGGTCTTTGTGTGGCCGTGCTGGTGGTCGAAGCCGGCGAGAACTCAGGCACGCGCGTCACCGCCCGTTGCGCCGCCGAACAGAACCGCGACCTCTTCGCCGTGCCGGGCAATGTCACCAGCAAAGGATCGTGGACGCCTAACACATTGATAAAACAGGGCGCCAAGCTCGTCGCAACATGGGAGGACGTGTGGGAGGAACTCTCCTCGGAGGTGCGGCTGCAGCTTGAGGCCGAGGCCCCGGGTGAATCAAATGAGGAATCGCCGGCATCCTTATTGCCGGAACCGGTGCTGCGGGCTGAAGAGTCGATGGTGCTCGAGGTACTGCGCACCGACCAGAGCTTGCAGATCGACGAGATTCTCGAGCGGATGGAGACACAACTTACTTCCTCTGAAGTGTTTACGGCGCTTTTCGAGCTCGAACTCACGGGAAGGATCCGCTGCCTGCCGGGCAAGAATTACGTCAAGACGCTATAGAATGGAAGGAGCTTCTCCGTGAGGAGACCTTTCGGAGGCAGCTTTGTGCCGGAAGGGCGGGCTGCGGACGAATGGGCTTCGAAGATAGCGACAAATTTTTCCGCCTCCCCCGCCGGAGAACGGCTCGGCCATGCGGATTCAAGCTCAAGGCCAAAGATTTTGAAGGGGTTAGCACACGGCTCGGGCTTCCGTGGAGAGGGCGGAATTGGCTTGGAAAGCGGGATCGGGGAAGAGAATTCAACCTGCTTGCAGTGGAAATGAAGCAGTATTCCGTGGTACGGTGCAAAACTTGCAGGTCTGTTTTTCTTCGCCTCGGGAAAATTGGCCCCGCGCTGGCTTTGGAGCACGACCAGCGGGTGGGAAGCGATTTCAGAAATAAGGTGCAGGAAGGATAAACCAAGAGCTCGCACTGGGAGTCGAAAAGGACGAACCGGAAATGACGGTCGGGCCCGGTCGGGCATGGAGAAGAACTGAAGCAGAATGGCAACGAGTAAATCATTGGTGATCGTCGAATCCCCCGCGAAAGCAAAGACGATCGAGAAATACCTCGGCAAAGGGTTCGAAGTACGCGCGTCGGTTGGGCACATCATGGATCTGCCCAAGAACGAGATCGGCGTGGAGTTGAAGAAGCGCACGTTTGCGCCGGAGCTGGTGGTTTCTCCGGGCAAAGAGAAGGTGGTTGACCAGCTCAAGAAGCTGGGCGCCAAAGCCGACGAAATCTATCTTGCTCCCGATCCCGATCGCGAGGGCGAAGCCATTGCGTATCATCTGGCTCTGCAGCTGGGGACGAACGCCAAAGAGAGAAAGAAAATCCGCCGCGTGACCTTCAACGAGATCACGAAGAAGGCTGTGCAGGAGGCGTTCAATCATCCGCGCGACATCGACCAGAATCTTGTGGACGCGCAACAGACGCGGCGGGTGCTCGACCGCCTGGTGGGGTATCAGATTTCACCGCTTCTCTGGGACAAGGTGCGGCGCGGGCTTTCCGCCGGCCGCGTGCAAACCGTCGCGCTGCGCCTGATTGTCGAGCGCGAGCGCGAGATCGGCGCGTTTCAGCCGGTCGAGTACTGGACGCTCGAAGCACTGCTTCATCCCGAGCGGGAGGGCGAGAAAAAATTCAAAGCGAAATTCATCGGCGTCGACGGCGAGCCGGCGCGTGTACCGAATGGCAAAGACAAGGATGGAAAAGACCAGTTCATTGCCAATGCGCTGCCCAACAAGAAGTCGATGGACGAG
>JASHOQ010000047.1 GCA_030041045.1 Acidobacteriaceae bacterium
CTTTGCAGATATTCTTCGAGGGGGACAAACGCTGGCGCGGCTGCCATGACGCTCTCCTTCAAGTGTCATGATAGCGCAGAGCGGATCGGTTTGAAACGGTCAGTTTAATGAATTGGGAGACGGCATAAAATGGCCTTAATCCCCCATTACAATAAGGAAGCAATGTCTCTCGACTTTCTAGGCAACCTCGAACGGACGCATCGCTGCGGCACGCTGCGCGCCGCCGATGCGGGCAAACCCGTAGTCCTCATGGGCTGGGTGAACCGGCGCCGCGACCACGGCAACCTCATCTTCCTCGATCTCCGCGACCGCAGCGGCATTGCGCAAATTGTTCTCGACAAGGAGCTCACGCCAACGGGGCACGCGCGCGGCGAGCAGGTGCGCCCCGAATACGTGGTGGCCGCCGTGGGCAAGGTGCGGCTGCGTGCACCCGATGCCATCAATCCCAAGATGGAGACGGGCGAGATCGAGATCGAGGCCACCGAGCTGCGCGTGCTCAATGACGCGCGCCTGGCGCCGTTCTCCCCCGCGGAAGAGGCCATCCAGAACGAGGAGGTGCGCCTCAAGTACCGCTACATCGACCTGCGCCGCCCGGAGATGCAGCGCAACTTTCGCCTGCGGCACGAGATTACGCGGGCTATTCGCGAGAGCCTGAGCCGGCAGGGGTTTCTCGAGATCGAAACGCCTGTTCTCACCAAGTCCACGCCCGAGGGGGCGCGCGATTTTCTGGTGCCCAGCCGCGTGCACGCGGGCGAGTTTTACGCGCTGCCGCAGTCGCCGCAGATCTTCAAGCAGATTCTCATGATCTCCGGCTTCGACCGGTATTTTCAAATTGCCCGCTGCTTCCGCGATGAAGATTTGCGCGCCGACCGCCAGCTCGAGTTCACGCAGGTCGATCTGGAGATGAGCTTTCCGCGCCGCGAGCACGTCTTCGCGGTGGTGGAGGATTTCTGCGCCGCGGCGTGGGCTGCCGCGGGCATCACCTTGCCCAAGCCATTTCTGCGCATTACGTATGACGAAGCCATGCGCCGCTTCGGCACGGACAAGCCCGACCTGCGCCTGCCCGGCCTTACGGACGTGCGCTCCGCGTTCAACGATGAAGCTCTGGCCACGCTGCAGATTGATCCCGCGCTGCCCGTGGTCGCGCTGCGCATTCCCGCGGTGGGCGAGCTGAGCCGCAAGGAGCGCGAAGACAACCACCCCCTCTTCGACCTGAAAAAGGGCGCGAAGTTCATTGACGATTTCAAGCGCCTCGCCAAGAGCTTTCCTGAATCCGCGGCGAAGGTGCGCGAGCTGGCAGGCGCGGACGAGGCCGATTTTGTCATCGTCGTGGCCGGCGACCCCGCGCATCCCGTCAAGGCCAGCGATACAAAATTTGCAGGCCGGCTTTCCGAGCGCGAGATCAACGTCTACGCCGCCGCCGGCAACTTCCGCACGGAGCTGGCGAAAAAGTATGCCGACCGGCACGGGGCTTTTCGCGTGACCGACGAGGTGGTTCTGAACGCGGCGGCGGGGAGTGCCGCTGCCGATGCGATTGACGGGGTGATTGGTGGGGCGAGGGCCTTCCATCCCATCTGGATCGTCGACTTTCCCATGTTCGAGTACGAAGTGTCGTCGGGCAAATGGGTGCCCGCGCATCATCCCTTCACCGCGCCCTATGAGGCCGATATGGCCAACCTGGTGAGCGATCCGGCGAGCGTGCGCGCCGACTGCTACGACCTGGCCATGAACGGACTCGAGCTCGGCTCGGGATCGATCCGCATTCATCGCAAGGATGTGCAGCAGCAGATTTTTGCGTCGCTGGGAATCTCCGACGAAGAGGCGCGCAAGCGCTTCGGGTTCTTCCTCGATGCGCTCGAGTACGGCACGCCTCCGCACGGCGGCATCGCCCTGGGGCTCGATCGCATCGTGATGCTGCTGGCCGGCGCGCCGAACATGCGCGAGGTGGTCGCGTTTCCCAAAACAGCCAAGGCTCTCGACCTGATGGCCGAAGCGCCGACCACGGTGACGGAGCAGCAGTTGCGGGAGCTGCACCTCCGCGTGGCGCTGAAGAGCTAAGACTCAGGCGGCCTGCGCCGAAACCTACGAATGCCGAGGAATACCAACGCGACTCCGCCGATAAGGATAGCGACGGTCATGGCATAGTAAGTGATCCATTGGGTGGAGTTGCTGGGTACGAATTCGGGTTGTATTGCGCGGATGTCGAAGTTCTTGAGTGCAAGAAAGATCAAAAGCAGGCCCAGGCACAATCGCCAAAGGGAAATTCTCCGCGCTGCCGGCTCGCTCATCTACGTCCGATCCAGCTCTGCAAACATCTCGCTCAGCACCACGCGGATGGGCGTGCCCGGAACGGTCAGCTCGCCGCTTTGCGCCGGATGTAATCCATCGCGGTCCGCAGTCCAGGCCCTGCGCGTCTCCGGATCGAGAATCCAGATGTGTTCAATGCCGAACTCAACGTAGTCGTCAATGCGATCCTGAAAGCGAGCCAGGCGATCCTCAGGCGAAAGGATCTCAATCACAATCAGCGGCGGATGGGTGAGGATGCGCTCCTTCGGCGCATCCACGCGCAGCACGCTGAGATCGGGCACGCGAAAATGGGAAGGACCTACCTGCGTTCGTACGTCGATCACTGTGCGCACGCCCCAGTCCTTGCGGTGATTCGTGAAGAGGGTTCCCAACAGGAGTTGCAAATAACCGTGGTCGTACTCGCCAAAGTTACGCTCCTCGACGCGGCCGTCAATGTACTCGCAGTCGGGCTCGTAGACGGTTCGAAGGTACACTTCGACCGACACGTGAGGATCGTGGAACTCGGGTGCGGGCTGGGTGGCCATGGAATCAGTATGCTCCCAAAGCGATTGATATTCCAAGCCAGCTATCGAACCAAGCGTTCGCCCGCGCGCAGAAAAAAGGCGTCCGCTTTTGCGGACGCCCACGAGTGCAGTCTGGATTCGAGTCAGGATTCGAATCCAAAATCCGAATCCAGATGCAGAATTCTTCTCCGGCACTCAATCGAAGAAGTGGCGGAAGACCCAGTAGAGCGATCCGGAGAGCAGGGCCGCGGCGGGCAGGGTGAAGACCCACGCGGCGGCGATGTTGCGGATGGTCTCGAATTGCAGACCGCTCTTGTTCGCGGCCATGGTGCCGGCCACGCCGGAGCTGAGCACATGCGTGGTCGAAACCGGCAGCCCGAAGTTATCCGCGGCCGAGATCGTGGCCATGGCCACCAGCTCCGCGCAGGCGCCTTGCGCGTAAGTCAGGTGCTCCTTGCCGATCTTCTCGCCCACGGTGACCACGATGCGCTTCCAGCCCACCATGGTGCCCAGTCCCAGCGCCAGCGCCACGGCCACCTTGACCCAGGAGGGGATGAACTTGGTGGCCTTGTCCACCTTGGCCTTGTAGTTGTTGAGCGCGGCCTGCTCGTCCTTGGTGAAGGCCACGGCGTGGGTCTTATCCATGACCCGCAGGGTCTCGCTGGTCACATACATATCGTTGCGGACGTTGGTCTGCTGGTTGGGGGGCACGTGTTTGTAATCGCCGTAAGCCTGCACGTCGCCTTCGAGGTCGCGGATGTTCTCGCGCAGCGCGGTCAGCGTATCGGGCTGCAGCTTCTTGGTGCGCAGATACTCGGTCAGTTCGCTGCGCGGGTCGCCGGCCAGGATGGCATTGGGATCGACGTGCGCCTGGACGATGTTGACCGCCCTGTCAGAGGCGGCGAGGAAATCCTGCATGTCTCTGGTGGTGACAGCGTGGTTGAGCGCGTAGGCCGTGGGTACCGTGCCGATGAGGATAAGCATGATGAGGCCCATGCCCTTCTGACCGTCGTTCGAGCCGTGGAAGTAGCTGACGCCGGAGCAGGTAAGGATGAGCAGGAGGCGGATGGGCCAGGGTGGAGGGGTGGCGCCCTCCGGAGCGCGGAACAGCGACTCAGGGGCCGGAATCAGGCTTAGCCCCAGCATGACGGCCGCCGCAACGCCGACAGCGAACACGAGACACCAGAGCAAGCTCCACTTGAACATGTAGAAAGCTGCCAGGCCGAGAATCAACGCCAGTCCCAGCGTGCCCAGCTTGCGCGACGACGGCTTGAGCACCAGGAAGAGGATGGCGGCGCAGAAGAACCCAACCAGCGGAGAGATCAGCAGGACCTGGAAGACTTTGGTGGCCTGCGACCAGTCCACGCCGGAGGTGCCGCTGGAGGCGTTGATGATCTGGTTGGCCACGCCCACGCCGATGATGGAGCCGACCATGGTGTGCGAGCTGGAGGCGGGCAGGCCCATCCACCAGGTTCCCAGATTCCACAGAATGGCGGCGATGAGCAGGGCAAAGACCATAGCGAACCCGGCGCCGGAGCTCACCTTCAGGATGAGCTCTACGGGCAGCAGCGTAATGATGCTGAAGGCGACCGCTCCGGTGGAGACGAGCACGCCGGTCAGATTGCACAGCCCCGACCAGACCACGGCAATATTGGGGTCGAGGGAGTGGGTATAAATGACGGTGGCCACGGCGTTGGCGGTGTCGTGAAATCCATTCACGAACTCGAAGGCGAGGGCAATGAGCAACGCCACGCCCAGCAGCACATACGGCCAGACGCTCACAATAGCAATATTGCCCAGATCGCCGGCCACGTGAACGCCGATGTAGGCCAGCCCGCCGACCAGGGCCACCAGCACGATGACGGTGCTGATCCAGGCCGGGGACTTCTTCATTTTCCGGTCGAGCAGCGATCCGCCTGCCGGAGCAGTTTCGACTGTTGCAGCCATATCTGCCATTCGGAATCTCCAGGTGGGAATTGAAGTCCGAATTATAGGGGAGAGAGCCAGTCTCCGGACTTCTGCCAGTGATAGTCCAGAAAGATGAAAGGAGGATGAATTATTGAGGGAATTGAAGTTTTGGCCGAGAGACGGTGCGCCGCGTCACCAGCGGATCGCTGTGCGTTGCGTCACGCCGCGCCCGGTGAAGCGGCTGCGGCCCAGATTAGCGCCTCTTCATAAGTCTGCGCCAGCTTGATGGGACTGCCGCCGAGCTTGGAGATGAGCCGATCACTGGACTCCCAGTCGCCGCGCTCGTGAAACTCGAGCCAGGCCAGAGGCGCGCGCTCCGGATTGGCGGTTCCCATCAACGCCAGGCTGATGTCCGTGCGAAAGGGCAGATGGGCTACGATCTCCTCCATGGGCACGCTTAACATGGCCGGCAAGAGGCTGAACATGCCCACCAGATACTGCTCGGCGGGATCCTGCCCGAAGGTGCGCGCGGCCAGTTCGCAAAAACGCCCGCGCAGAAGGCCCATTTGCAGAAACTCCGCCGGCTGATCGCAGTTGAGCTCGCTCAACACGGCCACGGAGACAATGCGCCGGAATGCGGTTTCGCCCAGGAAGCGGATGGCGGTTTCGATGGACCGCACCTCCTGGTAAAGGCCGTAGATGGGCGAGTTGGCCAGGCGCAGAAGGCGATACATGAGCGCCCCATCGCTGCGCACCAGCTGGCCCACTTTGCGCACATCGAGGGGATCGCGGTAGAGCTCGCGGACGATCTCGAAGTGATACATGCGGTTCGAGGGGATTTTGCGCTTCTTCAATAAGGTGGGATGGCAAAAATAGTCGCCCTGGAACAGGCTGAAGCCCATCGCCCGCGCCTGCCGGAAGTCTTCCGGCGTTTCCACCTTTTGCGCCACCAGCATGATGGTGTCGGGGTCCAGTTGCTCCAGTCGCTGCCGCTCCGCGCCGTTGTATTTCCTGAAGTCCATGCGGACGTAGTCGGTGCGGTCGAGCAGGGGGCGCAGGTCCTCGCGCCAGGCAAAATCGTCCAGCGCCAAGCGGAATCCGCGGGCCTTCAGAGTCCGGCAGGCGTCTACCAGCCGCGGCGTCGGCTCCACGTTCGCAGACACGGTCAGAACCGTCATGCTGGAAGTGAGCACCAGCACCAGTTCGTCGGTGAGCGCCTCCGCGGTGCAGGCGATGAAGGCCGGCATGCCGTTCGAAAGCCGCTCCAGCCCAAACAGCACCTCGTTGTCGAGCATGGTCTCCATGGCCATTTCCACGTCGCGGCGGAAGACGCACTCGGGCGCATTGCGGAAGATCAGATCGTAGCCGTGGACGTGGCCGGCCGCATCCAGAATCGGCTGGCGGGCGACGTAGCGCAGTTCGGCCGCAGGCTGCTGCTGCGCCGCTTCGGCGCCCGCCTCCAGCCGGTTCGTTTGTGGTGTGTATGCGGACATGGGCTTTACTTCCGGCCTATATCGGCAGCCGTCCGCGAAGACTTGAGCCTTTCTGTGGAGAATGGAGCACCCGGTGCGCGGAGGCGGAGAACCAGACCGGGCATATCGTTCCCGATTAGGTCCAGCAGCGGCGAGCGGATGGTGCAATTGATTGACGCACAATTACTTCCAGTCGTCTGGCGGGTTGGCCAGCCCCTCGTTCATTACCGCTTCGAATCCGGCCTGCTTTTTAATGAAGATTTCGCTGAACTCCCGGTCCTGCCGCAGCAGGATCGCCTGCAGCCGCACCAGCTCGAGAAGGGCGAGGAACATGGCGATCAGCGCCCGCTCGGAGCGGGTGTGGCTCAGGAGCTTATGCAAGGCCACGGGCTTGTCCTCAAGCGCGAGGCGGCGGGTGAGGAACTGGATCATCTGGCCCACGGTTACGCTGTCCTCTTCCACGTTGAGAATCGGGCGGTTGCGGGCGCGGTCCAAGATGTCGCGAAAGACGCGCACCAGGTCCACGGTATCGGCGGCAATCTCCGGCTCGGCGCTTGCGTCCTCACGGAACTCGCGCATGCCGGGGTTGGTCCAGCTTGCCGCTTCCAGCATCTGCTTCTGCTGCAGCATCTGCGCCGCGTTCTTGAAACGCTCATGCTCGAGCAGCCGCTCCACCAGCTCGCGCCGCGGGTCTTCGCCCGTTTCTTCCGGCCCAGTGGGGGTGCGCGGAAGCAGCATTTTGCTCTTGATGTGAATGAGCAGCGAAGCCGTGTAGATGAACTCGCCGGCCACGTCCACGTCGCTTGCCCGCAACTGCTCCACGTATGCCAGGAACTGCGCCGTAATCTTCGCGATGGGGATGTCGTATATATCGATGTCCTGCTTGCGGATCAGGTCGAGCAGCAGATCGAGCGGCCCCTCGTAGACCTGGCCCACAATCACCGAAAACGGTGACTGCTCTTCGGCCTCGCTGCGCGCCTTCACCGCTGCGGCAACCTTGTCTGCGTGTTTTTGCTCCGGGACCGATGGGGTCAGCCCGTGAACCGGCTCGGTAGATGGAGCATCCGGTTTGTCGGCCGGTTTGTCAGAAGACGAATTGGAGCGGGCCTCATTCGCCATGGGATAGCTCTCATCGGAGCGGTTCATAATCGCCTTCGAACTCGGTGATGTCCTGACCGCCTTTGCCCGCAATGCTCAGGAAAAACCGGTTGCCTTCGCTCCGCAGAATTCTTACAGGAATCTTTTCATTCTTCTTCGAGGATTTCTTCGCCAAAGAGAAGTCGAGTGAAAACAGCTTCTGCGGAATCGCAAAATCGCGTATTGTTTTGTCCTGGGCGCGCCAGCAGAGAAGTGTCCAAATCTCATAGGTCTTTGCCGGAATCTCGAATTCCCACTTGTCCGGTTGCATGACATCCCTCGAGGTTGTTACAAAGACGCGCTTTTTCTTGGAGGTCAAAAAGGGCTCTTCCAACTCTCGCTCAGCCGTCGTAAACACTCGATTACTCTCCTGTGAGAGCTGAACGTCGTAGGGAACTAAATTAGTCTTCCAATAGTCTCGCAGGAGCCTTGATCTTTCGTCCGGAGCCAAATCCCACCAATCGGCGTGAGTGCTGAGGTCACGAAGTCCTTTTTTTTGTTCGGGTGTCAGAAGAAAATGGCGCCGCACGGAACCCAGGTCGTGCGAGAGATCGAAGACGATCCGCACCGACTTCATAGTTTCTTCCGCCTTCTTTGCGGCTTTTTGAATGGAATCGTCCCGGAGCTGTTCCCAAATTTCTTCGATCCTCGACTCCAGCTTGATTCTTTGGTGGTAAATCGGCTCCGTGACGCTGCAGACGGAGTTTCCGGCCAGAATCTTGCAGAATTCGCAGCGTATTGTAGCGTTTCGACAACCTCTTTGAGTATCGGCGAGCACTTCAGGGCTGCTGAATGCCTTGTGCAGATCGCCGACGGGGCACAAATCCGGATCTCCCGGATCCGTCTGCCGAATTCGCTGTCCACTGGTTGACATTGAGAGCACTTTATAGTTCACCACGGCGGGGGCTTCGGAAAGACCAATCGTGTTGCCATAGCTCTTCGACATCTTGCGTCCGTCGGTTCCCGTGAGTTTGGGTGAAGGCGTGAGTAAGGCCTCCGGCTCAGGAAATAGCTGCGTGCGGTACATGGAATTAAAGCGGCGCGCAACTTCACGGGTTAGCTCGACGTGAGCAACTTGGTCCTGTCCCACGGGAACATAGTCGGACCTGTAAACGAGAATGTCAGCCGCCTGCAATAGTGGATAGCCTAGAAATCCATAGGTGCTGAGATCCTTGCCTTTGATGTTCTCCTGCTGCTCTTTGTAGGTTGGCACGCGCTCCAACCAGCCTAAAGGAGTCATCATCGAAAACAGCAAATGGAGCTCGGCGTGTTGTCGCACGTGGCTCTGAATAAAGATCGTGGACTTCGTTGGATCCAGTCCTGCGGCCAGCCAGTCGAGCACAACATCTATAGTCTTCTGTTGGAGTTTTCCGGGGTCGGCGTAGTCCGTGGTAAGCGCATGCCAATCGGCGATGAAGAAGTAGCACTCATATTTGTCCTGCAGCTTTACCCAGTTGGCCAGTGCGCCCATGTAGTTGCCCAGGTGCAGCTTTCCCGTGGGGCGCATGCCGCTGAGGACGCGCTTCAACGACGTGGTCGGTGCGGATTCACGCATGGTGCCTTTCGACTGCGAAGAGGGCAAGAAAAAAGGCCGCCGGCGATCTCGAGCAAGATTGCCGCAAGGCTGCTTTTATTGTAATGGGCGCGCACTGGCGGGCGAACGGCCGGCGCCGGCTCAGAGGCTCGCCAGCAAAATGAAAATGAGCGAGTAAACCGGTCCGATGAGCAGATTGAGAATAAACCCGCCCACGAAGATCATCAGCAGGTAACTGATCCAGCCGCCGATCCGGTCGTACTGCTGCACGGCGTTGTAGGGCAGAAAATTGCGCACCACGCGGCTGCCGTCGAGCGGCGGAATGGGCAGCAGGTTGAAGAAGAAGAGCGAGAGATTGATCTCGATGGCCAGAATGGCGAGCACGATCACGGCCTGCAGGTTCGAGGGCGCATTGAGCGCGAGCCGGCCGCGAAAGCTTTCCACCACCAGTGCATGACCGCTGGGAACGGCGAGGGAGATCACGGCCAGCAAGAGAAAAGCAACCGCCACGAGGACCAGGTTGGAAGCCGGGCCGGCCAGCGTCACCAGGTTATCGTCGCGAACGATCCTTTTGAAGTTGCGTGTGATCACGGGCGTGGGCTTGGCCCAGCCGATGAGCAGGAAGGGAAGGTTGAATCCGAAGAACGGCCCAAAGATGATGAGGGCGGGAAAAAGCAGCGTACCCACGGGATCGATGTGGTAGAGCGGGTTCAGGGTGATGCGTCCCTGCATGCGCGCCGTCTGGTCGCCCAGCCGCGAAGCCATCCACGCGTGGGCGCACTCGTGAAAGCTGAGGGAAAACAACAGCAGAACGAACTCGAAGACGGCAATGAGGAAGGCGCTCGACGACAAACGATCTCTCCGGGGATGTAAGACCCAGCGTAGCACGCGCGCGTTCAGCGGGGATCGGAGGGAAACGCCCCCACGGCCTCGCCTTCGCCTACGTTCTGCCCGGCCAGCACAATGGCGTGGCTGGCGATGCGTGCTCTGGCGCCAATGTTGGTAGGGGTCAGCTTCACGTTGTCGTAGGCGGCCGGATCGCGCGAATAGGAATACACGCGCGCGTAAGAGCCGATGACGGCGTTGTTGCCGATGGCGATGCCGCCGCGGTCGGCCAGCAGCGCGCGCTGGTGGATGACCACGCCGTCGCCGATGGACAGGTTGTAACCATACGTGACTTCCACGCCGTGATAGATCCTTACGCCGGTGCCCACACGGGCAAAGATGTGCCGCGCCAGCATGCAGCGGAAGCGCAGTCCCAGCCAGTGGTTCAGCCCGATTGGCGAGCGGTCGAACATCTGCCAGAACCAGAGCAGCGGCTTGCGCTCGTTGAGTTTCTCGCGGTCCGCGTCGGGGAAATGCTCGGCCTCGATGGTCACGTTTTCCGGATCGAGCGACAGGCTTACCACGTTGCCGGGCAGCTCAGAACTCAGCGTCAGGTTGAGCTTGCCTCCATGCGGACGGCCGAGGTAAAGCTGATAGAGCTGGTCGCGGACCACCTCGGCACGCCGCACCGGCGAGCAGTGCCGCGTGAACTCCTCGTCGAGGAAGGCGATCCAACGGCGATAAACCTCTTCGGCCTCCGGCGCCGGGTGCGGAAGGCTCTGGTTGGTGTTTGCCATACGCTTTGGACGATACATCAAACCGGGCGGATGCAGCGAGGGGCGCGGCCCAGCCGCAAGCGCGCGCGATCGGCTACTTCTTGTTGCGGCGCGCGGCGATGGCGTGCATCTCCTTGCCCCAGTGGGAGCGGTTGATGAAGATCTGCATCGTGAGCATGATCAGGTTGCCGGTGCACCAGTAGAGAGCCAGCCCCGAGGCGTAGTGCAACAACATGAACCCGAAGAAGATGGGCATGGCAAAGGCCATGATGCGCCGCTGCTCGGGGGGCATTCCCGGCGAAGGCGTGATGTACTGGGTGAAAAACATGGTGACGATGATGAGGATGGGCAGAATGTAAGTGGGATCGGGTTGCGAAAGGTCGGGCAGCCACAGCCAGTGCGCCTGCCGCAGCTCCACCGTGTATTCAAGCACGCGGAAATACGGCCAGAGAAGAATCAGCGGCACCAGCATGGGCAGGCAGTTGCCGTACATGTTGACGCCCTCGGCCTTATAGAGCGCCATAATCTCCGTGTTCATCTCGGCACGCCGCGGGTCAGTGGCTTTGATGTTCTTGTAGCGATTCTTGATGGCGTTCACCTTGGGCTGGATGCGCATCATCTTGAGCGACGACTTAGTCATGGTGATGCGCGTGGGCAAGAGCGCCAGGTTGAAGATGACCGTGGAAATAATGATCGCCCAGCCCCAATTGCCGAGGCCGTGGTTCACCATGAAGCGCAGAATCAGGTAGAGCGGCTTGGCCAGGAAGGTCATCCAGCCGAATTGGATCAGCGATTCAAGCGACGGGCCGTCGGGTTTGCCCTCGGGACCAATCGCATGAATCGCCTCAAGAACGCTGGTGGCCTTCGGCCCGGCAAACAGACGCAGGCGCGTGTCGCCGGTGACCGAGCCAATCGCCAAGCCCAGCACGTCGGCGGGAGTTTTTTTGCTGTTGGGGTCGCTCAGGTTGCTGGACAGCTCAATGGAGTTGTGCAGGGTCACCACCGTGGTGTCGTCGGGGTCGCCGGGCAGAAACGCCGCAGCAAAATAAAGGTCCATCACCGAGGCATACTGGTAAGGCTCGGTTACGGTGTTGTTGCCGCTCACCTTGGCGGCGGCCAGCGAGTCCTGCTTGCCGTCAATCGACCAGGCAAAGAACGAAGGCGTTCGTACCTGCGTTCCCTTGTATCCCGCCGAGCGAAACTCCTCCATATCGCCCAGACCGGCCGGCCACTCCACCAGCGCGCGCACCGGCTCGCCGTTGCGCGTGACCTTGGTCTCCACGGAAATCACATAGCTCGAGTCGAAGTGGATGGTCTTCACCACGTCGACACCGTTCGCGGCATAGTGGTAGGTCACCGACGAGGGCGCCAGTAGCAGTCCCGTCGTCGTGGGCTGCGTGCCTTCCACGGTCACCTGATAGAGCACCTGGTTCAACTCCGCGGTCAGCGCCGGCTCATAGGTGAACAGCTCGAGCGGCTGCCCGAAGCGCTCCGACGCCTGCGCCTGCACCAGATCGAGCGGCTTGCCGGAGTTGTCTTTGTATTTCTTCAGAATCCAATGTTCCACCTGCCCGCCCCGGTTGCTGAGCACGATGCGGTAGAGCTCGTTTTCGACGGTGAGCGTGGTCTCGAGCGACGCCGTGATGATGGGCGTGGCCACGGGCGGCTTGGCGGTTCCGAGTGCGGGCTGCGCCGCGCCAGCGCCCGGCGTTTGCGCCGCCGGTTGCGAAGGCTGAGCGGCCTGCTGCTGCGACTGCGCCGGCTGATTCTGCGGCGCGGGCCGGTTGTACATGTATTCGTAGCCGAAGAAAACCAGAAGCAGCAGGAGCATGAACATCATGCTGGAGCGCATATCGCCGCCCCCGCCGCCGCCGGGTGAAGACCCCTGAAGGTTGGGATTTTGAATTTCGGGCAAAGGTTACTCTCTGTCGGTGCAGGCGGCGGCGCGGGTCAGCCGCTCTTTCTTATGGTAAAGGCTGGGGGCACAGGTCTGGCACCGCTACCGTCGCCCTGGGGGGTATGAGCATGTTCGCGGATATCTTTGCCTGCTGGTGCGCCGGGCACCGGATCAAGACCTCCGGGCGAAAAGGGATGGCAGCGCAGCAGCCTCCAGCAGGCGAGCGCGCTGCCGCGCAGCGGACCGTGTGCGGCAATAGCCGCGGCCGCATACTCCGAGCACGTGGGCAGGAATTTGCATCCGCCCGGGCTCACGGCATGCAAGGCCGGCGAGAGCCAGCGCTTGTAAAAAGCCAGAATGGCAAGGAGCAGGCGAGTCATGGTTCAGGCCTCGCCAGCGGACGCTTGTCTTCCTCGGAAACTGCCCTGCGTCCGGCTTCGGCATTGGCCACTTCCAGAATACGCACGACCTCTGCCTCAAGTTTCGCAAATTCCATGGTGAGCACGGCGCGGCGGGGATGAAGGATCAGGTCGAATCCCTGGGGGAGCAGCTCCGCGTGGCGCCGCAGGGCCTCGCGCATGCGCCGCTTGATGCGGTTGCGCTCATGCGCTTTGCCCAGCACCTTGCCCGCGGTAAGGCCGACGCGCGAAGCCGGCGCCGTCCTCTGGGCCTGCGGTTGCGCCGCCAGAAACCAGCTCATGGAGGCCGATTGGCGCTTGCGCGCCGCCGCGTAGGCGCGCTGGAAATCAGAGTGCTTGCGCAGCCGGAATCCTTTGAGCGTCTTACGCCGCCCAGGGTTTTCTTCGAGATTCATGGAATGGCTTTCGTGGACCGGCGTTCCTCAAATTACTCGTACCGGAGAGCCTTCCCGCGAAGGGACCACGGGGAACACATCTCTTGCTTGGAGATGCATTGCAAAGGCGAAGGGCTAGGGGCGCGCGCTAATCGCTAATCGCGATGGCCGGCGCTTACAGAAACCCGCTTGCGGCCCGCGGCACGGCGGCGGCTGAGCACGGCGGCGCCGGACTTGGTTTTCATGCGCGCCCTGAATCCGTGTGTCTTCACGCGGTGGCGGCGGTTGGGTTGAAATGTGCGCTTCGGCATCGAGCTGCGCTCCTCTTTCTCCTGGGAAAAATCTCCGTCTTGACTGACTCTTCGAGTATACCCGAGCGGAGAATTCGTTTCCAGTCATCGGCGTGCGCGGCTCTGGCAACCCGAAGCCGTGCCATCGCGCATCCAAGTCGATGAGGCAGCGTACTTCCTCTCAACGCCCTACAATAAATCGCTTCTCTCCGTTTCCCGCAGTGACTCTGGTAACCCTGCGCGGCTGGATTCACCAACCTTGGTGCAACTGCTTGCAACCGAAAAAAACAATGTGAAAGAGACGTTGCATTGATCTCCAGATGTGCTACTATCGGGACCGTTCAAGAAAGTTTCACGCGCTGTCCTTCGGGACAGTTGTTGACCCAGGCCCCAAGAGTTCGATCTTCAGGGGCAGACCAGCGGCATACAGCTATTCGGGCTTCAGGGAATTTGCGACGCAAAGCCTCGCGCTTTGCGCCTTGAGAGAGCCGTTGCCCGAAAGCCAACAAGAACAGCCTGGCTCCCCCCAGGGAAACACAGGCAAGGATAAGTACGATGGCACTTGCAACTTCGCCGGCTTCGGCACCCAATCCCTGGCTTCAAATTCTCGCAGCTCTGGAAAAGAAAGTCATCCGGCAGTCTTTCGAGACCTGGCTCAAACCCACGCGCTACAGTCATGCCGCCGGCCGCACCCTTTACGTGCGCGTGCCTTCGCCGGAGTTCCAGCACATCGGCGACAAGTACAGCGACCTGATTCAGGAAGCGATCGATTCGCAGGCGCTTGAATTCGACGATGTGAGCTTCGTGACCGCCGAGGAGGACCCGTCGGTTCCTCCACAGCGCAGGGACGGCGGCTTCGGGCCGGTTGCTTCGCACGCGCCCACGGCGCCTCCGCCGCCCGCGGCGCCGGCGCGCTCGCCGGAGCAGGGACGTTTCGACTGGTCGACCGCGGCGCAGCTCAATCCGCGCTACACCTTCGACAATTTTGTCATCGGCAACGGAAACCAGTTCGCGCGTGCCGCGGCGCTGGCCGTGGCCGAGCGTCCTTCGCGCGCCTACAATCCGCTCTTCCTCTATGGCGGCGTGGGCATGGGCAAGACCCACCTGATGCATGCCATCGGCCACGAGGTGAAGCGCCGCCAGCCGGCGGCCAACATCTGCTACGTCTCCGCGGAAAAATTCACCAACGAGATGATCAACTCCATCCGCAACGACCGCATGACCAGCTTTCGCGACCGCTTCCGCACCGTGGACGTGCTGCTCATCGACGACATCCAGTTCATCTCCCAGAAAGAGCGCACGCAGGAGGAGTTCTTCCACACCTTCAACGCGCTGCACGAGAGCATGAAGCAGGTGGTCATCGCTTCAGACCGCCCGCCCAAGGAGCTGACCGAGATTGAGGAACGGCTGCGCTCGCGCTTCGAGTGGGGCCTCATCGCCGACATCCAGCCGCCCGACCTTGAAACCAAGGTAGCCATCCTGCAGAAAAAAGCCGAGAGCGAACAGGTGCAGTTGCCGACCGACGTCGCGCTCTTTGTTGCCTCGAATGTGCGCACCAACGTGCGCGAGCTCGAGGGCGCGCTGGTGCGGCTGATTGCCTGGTGCCAGAGCTACAAGATGGAGATCACGCTCGCCGCCACGCAGCAGTGCCTGAAGCAGTTCATCGACATGCAGGTGCGCAAGATCACCATCGACGCCATTCAGCGCGCCGTGGCCGAGCAGTTCGGCATGCGCGTGGCCGACCTGAAGCAGAAGAACAATTCGCGCAACGTGGTGGTGCCGCGGCAGATCGCCATGTATCTGGCCAAGCAGATGACCGAAGCCAGTTTGCCGGAAATCGGCCGCCAGTTCGGCAACAAACACCACACCACGGTGATGCATTCGATCGGCAAGATCG
The DNA here is from genome assembly GCA_030041045.1 of Acidobacteriaceae bacterium. GTDB lineage: Bacteria > Acidobacteriota > Terriglobia > Terriglobales > Acidobacteriaceae > Telmatobacter. The sequence continues at coordinate 15,340 of JASHOQ010000047.1, forward strand.
ACGAGCAGCGCCGCAACGACAAGGACCTGCACCGCACGCTGAACAAGCTGCAGGACCTGCTGAACGCGTAAGGGCAGCGGGGCAGCAAGTCAGCGAGTCGGCGATTCAGCAAGTCAGCAAAAAGCCCGCGCAATCGCGCGGGCTTTTACGCGTCAGAGCCTGATGTCCTTGGAATCTTTATACTGACTGCCCCTGTCATTCTGAACGAACGGGGCCCCAAACGCACCCCGGCGTCTCCAAAGGGCGATGTTTGTTCTTTGGGGTGGAGTTTGGGGGTGGTGAGTGAAGAATCTGCGGTTGCCTTTTTTTAGGAATTTCTGGGAAGTTCCCGGCAGAGCCCTCTGTCTTCGCAACGGCAATTGAGCGAAGCAGCCCGCAATCTTTTGAGTGCAGGCTTTTTCCTTTTACGGATGATTCTCACCTGCGACACTCCATCCAAATTCGGCATGGACTCGCTTGAAGCAAGTTCTGCAAACCCAAGTGTATTTTCCATCCTTGTCCTCGGCATAGTATGCGTGCCGGTAACAGCCCCGGTCACCGGGGTTTACCTCCGAGAATCGATCTCGATAATTGCACACGCACGCGTTACAAAATGGGCAATGGTCGTGCGTCCAATCCTCGCGATATTTATCCCATCGCTTCCACGCAAACGGCGTATCGCGCCAGTGCACGGCATTCCGATGCCACCCTTCCGGTAATACATCGAGGTCTCGTATATCGCGCATGGCGTCCTGCTCTAGTGGCTCATCAGTTCTACGAACATCTTCTGAAACTTCTCGAGATCGAGGTCCAGCTGCGCGTGGACGAGCCGCACATCCGTCTGCGGCTTCAATTTTTCTGTCCACGTGAGCGTGTCGCCGTAGCTCGGCCCGTGGCTCAGGTCCACGTCCATGTAAACCGTCTCTTCTTTGGTGATGATGGTGGGATCGAGCCAGGCGCAGGCGGTCAGCTCATCCCACATATAGGAGCGCGGCTGGCTCCATCGCGCGATGTAGCGCGCCGCAGGCGTGTCGGCCTTCGCGATCGCGTCCAATACGGCTTGCGTGAAGGGCGCCTTGAGCGAGACATCGGCCGTGGTTGCCTCAACGCTGGGCCACGCGGCGTGGAGCACGATGTGCGCAGCCTCGGGATCGAACCAGAAATTGAACTCGTGGCGCGGATCGGTGGCGAACTCGGGATCGGAGGTCTGCGGATTCAGGCTGCTGCCCATCAACACAATGCCCTTGGCCAGCGCCGCAAACCCGGGATCGAGACTGACGGCCAGGGCAATGTTGGACAGCGGCCCGGCGGCATAGATGGTCACCTGGTGCGGATGTGCGCGCACCTGGCGAATGAGAAAATGCGCCGCATCCTCTTCGACGGGCTTCGTCGTTGGCTCGCCCTCGGGAAGCTCCTGCGCAGGTTTCTGGCCCCATGCGCCCAGCCAATCGGCCTTGCCGCCGATCTGCTCCAGAAGCTCGGTCTCTGCAAACGAGCGCACCAGCGGGCCCTCGGCGCCCCGGGCCACAGGAATGTTCCGGTGGTTTGTCAGCTCCAGCATGCGTAGCGTGTGCCGCGTCTCCTCTTCCATCCAGCCGTCGCCGGTCACCATGGTAATGCCCAACACCTCAACGTCCGGGGCCTGCAGCAAGGCCAGGATGGACATCTGGTCGGTCCCGCCCGGCCCTGCGCCATCCTGATCGATGAGCACAAGCCGCGGCTGCGCATAGACGGCCGCAGCGCAAGCCGCCATCGACGCAAGCAAGCAGAAAAAGAACATTCTCACGGAATGAGCCATCGGTATACGCTTCACGCGTTCACTGTTCACTGATCACTGGCCACTGATCACTGGCCACTGTTTTCACCGCCGTCCAAACCCTCTCGGCTTCACCGCCGGCATTACCGGCAGATTGGTCTTGCCCTCGGGATAGATGACCAGGAAGCGGTTCGGCCCTTCGCCCATGCTCGCCGACTCCACGCCCTCAAGGTCGCGGCAGGCCAGGTGCAAAAGCCGCCGTTCGCGGCTGTTCATGGGCGGAAAGCTGTAAGGCACGCCGGTGGAACGCACCTTTTCCGCGGCCGTTTCCGCCGCCAGCCTGAGCTCCTGCTCACGCAGCGCCTTGAAATTCCCGGCGTCGAAGCTCACGGCGCCGTACTCGCGCTGATCGAGGCGCAGAATCTGCGCCGCGATGGTTTCGAGCGCGCGCAGCAGCTCGCCGTTGTGCTGGATCACCAGCGGCACGTCCGGCCCGGCCAGCTCCACGTTGATCTGGCTCGACCCCGCACTTTCGGAGTCGCTCGCGCCTTCACCCGCCGTGATGCGGTACTTCAGGCGCAGTCCGCCCAGCTTGTTCAATGCGTTGAGGAATCCGGCAATCTTCTGCGCGCCCGCCTGCAGGTCGTCGATTGGCATAAGAATCAAGTATCGCAGAGCCGGGCGGCATGCGCAGGCTATGCGGCGGGAAAATCGATTCGCTTCAAACGGAGCCGCGAAGGCCCCAAGCGGGCGTCTACTGCTCGCCCAGGTAGATCCGGTATTGCTGCTCCAGCACGCCGGAAGCGCGGGCGAGCAGAATCTTCGCCACGTTGTACTTGTAGAGGCTCTCCACCAGGTCGGTCTGCGCACCGGCGAGCGTGGCCTGCGCGGTCACCAGGGGAAGGTTATCGTCCACGCCGGCGTTCACGCGGTCGGTTTCGTCGCTCAGCGCGCGCTCGGCAAGGTCCACATTCGAGCGCGCCACGTCCACAAGCTTGGCATCGGCGTTCACGTCCAGCAGTTCCGAGCGCACCTGCTGGTCGATGTGCACGCGCAGGTCGTCAAGCTGCGCACGCACGGCCTGCAACTGCGCCAGAGACGCGTCTTCGTCGCCGCGCAGCCGCGCCTCGCGGAAGAGTGGCACGCTCAAGGTCCCCACGGCCGTAAAGTTGCCGCGCGTTCCGGCTCCATCCACGGTGCTGGTGCCGTAGTAGCTTGAGAATTTCAGCGTGGGCAGGCGCTGGCTGCGATAAGCGTTGTGAGCCGCCTTGAATTCCACCAGCTGGTTTTCGAGGTTCTGGTAGTCCTGCCGATCCTTGTAGGCGATCGCCAGCACTTCCTCCGGCGTCTCCAGCACCAGCTCGTTATAGGGAGACGAATCCGTCAGCTCGATCTTCTGCCCGGGTTCGATCCCGATTTCGCGCTTGAGCAGGATCAGATCCTTGTCGAGCTGGTTCCGCGCCGCGATCTCCGTCTGCTCCTGCGTCTGCAGCTCCACCTGCGCCCGCAGCTCGTCCAGATTGGCTTCCGTTCCGGCCAGGTGCGCCAGGTGCGCGTGGTCGAACAGCACCTGCGCCTCAGCGACCTGCGCCACGGCATTTTCCACTTCGCTGCCGTCGGCAACCGAGCGCAGATATTGCGTGGCCACGTCCTGCACCACCTGGCCGCGTGCGCTCATCTTGGCAAAATAGAGTGAGCGTTGAGCCGCGCCCGCGGCCTTCCATCCGGCAAAGACGGGCCCGGAGAGAAGCGTCCAGTCCAGGTGAAACTGCGCGTCGGTCAGGTCGTCCTTGGTAAGGAGCGTCAACCCCGACGGGATCTTGCCGCCGGGAAACAGGAACGCAAACTTTCCGATGATACTCGGGCTGAAGCCGAGCGCCACCAGATCGTGCTGGTAGTAACCGGTATCGGCGGAAAACGTGATCGTGGGCAGGAATTCTTCGAGCGCCTGGTTCTTTTCGCCCTTGACGGCGAGCTCGTTGGCTTCGGCTTCCCTGAGTCCAAGGTTGTTCTCAAGACCGCGACGCACGGCATCGTCGAGCGAAAGCTTGAGCGTCTCCTCAGTCACCGGCTGCACCGTCACGCTGCCCCAAAAGGGATCGGACGCCGAGGACGGATTCTGCCCCGGCGCGGAGGCGCTCAGGACTGCGGTCAAAGCTAATCCGGCCGACAAGAAAGACAGCCTTCCGGGTGGCAAAGGCAAGAAGTCCCTCACAATCACAATCTTCTCAGATGAGCCTCAAAGCTGCGGAGATTCACGCGTGCATGGCGCCTGGTCTGCGCGCCGCTCCGCACTGCCCGGCATTCTCAAAGCCCCGCGCCGGGCGCACTGATCGGAATCGATTCTAGGCGGACGTGCTCGCGATACAGAATGGCAAACGCCACCGAGTACGAGGAAGACATGACCATGGTAAGCAGAAGCAGCAGGCAAAGCAGGCAAAGCCCTACGAGGATCGCCCCGGCGATCATCCACGCCTGACCCAAGTGAAGGACGGCAACTAAAACCATCCCCAGGCCGGCCACGATCCCGATGACCACCTCGAGGACCAGCGTGGCTGCGTAAGTGATGGCATAGAGCACCAAACCGACGAGAAAAATGCGCAGCCTTCCCCCTTGCGAAAGCCGGTTGCTGCGCCGGACTGCCTGCCAGGCTGTCAGATTTTCCGCAATGCACGCCGGATACGCCAGCACCAGACGGATGGTGGCCAGCAGCGCCCACACCATGGCTCCGACATAAAGCAGAGCACCGAGCAGAATTCCCACAATTGCCAAGGCCGGGGCGGCGTTCTTTCCCGCGGCCGCAACGCCCAGCATGGAGAGAAGAAAAACCAGTACCGGAAGGATCACCGGCGCCGAGGTGATAAGCGCGCGCAAGATGGCCAGCCAAAGATAACGGCCTGGCTTGGTGAGGGCCACGCCGTACGTCTGCCGGAACGTGACCGTTCGTTCTGCTGTGAGCTCAAGTCCGGCGTAGCTTGCGGCCGGCTCGAATAGCGCAAACGTGAGTATCAGGATGGCAAAGAACAGCACTCCTGCCAAGCAATCGACGACGATCATGGTCACGCCGGCTGCGCCGATGGGCGGATGCACCACCCGGATGGTGAGAAAAACGAACGGAGCGACCAGGGCATAAACCGCGACCAGCACGCCCATCGGTACCGCTCCAATGGCGATGAACAGCTTGAGATGCGGGCGCATCAGCCGCCAGATGCGGTTGAGAACCTGGCCGAAGGCTTGCGGATCAAGAGCGGCTTCCATGGCTCCTCCTCATGGCAGGTTTTGCCGGGGGTAACCGGGGCGGTGGAGAGTCGCGCACCATTGTATCCCGCCGGATGCGAGCGCCCGCTGGAGAGGGGAGCGACGGTGATCGATCGCACGTGGAATCAGGCATTGCCCGACGCAGCGGGAATGCGGGAACACCCGCATGGATTGAAACGAATGGCGGCTGAAACGCACAAGATTTGCGGGATCAATTTGGCGGGGAAATGTGAACTGCCCTGGGACAGTTGCAGTGGACGGATTGCGAACAATCAGAAGTAACAAGAGCGGTGACCCGATAGGGGATTTATAGGTAGCCCGAAAGAACGCATCGGTCTCCGGATGGGGAATGGCGAGCCTGGTTCGAGAACGGCTAAATTCGGAAGCATAGTTAAAAACAACCGGCCGGTTATATCTATATCGGGTCTATAGCAAAAGGTACTGGGGTGTTTTGGGGAGAAAGGCTCGAGGGGTAAAACATGCAGGTGTTGTGCAGAAAGACTAACGGGAATGCTGAGTTTCACTGTTGTGTTTGCGGTCAGGGTTTTTTGATGTTCTGGGAACGGCAGTCTCACTCCGAACGCATGGAGATGCTGCACGAAATCCAGGAGACGCTGCGGCGGCAACATCGTACGGCTCCCGGACCGGAGGCTCATCCAACGGGCGGGTTTCTGGCGCCGCAAACCAGCGGCGCGGGTGAATTGGTAGGTGCTGGGGTATCGGGAAGGGCGCCCACTTGGGAGCTGTAGGGCGCATGTGAGGAGTTTAGCCCCTGTTACGCGGGGGCAAAGAAAGATCTCGAATTCGATTCGGCCGGACGCGGCAAATGGTTACCGGCTGGTGAGCCGATTAGAAGAGAGACAAGGGTCTAGGTGGGATTAGATAAAGGTTCAAACTGAGGTTCGGCCCGGAGCTTCACCGCACGAGGTCGAACCCTGGCGAAGCGAACACTCAATATGCCGGTTAGCGACTACACCCTCTGAGGTCATCGCTGCCGGCATTGCTTTTTGCGCGACTCGAGTAAGTCGACCGTGCCGGTCAACCGCGGCATCACCCCTGAATTTCAGCGCAAGAACAGTCTTCCCTGCAGGCGCAGAAAACTACCGCCCCCTGCGCGGCAGAGGGGAGCACCCGCAGGAGCGGGTACCAACGACCTTTGATGGGGTAAGAGAAGGCGTCTCGAACCCGAAACAAAACCAAGGTCAAAATGTGTACGGCAGCCGGCGTCGGGAGCCTATACACAAAGGGCCGGGAGCAACCCCAGCCCATTTGTGTTTGTGTGCTCGATTCTGCCGGAATCCGGCCTTGCGGGCTTAGAGAGGCTGCACGTCGGCAGCTTGCCAACCCTTGGGGCCCTTTACGACATTGAACTGCACGGTTTGGCCTTCCTGCAGGCTCTTGAAACCACTTGAGTTGATTGCAGAGTAATGCACGAAGACATCCTCGCCGTTCTGGCGCGAGATGAAGCCGAAGCCTTTCGCGTCATTGAACCACTTCACGGTACCTTGTTCCATTTTGCTTGGATTTCCTGAATTGAATTGCGCTGGATGAATCGGAGCGACCACTGGCAGAATCTTGCTTGGTTGGGCGAGTTACTGCACACGCCCGGTTCGTTTCTAACGCTGACGTCAGTATACCATCGCTGTCAAAATGCGGTACTTAATTCTTTGCACGGAGTGGCGCGATCGCGGTACTTTCTCGGCAAGCCTTTTATTTAAGTGCGTTTAGCTGCGACCGTGAGGCTGTGGTAGTGTGAGAGCCGGTATGGCCAGCGACCCAGCTAATGGTATGCTTCAGCGCGCCCGGGAAGTACTCGAGGCGCAGTTTGCCCATCTGCCCGAATTCCAGAATCCCCTGGACGAAGAGGCCATGGAGCGGGTTTTGCAGCTTGCAGCCCACCGTTTGGGCGATAATTTCCCCTATTTTCACCCGCTCTATGCCGGACAAATGCTCAAGCCGCCGCATCCGGTGGCGCGAGCGGCCTATGCGCTGGCGATGAGGATCAACCCCAACAACCACGCCCTGGATGGCGGACGGGCCAGCTCCGCCATGGAAGTGGAGGCCGTTGAAGCGATTGCCGCCATGTTCGGCTGGGACCGGAAATCAAACGGCGCAAATGGCGGGTACCTGGGCCATCTCACTTCCGGTGGAACGATGGCGAATCTGGAAGCACTCTGGATAGCCGGGCAGGTGTCTCAGGGCAAGCGCGTGGTGGGCTCCGAGCAGGCGCATTACACCCACGGCCGCATCTCCGGTGTGCTGCGCCTGCCGTATGCAAGCATTGCCGCCGACAGCCGCGGCCGCTTGAGCATGGAAGCGCTCGAAACAGAATTGCGCAAAGGGGACGTGGGGACGGTTGTGGCCACGCTGGGCACAACGGCCATGGGAGCGGTCGACCCCCTGGACCAGATTCTGAGCCTGCGCGCCCGTTATGGTTTCCGGGTGCATGTGGACGCGGCCTACGGTGGCTATTTCACGCTGATTCCAGAGGAGTTGGACGAGCCTGCGCGGCGCGCCTTCGCGGCCATTGGCGAGGCTGATTCGATCGTGATCGATCCGCACAAACACGGTCTGCAGCCCTATGGATGCGGCTGCGTGCTCTTCCGCGACCCGGCGCTGGGGCGGTTCTACAAGCACAATTCTCCCTACACCTACTTCACTTCAAAGGACTTACATCTAGGGGAAATCAGCCTGGAGTGCTCGCGAGCGGGAGCGGCGGCGGTCGCGCTCTGGGCCACGCAGCAGCTCTTGCCAGTTGCGCCCGGCGGGGAGTTTGCGCGCGGCCTGGCCAGCAGTAGAAGGGCAGCCAGGGAGCTGGACCGGCGGCTGCGCGACGACCCGCGGTTTGCGCCTTTGGCCGCCGGCGGGCCGGAGCTGGACATCGTCGTCTGGCAGGTGAAGGCGGAAGCGCCCGCGGAGGCCTCGGCTCGCGCGCAGGCGGTGTTTGGCCGCTGTGCCGAGAAGGACTTGCATCTGGCTCTTGTACAATTGCCGCACGCTTGGTTTGGGCGATCTGCCGAAGCGGAAAGCGGCGACCTGGTGACCAGCCTGCGCAGTGTGCTCATGAAGCCGGAGCACGAGACGTGGCTGGACCCGATCTGGGAGCGGCTTTCGGCATCGGCCGGGGAAGTTTTGAAGGCGTAGCAACGAATGTCCCAGGCGGCCGGGCGCGAGCCCAAAAGAAAACGTTGTCAAGACAAGGCCGGCGCGGTGCGAAGGCGGGGTGAGGAAAGATATGCATGATCCGGGACAGCTCGGTTCCCTGCACCTGAACCGCTTTCAGCTGGAGCCGGCCGTCTTTGCCGCGCCCGGACGCGTAAACCTGATCGGCGAGCACACCGACTACGCCGAGGGATTCGTCATGCCCGCGGCCATCAATTTTGCCACTCTGGCCGGCATCTCGCCGCGCAGCGACGGCAAGATCGCGATCTACTCCGAGAATTTCCACGAAGAGCGGACCTTTGACGCTGCTGCATTGCCGGTGAAACGAAGCGGCCACTGGAGCGACTATGCGATAGGCGTGGCTTACGTGTTTGCCGGCGAGGGCTACAGGATTCCCGGTTTCAGCCTGAGCCTTTGGGGCGATGTGCCGCTCGGCTCCGGGCTGTCGAGTTCGGCGTCAGTGGAAGTGGCCACGGCTCTGGCGATTGAGTCGCTCATCGGCGCCAGTTATCCGGGACCGCTGCTGGCACGACTTTGCCAGCGCGCGGAGAACCAGTTTGTGGGCGCGAGCAGTGGAATTATGGACCAGTTCATTTCCATTCACGGCAAGGAAAATCACGCGCTGCTGCTGGACTGCCGGGATTTGAGTTACAAGATGGCGCCGATTCCCGATCGCGTGGCGCTGGTGATTGCCAACACCATGGTGAAGCACTCCGTGGCCGGCGGGGATTATCCCACGCGGCGGCGGGAATCAGAAGCCGCGTGCGCCGTAATTGCGCGGCACCGGCCGGAGGTGAAGTTTCTGCGCGACGCAACCCTGGAAGACCTGGAATGCTGGGGCCACGAGATGGAGCCGAAGGCGCTGATGCGGGCGCGGCACATTATCAGCGAGAACCTGCGCACGGTGGCCGCGGCCGATGCGCTGCTGAACGGTGACCTGAAAGAGCTGGGCCGGCTGATGGCGGAAGCGCACTGGAGCTACAGCCGCGATTTCGAAGCCAGCTGCGTAGAGGCCGACGCCATGGTGGAACTCGCTGCCGATTTGCCCGGGCTGATCGGGGCGCGGCTGACCGGCGGAGGATTCGGCGGCTGCACCGTCAACCTGGTGGAGCGAAACGAGGCGGAGGCGTTTGCCGCAAAGCTGGGCGAGCGGTATGCGGCGCGCATTGGCATCATTCCCGAGATGCACATCTGTCGCGCTTCGGCAGGCGCGCACCGGGTTGCCTGAACCGGCGCGCGCGCGAGGTCGTCCAATGTTGAAAACGCGGCAAAATTCAGGAGAAAGGCGTCTATGTTTTCCGGCGCATCTAAGCCAAAACGGGTGCATTTTTCCTACTCCGGTAGGAGGGTACCTGCGTGTTCCGATACAGGCTGTCGGTAACACTCCAGTGGTAGGGAGCATAGAGGGCCGCTGGACCGGTTCCTTGCTAAACTTGGGGATGTTTCCTCCGCACGGTGCGGAGGATTCGCGCGGTTCAAATCCGGCAATGAGGGCTGGAAAATGAAAGGCCGGATCGACCGCCGCAGCTGTGCCGGGATGTGGTTGTTCAAAACAAAATCCCGGGGCAGTGAGCGGAGGCGCGACGGAGAGTTACACGCATGCAGCCAAACTCGGTGAAGCCATTTTCTTACGAGATTTTCCCCTCCGCGGGCCACGTCGCATACTTCTCCATGGAAATCGCGATTCATCCGGGCATGCCCACCTATTCTGGCGGCTTGGGCATATTGGCCGGCGACACATTGCGCTCGGCAGCCGATCTCGGCGTTCCACTAGCCGCGTTTACGCTGCTGCACCGCAAAGGATATTTCCAGCAGCACCTGGATTCGAGCGGCACCCAGACCGAAGAGGTGCAGCCATGGAACCCCGCGGACTTCTGCAGCGAGGAATCCGCGCGGGTAACGGTGCTGGTGGAAGACCGCGTGGTGACGGTGCGCGCGTGGCGCTACGATCTGGCCGGGCGATTCGGGCACGTGGTGCCGATCTATCTGCTGGACACCGACCTTGATGGCAACTCGGGATGGGACCGCGGGCTGACGGACCATCTCTATGGCGGCGACGAGAACTACCGCCTGCAGCAGGAGATTGTGCTGGGCATGGGCGGCGTGCGCATGGCCAATGCGATGGGACTGCAAGTAAACGTCTATCACATGAACGAAGGCCACGCGGCCCTGCTGACGCTGGCCCTGCTGGAGGCGCAACTGGGCGGAGGGCCGCTGGGCGCAGCCACCGAGGCCGACATTGAGCAGGTGCGGCGCAAGTGCGTCTTCACCACGCACACGCCGGTGCCCGCGGGGCACGACCGCTTTTCAACCGAGCAGGCCATCCGCATTCTGGGCGGCGACCGCACGGCGCGGCTGCAGCAGCAGGGATGTTTCCGCGACGGCCTGCTGAACATGACGCTTCTCGCGCTCCGTTTTTCGCGCTACGCCAACGGCGTGGCCATGCAGCACGGCAAAGTTTCGCGGCAGATGTTTCCTGAGTTCACCATCGGCACCATCACCAACGGCGTGCACGCGCCCACCTGGATGTCAGAGCCGATGCAGCAGCTGCTCGACGAGAATATCCCCGCGTGGCGGCGCGACAATCTCTACCTGCGCAACGCCATCGACCTGCCGGAAGACAAGTTTCTGGCGGCGCACGCGCGCGCCAAGGAGGAATTGCTTGCCGAGGTTGGATCGCGGACCGGGTTGGTGCTCGATCCCAAAGTGCTCACGCTCGGTTTTGCGCGGCGCGTGGCCACGTACAAGCGGGCCGGGCTGATGTTTACCGATCCCGAGCGTCTGAAGCAGATTGCCGCCGCAGCGGGCGGATTGCAGATTCTCTATGCCGGCAAAGCCCATCCGCAAGACGGGCCGGGCAAGGCGCTGATTCACCGCGTGGTGGAAGAGGCAGCGCGCTCGTCGAGCGAATTGCTCAGAATCGTCTATCTCGAAAACTACGCGTGGGACCTGGGCGCCATGCTCACGGCGGGCGTGGACGTGTGGGTGAATACGCCCAAGCGGCCGTATGAGGCCTCGGGAACCAGCGGCATGAAGGCGGCGATGAACGGCGTGCCCAGCCTGTCGATCCTGGACGGCTGGTGGATCGAGGGTTGCATCGAGGGCGTGACCGGATGGGCGATCGAGGACGGCGCGAGCGACGAAGACGAGGCGCGCTCCCTCTACTCGAAGCTTGAAAACGCTGTGGTTCCTCTCTATCGCGATTCGCCGGAGAAGTGGGCGCGGATGATGCGCACCACGCTGGCTTTCAATGCCTCGTACTTCAACACCAACCGCATGGTGAAGCAGTACGCGCGCAACGCGTATTACCCCGAAAGCCTGGTGGAGAAGAAGGTGAAGGTGGAAGAAGAGGCCTTCGTCACGCAGTAGATTTGTTACGGCAGCGTTAAGAGCCCGGAATTCGCAAGGTCTTCCTCAGACTATAGAGACTTTTCGTTCTCCGTTGTGCTTGGCACAGCGGGGAGCGAGGAGTATTCTGTCGTGCGAACGCCAAACATATCCGTGAGGAGGAATTAACGTGGCGATTGCGCGGCAGGTGATCACGTCGCTGCAGAGCGATGGGACAGACATTCTGGGAACCAAGGTGCTGGCAGTCAAGATCGCGGACGAAAGCATCGTTTCGGGCTCGCTTCTTACAGTCGAAAGCAATCATTTCTGTGTACTCAAGTCACGCGGCGCGGTGCTGAACGTGTATGAGACGGGCCAGTACCAGCTCACCACGCCGGACAAGCCGCTGTTGGGCTCGATCGCTTCGGGATTCTTTGGCGGCAATTCGCCTTGGGTGTACGAGGTGATCTACATCAACCGATCGAAGCTGCTCATCCGCAGCGAGGGCGTGGCCACCAGCGAAGAGATGGCCGAGATGGCCTACCAGGTGGACTATTACATCCACGTGGACACCAAAGACGCTGCGCTCGAGCTCATCACCCATCTGCCCTTCAACGGCCATCTCATCGACACCAAGGAAGTGGCCGATTACGCAGGCCCGGCCATCGAGCAGTCGATCAATCAGATCGTGCAGGTGACCAAGATGGAAGACATCAACGAGCACATCAACGAGGTGAGGGAGCTCGTGAAGAACCATCTCAGCGAGTTTCTGAAGACCTACGGCATCACGCTCAACGATCTCAAAATTCTGATCATGCCCAAGGACGAGCGCATGCGCGAGCTCATCTCGCTGCAGGCCATCGGTCTCTCGCCCATCGAGGCAGTGCGCTACTATCTCGCGCTCAAGATGGCCGACAAGGGACTGGTCTCCGCGCCCAATGCTGCTGCCGGCGTGCCCTTCTCCATCGGCGGGCAGGCGACAGGGTTTTATCCGGTGGGCGCCGAAACCGGGATGAAATAAGCGGAGGCAAACGAGTGCAGGTCGACAGCTTTTACGATGCCGGAATTCTGCGGCAGATTGCCACCAACCTGTTTTACGGCTGGGGTTACAACTTCTATCGCAAGGAGAACCAGCTGCGCGCCGACGATCAGATGGTGCGCAGCAAGGCCGCGTCGCTCTTGGGCGAAGCCATGGCCGCCGTGGGCGCGGCGGAGAGCGAGTATCGGCGCGAATATTTGCCGCCGCCCACGCGGGCCAAACCGTTTCCTGATGCGGAAGCCGTCGCCTCGGCACAGAAGCTGGAGCGGCTGGCGAAATCGATCGGCGCGGCGGAGACGCAGTTGCAGCACCAGCCCGTGCCGGAGAACGACCGCATGACGCAGCGCTACCGGCACGAGGCGCCCACGCTGGCGAAACTGATTGAATTCGACGAGCGCCTCGTCGGCCAATGCGAGCTGCTGCGCAAGGCCGTGAGCGGCGAGGATGCGAAGGCGATCCTGAAGGGCGCAAGCGATCTCGAAGCCGGACTCGACGCCATCAAAGAAACGCTGCGCAACCGCGAGCAGGTGCTGCTGGATCGAGCATGAGGCAAATCTCGAAACTCCTCCGGCGTGTCTGAGCCTGTGCCTTTTTAAATTGGAGCTTACGTGGCTTTCCGGGATTGAAGGGGCTGGAAAATGAAATGGCTTCTCGCTACTTCTCTTATTGTGGCTATCGCTGCACTCTCGATTCCTTGGATTTTCACGGCCAATTTCGATGCAGCGACACATGCCAGCGTACTTCTGGCCATCTCCTGGATTGTGATTCTCGCAGTGGGCATTCGCCTATTCGGTAAGCGAGGACTATGGCTGCTGATAGGTATGCCGATGGCCCTGTATTGGCCACTATGGTTCTTGGCCCTGATCGTGGCCTGCGCCAGCAATCGAAATTATTGCCCGTAAGATCAACGCCAAACCTATCTATATTGTTAATTATTTTATGATCGTGAATCCGTGTCAGCTCAGTGGCCGTATCTCGCTCGAGGTACCGCCGGCCGCGGGCACGTAGCATTTCATGGTGTAATCCATCACCATGCGGTCGGCGTTGAAGCGCCAACCCAGAGTACGAATGGTCCGCTTCATGCGCGAGATCCATCCGCGGGGCAGGCCGTCGCGATCGCGCTGGTAGTAGAGCGGAATCACTTCGTCGAGCAGCACGTGGTAAAGGTCGTCGCCGTCGCGGGTGTCATGCACATCCATGTTCGAGTGGGTGCGCCCCTTGCCGATGGCGAAGCCATTGAGCCCGTCGTAGGCCTCGGCCCACCAGCCGTCGAGAATGGAGAGATTCAAGCCGCCGTTGAGCACCACTTTCTGCCCGCTGGTGCCGGAGGCTTCGAGAGGGCGGCGCGGGTTGTTAAGCCACACGTCGACGCCCTGCACCAGGTGACGGCCCACATTGATGTCGTAATCCTCGATAAAGACGAACTTGTCGCCGAAGTCGGGATTACGCATCATTTGCGCAATCTGCTGCAGCACGCGCTTGGCGGGCTCGTCGTGAGGATGAGCCTTGCCGGCGAAGACGAACTGCACGGGACGCTTGGCGTCATTCACCATCACGGCCAGGCGCTCGATGTCCTTGAGCAGCAGGTTGGCGCGCTTGTAGGTGGCAAAGCGGCGGGCGAAGCCGATGGTGAGCGCGTCGGGTGAGAGGGTTTTGTCGAGCCGGCGCAGGATCTCCGGCGACTCCTTGCGGCGCTCGGCCTGCTCGCGGGCGCGGCGGCGCGCAAAGTTGAGCAGTTGCGCCTTGAGGCTGAGGTGCGTCTCCCACAGCTCGCCGTCGTCCACGGTCTCGATGGCGGCCCAGGTTTCGTTGGCGCCGCTCTGGCGATGCCAGCCCACGCCCAGGTGACGGTCGTAGAGGCGCGCCATCTGCGGCGCAAGCCACGAAGGCACATGCACGCCGTTGGTGACGTGGCCGATGGGCACCGCGTCTTCAGGCCGGCCGGGATAGAGTCCCTTCCACATGGCGCGGGAAACTTCGCCGTGCAGCGAGCTGACGGCGTTGGCGCGCCGCGCCAGCTTGAGGCCGAGCACGGTCATGCAGAACTGCTCGCCGTATTCGGTGGGATGCTCGCGGCCAAAGCCCATCAGGTTCTCATGGGAGATGCCGAGCTGCTCGCGCAGCGGGCCGAGATGTTCTTCGATAAGTTCGGGGCTGAAGCGGTCGTGGCCGGCGGGAACAGGGGTGTGCGTGGTGAAGATCACTTCGCGGGGAATCTGGCTGGCGGCGGCGTAGAAATCCAGACCCTCGTCTTCCATGCGCGCGCGGATGGCTTCAAACACGGCGAATCCGCTGTGGCCCTCATTGAGATGGAGCACGCCGGGCGAGATGCCCATGGCGCGCAGGGCGCGATAGCCGCCCACGCCAAGCAAAAGCTCCTGGCGGATGCGCGTGCGCGCGTCGCCGCCGTAGAGGCGCGAGGTGGTGTCGAGATCTTCAGGAGCGTTGCCGGCCACATTCGAATCGAGCAGCAGCAAATCGCAGCGGCCCACCTTCACGCGCCACACCTTGGCGCGTATGGAGCTGCCGCGCGTGGCAATCTCCACCACCACCGGCTCGCCATTCACGCCGATGGCCGGCTGCATGGGGAGCTGGTTGACGTCGGTTTCGAGATACTCCTCGCGCTGCCAGCCGCTGGCGTCGAGGCGCTGGAGAAAATAGCCCTGGCCGTAAAAGAGGCCGATGCCGATGAGGGGAATTCCGAGATCGGAAGCGCTTTTGATGTGGTCGCCGGCGAGCACGCCCAGGCCGCCGGAATAGATGGGCAGCGACTCGTGCAGGCCGAATTCTGCCGAGAAGTAGGCAACCGGGCGCGGGCGCAGCACGCCGGCGTGGTTGGCGCCCCAGGTGCGGTCGGCGTTCAAATACTCCTGCTGGCGGCGGTAGACGTAATTGATGCGGCTGTGCAGCAGCAGCTCGCCGGCGCGGCGGTCGATTTCGCCCAGCGGCATCTCGTTGAGAAGCGAGATGGGATTCTGATTGAGCAGGCGCCAGCGCGTGGGATTCAGATCGCGAAAGATGCTGATGCAGTCGTGGTCCCAGCTCCACCACACGTTGCGGGCCAGCTCCCAGAGTTTCTCCTGCGCGGGCGCGATGAAGCGGTCGAGGGTGCGCGCCTCGCTGACGATGGGCGCCACCTGGGCGGCGGCTTCGGTGAGCATGCGGATTTCGCTCTCGCGGAAGGCCCGCGGATCCTTGGTCTGGACTACCAGCACGCCCTGCAGAACGCCGCGGTCGACGATGGGCACGCCGAGAAAAGAGTGGTACTCGTCTTCGCCGGAATCTTTGAAGTATTTATAGCGGGGATGATTGCGCGCGTCGGCGACGGAGACGGGAAGCAACTGCTCGGCCACCAGCCCGGAGAGCCCTTCATGCAGAGGCATGCGCAGGGTGCCGATACATCGGGGATGAAGTCCCAGCGAAGCAGCGAGCACCAGGTTGGAGCGGTCGGGCTCGAGCAGGTAGGCGGAGCAAACGTCCGTGCGGAAGCGCGCGGCGATGAGCGCGACAATGTTCATGAGCGTATCGGCCGGTTTGCTCTCTTCGTCCGTGAGGCTGGTCATGTCCTCGAGAGTGAAAACCAGATTGGGGTCGGAGGCGCCTTGAACTGGATTCATCTTGAAACGCTTCGCCTTTCGCTTGGATTGGAAGACAACGACACCCGTGCCGCACACTTCAAAAAAAACACTGGAATGGATGGAGCTTGGTGGCCGCTTATATGAGACGGCTGATCGATCTTTACGGGGTAAATTCCTGTGCCGGTTTGCCGGAAGTATGCTTGACGATACCACAGGCGATTCCCCGAAGGAACAGAAATCGAGCGTCCTTGCGATTTGGCCGGTACGGCGCGGAGGGTGCATGACGGCTGCGCCTCGATCGGGGCTCAATTCCGGCTCGCCCGCGCAGACGGGGTCGAGACTGGGTTTAGGCGGCGCGTGGTAGAGTGGGATTCCACGGAGGGTGCACCATGGCTGCCGGAACGCAGCTTGCAGGCCACGGCGAGACCATCGATCTGCAGCAGCAGGTGGCGCGGCTGCAGGCCCTGCTCGAGGCATCGCGGCAGGTGCATTCCACCACCCACGAGCGCGAGGTGCTGGAATCGGTGCTGCGTATCGTGGTGCGCGAGCTGGAGATGGACGGCGCCCTTTTCCCGGGTACGGGGTTGAGCTTCGGGGTGCCGGCCGAGCCGGAGGCAAGCGAAAGCGCGCTGCGCCTGTCGCTCGAGGATCGCGACGGGAAACAGATGACGGAGCTGGTGGTGCTGCCGCCGGAGGGGCGTGCGTTGACGCTCTACGAGGCCGATTTCCTCGAAGGCCTGGCGCTGCAGGCGGCGGTGGCGCTCGAAAATGCGCGCAATCACAAGCGCAACCTGGAGTTCGCCCGTCTGCAGCAGGATCTCGAAGCGGCGCGGCAGATTCAGCGCTCACTGCTGCCGCAGCATCTGCCGGAGATTCCCGGCTACTCAGTGGGATTCCGCTCCGACACCTGTTATGAAGTGGGCGGGGATTACCTGGACATTGTGGCGCAGCCGGACGGCAGCCTGCTCATGGTGGTGGCCGACGTCGCCGGCAAGGGGTTGGCCTCAGCCATCATGTCGACGGGGTTCCGCGCGGCCTTTCGCGGCATTGCGGCCACGGGGCTGCCGCTGGACGAACTGGCCACGCGGCTGAACCAGCACCACTGGTCCGACGGCGAAGAGGCGCGGCGCAAATATGTTACGGCGATCTTTCTGCGGCTGCACCCGGAGGCGGGCGAGATCGAAGTGGTGAACGCGGGGCACAATCCCGGTTTTCTGTTTGAGCCGGGCGCGGCTCCGCGGCAATTCGACGCAGCGGGCACGCCGCTAGGGCTGCTGCCGGGCATGCGCTACACCAGCGAGCGGGCGCCGCTCCGCGCCGGAGGGCGGCTGCTCTTCTATACCGACGGCCTCACTGAGGTCTTCCGCGGCGATGAAGAATTTGGTCCCGAACGCCTTCTGCATCAATTTTCTACCTGCTCCTCCACAAATGCGGATGGTATTCTCGATGCATTGTGGACAGCCATCACTGAGTTCTCTGAAGGGAGTCCGCAGGGAGACGACATGACCGCACTGGCTCTGTGCCGCGGGACGGAGATGCCGGCATGAGCGGATCGAGGACGCCCACGGTCGAGGTCCGGCTGCCCTCGCGGCTGGGCTTCGAGAAGGTGGCCATGAGCACCGCGGCGGCAGTGGCCAAATTGATGGGCTTCCGCGAAGATCGCATTGAGGACCTGAAGACGGCCGTGGCCGAGGCGTGCATCAACGCCATTGAGCACGGCAACCGGCTGAATGAAAAGCTATCGGTGGGGGTGGTGCTTTCCGCGGGCGAAGACGCCCTGGAAGTGAAGGTGATCGACGACGGCAAGGGCATGAAGACGCAGCCCATCAAGCCGGACATCGACCGCAAGATGCACGGCCAGGAGGACCCGCGCGGGATGGGCATGTTCCTCATCCAGGCGCTGGTGGACGAGGCGGAGTGGGTCGCGGGTTCGGATGGCAAGAGCAGTTACGTCCGGCTGGTGATCCGGCTGGATAAGGACACGGATTGAGAGATTCGAATTAGGCATTCGGATTCGAGGCGGACGAAGAGCAAGCGAGCAGACGAAAGCGGAGGCAATCGAACCGTGCAGAGCGAAACCAAGTCACGCGTTGACCAGCTCACCACTCCGGCGGGGCACGCCGTTGCGGTGCTGCGTTTTGAGGGCGATATCGCCAGCACCTCGAAGGATGCCGTGCTGGGCACCTACCAGTCTCTGCCCAAGCCGGCGACCAAGCTGATTCTGCTCGATTTCACGCGCGTCGATTACATCAACTCGAGCGGCATCGCGCTGGTGATCCAGTTGCTCATCGAAGCCTCGAACGCCGAGCAGAAGGTGTATGCCTTCGGCCTTTCGGCGCACTTCACCAAGGTTTTCACCATGGTGGGGATCACGAAGTACGCGGAGCTGTTTGCCAACGAACAGGCGGCGCTGGCCGCGCTCTAATTGCATCCGCGTTAATTCTCCTCGCGGGACCTTTCCGGCCATGCACAAGCCTGTGCTCCCACGCGTAGAATGCCCCTATGCAGCTCGACGCGATCCAGGCCGCTCTGCGCGAAGCCGCCTTCGACGGGTGGCTCTTTTACGATCATCACCACCGCGATCCGCTTGCGGCGCACATCCTCGGTCTCGATGAAAAGGCGCACGTCACGCGGCGCTGGTATTACTTTGTACCCGCGGTGGGCGAGCCGGGCAAGCTGGTGCACCGCATCGAGCAGGGAAAGCTGGACACTCTGCCCGGAACGAAGGCGGTCTACTCGAGCTGGCAGGAGCTGCACGGCGGGCTGGCCATGCTGCTCGCCGGCGCGCGCCGGCTGGCCATGCAGTACTCGCCCAATAACGACATCATGTACGTCTCCATGGTCGATGCGGGCACCATCGACTTTCTGCGCTCGCTGGGCAAGGAGATCGTGAGCTCGGCCGATCTGGTCAGCCAGTTCGAGGCGGCCCTGGATGAAGGGCAGATGAAAAGCCACACTGTTGCGCAACAGGCCATTGATGCAATCCTCGCCGAGGGATGGAAGGAAATGGGCCGGCGCCTGCGGCCCTCCAATGGCGGCGCGGGCGGGCTGAGCGAGTTCCAACACATGCAGTGGCTGAGCGATGCCATGCGGCGCGAGGGGCTGGTGTGGGAGAACTCGCCTAACGTGAGCGTGAACGCGCACAGCTCCGACTCGCACTATGAACCCACGGCCGACCATTCCTCGCCCATCCGCGAAGGCGATTTTGTGCTCATCGACATCTGGGGACGCGTGAACCAGCCAGAGACGGTGTTTTACGACATCACCTGGACGGGTGTGGTGGGACGCGCGCCCACGGAACGCGAGCAGAGAATCTTCGAGACCGTGCGCTCTGCGCGCGACGCGGCGATTACGGCCGTGGAGGGCGCGTTTTCCTCCGGCAAGCCGATCCGCGGCTTTCAGGCCGACGATGCAGCCCGCGGCGTGATCCGCGCGGCGGGCCTGGGCGAGTTCTTCACCCACCGCACCGGGCACAACATCGGCCCGGAGATTCACGGCGCGGGCGCGCACCTCGACAATCTGGAGACGCACGACCAGAGGCGCATACTTCCGCACACATGCTTTTCGGTTGAGCCGGGCATCTATCTGCCTGAATTCGGGGTGCGCAGCGAAGTGAATATGATGACGGCCCCGGGCAAGGCCTGGGTGACAGGAGCGGTGCAGCGGGAGCTGGTGCGGATCTGAAAGACAGGGATCAGGGATCAGGGTTCAGGGATCAGGGCGCGGCGAGAACCTGAATTGGCTCCGGACTACGAGAGTGCTGAGCCGGACAAACACCACTACCCTCCGGCTCGTCTTTACAGGCAAGGCGGGTTCGTCTTTACTGTCAGGGTGGATGCGCGATGAGAACAGTCCTGCTCATTTCGCTCGCGGCATGCGCCGGTGTGCGGGCGCAGACGGTTCCCCTGGCAACCGATCTGCCCAGCCATCCCTTCTTCATCAAGACCACTTGGTACATTGGCGGCGCGGGCACGTGGGATTACCTCACCATGGATGCGCGCGCGGGGCGGCTTTATATTGCCCACGGCACCGCGGTGCAGGTGGTGGACGTGAATACCGGCGCGCTGGTGGGGACGATCGACGGCTTTTACGAGGCGCGCCAGGTGGTGCTGGACGATAGCGGCCAGATGGGTTACATCAGCGACGGCGGGCAGGGGAAGGTGGCGGTCTTCGACCGGCAGACGCTCAAAAAGACGGCGGAGATCGACACTGGGGCCAATCCCCGCTCCATGGTCTACGACGCGCTGACCAAGCTGCTGTTCGTGGTGCGGGCCAACCCTCCGGCCGAGGTGCCGACAGATGCGCAGATGGGGCAGCCCAGCCGGCGGCGGCCCGCGGAGCGCGAGGGCGCGCCGGCCGAAGTGCACACCGAGTCGAAGGTGACGGTCATCGACACGCAGACGGAGACGGCGATGGGGGAGATCTCCCTTCCCGGGCTGCTGGGCTTTGCCGTGGGCGACGAGAACGACAATGTGTACATCAGCGTGACGGACCGTAATGCGGTGTATCGCTTTGACGCGCAGGCCGTGGCCGCGCTGGTGCGCGAGCAGCCGGAGAGCAGCCCCAACACGAGCGCGGAAGCGCCCGCGGGGGCCGGCGCTGGAGAGAGCAGCGGCACGAGCGCCGGAGGGGAGAAATCCTCTGAGCCGTGGGTCACGCTCGACTGGACTGCTGGCGCGCACGCGGGCAATCCCGCCGAGGGCCATCTCAGCGTGATCGGCCTGAGCCCGGAGTGCGCCGAACCGGCGAGCCTGGCCATGGACAACGCGCACATGCGCCTGTTTGCCGCCTGCGGCAACCGCAGGCTGGTGGTGGTGAACGCAGCGGACGGCAACAAACTGACCTCGCTGCCCATCGGGCCGGGCGTGGACGCGGTGGGCTATGACCCGGACCGCGGGCTCATCTTTACCGCCAACGGCGGCGCCGAGGGAAGCATCACCATCATCCGCCAGGATGTGACGGATACCTATGCCGTGATCCAGACGCTGCCCACGCGGCAACGCGCCGGAGAGCTGGCAGTCGATCCCGGCTCGGGCGCCGTCTACGCGGTGACGGATTACCTGGGCGTGGCGCTGGACAAGCCGGGCGGCATCGGAACGCTGGAGCAGACGCCGGTCAAGGGCAGCTTTCAGGTGCTCCAGGTTGCAAACTGAGGCGAGCCGCCGCTGCGGCATTCACTCAAAAGGGAGCTATTCGAGCCGCTCGGCTACCGGATCGAGCAACTCCCAAGACCGCGCGAGTCACCCTACCCCCTCCCCCCGGTTTCTGGGAGCAAATTCTCTGGTTTCTTGGGTTTGCCCGGCGAGCTCCGGCTGCAAATTCCTCATAAGATTAGGTTTGTCCACAGATTCCTGTGGGACAAGGACTTACTGCCGCGGGACGCGTTCCGATGCCCGAGATCGCGCTCATGACCCCGCGAAGACCATTGTGCACCGAAGAGGGGAAATTTTCTGCAAAAGGCTACGGCATCCACGATGCGATAGCCTGCGGGGACGTAAAGTAGCGCGTGCCGGCGCAGAACCGGATCGAGCGCAGTTCCAGGCATTCGCTGCGCGAGCCGGCCTATTTCTGCTTTGGCTGTGAGCTCGACTGCGCGCCCGGCTGCTGCTGCTGGCCGTTGCCCTGTCCGTTATTGGTAATGTCCTGGCCGTTGTAAAGGATGGTGGTCGAAGTGCCGAAGCGTTTGTAGTCGGCGTACTTCACGGTTTCGCGGATGTGCACATCCTGGTCCATGTAGCCGTAGCCGCCGGCGAAGTGCAGCATGCCCTCGCCCTTGGTGTAGACGGGAAACCAATACTGGCCGTCGATCTGCTGGCGCCAGGTGATGAACGGCGGATGCAGGTCCGCGCTGCCGCGCTTGGTATCGTCGGGCACCATGCGGCCGTCGGAGACGACAATCTGCAGTGCGCTCGCGTCCACCCAGATGCGGCCGTCGAAGCGGCGATTCTTCTTATCGATCACCTTGGGCGCGACATCGAATACATAGCAGTCCACCTGATCGATCTTCTGCTTGCCCACGTATTTCACGTCGTATTGGGAAAGATTGTCGGGGGTGAGCACGAAGGTGTAGTTGCGCTGAATGTCCGCGAGATCGGTGGGCGTCATGAGGATGCCGCCCTGGTCCAGAGTGCTGGCCGGCGCAAACACAGTCTTTTCCGTCCGGGCGCCGGTGGGATCAAAGAACACATCGTCGACCTCGTAATACTGCCCGCTCACCTTTTTGGTATCGTCGTCGATGGTCTGCACGCTGGCGGTGCGGCGATAGGTGTAGTGGTTGAGCGCGCTCTGAAACTCCTGCTCCTTCTCAGAAAACTCCTTGATGACCTGATCGACGGGAACGGAAGGCTGGTCGAGATTCATGGGGCCGAAGCCGGAGTCGAGGGGCATGGGTGTGAAGCTGTCCTTATCCTGCGCGGAAGCGGCAGGGACGCAGCCCAACGAAACGAAAAGCACGGCCAGAAAGGCGATTTGGAAGCGAGTGCGCATGGAATTCAACTCCTTCGGGCGCTGCGCCCGTTCCCCCCGTGCCCGTCCACTCAGGTATCTTCGCCGGAGTTGCGGCCGATTTCAACTGGAGCTTAGGGTGCGCCCGGTCAGTTTGGCGAGGCGCCTTGCGGCTGGATTCCAAAGCCCGGTGCCCGGCCTGGGGAAAGTTTTTTCGGCGCTCGAGATCCCTGGCGCCTTCGGGCCCAAAGCGGAGAGCGAAGCAAATACGGGCCTCTGCAACTTTAGACGCATGTACAGCCTCATGGGGAAATTAAAGAATTTAACCTGAGGGATTGTCTGCCCAAGGCCGGTTGCCGAAGCGTTCTCAGCACGCTGAAGGGGCCTTCTGCGGAGGCCATCCCGATATCGAGATGCAAACGCGCGCTGTTTTACCGGGCCCTTGAAATAGAAGGAGTTTTCGGTTTTTGATGCCCGATATTTACCATACGCCAGCGCTGATTCTCACAGCCCTTTTGTTGCCGGCTTTCGGATACCTTTATCTGCGCTATCGCGACGCGCGCACGCTGCTTTGGTTTCTCGGCTTCTTCTTTTCTCTGCTGGCGGAGCTGCGCTTTTACGCGGCAGGGCACGGTCCGGCCCACCCCTGGCTCCTGGTCGCCGGGCAAAGCTCCATCCAGATCAGCTCGGCGCTTTTCCTGGCCTCGCTTTCGCCGCTCAAGTTTCGCATGGGCAGGTTGCAGATTTTTTACGTGATTCCCTACATCCTGCCGCTGGTCCTTTATTCCATCCTGCTCTATGGCGTGTTCGGCGGCGTGGAGCCGCAGGGACCGTGTTTGCTGCTGTTTCCCGCGCTCGGCCTCGTCTGCCTGTTTTCGGGGCTCGCCTGGGGCGCGGAGCCGAACATCATGCCCCCCTGGGTGGGAATTTCCACTTGCGCGGTGCTGGCATGTCTTGCGTCCTGGACGTTCTTCCTCGCCGGAGCGGCCTGGGCGCTGACCCTGGTGGACGCGGCCAACCTGCTCTTGACCGCGCTGTTCGTGGTCTTCCTCTTCCGGCGGTTCTCTCCGGGCGTGCTGTTGAGCGTGGCCGGCTTTTTGGCGTGGTCGCTCAATATCCTCGACGCCGTCCCGGCAACTGCCCACAACCCTGCGTTGCTGCACCTGGGATTGAGCCGGGTTCTGGAGATGGGCAAGGGCGTGGCGGCGCTGGGCATGATTGTGCTGGCGCTCGAAGACGAGCTGCATAACAACCTGGCCGCGCAGGAACGGGAGCGCCGGGCGCGGCGGGAGCTGGAGGGGTACTCGAAACTGGTGCTGGCCCGCCGGCGCGTGGAGGATTTCGACCACCAGGGCAGCGAGATATGCGAGCTGGTGGTGGAACACAGCCGCTTTCGGCAGGCGGCGCTGTTGCTGCACAACTCCGGCCGCTTCCGGCTGGCCGGCTCGGCCGGGCTGGAGACGGCCACGGCCAAGGCGCTTGCCGCACTGGCCGGGCGGATTCCAGCATCGGGATTTCTCATTGCAGGATCTGCACCATCGGCCGTGGAGCGAAGCCTTACGGTTCGCCTCGATCTGGAGCCATGGCTCAGGCCCGGTGACGATCTGAAACGGCTGCGGTTTACCTCCGTGCTGGCTGTGCCCATGATGAACCGCACATCGGCAAGCCAGGCGACAACCGAGGGGGCGCTTCTGCTGGCAGAGATGCGCGCGGGTAACGGCAAGCCGGGCCACAAAGCGGAGCCGTTGCGGCTGGACGATCTGCTTCCCCTGGAGCTGCTCGCCGGGCGGCTGCAGGCCACTCGCAGCCAGATCATGATGATGGAGAAGCTGATCGATTCAGAGAAGTTTTCTCATGTGGGCCAGCTGGCGGCCAATGTGGCCCAGGAGCTGAACAACCCCTTGACGGTGGTGCTGGGCTACGCCACGCTGCTCGAGGAAACCTCTGCGCTGCAGGCGCAAGACCGCAAGGCCCTGGACGCGATCCTGGCCGAGGCGCGCCATATGCGTTCCACGCTGGAAAGCCTGGCGCGCATCGCGCGGCCCTCGGGCGACCAGCAGGCCGCGGTCTCCGTGTCCGAGCTGCTCTCCGATATGGGCGAACTGCATCGCCCGGAGTTCCTGAGCCGCTCCATCGAGTTCCGGCTGAACATTGCGCCGGCGCTGCCGCGGGTGCTGTGCAGCCCGCACCAGCTGCGGCAGGCGGTGCGGCATTGCCTGCAGTTTGCCATGGACGCGGTGGAGAATCCGGTTCCGGAGACCGAGGAGCCGAAGACCATTCGCGTGGAGGCGGCCAGCGAGGGCGGCCGGGTGCAGATTCTGGTGGGCCACTCAGGGCCGAGCTTTCCCAACCCCGAGCACGCCTTCGATTCGCTTGCCCCCGCGCGCGCCGAAGCGGAGCCGGCGAGCCTGGGGCTGAGCCTGTGCGCCACGCTGCTCAAAGACAACAACGGCCGCGCCCTGGCCGTGAACCTGGAGCCGAAAGGCGCCGCGATCATCCTGGAGCTGAAGGCGGCGTAAGGCGGCCAGCACGGCCGATCCCGAGTGGGGCCTTGCGCGAACAGCGGCGTGGATTGACCGGGGGTCCAATCTGCCAAATGAAGATGGAGTGCATGGGTTCCATCGCCCCTCCGGGGCTTGCCCAATTTTTGCCCTCCCTCCCAGGGTTCCGCTCGACCGAGCCTGGGCTCGGTCTTCGCTCCACCCTGGGCTAGAGCGGTTCCACAGTACATGTAGCCATATTTCACAGTTGCGGAAGGTGGCTTTTTCTTGGTGAAAAAGCCACTTAGCATCTGCGGCTTCGGGATACAGCAACTGTGAAACCGCTGTAAACTCCTGCGCTCCCTACGGGAGCTTGCCGCTCCAAAAGCCATTCGCCCACCGCGATCGGAATCCCGTTGGATTCGAATCCTATTCGTTCAGGGCGAAGGCGCGAGCCGACTCGAGCAAGTTGGCCACCGACTCCTTCGAGCACGATTCGGTGTAGATGCGCAGCAGCGGCTCGGTGCCGCTGGCACGCAGCAGCAGCCAGGTCTCGGCGGCGTTGGGTTTGGTTTTGGCCTCGGGGTTGTCGAGGTAGAACTTCACGCCGTCGAGGGTTTCGGTGCGCAGAATGGGCATGCCGGCAAAAACCGGATCGCCGGGCGGGAGCGCCCTGGCCCGCGCGATGGCCGCGTTCTTGGTCTCGTCGGGTAGTGCCAAATCGATGCGGCCATACTGGTGCTCGCCGTACTCGGCCTGGAGATCGGCCACCAACTGCCCGAGCGTCTTGCGCTCTTCTGCCATGACGTTGGCCAGAAGCAGGCAGTTGAGCAGGCCGTCGCGCTCCGGCAGATGGCGCTGGAAGCCGATGCCACCGGATTCCTCGCCGCCCATGAGGATTTCACGCTCGAGCATGAGGTCGCTGACGAACTTGAAGCCGATGCCGTGCTCGATGAGCTCGCGCCCGTATTTCTTGGCGATGCGGTCGAGCATCTTGGTGGTGTTGAAGGCGCGCGTCACCGCGCCGGGCCAGCCCTTGGTCCGAAGCACCCAGTTCAATAGCACCGAGTAGATTTTGTGCGGGTCGACAAAAGCGCCGTGCTCGTCGGTGGCGCCAATGCGGTCGGCGTCGCCGTCGGTACACAGGCCGGCGTGGCAGTG
This sequence comes from Acidobacteriaceae bacterium, assembly GCA_030041045.1. GTDB lineage: Bacteria > Acidobacteriota > Terriglobia > Terriglobales > Acidobacteriaceae > Telmatobacter. The sequence continues at coordinate 41,524 of JASHOQ010000047.1, forward strand.
GTTGGCGGCCGTGGCCTCGCCCAGGGCGCGGATGTTGGGTTCGATGGGCTCGGGATTGATGCCGGGAAAGAGCGGATCGGGGTTAGCGCGAATCTGCACATGGTCGACCCCGATACGCGCGAAGATGCCGGAGAGGATGGTGGCGCCGGCGCCGTACATCGAGTCGATGCAGAACTTCATCCCCGACCTCGCGATCAGATCGAGATCGGCGAAACTCTCGATAGCTTTAAGATAGGTGGGCAGAAAATCCACTTCGACGATGGGTGCGGGTTGCGCTGCAGGCGCGGGCGGCCTGCCCAGATACGACTCGATGGCGGTCATGATCGACGGGCGTCCCGAGCCGCCGTACCACGCCTTGTACTTCACGCCGTTCCACTGCGCGGGGTTGTGCGACGAGGTGATCATGATACCGCCGGCGGCGCCGCGCTCGCGTACGCCGTAGCTGAGCGCGGGCGTGGGCGTTACGGCACGGGCAAGCTGCACCGGGATTCCGGCGCCGGCGGCAACCTCTGCGCAGGCGCGCGCGAAGGCCTTCGAGCCGAAGCGCGTGTCGTAGGCGATGCAGAGGCCTTTCGCCGGGTCCTCCTGCGCGCACACATAAGCGGCAATGGCTGCGGCGGCGGTGCGGACGTTCGAGAAGGTGAAGTCGTCGGCGATGACGCCGCGCCAGCCGTCGGTGCCGAACTTGATGACGGGATGAGGCATCGAGTTTTTTGGTTCTCCTCAGAATAAGCAAAGGTTCACGATAGCAGGCGGCGGCGAAGGTTAGCACCCTGTGCAGTAGATTCGCGGTATGCTTGCAGCAACGCTAACCGAATCGACGCGATTCGCCATCCGGACAGGACGCAAGGAGCACCCGCATGGCCCCACCCAAGCCGGGAGAGAGAATCTACATCGAAGGCACGATCTATCTGCACCACGGCGCAGACGATTTTCAAGGGGGAATCTGCACGGTGAAGGCCACGCGCACGCAGATGCAGGCGAGCGGCGGAGAGATCACCCTAGTGGAAGTGGAGGAAGATCCGGGCACGTGGAGCCGGTGGGAAGGGTACCTGGAGCCGAAACAGGAAGAGTGGAAAAGGAAATACGGCGGGCAGAAGGGAAGATTGAAGCCGGACCTCCGTCCCGAGTTCAATGATGGATGGCCTGGCGATTCCGAGTGAGCGCGGCTACGGCATTTTCTGAGTTACTGTGTCCTCTTCGTTCCTTCGCAAGGTCGCCGCTCCCTGTTGGTCCCACCCCAGCAAGCGAGGAGCGCTTGCCGGGGCCCCGGGTTGGTCGCGTCGACTCTGCTTTCCGTCTTCGGGATATAGCTACTCAGAAAATGCTTTAGTCGCCGCTTGGAACCGGGCTGCCGGCAGGACTTTGCGGGGACTTGTGCGACAGCTTGCGATGGATGTCCGGCCAGAATTCCTTGATGAGGATGGTGATCGTGTCTAACCCGACCTGCGTTCCCCATGTGCTTATTGTGTTCGACAGGGTGCGTTCTGAAGGAATAAACAGGTGGGGATTGCCGGGCGTGCTGAGGTAGGTACTTCTGGGGTGATAGGTGTAGGTCGAGATTCCGGCCGCGACCGCTGCCCCAAAAATCTCGGAGTAATTGAATTGAGGCCGCCCGGAATCGGTACGAGTCACGAAAATTCGGCTGATCGCATAACCGGAACGGTGGACGAATCCGCCCCGGCTCGACTGGTAGAAGCGAGGATCCTGGTGAAGAATGGAAGGAAAAACGGCGCCGACCATAAAGTTCTCGACGCTGCTGTCGCCCACGGTGGTCCCGTAGCGCTTGGCATAAGCGACCCAGCCCTGGCCGTATGCCGGATCGCCGTCGTCCGCCTGGCTGATGGCGGCAAGCAATCCCCACCAGGGGTATTGGACGCGATCGAAATTGCCTAAGGCGACGACCTTGAATTTTTGCCCGACTGTGAGCGGCGGAAGCTTGCCGGTTTGCTGCAACGTCAGGAAGTTGGGAAGCGTGTAGAAGAGCCGGTCATTCGACGTTCCCGCAACTTTGCCCTGGTCGCCTGTCTTCTGCGTACTCTTATCCTTGTCATTTTCCGGGGTGCTCTGCGGCGCGGCCTGCGTGCTTGAGGACGAGCCTGGCGAGGGTGATGCCGGCGCCGGCGGATTCGGTGTCTGCTGCTGTGCCGGCTGCTGTTGCGCGGACTGGGAGCCGCTGGCCTGCGCGATCTCAGGATTCGGCGCCGGCGCATCAGGAAGCGTGACTGCCGAAATGGTGGCCAGGTCAGATTGTCCGGCGCGGAGAGATGAGGGCACGGCCGCAAACGTCAACGCGAGAAAAAAGGCAGAGCTTACGACAGGCGTACTTGAACGCATCCATCCACCAATCATTAAACTTGCGGCCCGGGCTAAATCGGCCGGACCCGCAGATCGCAGCTTGCCGGCAGGCGACGGCATTTTCTGAGTTACTGTGTCCTCTTCGTTCCTTCGCAAGGTCGCCGCTCCCTGCTGGTCGCGCCGACTCTGCTTTCCGTCTTCGGGATATAGCAACTCAGAAAATGCTTTAATCGCTTTCCGGGTAAGATTGCCGGGCCTGCACGCGCTCTGGAGCAGCTAAGCGGAGCCTTGTTTCAGAGCAGGGCTCGCGCCGGTTCACGCGAATGTGGCGCATCCTTCCTGTTAGACGCAGGAGGGAGGCGCAAACGACGAAGAGCGGGCACTAAAAAAAAGAATAAGGGCAGGACGCAGGATGCGGGAGAAAAAACGCATAAAGCGAAGCTCAACAGCAACCTATGGGTGCGCAGGGGCGTCGCTCCCTGTTGGTCCCACCCCAGCAAGCAAGGAGCGCTTGCCGGGGACCCCCGGGTTGGTTGCGCCGACTTGTGAGTCGTTCCTCCGGTCGACGGCAGCTCTAGTTTTGCTTTAGTTCTGGTTCTGGGCGTCCGGATTCGATTTCTTAGTTTGCCCTTCGGCAGCGCCCGTCACACGAGCCCGCTTCTGGGCCTGTTTCTGCCGGTGATGGCGTACCAGGTCCGGCCAGAATTCGATCACCTCGGCCCCGACAATGCCTTCGGCGGAGACCGTCAACCCGTCAGAGATGGTTTGGCCGACGGTGCGGGCCGAAGCGGGGTAGTACAAGCGTCCAATGGCGGCGCCAATCAAGTTGCCGCCCACGTTGGCATAGTTCGGCCCCCAGGTGCCTTTGTCGCGCTTGCACCAGACCGTACTGCCCGCTGCCCACAGAATGCGCTTGATGGGCCTGCCCGATCCCTTCTGGAAGTAGCGGGGATCCTCGTGCATGAGCGAGGGAAGCACCGCATTCCCAAAGAAATTTCCCAGGAAATAGTCGGAGTATCCCGCGCCAAATCGCTTGGCGTAGCCCTGCATTCCCCCGCCCCATGCGGGGTTGCTGTCCTGCGCCTGGCCGATACCGGCTACAACGGCGGTGAGCGCGAAAGGCCAGGGATCAAAGGCGCTGCGGAAAAACAGCCGGAACTTCTGGTCCGGCGAAAGCGGCGTGGCGTCGGGATTCCTGGTGGTGTTGAACGTGGCCATAATGCCGGCGACGCGCTGCTTCTCCTGCTGCTTGAGCTCTTCTTCGGCCTTTTCGTGCTGGGTCTGCTGCGGCTGGGATTGGGTTGAAGCGGAAGAAGGCTGGGGCGAGCTCTGCGACGAGTCGTGCGCTGGGGTCTGCGGCGGGGCCGGCTGAGGGCTCGGGGATTGTGTTGACGGGGATTCGGCCTGCTGAACTTCGTCCATTTGTGGAATGGGCGCGTCGGGAAGGGCATCAAACGCTGAGGAAATGACCGCGTCTTGCGCGGATGGCTGCGCCTCAAGGGGATGCGCCAGGAGATGGATGGCGGGAAGCACCGAACAACACAGGAGCATGGTGGAAAAGCGCATGCGGTCACCAGTCTCAAAAATCACGGTGGCAATCACCTGCGCTTGCCTGTTGTCGCCTGCCGGGCCTGCTGGTGCCTGCTCGTCGTTTGTCTCCGTGGTCTGGCCTTGAAAAACACACGAAGTACAACTCGATTATCGCCAAAATCTCCAAGTTCGATGTAACTCATCTGCTCCGGGACACAAGTTTTGCGGCTCGGAAGCACGGTCGAGTCTCAGGCCGGCGGGCGATCGCCGGAGATTCCCCTGAGACTCCGCTGGGCGCAGCGTCTATCTTGACAGCACTTCAAAGTCGATGTAACCCCGCTCCGGGTCGGTATTGACCAGCTTCACCGTGACTTTGTCGCCCACATCGAGCCCTTTCTGGCCGCGCACTACCATGCCGTCCACATGGGGATCGAGCGTGCGCACAAAGGTCCCGCTCTGGTTGACGCCGGTGACGATGGCCTGATAGCTCTGCCCGATGTGCGGGTGCAGTACAACCGCCGCAATGCGCTTCTGCATCTCGCGCTCCACCTTGCGCGCCGCGTCCTCCATCTGAGTGCAGCGCGTGGCAACTGCGTTGAGCTGATCTTCGGAATAGGGCGTTGGCTGTTTGGCAAGCCACGCCTTGAGCAGCCGCTGGGTCACCACGTCGGGAAAGCGCCGGTTGGGAGCCGTGGAGTGGGTGTAATCCTGAACCGCGAGGCCGAAGTGGCCGGGCGAGGGCTGGTTGGGCTTGACCAGAATGTACTCGCCGGGGCCCATGAGCTTGATGACCATGAGGGAGAGATCGGGGAAGTGATCGGGGTCCTTCTGCTTCTGCTCGAGCAGGAAGTCGTTGAGCGCCTTGGAGTCGGGTGCGGCGGGAAGGGTGACTCCTCTTCTCTCTTTGGCTAATTCGACGATCCGGTCCCAGCGCTTGGGGGTGCGCACGATGCGCCGGATGGAGGCGACGCCGGCATTCTCGAAGGTGCGCGCAATGACGCCGTTGGCCGCGATCATGAACTCCTCGATGAGCGAGGTGGCGCGATTCTTGACGATGGGTGCGATGCCGATGATCTGATCGGTGATCAGCACCGGGCGCGTCTCGATGGTTTCAAGATCGAGCGCGCCATGCTGAAAGCGATTGCCCATCATGCGCTGCGCGGCCTCGTCCTGCAGCTTGAGCTGGCTGGCCAGGTCGGCGCTCGCCGCCACTTTTGCCGGAGCGGAGCCTTTGCCCTCAAGCCACGCGCCCACGCCGGGATACGCCAACTGCGCGCGGTTGCGCACCAGCGCGCGGTAGGCCTTGCCGTCGCTCGCGGTTCCGTCCGCGTCGACGGAGAATTCAATCACCATGGCAGCGCGGTCCTGATTCTCGTTCAGCGACGTTGCGCCTTCCGAGAGCTCGACGGGCAGCATGGGAAAAACCTTGACGCCGGTGTAGACCGAGGTGGTTTCGCTCTGCGCGTGCTTGTCGATCAGCGATCCCTGGTGCACGCGTTCATCCACGTCGGCCACGCCCACCAGCACGCGAATGCGCCCATCCGGCAGCCGCTCGGCCCACTCGATCTGGTCGAGGTCCTTCGAGGTGTCGTTGTCGATCGAGGACCAGAGCAGCGCGCGCAGGTCCTCGATGCCGTCGCCCGAAGGCAGAGCATTCTGCGCAGCAATTGCCGCGAGTTCCTTGTCTGTGCCCGCGGGAAAATCGGGCTGAAAGCCGTGCTCGATCATGGCCGCGTGGGCCGCGGCAACCAAGTTGAAGTGGGAAGGATGGCCGGACTGGTTGGATGGCATCGGGAGGTGCGCCCCTTTTCACGGCAATTCCTGAGTTGGCGTTGCCTTTCTTGCCTTTGTGCAAGGTCGCCGCTTCTTGGGGTCGCGTCGACCGGAATGCAATGGCCTCAGGACACGGCACTCAGGAATTGCCATAAACGAAATGCCAGCCTAACACCGCGAGGGAGGGGTTCCTGTCAAAAAAAAAGAGTTTTCTGAACAAGCGGCGGCACCGATTCAATGCATGCGGGGCGTGGCGATGTGGCCGATTATTGAATGCCCAGGTCGCCGAGCACCTTGGGCTTGGCTTCTTCCACGGCCAGCAGGTTGTGGCAGGCGGAGCAGTCCTGGGTGATGCTGGCGCCGTCTTTGGTCACGTGATCGCCGTCGTGACAGCGGAAGCAGCCGGGATAATTCATGTGGCCGATGTTGTTGGGATGCGTGCCCCAGGTCACGTTCATGTAGGGGAAAACATTCTGACTATAGAGGGTGACCAGTTCCGCGCCCGCGGTGCGCACCAACGCCGCTTTGCCTGCCAGCACCGCGGGATTGGTGGCGCGGTAGAAAGCCTCAAGCCCGGCGGGAATTTTTTCGCTCGCCTCTTCCTGGCTGGCGTAGCTGGCCTTGAGCAGAACCAGACCCTCCTTGTGCACCCAGGGCAGATCGGGGCTGATGGAACCGGCCGTCATAGCCTGGTTAATGGCTTCCTCCGCGGTGACGAAGGTATGCGCGGCGCGGTTGTGGCAGTCGATGCAATCCATCACGCGCCGCTCGCCTTTGGGCATGGCCCCCTTGAGCGCTGAGGCCGCGTAGGTGGATTGAGATCCGTCAGGATTTGTGCGCTGAACCCAGGGAATGGTGGTGCGCGTCGAGTCGGCGGCAATGTACTCGATGTGGCCCAGATGCATGCCGTGGATGCCCACATATTGCGAAAGCGCATTCACCCCGCCCAGGTGCAGCGCCACCACGGTTTGTGTTTCCGTATTGCCCTCGTCGTCGGCAAATTCCGATATCACCAGCAGCTTGTCGCCATCGAAGCGCGTGGGCGTGTGGCAGGACTCGCAGATGTAGCGCGCCGGGCGCAGGCTGGTCACCGGCGAGGGGATGGGCCGCGGATAATCGGGGATGAATTTGCGGGACAGGTGCGCGACGGGATGAAAGCTGACCTCAATGAGCTGCCGGGTGCCGTTGATCTTGGCCTCGAAGTACGAAGAAGCGCCGGAGCCGATGTGGCACTCGACGCAGGGCACGTGGGAGTGCGCGGAGATCTGGTAGGCGGTGTACTCGGGATGCATCACGTGGCACGACTGCCCGCAGAACTGGGGCGAATCCATGTAGGAGGCGCCGCGATAGCTGGCCGTGGCCACCACCAGAAGGTTGACGATGGTGGCGATGAAGACGATGTCGAGACCATGGCGGAAGACCCGGTCGTTGAGATCGATCTTGGGGAACTCGGCGGGAATCTCGCCCGCCTTCATGAGCTTTCTGCGGCGCCGATAGACGCCGACGGGAATGAGCGCGAGCCCCAGAATGAACAGCGCCGGCAGGATGAGGAAGAAGATGATGCCCAGATAGGGGTTGGCGTTGGGGCGGGCAAAGAGCTCCAGCAGCCAGTAGCCGATCATGGTTGCGCCGGAGGCGCTGGTGATGGCGCCGCCGGCCAGGCTCAAGGGATTGTTGCCGAAAAAGAGCGCCGGCCGCACCCAGTTTTCGCGAAACTTTTCCAAAAGCGGCACGGAGCGCGCGTCCCTCCACAAGAGAATTGCCCGCCGGAATGCGAGCGGCCGGTTCGATGGTTGGCAGCGAACCGCTGTTTACTTCAGCGTCTTGAAATACGCCGAGACTTCCTTAACCTGTTCGTCGGTGAGTCCGGCCACGGGATGCATTTTGCCCTTGCCGTTTTTCACCGCCGCCACCACCTGGTCGAGGGTGAGCTTTTGCATATACGGATCCGATGTGGGCTTGATGCCCATCATCTTGGCGAGTGCCGGATTCGGCGTGCCTGCAGAGCCGTGGCAGCTTTGGCACTTGGCCTTGTAAGTGGCTTCTCCGTTCTGGGCGAAGCTCATGGTGCCGGCCAGGCACGCAAGCGCGGCCAGCGCCACCTTAGAGCGCAACGCATTTGTCACCTTGATCATGGCGAGACTCCTTCTGGATTTTCTCTCCGCGCGCACGGAAATGCCCGGCGGGAAGTTTTGCTGCCCGCTTGCCGCCGCCGGCGTTGGCGGCAGGAAGCGGAATTGGCGAATGTGGATTCGCCGCCATATTAAATCAACCCGGCCGGCAGCTCCAGCCCATCCATCAGAACTCATAACGCATGGCCAGGATCACACTGTTGGCATGAAAATTCCGCGGCGCCGTTTCGCCCGCCGGCGAGATGGTGCGGCCCGTCTGCGCGCTCAGCGAAGTGCATGGAACCACGGTGGACGTGGGCGAAGTGGAGAAACTGCAATACTGCGCTCCCGAGGGACCGCCTTCGCCGTAGCCGTAGAAATTGTAATCCGCCTTGAGCGTCAGCCCGGGGTGCACTTGATAAGCAACGTTCAGATACGGGGTCTCGTAGGTGGAGACCAGCGAACCGTTGACCGCGCGCGCGTCGTTGAAGAACTGGCTGCCGTTCACTGCGCTGATGCGATAACCGAGGCCGTAGTGGGCCTTGTCAGAGGGCGAGAGGGTGATGGCCGCGTAGCCGAACTGCGTGGGCGCATCCATGAAATCGCGGCCGTACCAGTCGGCGAGCTGCGTGGTAGACCCGCGGGTGAAGACGCCGGGACAGATGTTCGGGCCGCCACTCGCGTTCAGCGTGGCCACGCCCGGAAATGCTCCGGAGGCCGTGCTCGGGTTCTGGTCGCCGTTATCGAAGCAGATGTTGGTGGCCGCGTACACGTCAGAGTAGGAGTAGCTGAGATCGAACGCATAGCGCTCGTTGGGCACCAGCGATGCGCTCAAGCTCGCCATCCGGCTGTGGTCGACATGATCGAGAGGTCCCTGGTAGACATCGTCGCCCGCGGCTACGGCGGCCTGGTTGTTGTTGGTATTGTTGTGCCGCTCGAGATCGTTGAAGACGCCGGAGATCGTGGCCCAGGTTTTGGGCTTGTAGATGGTGTGCATGCGGTAGTGGCGCAACTGGCGCGGCGAAACCGGCGTGAGCGCGTTGTCGTCGTAGCCCACTTCGACCGAGCCGTTCAGATCCCAGTTGGCCGCCGGGCGCGTGGCCAGCGTGAGCACGCCGGCGTTCTCATGGATGATGACGGTGCCGCCGGTCACCGCGCCTACCGGCAAAGGCGCGCTGTGCGGAACGCCCTCGGCGACGGCGTGATCCTGGTAGCGGTAGGTGAAGGCGAGGTTGGCCCGCGAAGAGGCGTCCCAGCTCGCGGTCACGTTGTTGGTGACATACAGCTGGCCGGTGAAGCCCGCAGCCGGCGTGCCGATGGCGGGGCTGCCTTCGATCGTTGACGCGCCGGCGGCGGTGCTGGTCGAGGTCAGCGTGGGATAGTTGATGGTTTCATTCGGATTGGCGGGCGTGGCCAGCGTGGTACCGCTCGTCCACAGAAGCGTTCCCGGCTGGTGGAAGTTGGAGAAATCGATCTGTTCGGCAAGACTCAGCCGCTCCGTCGTCTGCCAGAGGACGCCCAAGTCGGCTGCCAGAACCTCGCGCCGCCCATTGGCGTTGGCGGTGTAAGTGAGCGAGCGCGTGGCCCCGTTCAGTCCCTGGTAGCTGTCGTAGTAGTTGGGCAGATGCATGTGCGCATCAGTGAAGCGCACGTCGCCGTTCATGGAGAGGTTGTGCAGGCTGGTGCTCTGCAGGCGGAGAATCTCAGTGGGGAAGAGCACGCGCGTGGGCTGCGAACGCAAGTAATTTGTGACCACGGCGCATGCCGGATTGATGACCGGCCGGCTGCCGGTTGTGGGCGCGCTGAAGATGGTGTAGACGGCAGGCGGGCCGGCGCTGTATGCGCTGCCCATGCTCCCGGTGGCGCAGGCGCCGATGCCGTAAGGCGTCAGGCTGTCGAAGTCGTCGATGGCCACGGGCGTGCCGTCGGCTTCCTGCGCGATGAGGGCCGCGGGATTGAGCGTGAAATATGTGTCCCCCTTGTAATGGTTGACCTGCTGCTCATAGGTGAATTTGGTGCCGGCGACGGGCTTCCAGTCAACCGACCCCGTCAATTCATCGGTATCGTTGCGCTGGAACTCCTCGAGATCGGCGTTGTACTTGGCAAACTGATAGCCGCTGGGGCTCAGGCTCGGACCCTCCATCAGGCTCTTCGAATAGGCGAGGCGCCAGGTCACGGTGGAGAGGGGAAGGATGGTGAGGCTGGTATCCGTCATGCGGCGGACGGTGTTGAACAGGAAGGGCGAGTTGAGCGTCTGCGGCCACGCGAACGAGCCCGTGGGCGCGTTGGAGGGACCGATGGGCATCGACTGGCCGGAGGGAATATTGGCATTGCCCAGCAGGTCGTAGTCGAAGTATTTGCGGTCGCGGCGGAAGAGGGCGGAAAACTCGTAGTCCCTGGCTTTGGAAAAATCAAGTTTGGCAACGTTGTCCGGATCGCCGCCGAAGCCGCTGCCGAAGGCGTTGAGATCGTCCACCAGCGTGCTTTTCCTGCCCGGCAAGGCGTGCATCTCAAAGGTCTCGGCAAAGACGCGCGGACCGGAATGCAGGTTCAGGAGCGAGTCGTACATGGCCCCGCTGCCCGCCGTGTCGCTCAGCCGCCCGCCCACGTCGACGGATTGATGAATCTGGTATCCGTCGGGCACAGACATCTGCGCCTGCGGCGCCGGCGCGGGAGAAGCCGCATTCTGCGCGGCCGCCGCGCCCGCCAGCAGGAGAACCGTTCCCCATGCCACGGCCACGCGCCACAGGCCCGCGGAAAAGGACTCTTGATGGAGGAGCGGAGATAACCGGAGGTTCCTGGTCATATTGAAGCCTCGCTTGGAAAAAACCCTGATTCCCTTTGGGCCGCGGTCCGCCATTGGTGACGCGGCCGCAGCCTCATGCCTCCTACCGCAGAAACGCCACATTGAGGTTGGAGCCATGAATGTAGGTGTGGCAGTCTGTGCACGGCGTCAGCTCCGACGATCCCGCGCCCAAGCCGTGCACCGTGGCCGCGGCCACCGGGCTGTGGCACTGGTTGCAGAGCATGTTGATGCTGGGCATGTTGAGGAGCCGCGCATTCTGCGAGCCGTGCGGCGTGTGGCACCCCAGGCATCCCTCGCCCTTCACCGGAGTGTGCTCGTAGACGAACGGCCCGCGCATCTCCGTGTGGCACTTGGTGCAGATCTGGTTGGAGTCGTTGCGCGAGCGTAGATTGCTCTTTTCGAAAGTGCCGTGCACGTCGTGGCAATCGCTGCACTTCACCAGACCTTCGGGCACCTGGTGGTGAAAGGGCATGTTGAACGAGGCGCGCACGTCCGTGTGGCACTGAAAACAGAGCGTGGGCTGCGCGGACTTGAGAAGCTCGGCCTTCTCTTGGCTGTGATGGATGCTGTGGCAGTTGGCGCAGCCCACGCCGGCGCGCGCATGCGGCGAGCGCTCGAAGTCAGGATGCGCGCCCGCGTGACAGCCCAGGCAGGTCTGGTCGACCTGCTTGGGCGCGCCCTTGCCGGGGTTGAAGATCTTGGTTACGTCGCCGCCGCCTTCGACGTGCGCCCGTCCCGGCCCATGGCAGTTTTCGCAGGTGACGCCGTTCGAGCCGTGCATCAGTACCATCTTGCTGTGCGGATTGGCAGCGAAGCCCTCGGCCTCAGCCTCGTGGCAGGTGGCGCAGACTTCGGCGCCCACGTAGTCCGAAGCCTTGGCATCTTGGGCCGCAGGCGCTGTGCCCTTGTCCTTCGGAGCCGGAGCGGCCAGTGCGGTGGCGCACAGAAGACTCGCGCCCAGCAGCAGAATTCGGGCTGCCCGCAGACCCGGCCGCCTGCCCGGGCCCGCCCCTCTGCTTTTGACTGTATGGATGGCCGATTGCGTGACAGGCCTTTTTTGATCCATGAATCTTACCGCCTCGGATGCTCTCTTTGCCGTCTTCCGGGAGCAATTGCGCCAGCGGGTTTCGTTCGCCATCAAACGATGCTTGCTGCTCGAGAACCTGGGCAGAAGCGACTTGCTGGATCACTTGCCGCGGATGCTGCGCTTGGTGCGGAGCATCACCCATGAGCAAGAGATTACGTGTTCCAAAGCATGCAGGCCGTGATGTCGGTCACAGGCGCAAATTTCCTTCGTCCCACTTTGAAATGCTTTTCCCAAAGTGACTTGCGGTGTTTGATTACGGACGTGCCCCCGGTCTCCATCACACAAGGAGTGCGCGGATGCTGTTTTCAGCAGGCGCCGCGTGAACCGGGCGCGGCTGTTCCACGCGGGTGACTCCCCTGTGCTTCTCATCACAGCGGGTTCTTCCAGTCTGACGCAGAATCGTTTGAGGTAGGTCCCTCTTTGGGGGGAATCCAGGGCTCCGAGGAGGAACTGGGTCGGGCAGGGACGCGGAGGGTGCGAAACCTGAGGGAGCCGGGCGCCAGAGGGAAACAGGCAAGACCATGGCGGAACGACAGATCGCGGAAGCAAACCATGCAAAGGAAGGGGCGCCGTGGAAACGCGCAGCGCGGCTGGCTCCGCCCGGATGCGCGGCCTGCGCCAATCGCCGGCCGGGCTGGTTCTGCTCGCTGGGCGCGGCGGTGCTCGCGGACCTGGAGCTTGCCAGCAGCAACATTCTGTTGCCGGCGCAGGCGGCGCTGTTCACGCAGGGAGAAGATGCCCGCTGCCTGTACCTGATCTGCAGCGGGTATATCAAGTTGGCCACGGGGAACGCAGAGGACAGGCAGATGATTGTCCGCGTCGCCGGACCGGGCTCGATCCTGGGCCTGTACGCGGTGCTTTCGCACGGCGTTTATGAAGTCTCCGCGGAATCGCTCACCGCGGCGCAGCTGCGTCCCGTCGAGCGCGAGCGCTTTCTGCATTTCCTTGGCAGCCATAAAGAGGCGCAGATGCGCGCCGTACAGTGCATCTGCCAGGAGTACCGCTTCGCCCTGCAGGATGCCTGCCGCCTGGCGCTCTCAGAAACCGTGGCTACGCGGCTGGGACGGCTACTGACGGAGCTGGCGCATCAGATCGGCGAGCAAATGCCCGGAGGCGAATACCGGTTTCCGCTTCTGCTCACGCACGAGGAGATTGCCTCTATGACCTCAACCACGCGCGAGACCGTCACGCGCACGCTGGGCCAATTCCGCAGGGATGGCTGGATCGCGATTGAGGACTCTCTGGTGACCATCCGCGAGCCGGAACGCCTGCAGATGCTGGTCTAAGCAGGCGCTTCCCCTTTCTCGCTCTCTTCACCCGCAGGCCCGCGTCCAAGAGATATGATTCTCTTGTGGGCCTCTTTCCCGGAGGGATGGATGCCCATGTCACCCGGCCGGAGCTTTCACTTTCTATGAATCGCATTCTTACCGCTCTTTCTCTCGTTGTGTTCGCATGCTGCACTCTGCCCGCCCAGGCGCCGGATTCTGACTCCGCCGCGCCCGCCGCGGCGGGAGCCGCCTCCACGCAGCCGGCAGCCGTCACGCAGTTCCAGAAGATCGAAGACTCCTGGTCCGACGCCGTGAACCGCCGCGACCAGTACGGACTGGAGCTGGTGCTCTCGCCTCTGTTCGTGGATATTTCCGCCTCGGGCAATGTGACCACGCGCAATCAGCAGGTGGCTCAAGCCATCAGCAACGACGACAAAACGCTCTCTCTCACGCAGAAGGTGGTGACCGTGCGCATGCTGGGCGATGTTGCCATTGCCAACGGCACCTACGATCTGCATCACAAGGTGAACACCTCGCAGGTGGATGAAAAGGGCGTTTTTACGCAGGTGTTTCAGCGCGTGCACGGAGGGTGGCTCTGCATCAACTCGCAGCGTACGCTGCTGCGCGCCGATGCGGGCTCGAAGACGAAGAAATCCCAGCAGTCCACGGCGGAAGAGCCGTTTCACATTCCGTTCTTTTCGAAGAGCGACAAGAGCAGCGATCAATGAGCGAGTCAGCGAGTCAGCAAGTCAGGGAGTTAGCAAGTCAGCGAGTCAGCCCGTTGCCCGACACTTTTCGCGCTCTATGCGAAGAGTGTGGCAAGCCTAAATTCCCAGCAAGCCGCTGACCCGCTAACTTGCTAATTTCCGCGAAGCGGACGCTAACTCGCTGAATCGCTATTTCCTGATGACGCCCATCTTGTTGCCGATGAGCTGGACCGGCAGCCCGGATTCCTCACAGAACTCGTTATAAGCCTGGTTAGCGCCGTCCCATCGCGACGGCTCCATCACATCGTCCACCAGGATCACGCCGTCCTCGGCCAAGTGGGGGTATATCTTTTGGAGCGCGCTCCGCGTGGCCAGATATAAGTCCACGTCGAGAAAGGCGAGCTTGATGGGCGCGATGCGGGAATAATCGAATGTGGAGCAGTCCGCTTTGACCGCGGTCAGGAATTCGAACTTCCGGAAATTCCGTTTCCATATCGCGAAATCGAGATAGCCGAATCCGGAGACCTCCTCACGGGTCTTGCCGCGGTGGTTCACTTCGAATTCGACATCTTTGGGGCAAAAAGACGCGAAGGTGTCGATGGCGTAGAAGCGCTCCGATGAGCGGCCGCTGGCTACCAGGTGCTCGCAGAGAAAGCGCGTGGTCTGGCCCCAGGCCACGCCCACTTCAAGAATGGCGCCGGGCAGGCGACGCACCCGTTCGAGCTCGCCGACCAGAGTGGCCAATTCGATGGGCTCAACGATGTAAGGGTAATCGGGCACGCCGAGTCGCGTGTAGCGGAATGCAAGTTTCTTGGCCAATGCGCAGATTGGCCGGGCAAGCGTAGCCATACAGTCTCCAAAAAGTAGGAAAGCCAAACAATCCGCGCGAGTTAAATCATGATGCCCGCGCATCAAAACCGGTCCAAGGCAAGAGCCTCGAAAGTCTTGCTCCTGCCTTGGAGAACGGCCGCTCGGCGAAGGTTGTCTTCGGCAGGATGCGGTCTTGCTCAAGACCGCGCAAGCGTTTCTATGTCATCGCAACGAATTTGTCGCGGCCGGCACAGGTTTCCCCGGCGGACCGGCAGCGTCGGCGCCGCCCGGTGCCCCGTGCGGGCGACGGGCCGCTTGCAGGCGTATCGATACGTGGACCAGGCTCAACGCTGCCGGCGTCACCCCGGGAATGCGGCTGGCCTGGCCAATCGTCAGCGGCCGCACGCGCTCGAGCTTTTCCCGCATCTCGCGCGAAAGGCCGCTGATGGCGCCGTACTCGATCCAGTCGGGAATCTGCACCGCTTCGGCCGCCTTCAGCTTTTCGATCGACTTCTTCTGCTGCTCAAGATAGCCGGCGAATTTGATCTCGGTTTCGACGGCGCGGGCCTCATTGCGCCGGGCGGCGCGAACAATGGAAGAATCAGTCCCGGTCGAAGAATCGGCCTCAGGGGCTAAAGTCCCGGTTGTTTTTGCGCTCGCGCCGGCACGACTGAAGTCGTGCCCTTTCAAGACATCGACCATTCCATCTGCACGGCAGGCTAAAGCGAATTCCGCCAGCAGCGGAACGCGGGCGAGGTCGTGGCGAAGAGCAAGAAGCAACCGCTCGATGGTGACTTCAGGCCGCTTGAGCAGCTGCGCCCAGGTGAGGCCCGCGGTTGCAGGCAGATCGCCCAGACCCGCCGCGCGCAGTTTTCCCGCGTCCACTTTCCCCGTCGTCAGCAGCCGCTCGAGCGCCGTCATGCGCGCCTGCTTCTGCTGGTACTCGGCCCAGGTCTGGTCGTCGATGAGCCCCAGCCTGCGGCCATGCGGCGTCAGGCGCCGGTCGGCATTGTCGATGCGCAGATGCAGGCGGAACTCCGCGCGCGAAGTGAACATGCGGTAAGGCTCGTTGGTGCCCTTCGAGATCAAATCGTCGATGAGAATGCCGGTATAGCCTTCGCTGCGGTCCATGGTGAAGGGAGGCTGGCCCTTGAGCCAGAGCGCCGCGTTGATGCCGGCCATGATGCCCTGGCACGCGGCTTCTTCATAGCCGCTGGTGCCGTTGATCTGGCCGGCGAGATAGAGACCCTCCATCGATTTAACGCGCAGCGTGCGGTCGAGCTCGGTTGCATCCACGCTGTCGTACTCAATGGCGTAGCCCGGGCGCAGCATTTCCGCATCTTCAAGGCCGGGAATCGAGTGCACGATCTGCCACTGCACCTCCATGGGCAGCGAGGTGGACATGCCGTTGACATACACCTCGTGCGTGTTCAGCCCCTCGGGCTCGAGGAAAAACTGGTGCTGCGTCTTGTCAGGGAACTTGACGATCTTGTCTTCGATCGACGGGCAATAGCGCGGGCCGATGCCCTCGATGCGCCCCGAGTACATGGCCGAGCGATGCACATTTTCGCGGATCAGGCGCAGCGTCTCCGGCGTGGTGAAGGCGATGTGGCAGCTCACCTGCGGCTGAACGATCTTTTTGGTGCGAAAGCTGAACGGCGTCGGCTCGGCATCGCCGGGCTGCTCCTCGAAGCGTTCCCAGTGGATGGTGCGCCCGTCGAGCCGCGGCGGGGTGCCGGTTTTGAGCCTGCAAGTCCGCAGTCCCAGCCTGCGCAGCGCTTCGCCCAGGAGCACGCTGGCCGGCTCGCCGCTGCGTCCCGCCGGATATTGCTCTTCGCCGCAGTGGATCAGGCCGTTCAAAAACGTGCCCGTGGTGATGATGGTGGCTCCGGCCATCAGGTTGCGCCCATCGCGCAGCTTGAGGCCGAGGACGCGCCGACGCGGGCGCATCCCATCCCCGGTCTCAAAAGCGAGACCGGGGGCACCCTGCCGGTTTGAGTTCGTACTATCCCAGGTCCCCAAATGCGAGGGACCTGGGGCACCCAACATTTTGTCTTTCCCTACGTCCCTGGTCCCTGATCCCTCGTCAATCACCAGATCGACGACTTCCGCCTGCCGTATATGCAATCCCGGCTGGCTCTCGAGGACCTCGCGCATCTTCACGCGGTAAAGCTGCTTGTCGCACTGCGCGCGCGGGCTCCAGACGGCAGGGCCGCGTGAGGCATTCAGCAGCCGGAACTGGATGCCGACGGCGTCGGCCACCTCGCCCATGATGCCGCCGAGCGCGTCCACTTCGCGGACAAGGTGCCCCTTGGCCACGCCGCCGACGGCGGGGTTGCAGCTCATTTGCGCAATGAGATCGAGGTTCATGGTGATGAGCGCGGTTTTGAGGCCCATGCGCGCCGCGGCCATAGCCGCCTCGCAGCCCGCATGGCCCGCGCCAACTACGGCCACATCGTATTGTTCCGTAAACGGCATCTCCTTCATTTTACGGGCAAGTTACCTTGCTCGCACAGCGGCCTAGCACCTTTGCGTGAGGGCGCGGCGAGCGAAATCTTCCTATAATCAAGCGGATCGTCACCATGCATACCTGCTCCTGCGGACGCGAGGCTGAAGACGCGGGCAAACCTTGCGCGCGCTGCGCGGCCCTGCAGGCGCTCGAGCTCGATGGGCAGGCGAGCGAAAAACAGATTCGCGACGCCTACCGGACGCTGGTGAAGGTGTGGCATCCGGACCGATTTCAATCCGATCCCGCACTTCGAGGAGCAGCGGAAGCGAAACTCAAGGCGCTCAACGCGGCGTATCTCCTGCTCACCCGGAAGGATGCTCACGGACAAAAGCCGCGGCGCCCGCGGCCCGCTGCAAGGCCCTCAGCACGGCCGGCGCCGGCGCACCCGCGGCCACGCGTGCGGCCACGC
Organism: Acidobacteriaceae bacterium; assembly: GCA_030041045.1. Classification (GTDB taxonomy): domain Bacteria; phylum Acidobacteriota; class Terriglobia; order Terriglobales; family Acidobacteriaceae; genus Telmatobacter. The sequence continues at coordinate 58,832 of JASHOQ010000047.1, forward strand.
CGGCGCTTCGGCCTTCCCTGGCTTGCCCTGGTGAAATTCGGACTGCTTGGGTGCGGCCTTCTGGTTGCCTCAGTGTTTCTGATGGCGATGGATTCGTTTCTTGCCTCGGATCCGACCACGGGGAGAATCTACTCCGAGCTCCGCGCCCACGTAGTGGAGAATGCGCGCGAGACCGCGGGCAATCTCTGGAGCCAGGCCGGCCAGCATTTGCACAGCACCCGTCCGCAAGAAAGCGATCCTGCGCCGGCGGCTGCGGCCGAGGACGCCGATCCGCAGCAAGCGGCTGCGCAGAGCGGCGACGGCCAATCGATCCCGCAGAGCCTGCACCGGCGCGAGCCGGGCGCTTCGCGCGCGGAAGGGGTGAGCCTGCAGCCTTATATCACCGCGGGCCTGACCAAGGATGAAGTGATCGCGGTGCTGGGCGCGCCGACTTCTTCAACGGAAGGCAAGTTGACTTATGGGGCTTCGGAACTCGATTTCACCACCGGCAAACTCAGCGGATGGAAGATCGAGCCTTCCTCGCCCATCCATGTGAAGCTCTGGCCTGACGCTCCCGTCGATCCTGACCTCGCCTCCTTCAAGCTGGGCTCAACCAAAAACGAGGTGCTGGTGGTGCAGGGCACGCCCACGCTCTTCTCTGAGAACACCTTCGGCTACGGCCGATCCCGCGTCTTCTTCAAGGACAATCTTGTCGTGGGCTGGAAGAACGATCCGGCCACGGCGCCGCTGCATACCGCACGCTGAGCTTCATTCCTCCGCTTTCTTTTTCGCCCCATGTATGCGCCGCGCTTGCGGCGCGAACATGCGCTCGTCGAAGACAAACGCCTGCGGCGAATCGACGCGCAGCTCGCCCATGCGCGGTTGCAGCGGATTCAGAAGCACATTCCACTCGTTGCGGATGGGTACAGAAGGAACCTTGAGCGCGAGAGAAGAGCCCGCGCGGAGCCAGGCGTCGCCGAGGGTGCGCGTGGCTTCGAAATCGGCCCACCATCCATCGGGAAGCTCGCCCGGCGCAAGGGTCCGTGCCGGTTCGCCCTCCGGCAATTCCGCGGCGATGGCGACGAGATCGTCGGGCGCCTGCGCCGGCTCCAGATGCACGAAGAGCTCGATGGCCGCGAGCGCGAGAGAAGACGAGCAGTAAACCATGGGCAGGCCGCGCGAGTTCCAGCGCCCGCCGTAGCGCCGCGCGCCCTCGCCGGAAAATGCCAGCTCCGCGTGGACCGCGCGGCAGAGGCGCCAGACCAGCATCAGGTATAAACACCATACGCGATGCGGCCGAGCACGTCCTCAACCTCGCGCACGCCGGGGTCTGTATCGAGCTGGTCGAGCGGACGGCCGCCGCGCAGCGCGCGGTTGGGCGTCTTGAGCCACTGCGCGGCCTTTTGCTCGCTTCCCAGCGCGTCGATGGCCGCGGTGTACACCTGCGCCAGGCGTACGGTGCGGTCGCTCTCGGCTGCCGTCAGGCGCGCACGGCGTTGCAGCCGGCGCGTGAGCGTGCGCTGGGGAATGCCGATCTTTTCTGAGATTTCCGCCTGGCGCAGATCGAGCCTCCGGGCCAGCAGAAACAGCGACTGCGCGGGAATCCCTTTGCGCACCAGCTCCGCCAGCGCGCCGCCCTTGGTGGCCGTGCGGCCCAGCACCGGTTCGCCGCCCAGAAGATCGGGAACGGAATACGCGGCCATGGGAGATTCTCCACAGCGATTATACGCCATTTGGCGGATTTCTATACGCCAAATTTACTTAATGATTGCAATCTTCGCCCGCTTGCCCAGGCGAAGGACGAGGCGCGCCGGCAATGCAGCCAGCATAAAGGTCATATTTTCAACAACTTCTCCGTCAATCCGCACCGCGCGCTCGGCAATTTTGCGGTTGGCCTCAGCGCCGCTCGCTGCCAGCCCCAGCGCCACCAGGAGCTTGGGCAGGCGAATCTGATTCGGTTCCGAGCCGGCAATTGCGGCAAACGGGACCGGCATCTCTTCGAGATCCTCGGCCACTTCCTTCTGCTGGAACATCCGCGCCCAGTTCTCGTCGGCCACGCGCGCGGCCTCTTCGCCGTGGAAGCCGGCCACGATGGTGCGCGCGAGCAGCTTCTTCACTGCCATGGGATGCTCGTGGCCGGCGGCGACTCCCGCCTTGAGCGCGTCGATCTCACTTTGCCGCAGGTCAGTGAGAAGCAGCCAGTAGCTCCACATCAGCTGGTCGCTGATGCTCATCAGCTTGCCGTACATTTCGCCCGGTGACTCATTGATGCCGATGGCGTTATTGAGAGACTTGCTCATCTTCTGCACGCCGTCTAGGCCTTCGAGGATGGGCGTCATGAGCACGATCTGCGGTTTCTGCCCATAGTGGCGCTGCAGCTCGCGCCCGCAGAGCAGATTGAATCTCTGATCCGTGCCCCCCAGCTCCACATCACACTCCAGCTTCACTGAGTCGTATCCCTGCATCACGGGATAGAGCAGCTCGTGCAGGCTGATCGGCTGCTCCTCCTGAAAGCGCTTATGGAACTCATCGCGCTCGAGCATCTGCGAGACGGTAAAGTGCGCGGTAAGGCGGATGGTTTCTTCGTAGCCGAGTTGCGCGAGCCACTCCGAGTTGTAGCGCACCTCAGTCTTTTCGGCATCGAGGATGCGGAAGACCTGCTGCTTGTAGGTTTCGGCGTTGGCGTCAATCTGCGCACGGGTAAGAGGTTTGCGGGTGACGTTGCGCCCGGTGGGGTCGCCGATGAGCGAGGTGAAGTCGCCGATGAGGAAAATGACCGTGTGGCCAAGCTGCTGGAAATGGCGGAGCTTGCGCATCAGCACGGTATGGCCCAGGTGCAGGTCGGGAGCGGTGGGATCGAAGCCGGCCTTTACGCGCAACGGGCGTCCGGTCTTGCGGCTTTCTTCGAGGCGCTCGCGCAGGTCGCTCACGCGGATGATCTCCGCCGCGCCCTTTTGGAGCAAATCCAACTGTTCGCCCACAGGCAGAAACTCAGGCATGTTCATCCAAGTATAAAGTTCGCTCCCCGCTCACTCGGCCGGTTCAAGGAGCCGGAGAGCCATCGGCTTGACCCGGCCGCGAGCGGCCCCCGTTTGGACAGTTCCCCCCAATGGGCCGGCACAAACGAGCCCGTCTCGCGGTCGACGCCCAGATGCAGAGAGACTTGGCCAGAGCCCCTTTTCCCCGGCGTGCGCCTTTCGGGTCAGTCCGCGCCCTATTCGTTACCGGCACCCGTAACCCGCCGGCGGGCGATTCCGGCCGAGATTCCGTGAGGGCGAACCCCGGCCGGGCGTACACTTACTCCTATGCACCCCTCGCAACCCCAAATCGACCCCCGGGCACGGCTGCGCCCGATCAGCCCGATCATGCTGAACCTTCTGATTCTTCTGGTAGCCATCGGAGCCTTCAATTTGGCGTTGTCGCTGGTGAACCTGACCGAGCACTTTACCCACGCGGGCATTGCGCATACGCCGGCGGCGTTGAGGGCGCTGGTAATTTCCATCTCCTCGTTTTTGATGGCCGTGGTCTCCGGCATTCTCATCAACCGGTCCATTCTGCGTCTGCGCTCCATGGTTCCGCATTCGGAATAGGATTCCGGCTTGCATGCTTTGATCCCCGTGGGCGCCGCGAAGGATGCGGGTTTGCCGTAAACTTGAACGATGGAAGAGTTCTCGAGGATTCAGCGGCTCCCGCCATACGTCTTCAACATTACCGGCGAGATGAAGGTGAGCGCGCGCCGGCGCGGTGAAGACATCATCGACTTCGGGATGGGGAATCCCGATGGGGCCACGCCGAAGCACATCGTGGACAAGCTGGTGGAAGCGGCCATGAAGCCGCCGACGCACCGCTATTCGGTGTCGAAAGGTCTGCCCCGGCTGCGCAAGGCAATTTGCGGATGGTACAAGAACCGGTATAACGTCGACCTCGATCCCGAGTCGGAAGCCATCGTCACCATCGGCTCGAAAGAGGGCATTGCCCACCTGTGCCTGGCCATCCTCGACTCGCGGGATACGGTGCTGGTGCCGAACCCGAGTTATCCCATTCACATTTACGGGCCGGTGATCGCGGGAGCGCATGTGATCAGCACGCCGGTGCACGACCAGGATCAATTCCTGGCGCAGCTGGAGGAGCTGATTCCGCGCATGACGCCGCGGCCCAAGGCGCTGATCGTCAATTTTCCGTCCAATCCGACCACGGAGTGCGTGGAGCTGCCGTTTCTGGCGCGCCTGGTTGAGCTGGCGCGCGAGTACGGCTTCCACCTCATCCACGACCTGGCTTACGCCGACATCGCGTTCGACGGCTACAAGCCGCCCAGCGTGCTCGAGGTGCCCGGCGCCAAAGAGGTCGCGGTGGAGTTCTTCACGCTCTCGAAGAGCTACAACATGCCCGGCTGGCGCATCGGCTTCATGGTGGGCAATCCGGTGCTGGTCTCGGCGCTCGCGCGCCTCAAAAGCTACTTCGACTACGGCACCTTCACGCCCATCCAGGTGGCCGCCATTCACGCGCTCGAGGGGCCGCAGGCCTGCGTGGCGCAAATCTGCGACAACTACCGCAAGCGGCGCGACGTGCTGGTGGAAGGCCTGAACAAGGCGGGCTGGCCGGTGGCTCTGCCCAAGGCGACGATGTTCGTGTGGGCGCAGATTCCGGAGGCGTATCGCGAGCTCAAGTCGCTCGAGTTTTCCAAGCTGCTGCTCACCGAGGCCAAGGTGGCCGTGTCACCCGGCATCGGTTTCGGCGACTACGGCGACGGCCACGTGCGCTTTGCGCTCATCGAAAACGAGGAGCGGACGCGGCAGGCACTGCGCGGCATCAAGGCCATGCTGGCGAAGAGCGTGGTGCACGCGTAGGCCTGGTCCGCTCATCCCTGCACGACCAACTGTGCCCCGTTCATCGCGGCCTCATCGCGATGAGCGGGACGTCGCGAACCGCCTAATCGGGACTAAGATGGCACCATGCCGTACGGTCTAAGGCGGTTCCAGAGAGCGGAGGCCCTTCACTTCATCACGTTTAGCTGCTTTCGCCGCCTTCCGCTTCTTGAAGCACCGGAACCCAAGGATTTGTTCGAGGTCGTTCTCGAGCACACTCGGGCACGGCATCAAGCCAGGGTCTACGCCTATGTGCTGATGCCCGAACATGTCCACCTTCTGATCAACGAGCCGCCATCCATCCTCGTGGCGCAGTTTCTCAAGGCCCTCAAACAGATCACCTCTCGCAAGCTGCGGGGCGATCGTCCGCAGTTCTGGCAAGACCGTTATTTTGACGCGAACATCCATGGCGAATCGGCCCGTGCCGAGGTCATCCGCTATATTCATCGGAATCCGGTGAAGCGGGGACTGGTCGCATCGCCTGAGCAATACCCCTGGAGCAGCTTCAACCACTACGCTACCGGATTAAGAGGTGCGATTGAAATCGAATCGGAGTGGACAGCCCGACTCCGCGGCCCACTCATCGCGATAAAGCCGCGATGAATGGGGCACAGATTTGACTTGGAGGGAGGCGAGACATGGAGGCCATAGCCAGTGAGCGGGCCACCCACCCTCGGCGGGCGAGGGGCCGGGAGCACCCACAACTGGATAGAATTCCTCTTGAGATCGGAGCCACCCGCCGGCGGAGGCGGGAAACAAAGCGCACCGAGAACGAGGAGACCGCCGGAATGGAGGCGACAATCGCACGGACGCTATTACTGCGCGGAGCCAGATTTGTCCTTGTCGCTGGATTATTCGTCTCAGTTCTTCCAATGAGCGGATGCCTCGAATCAAGTTTTAATTTGGCCAGTGATTCGAGACTTCCGCAATGGGTGACGCTCCCGCGTGGAGTTACGCGTGCAGATGTGTCAGTGACATTGAGTTACTATACGTCGCTGGGTGGCGATGACGTGAAAGTAACGCTAAGAGATAAGGGAGGGAGAACGATAGAAAGCAAGCGGCAAGATGAAATGCCAAACTTCCTCTGCAAGTTATCCGGCCTACGAGGTGGTTGTGGCAAATGGGATAACAGAAGTGATAGAGCACAAGAAAATGGAACCAACATTCTATGTTGCCGACGATCCCGAGTTAAAGAAGATGCTTCTTGCGGGGAAGGTGCATGCGAATGAACGAAACGCTGCTTGGGGTGGCAGGCGGCCCGGTCAAGTCCTTTCCCGCTGCGAGCTCCACAATCGGCTGTGCCCATTCAAAACGCGTTCTTTGCGTTTTGAGTGGGAAAGCGCGCATGACCCATCTTAGGCCGATACCACCCGCTCATCGCAAAGAGCGCGATGAGCGGGGCACAGATTCATCCCGGTTCGAGTAACCTATTGAGGCGATTGACTGGGCCACCTGCCTGGCATGACCTTCTCCCGCAAACCCGCGAAAGCGCGCCCGCCGCTTGGCGAGCCCGCGCTCTACAACTACGCCGTCAAGGCGCTGGGGCGGCGCATGCGCACGGAGGCCGAACTGCGCCGGCTTCTCATCAGCCGTGCAGGGCCCGGCGAGCGGGGCGAAGCGGATGTGCGCGCGGTTGTGGCGCGGCTCAAGGAGCAGCGGTTTCTCGATGACACTTCCTACGCGGAGACCTACGCGCGGCTACGACAGGAGAATGAGAAGTTCGGGGCGCGGCGCGTGCGCCAGGATTTGCGCCAGAAGGGCCTTCGCTCCGACCTCGTGGAGAAGACGCTCGCGGCGAGCTACGGCGAGACCAATGAGGAAGCCCTCGCGCGCCAGCACCTGGAACGCAAGCGGATCAAGAAGCCGGAAAACGAGAAGGAGACGGCGCGGGTGATGCGGCGGCTGGTTGCGGCGGGGTTTTCGACCGGTGTGATTTACAAGATTCTGCGGCGGTGGGAGGTGCCGGAGGAGTCGCTGGCCGGGCTGGAGTCGATGGGCGAAGAACCGCGCGAGGAGTGAAGCTGGCATCTTTCTTCGTGCATGGGCCTGAATGTACGGGCTGAAGCCCGTACCCTTCGCTGGGTGTCTTTATTCGGCACGACTGAAGTCGTGCCCTTTCAAAACTCGCCTGGTGCGACTCCCATTCACGCGTCCCGGCTCGCCAAGCCCGGTGCTGTATAGTCAAAAAAGAATGGGGACGGCTGCCAACAAGTCCGCTGCGGCGGGCCAAACATCGAAACAGGGGTTTGTTTATCTTCCGTTGATTGCCGGGTGGCTGGTTCCCGGCGCGGGACATTTCCTTATTGGCAAATGGGTGCGGGGCTTGCTGCTCGCCGGGGCCATTATCGCCCTGTTTGCGCTGGGCCTGGCCATGGACGGCAAGCTCTACACCAGCGCCCAGGACATCCTCGAGCTTCTGGGCATGGTGGGCGACCTGGGCAACGGGCTGATGTTTTTCGTTACGCGCTCGCTTGGCCTGGGCGGCGACCCGGTGCGCTTCACCACGGCCGATTACGGCACCAAGTTCATTGTCGTCGCCGGGCTGCTCAACGTCATCGCCGCTGTGGACGCGCACAATCTCCGCACGGGAAGGAAGTTCTAAGTGCTGCACCCCTCCCATTTCCTATCCGTGCTCTTGTTTGCCATCTGCGCTTCCGTCGTCTTCGGCGTCACGCAGCGCGAGACCCCGCGCAAGATGATGCGCTATGGCCTCTACTGCTTCACGCTCTTCGTCGGCTCGGCCATCGTGCTGAGCTGGGTGATGTTCTTTATAGGGCGGTAGAGCCGGAGCAAGCTTTTCGCGGGCTGAAGCTCGCAAGGGAAAGAAAAGGGCTTGCACGGCACGGATAAATCCGTGCCCTTTCAAAACACTCCCGCAACGCATTTTTCCGCAAGCGCGAGCCGTGCCCTTTCGAAGGGCAGTTTGTAAGTGGTTCCAGTACGCCGACCCCGACTCCGCTCACGCGGTGCGGTGGCGCTGCCACACCGCGGCGTCGAAGGTGTGGCGGCAGGTGTAGCGCTCGGCCAGATAGAGATCGACGGCTTCAGTGTTCGATTCCGTTACTGTAAGCGAGATCTCGGTCGCGCCCTGGCGCAGGAACCGTTGGGCGGTGAGCGCGAGCAGCATGCGGGCCAGGCCGCGGCGCCGGAACTCGGGATGCACGCACACCTGGGTGATGTGGCCGCTCTGCGGGCTTACGCGCGAGCCCAGGATGAGCGCCACCAGCTCGCGGCTGGTACGCTCCACGATCACGTGCGAAACCTGCGGCGAAAAGGCGCCGCAACCGGAGTAGCGCACGATGTTGTTGAGGAAGCGCATGGAGCCGGCGACGGAGCGGTACTGGTCGTTGATCAGGCTGTCGGGATGGCCGCGATAGGCCTCGGCGATGAGGCGCGCCGCCGGGGCGAGATCTTCGTCGGTCCAGGCGCGGAGGTCGACGCCGGCCGGCAGATCGACCTGCGGCGCGCGCGCGATTTCGGCGATCTGCTGGACCAGGAACAGGCGCCGGTACATTTCGAACCCGGATGACGCGAAGACGGCGGCGTGTGTGCCCGAGGGATGCAACAGGAGCTGCGACTCGACGCGCTCCACCTGGGGCGAGTTAAGCAGCAGCTCCAGCAGGTGGCGCAGCAGCGTCTGTTCCACCGTGTGGGCGCTCTGGTCGGGAGTGGGCATGGCGAAGACATCGCCGATGACGGCCTTGGTTTCCTCGTAGACGCAGAAGACGTAGCCGGTCACCTGCTCGGCTTCGAGGGCGGCGTAGCCGGGCAGCATGTGGTTGTCGAGATACTGCATGAGCAGCCGCGCCGAGGTGCGGTAATCCCAGTGCAGCCGCTGTTTCCACACCTCGCCTTCGGCGTCCAGCACCGGACGCAGCAGGGTGGCGGCAAAGTGCCGCAGGTCGAGAATCTCAACGGAAGCGCCCAAGGCCATTCGAGAAAACGCCCTTCCGGTCACTTTGCCATGGTTTGCGCCCAACCGCAACCGAAAGCATGAGTTAGCGTGCCCCGACCAGAAACACCTCCAGCCCCTGCTCGGGCCAGCTGAAGAGCAGCTCGTAGTGCCGGTCCTCAAGGTACTCCTGCAGTGCATCAATGGTGTGGAGATCGGCTCCATGGCGACCGGTAGCCCGCACCACGAGAACGTGCTGCTGAGCGGGCACGCCGTCCTCCTCGTAGTTCACAACCTGCCGGTTGCGGTAGAAGGAAAGGCCGTATTCGGTGTCGCGGCGCACGCGAAAGACGGCCACAATCCCGTCCGACGGGACGGACTGCGCCAGCCGGTCAGCCAGCGGCCGCGCGGAATAGGAGCGGTCGAGCAGGCGGATTACGTGCTTGCTGGCGTTGCTCTGGGGAATTCCGAAAAGCGGGCCCACGCCGTAGAGAAAGAGCATGAGCACCGCGAGCACCCAGCAGGTGGCGGCGCGCAGCCTGGCGATGCCGAATCCGTTGGTGACGACCACGATGAGCAGCGCTGCGCCCAGGGCCGCGCAGAGAGCCGCGGCGGCGGCGTGGCCGGGAGGCATTTCGGCCCCATGGGCCACAAACCATGGCAGCAGCAAAACAGCCAAGGTCATGGCGCCCAAAAGCGCGGCATGCCCGACGACGATCCAGCGGTTCAGTCCCGGATGGCGCCGCCGGTACAAATAGTCGCCGGTAAGAATGGCGAGCGGGGGAATGGCGGGGAGAATGTAGCCGGGCAATTTGGAGTCAGAAAAGGAAAAGAAGACGATGGGAATCAAGGCCCACAGCACCAGAAACTCGGGGAAGGCATCGCCGGGCCGGTTGGGGAGGGGCTTGCCGTTTCTTGAATGGCGCAGCCGCCACTCCGCCACCGAGGTGAGGATGCCATCGACCAATGCGCGCGCGGCGAGCACCGTCCACGGCATCAAGGCCAGCAGGACCACCACGACGTAATACCAGAGCGGCTGCTGGTGCTGGTACCGTTCGGTGGCAAAGCGCTCCAGGTTGTGCTCGAGGAAAAACTCGCGGAAGAAAGTGGGGTTCTGGTGCTGCACGGCAATGAACCACGGCAGGACCATGGCAAAGTAGAGCAGAATGCCCGGCCACCAGAGCGAGCGCGGCAGGATGTTCCACTCCTTGCGCAGAAATGCAAAGGCCACAATGATGAGCATGGCCAGCAACGGCGCCACCGGGCCCTTGGCGAGCGTGGCCAGCCCGGTAAAGAAATAAATGTCGTAGAGCCAAAACTTCGACCCCGTCTCATACCAGGCGTACCAGCCCAGCAGTCCTATGGCGAGCGGCGCCGCCATCTGCATGTCCGTCGATGCGCCGCGGGCAAAGCCGAGAACGCCCGCGCAGGCGACCGTGATGAGCGCGGCGTCCAGGTGGCCCCCGGGGCGAAAGCGTCGCATGTGCAGGTAAATGAGCGCCACCATCACGAAGGCGAAGGTGGTGGAGGGCAGGCGCGCGCTCCAATCGTGCACGCCGAAATCCTGAAACAGGAACATCGCCCGCCAGTAGTAGAGCGCCGGCTTCTCCAGCCACGGCCGCCCATAGAGATATGGCGTCACGCAGGCGCTCAGCCGGTCCTCGAGCGTATGGGCAGAGTCGAACCGGTCGAGCATCTCGTGGGCAATCTGCGCGTAGCGCGGTTCGTCCGCACCCACCAGGCCCAGCCCGTCGCCGCCGAAAACGGGGACCAGTCCATAGAGAAGAAAAAAGATGCTCAATGCCAGAAAGATCGAAACCTCGTTCACCGTGGCCCAGCTTGGCAGTCGCCATCGCCGGGTTTTTTCTGCATCCGGAGCAGGCGGTTCCAACGAAGTCTCCATTTTCAGCAGTTCTCCAGCGGCGGGCGGCGAAGCGCTTTGCAAATTCCCCTCACCCGGCGTGGCTCCTTTTGATCTGGCCTCGACCTCTGCGGATCTTGCAGCAGCTCCTGTTTGCATTGGAGCAGGCGCTGCCGTTCCTTTTGGTCAGTTTCCGGGGGAGGCGGACGCTTCGTGCGCCGAGCACGCAGGCGGCGTGGCCATCCCGCCCCGTGCGGTCAGCGTCAAGGCTAACAGATTCCCGCGGCTCCAAGGCGCGATTTGAAGGCGGCAGCCGTTCAGAGCCCGGCGATGGCCGGACGCAACCGCGTGAGAATCTCGTCCCGCGCGCGTTCGAGCGGTCCCGGGAGGGTGCAGCCGGCGGCGTTCTCGTGACCGCCGCCGCCCAAGTTCTCCGCAATCGCGGCCACGTTCACTTTGCCTTTGCTGCGCAGGCTAAGGCGCACCTGTCCACGGGGGAGCTCGCGCAGGAAAACCGCAGCCTCAACGCCGGCAATGCTCAGCGCGAAGTTCACAATGCCTTCGCAGTCTTCTTCTACGGCCTGGGCGCGGGCCATGTCTTCAAGCGTGATCCACAGCCAGGCCAGGCGGTCTTCGCGCTGAAGATTGTTGAGCGCGGCGCCCAGGAGCACCACCTTCGAAGCCGGCACGGAATAATACACGTCCCGCGCCAAGGCGATGGGATCGGCTCCGGCCAGCACCAGCTCCCGCGCCAGCGCAAAAGTGCGTGCGCTCAGAGCGCCATAGGAAAAGCTTCCGGTGTCGGTCAAGATGGTGGTGTAGAGGCAGGCGGCCATCTGCGGCGTCAGGCGCACGCGGGCAGCCTTGGCCACGCGATAGACCAGCTCGCCCACGCTGGCCGCATCGCAGTCGATCCAGTTCAGTTGCGCGTACGGCCGGCCGCTGATGTGGTGATCGATATTGACGAGGAACAGGTCCTCCAGGCCCTCGAGCCCGGCACGCTCCAGGCTGTCGCATTCGAGCAGGATGGCCGCGTCGTAGGGGCCGCGTACGCTGGAAACGGTGCGGATCTTCTCCACACCGGGTAAGCGGCGATAGAGCACCGGAACGCGGTCGGCGGTCACCAGGTCGGCAGTCTTGCCCATCTGCTCGAGCACCATGCCGAGAGCCAGCATGCTGCCCATCGCGTCGCCATCAGGGCGCGCATGCGAACAGACGAGGAACCGGTTGCCGCTTTCGAGAACTTCAAGAACCAGATTGAGTGGATCAGCTTCCGCGCCGAAGGCCTTCTCCGGCTCAGCGCGCCTTGCGGCTTCCTTGGTCATGGAGCAAAACGTCCTCCGGACTCATGGCAAGCAGCATCGTGGGGGAGTAAATCACTGGTTCATTTGTGCCCGGCCTGGTGTTGCTGCCGGTTGGGCGGATGAGCGCCCTGGGCCGCAAGTTCGCCTGGCGCGGCGGACTTGGTTGCGCCGGAAGCGTGCTTGCCTGCCACGGAATCCCTGGCGGGCTTGCGCGAGCGGCTCATCAATTCTTCGATGCGCGCCTGGAAGCGCCCGGAGCGGTCGGGGAGAAAAGTCAGGTCGGGCACCTGGCGAACGCCCATCCGCTCCTTAAGCTCGTGGCGGATGTAGCCCTTGGCCGCTTCGAGTCCGGCGATGGTGTCGCTCTCTGCTTTGGCGATATCCTTGGCGCTCGAGTCCACGGCCACATACACCCGCGCCGACTTGCCGCCCGGGTTCAGCGCCACCTCGCTTACGTGACAGAAATCGATACGCGGATCGGTGAGCTCGCCCCCGATCATGGCGCCAATCTCCTCCCGCAAGGCCTCGGCCACCCGGTCCTGGTGATGTTTTCGTGCTCTGTGCTCGGGCATGGGAAGCCTCCTGGGGCCTCGCGGTAAACCCATCAGGATAACAAAGGCGGCACGGGGGCGCCGCGCTCGGTAGTGGATCAGTTTGAGAAAACCTTCCCTCAGGGGCTGAAGCCCGTACTCTTTTTGCGCCGCTCGTGGCCCGGCTAAAGCCGTGCCCTTGTTACAAGGCCCCAAGCGATAGATCTCCCCGCAGTCTGTGAGGGGCGCTGTTTCAAAGCGAGTTCAAGCTGGCCCACTTCTTGAATCCTTTTCTTTTCCCGGGGTGCTGTGCTCAGGCCAGCTCCAGGTCGATCGTCTTTTTCTCGGCGTCCAGCTTGGCGATGCGGAAACTGCGCACCTGGCCCTCGGCCAGCGGCTCAGGCCCGGTCTGTGGCGCAGGGGCATTGCCCTTCCACCGCGCCTGGAGCAGGGAGCTGAGGCTGCTCAGGTCGGCCTTCGCAGAAGTTTCCGCGCCGGAAGCGGATGGCTGCGCGCCGGCTCCGGCCTTCGGGGGGCGGCAGGTTCCGCGGATGCCGTCACCGAGCTCCACGTCGATGCTCGACGGCGTGATGGCAACCACGCGGCCTGAAACTGTATCGCCCGGCTTGTGCTCGGCGATGTACTCGTCGAGGCCCGTGGGAATGAGCTGCTTGATGGAGAGCTTGATCTGGCGCTTTTCCGCGTCAATGGCGAGAATGAGCGCCTGCACGCGTTGCCCCACGCGCAGCACCTCGCTGGGATGGTTCAGCCTGCGCCCGGCTGCGACCTCACTGATGTGCACCAGACCCTCAACCCCCTCGGCGATCTCGACAAAGGCGCCGAAGTTCATCAGCTTGGTTACCGACCCTTCGACCTGCGCGCCCGTCGGATATCTGCGCTGCACTTCGAGCCAGGGATCGGCCAGGGTCTGCTTGAGGCCGAGGGCGATGCGGCCCGGCTCCGAGTTCGCCGGCGGCTTGAGAGAAAGGATCACCGCTTCCACGCGGTCGCCGGTCTTGAGCAGGTCCGAGGGGTGGCGCACTTTTTTCGCCCACGACATCTCCGAGATGTGAATCATGCCTTCGAGGCCGGGCTCGAGCTCGACAAAGGCGCCGAAATCTGTCAGCCGTGTAACCGTTCCCGCAATGCGCGCACCGGGCAGGAAGCGCTCTGCCGCGGTCTCCCACGGCTCCGGCTGGAGTTGCTTGAGGCCCAGCGATATTTTCCCGGTCTCGGAGTCGACCCTCAGTACCTTCAGCGTCAGCTCCTGGCCCACGCTGAGCACGTCTTCCGGCCGGGCAATGCGGGCGCGGGAAATGTCACTCACGTGCAACAGGCCATCGATTCCGCGCATTTCGGGCCCGCCAATTTCGACGAAGGCTCCGTAGGGCATCAGGGAGCGCACCGTGCCCGTGACCGTGTCGCCCGGCTTGAGCGCGGCGCGCCGCATGTTGAGCATGGCGCGAGCCTGCTCTTCGAGCACCACGCGGCGATCGACCACCACGTCTTCGTCGGCCACATCAAGCTTGGTAATGCGACAGGAGATCTCGGTGCCGACGAGCGCCTCGAGCTCCGCGGCATCGCGCGCACCGCTGCGCGAGGCAGGCATGAAAGCGCGCACGCCCACGTCTACGCTGAGGCCGCCTTTCACCGCCGCGGTCACGGTGCCGGCCACCGGCGTCTTTTCGGCAAAGGCGCGCTCGAGCGCCGTCCAGTCGCGCGGCTGGGCCACGCGGAAGCGCGAAAGCTGGTAATAGCCTTCCTGGTTGCGTCCCCGGATGGAAACCGGAAAGATGTCGCCGCGCTTCACGCCTTCGGCATTGTTCTCAAAGGCGGTGCGCGGCAGCACCCCTTCCATTTTGTAACCGATGTCGAGAATCACCTGCTCGACGTCAAGCGAAACTACCGTGCCTTCGAGTTGCCGGGCGGCGGATTGATGCTGAGACGCGCGGTGCGTGTGTGTGCGCTCGAATTCGCGCAGCACGTCGGCGAAGGATTCGCCGGTCTCCGCGCGTTCTTCGGCGGCCGTCGCGCCTTCAACGGAGACCGGCGTGTTCAATTTGTTTTCGCCGCCGTTCCGGTTGTTCGACTCGCGAGTGGTTTCGTCGGTCATGGCGCCTGAATTCATTTTCCCACGCGCAGGCGCAGCGCATCGCGCGCGGTGCATCTCTGCGCGGATGCAACGCGGCCGGGCGCGCCAACCGACTTATTCCTCCACAAACGCCTTGAGCCGCGCAAGCGCGCTGTCCCACTGCTGCGAGACAAAGTGCAGATACTGTTCCAGATCCTTGAACGGCTGGGGATGGAGCTCGAAGCGGCTCTCGCGCCCCGCGCGCACGCTGCGCACCAGCCCGGCGTGCTCCAGCACGCGCAGGTGCTTGGTGATGGCCTGCCGCGTGAGCCGCGAGCCGCGCGTGAGGCGGGCGATCGACTCCGGCTGCCCGCGCGCAAGCCGCGCAATGAGCTGGAGCCGCATCTCGTCGCCCAGGGCGGCAAATACCAGCGCGTGTGCCGGGGTGCGATTCGGAGCGAGGGGCAATGTCCCGGATCGGGCGCGCTCTGGAGCGCGCCCGGGCGAGCGCCTACGGTTTCTCGGCAAGATAGCCCTCGATGTTCTTCATCTGCTGCGCCCAGCCGCCGTCGTTGGCGCGGAAATTCCGTTCGCGGCGGTCGTCGGGCAGCGCGGCAAAGCCGGATTCGGTCACCGTGAGCCGCGTGCCCCCGGGGCTGGGCTCGAGGCGAAACTCGACCAGCGTGGTCGGCTCCCTGGAGTAATCCATGGGGTAGAACTCCTTGTCGTGGGAGATCGGCTGCGCCCAGCGGTAGGCAAAAAGCCGCTCCGGCTCCATGCGCACAATGTGCGCCTCCCAGTTCATGTACTCGTAGCCGGGATGCGTGATCTGGCCACGCGAAACCTGGCCGACCGCGAACGGCCCTTCGAGCTTCACGTGAAACCATTCGCCGAACTCGCGCCAGTCCGTGAGCGCGCGCCAGACCCGCGCGACGGGCGCGTTGAGCTCGATACTTTTGACGATTCTGTCTTCAGTCATAGGCAACCTCTGGGTTGCATATTAACCCGGGCGAGGAGAAAATGCAACCAGAAGGTTGCGTATTTACCAAACCGCGCCGAACCTTGGCGGCTCGAGGGTAGCGGGCGGTGAGAGGGCTAGGGCATTTTCTGAGTTACTGTGTCCTCTTCGTTCCTTCGCAAGGTCGCCGCTCCCTGTTGGTCCCACCCCAGCAAGCGAGGAGCGCTTGCCGGGGCCCCGGTTGGTCGCGTCGACTCTGCTTTCCGTCTTCGGGATATAGCTACTCAGAAAATGCTTTAATGCCGTCACGGCCGCGCGCCGCGCCTGCGGTGCTGCGAAGGAGCGCGACGAGGTTCAGCGTATTCTTGCGGAAACCACAGACGCAATCTCTGCGTTATGCTGAAGGAGCGCGCCCGTAGCTCAGCTGGATAGAGCGAATGCCTCCGGAGCATTAGGTCGGGAGTTCGAATCTCTCCGGGCGCACCATCGCCTTGGAATGTTCGCGTACCGCCCGGGATGTCATCACGAATCTGCCAGAGGCAAGGATGCAAAACGAGTCTCGCCCGGCACATTCCTTTCTGTTCGCCAGACCGCGGCCGTGTTTTGGCGGTTTCGGAACGAAACATCCCGTATCCGGCGTGGCCAATTCGGTGTATGTCTACATCTTTCGGGGTATTTACGGCAGTTTTCGGTAGTTTCCGGGTAATCAATTGTGCAAACATTAGTAACCTCCATCGTTCAGCCGGACGACTCTCGACTCGCTCAAGTCCCGGCAATGAATCGGCAGCTTTCCCCCGGCTCGCCGGTCGCGTTGCAAGCGCGGCCACCCTGCCCGAGAAAAGCACAACCTCTCGCAGACGGTCAGAAGACAGCATGGGAAATGAACATTCCACTCGGCTTAGGAGAGCGATGAAGAACTTCCACGAATATTGCAAGGGTGTGGGTGAAGGACCTGGAATCATGAGTTTGACGCGGTCCCGACTTTTGAGGGCTCTCGCAGGGGCAGTGGTGGCGGCATGCCTCGGAGCGCCGGGCATGGCGCGCGCGCAGGTGCTGCCTTCGGCCATGGCGGGCGGATTCAGGCTGTCCGCGGGAGCCGCCGCGTCCGGCTCGTACCTACAGTATGGGCAAAGGGACCTCGGCGGCGTTGCGGCCTTCGTCGACGCGGAGACGCATCACCGGCTCGGCATCGAAGGGGAAGGCCGCTGGCTCGAGTTCAATCAGACCGAACAGGTTCACGTCGAGACCTATTCGGTCGGCCTGCGCTACCACATGAATTTCGGCCGTTTCCAGCCCTATGCCAAGGGCCTTATCGGCTTCGGCGACTTCAACTTTCCCTTCGGCTACGCCCACGGGCGCTACCTGGTGGTGACGGGCGGAGGTGGAATGGACTACCGCTGGACCGACCGGATTCATTTCCGTCTCCCGGACGTGGAGTACCAAGACTGGCCGCAGTTCACGTTCGGCGCCATGAGTTCCGTGAGTGTGAGCGCGGGCGTGAAGGTGGGAATCTTCTGACCCGAAGGGAGCGGAACCCCCGCTCCCGTCTGCATTGTTCTGATTCTGCCGGACCACAAGCGCCCTACGGTTGCGGGCTGGTCTGCCCGGGATTGGCCGCCCCGCCGGACCGCGGAGACTTCGCGGGCACAGCGGGCTGGCCGGCGGCCTGCGGCGAAGCCGCGGGCGGGGTTGCCGGAGCGCTGCCCGGCGCCGATGAGGGTGGGTACGCCGGAGGAGGAGGAGGCGGGCTCTGGCCTGCCGGTGCAGCTGGACTTGCCGGGGTGGTCGATCCTCCAGACCCAGCCCTACCCGGCTCCGCTCCCGATGCCGGCGCAGACTGCGCACCCTGGGCCTTCGCGGTTGAGGCCTCCGTCGAGGCCAATACGATGGGCGTCACCGCCATGGTGAGGGTCTGCACGGTGGCCGGATCGTCGCGCAACTTCAGGTACAGAATCCCGCCGCCAGTGGGGTGGGGAACGATGAGCTGCGTGCCGGTAAAGTCGGGGGGCACGTCGATGGGGTCAGAAAAGTCCGCCGTGGCCGACATCGCATCGGCCAGAAACAGGTTGTCCCCATCCAGCAGGCAGGGTTTGCTCAGGGAACGGGGGCAGCGCAGCTCGCGGAAAGCCGGCGTCCGCACCAGGGTTCCCAATTGCAGCCAATCGCTGGCGGCGCCATCGGCCGCAATCGCCCGCACCCGGATGGGCCCAAACCCCGACGAGCCGAACCGCGCCAGCGGATCGAGGTTGACCACCGCGGTCCGCGCATCCTCAAGCATCAGGCTGCCGTCAGAAAGCCCGAGAAGGGTGTGAAAGCTCGAGTCGGCGGCGGCCACTTCCACCTTTTCGTCGCGCGGAAACTCGTCGGGCAGGCTCGACTTGAGAAAGAACACCAGCTTTTCGTTGACGGGCAGGTCCTCAGAGCTGCTGAACTCGACCTGCGAGGACCCGCCTGCGGCCGTTTCCTGCACGCCTTTGCTCAGCAGCGTAATCTCCGGCCGCGGCGGATTCACGATCACAGGCGCCTTCAACACGCGGCCGTCTTTCAGTTCCACGCGCGCCGTGTAGTCCTTCCCCGGAGCGAGTCCAGCGGTCGGCTCGCCCGCATTCATCAACAGTTGATCCATATCGTCGGCACGCCCGAGCGTGGACGGCGTGAAACTGATCTTGCCGATGCTGGCCCCGGCCACTTCATCCAGCCGCGTCCCTTCGAGGGAGGCGATCTTGTCGCCGGCCGAGAGGGTGAGCTTGTTCAGGGACGCGGCCACCCCGTAGGCCATCATCTTCAGCTCATCGGGGCGGGGAAGGCCATACTGGAAAATCGCCACTTTGACTGGCCCCGGAGCCGCTTCCTTGAGCGGAACGGAGACCTCCAGCAGATCGGGCTTGGGCGATTTCCAGGTAAGGCTGTCCTCTCCGCCTTCCCCGGCGAGTTTCTCCACTTTGTCCACGCAGAGCGAGCTTTCACCGGCAAAGTGCAGCGTGTCGTCGCGGCCTACAACGAGCGCGGAGTCGTCGGTGGGCGCAAGCTTCCACCGGTCCGCTTCCGCGGCGACCAGGTGAAACTCCGGACCCCTCCAGTCGTCGAACCCCCATTTGCCCTCGACCACGGCGTTGAACGCGCCGCCAGGCAAGAAGGGCACCTTGGACTCGAGCACCAGCCCGCCCGCGCCGGCTTCGGCTCTTACCGGCAGGTCAAAGGGCGCCACTTTCTGCCCTTCGGCCGGCTCGAGGTGCAGCCTGAGATCGTGGGCCAGTTCCGTGGCAAAGATGAGCGGACCTCCCTCGGCGGGCAGCACCAGCGTGGGGCTGTAAGCGCAGAAGCTGTCTGCCAGGCTTTCCGGATGCAGCGGCTCCGGCCGCGCCGGCCCGAGCGGCGGCAGGGCAACCACGACCACCGATTTGGGGTTGCGGAATGAGGGGGGCATGTTCAGGCGCAGGTTCAGCGTATCGGCCGTGGGCAGGGCAAGGGCCGGAATGTACTGGAAGTGGGCGGTGTGCAGGGAGGAAAGAATGCGGGCGGTATCGACAACCGCGCCGACGTAGGGACTGTAAAGCCCTCCGCCGGCCATGCTCGAGTAGCTGAGCTGGTTCATCAGGTCCGCCGTGGATCCGCTGGTCAGCTGATCCACCAGCGTCTGCGCGTTGGCGTCATCCAGCACCAGCCCCTCCGAGTTCTGCGAAAGGCAGGTGGCCTGCTGGTCGACGGGACGGTTGAAGCAGTCCTGGTTGATCTTGATTCCGAGGCTGCGCGCGGCCAGCTCGGCCCGGTCCTTGAGCGATTTGGGGTCGGTCTGTGAGGTCACCCTGACGTCCGACAGATAGGCCTCGAGCCGCATCCGCTCCCAGCTGGCAGCCTGCAGATCCTGGGCCGCGCGGACGAAGGCTCCCGGACGGGCACGCACGGCGCTACGCAGCGTATTGAAGTCTCCTCCGGTCTCCGGAGCGAGGAAGATCAGGGCTTGCTCGGCCTCATCGGGAACGGTAACGAAGACGCCTTCCTCGCTCGCTTCCCGGGTCCAGGTCTCCACGCGCGTGAACCACTCGGGCGGGGGCGGATTGGTGGATCCGCGCAGAAACGCGACCACCAGCACGAAATGCTCCGACTGGGTTGGAGGCAGGTCGGGATGAATCCAGAGGCGGTCCCCGGGCAGCAGGTTGGGCGCCTCGGAGATGGGAAGAGTGACGTTTCCGCGCTTGACGTGCACGTCAACTTTGGGCCCGGAGAGGTCGAATACCGGGCCGTCCACGGAGAACCCGGCTGAAGCAAAGCAAAAGACCAGAGAGAGCAGATACGGCAGGCAACGACGCATACTTTCTATTGTACGAATTCGGGCAGCCGACGTAACCAGCCGGCGCAGGCAACTTTTTTAATGGAAACTGCTTCACGGATCGGCCTCGTGGGGTTAATATCGGGTAAACCGGAGGACGCGCGGTTCCGTCTTACTCTGATTCTTCATCAACTCTTTTGGGTTGAGGAGTTAAATAGAGGTTGGCCACTAGCGTTGATTGGCCAACGGGGGGCACGCGCCTTCGTACATTGATTCGAGATCGAACATTGGATTCCGTTGGCTAGACCGATCGGTGCAAGGGTCGTTGAGGAACCAGTAAATCTCTTGCTGTTATCGGCGCTGAGTGAGCCATTCGCGCAGGCGGACCGGCGAGTCCTTCCCCGGCGCGTATTTTTGCCGCTCATGCGGCCTACCGGGCTTTCAAAATCAATTGTATTGGGAAAGTTGTCTTGGGGCTCCGATCGAAGTGAAGTAGCAGTTTTTATTGCGGTTCTCCTGTTGCTGCAAGGCAAAGCCGTCGCCCAAGAGTGATGTGCCGGGACAATCCGTTCCGGTGCAGGGCCGGTGAAGCTGTAACCGGGGAGCGGCATAAAGCAAAGGCTGTTGGTACGCGCGCGGCGCGGTTTGGTCTTGCTCTCCTCAAGACCCGCCGGGTTTTCTTTCTGAAGCGCGCGCTCCGGCAGTTGAGCAATGGGAGAGAAAGAAATGAAGTCGACAAGAGCTGCGCAGAACAGCGTAGAAAATGGCAACCTGAGTATTCCCGCCGCAGAAGAAATTATCGAAAATGCACTGAATGAATTGCAGTATTCCACTGACCCGGGTCTGGCGCGGGCGCTGCGCTTCCTGGCCCCGCCGGGCTATCAGGCAATTGTGGAACTCTGCAGCGAAAATGGGCGCAGCAAGCGGAGAAACGCCTCGGCTGACTCCTGGTCGCCGGAGGATGACGAAGTTCGCATCTATTTTGAACGCACAGGCGACAGCGAACCCTCCTCGCGCGCCGGGCGGGCGTCGCGTTCCCTGAGCAGTCACGCTGCCGAAGAAGAGGAATCCGAGCCGGAACCGTTGCTGCCGGCTGACATGGACACGCGCGTGAAAGAGCTCTGCGCGGCCCTGGCGGAGGCCGAGCGCGGAGGTCACGCCTTCATTGCCCTCAAGTGGTTCCGTGACTCGTTCCTCCCGCGCAAGTCCTACCGCTGGAATCAGCATCCGGAGACGCGGCAGTCGGTTCTGGCCGAAGCTATTCAGCGCGGCGTGGTGATGACCAGCAAGATTGCCAACCCCAAGACCCCTGCTTATCCCACGACCACCATCCGGCTCAACCGGGTCGAGGCCGGAATCCCCGAAGAAAACCAGCGCTTCCATCCAGTGGCCGTCCACGGCGAGGCGGCCGCCGAAGCCATTGAAGTGGAACGGGGGAGCGAGTGAGCTTCTACTTTCTTGAGGCCACCGCCTTTCTGAAGCTGTTCGTGCAGGAGCCCGGCACGGATACGCTGATCCGGCGCCTCGAAACCGTAGAGGACAACAGCAAGCTGATCTCTGCCTCCACCCCGCTCGAGGTCTACGCCGCCATCCGCCGGCGCGAGCGCGCCGGCGATATTGCCCCGGGCGATGCCGTGGCCGCGCTCGAGGTGCTGCGCCTGGAATCGGCGCGCACGGTGCAGCAGCCGCTGAATCCGGCCGTACTTGAGGCGGCGCGCCAGCTCATCGACCGCACCAGCCTGCGCTGGCCGGAGACCCTACAACTGGGCGCCGCGCTTACAGCCCGGGACATGTTCAAGGGCACGGCCATCCTGTTCATCTCTTCTTCGCCGCAGCTGCTCGAAGCCGCGCGCGGCGAGGGCCTGGAAACCCTCGATCCGGTCAAGGAAGAGGTGCCGGTGCATTAGCCGTCTGCCGTCCGACGGCTTACGGCATTTTCTGAGTGACTGTGTCCTTTTCACTGCCTCGCAAGATCGCCGCTCCCTGTTGGTCGCGTCGACTCCGCTGTCCGTCTTCGGGATACAGCTACTCAGAAAATGCATTAGCCTCATTCAGAGCGAGCCGCAAACGAATCCTTTGCCCATCCCTCGTTCAGCAGAGAAGCGATGATCATTCACCCAAGGCAGGCCTTGCCCGAAGCGGCCGGGACCAAATCGCAGTTACGCAAGGCCATGGGCTTCTGGGATGTGCTGCTGTTCAATATCGCCACCGTTTTGGGGCCGCGCTGGATCGCCGCCGCCGGGCACAACGGCACTTCGTCTATCAGCCTGTGGATGGTGGCTGCGGTCTTTTTCTTCGTTCCCGGCGCGCTGGTGATCAACGAGCTCTCCTCGCGCTTTCCTGAGGAAGGCGGTCTTTACGTCTGGGCGCGCGAGGCCTTCGGTCCCTTTCACGGCTTTGTGGCCGGATGGACCTACTGGATCTATACCATCTTCTACTTTCCCGGGCTTCTGCTTGCGAGCGCGTCCATGAGCGCCTACATTCTGGGCGGCCGGGGCGTCGCACTCGCGGACAATCGCGCCTTTCTGCTGTGGGTTTCGCTGGCCATGCTGGTCGTTGCCGTGGTGCTCAATATCATCGGCCTCAACATCGGCAAATGGCTGCAGAATGCCGGCGGCGTGGGCACCTATCTCCCGCTCATTCTTCTCGTCGGCATTGCCGCCGTGGTGTGGTGGAAGCACGGATCGGTGACGCACTTCACCCTGCGCAACATGATGCCGGCGTGGAACTGGGACACGGTCAACTTCTGGTCGCAGATCGCCTTCGCCTTTACGGGTCTCGAGCTCGTGAGCGCCATGAGCGAGGAGGTGCGCGACCCGCGGCGCACGCTGCCGCGTGCAGTCTTCGGCGCGGGCGCGCTCATCGCGCTCATGTATATTGCGGGCACGTTTGCCGTGCTGGCGCTTTTGCCTGCGGCCAGTGTCGACCCGCAGAGCGGCGTGTTCGGCGCCATCTCGGTGGGGTCGATCGCGCTCGGCGTGGGATTCTTCGGCATCGCCGCGGCGCTGCTTGCGGCCGCGGGCAACGTGGGCGGCGTGGGCACCACCGTGGCCGGCATTGCGCGCGTGCCTTTCGTTGTGGGCATCGACCGTTACCTGCCCCCGGCTTTCGGCAAGATTCACGCGAAGTGGAAGACACCGTGGGTGTCAATTCTGGTGCAGGCCGTGCTTTCGGGCGCGATTCTTCTGGTGAGCCAGATCAATGAGACCACCCGTGGCGCCTATCAGATGTTGATCGACGCCGCCATCATTCTCTACTTCATTCCCTTCCTCTACATGTTTGCCGCTGTCATCAAGCTTGCCCGTCGCAGTGACCGCGCCGAGAACCCGCATGCGGTGCTGGTGCCGGGAGGCGTGACGGGCGTGTGGCTCTGCGGCGGGCTGGGGTTCCTAGTGGTCCTGCTGGGCATCGTGGTCTCGCTGATCCCGCCCGGCGACTCGGAGAACAAATGGGGCTTCGAAATCGAGCTGTTTCTCTGGACGTTCACCTCGATCCTGCTTGGTCTGGCTCTTTACTGGCCCAGGGCAAGGAAGTTGTTTTCTTTTGAGGGGCGGATTCGCAGAGGCACATGGTGGCTGAGATTGCTGATCGCGAATCTGGTGGGGTTCACAGCCAAGGTTCTGATTGTGGTTTTAGTCGCCTTGTGGCCGCGATCCCTCTCCGTTGGCATCATGCTTGAGGTGGCTGTGTTCGTGGTCGTGGGCTGGTTCTTACTTGCTGCGCAAATTCAGCGGTGGCACGACTTGAATCTCCCCGGAGTGATGTCGGCAATCAGTCTGACCGTTGTTCTGGCCCCTATTGCTCTCATCTGGCTCGGCGTGAAAGAGGGAACTGCGGGCGAGAACAAATATGGAGAAGCCCCTTCGCCCGCATGAGGGCCGGTCGCAATTGCGGCGCGCGCACAGGTTGATCGGTTGCCCCATCTTGCGCGCGTCCTTTGTTCGAAGGGTGGGAAGCGACGGCTCTCGCAGCGCGGAACAAATCACTCCCGGCGGAAGCGGTTGGCCTGGTCGAATTCGCTGCGCAGAGCGGGTGTGCGCAAGTTTTCGCGCAGGTGCTGGAGCCGCTGCTCGAGAGCATGGATGGCCTGTTCGATGGGCTCGGTGTTGGTGTGCGCAATATCGCGCCACATGGAGTAGGGACTGGCGCCCAGGCGCGTCATCTCGCGCAGCGCGCGCCCGCCCACTTCCTTGAGCTCGGGCGCGTTGCCCACTTCTTCCTCGAGCAGCGCGCTCAGCGAAGTGGCCACGAATTGGGGCAGATGGCTCACCCACGCCACCAGCTCGTCATGCCGGATGGGGTTGAGGTCGAGCACGCGCGCGCCCATGGCCCTGACCCACGCGCGCCAGTGCTGCACGAGCTCCGCAGCCCGGGCCGAGCGGCGGGCCGCGGGATCGTCAGTAAACAGCCACACTGCGCCGCGAAACAGGTTCGCCTCGGCCAGCGAGGCGCCTCCACGCTCCTTGCCCGCCATGGGATGGCCGGGGAGAAACGCCGGCCTGCCAGGCATGTTGTAGAGCCGCGCAGACGACTCGGCGATCATGCGCTTGGTGCTGCCCACGTCCGTCACCAGGTGGTCGGGCGAGAGCGCGCCGGAAAGCTGCGCCATAAGATCGAGCGTTGCGTAGATGGGCACGGAGAGGAGCACGACTTCGCTCGCCCGCGCGGCTTCGATTGCATCTTCAGCCACTGCGGTGAGCGCGCCCATGCGGTGAGCATAATGCGCCTCGTCCAGGGTGCGGTTCCAGCCCGTGATCGCGCCCGTATAGCCGGCGTCGCGCAAGGCCAGGCCCACCGAGGTGCCCAGCAGGCCGGTGCCGAGGATGGCGATGCGGTTGATCATGGCTAGCGAGTCGGCAAGTTAGCGAGTTAGCGAGTCAGCAAGTTAGCGAGTCAGCCGCATACTCGCCGTGCAAAGGCGAACGCGATCTCGCGCGAAGCGGTGGACGCCTGGCTCCTAGGCTCCGATTACCACCCTATCATTGCCGGTGCAATCCCGCTGACTCGCTAACTCGCCGACTTGCTGACCTGCTTACAGCGTCCTTCCCACCGCCGAGGCAATCACGCGCAATTCCGAAGTCAGCCGCGCGAAATCGTCGAGGTACATGGTCTGCGCGGCGTCGCTGACGGCCTTGTCGGCGTTGGGATGGATTTCGATGAGCAGCGCGTCCGCACCCGCGGCCACGGCGGCCTTGGCCATGGGCGCCACCATGTCGCGCCGGCCGGTGCCGTGCGAGGGGTCAGCCACCACGGGCAGGTGCGAGAGCTTTTTGAGCACCGGAATGGCGGAGATGTCCATGGTGTTGCGCGTCGCGGTTTCATAAGTGCGGATGCCGCGCTCGCACAAAATCACCTGGTAGTTGCCGCCGGAAAGAATGTACTCGCTCGAGAGCAGCAACTCTTCCACTGTGGCCGCAATGCCGCGCTTGAGGAGCACCGGTTTGCGCGCCTGGCCGAGCTCGCGCAGGAGGTTGAAGTTCTGCATGTTGCGCGCGCCCACCTGGAAACAGTCGACGTAGGGCAACATGGCCTCAATCTGCGCAATCTCCATCACCTCGCTCACAATCGCCAGTCCGTTGGCGTCGGCGGCCTCGCGCATGATCTCGAGGCCCGGAATGCCCAATCCCTGAAACGAGTACGGCGAGCTGCGCGGCTTGAATGCGCCGCCGCGCAGAAACGCGCCGCCCGCGGCCTTCACCGCCTGGGCAATGGCGAAGATCTGGGCGCGGTCCTCCACTGCGCACGGGCCGGCGATCAGCGCCACTTTTTTTCCTCCGATGGCGGCGCGATTGGGAAACTCGACCACGGTTCCCTGCGGACGCCATGCCCGCCCGGCCAGCTTGTAGGGCGAGCTGATGCGGTGCACCTGCATCACGCCGGGCAAAACTTCGAACTTGCTCAGGTCCAGACCCGCCGTGGGTCCCACGGCGGCCAGAATGGTCTGCATCTGGCCGGTAGTGCGATGCACGTGCACACCGGCTTCCTCCATGGCGGCGATCACCGCGTCAATCTGTTCTTCGGTCGCGCTTTCCAGCATGGCCACAATCATGATTTTTTTCCTGTCTCAGGCGTTTCGCCCACGCCATGGCCAGGCTCTGCCGCAGATTGGGCAGCCTGGGCGTTTCGTTCGGAAGCCAGCTCGTTCCTCTGCAGGGCGCGCATGACGTCGATGATGCGCTCGTAGATATGCGTCAGCTCGATGTCCGGCAGCGGCCCCTTATTGGCCGCGCGCACGTTGGCGTAGATGACCTTTTCGCGGTTGGGCTCGTACACCGGGAGATCGGTGGCCGCTTTCAGGTGGCCGATCATCTGCGCGGCGCGGGCCCGCTCGCTGAGCAGCTCCACCAGCTGGCGGTCCAGGGCATCGATGCGGATTCGCAATTCTTCGATGGTCATGTTTAGCCTCTAGCTGCTAGCCACCAGCTCCTAGCTTGGTTTCGCGGGTGCGAGCCTCAGCGCCTCGCCCTGCAATGAACAAGCTAGAGGCTAGAAGCTAGAGGCTAGGAGCTGCTTTGCTCACCGGGTCAGCGCCGCATGCGGCAGACGCAGACCCTCAATAAATCGAGCCACCGCGCCGGGCGCATCCTCCGCTTTAGAGCGCTCGACAAGCTCGACAATCGCGCTGCCGACCACCGCCGCATCGGCGAACTCCGCCACCTGCGCCACGTGCTGCGCGTTGGAGATGCCGAATCCCACGGCCACGGGCAGCCCCCCGTCAATGGAATTCGTCCATCGGCGGATGCGCGCAACCAGCTCGGCTGCGTCGGCCGCCAGGCTCTGCTGCTTGCCGGTGATGCCGGTGCGCGAGATGGCGTAAATAAATCCGCGCGAGTGCTTGGCGATGGCCTCCAACCGTTCGTCGGGGCTTGTGGGCGCGGCCAGAAAAATCGGCGCCAACCCCACGCGGGCAAGCTCCGCAAGGTATTCGCGCGCCTCTTCCACGATCAAGTCCGTCGCCAGCACGCCATCGGCGCCGGCCGCGGCTGCATCATCGGCAAATTTGCTCAGGCCATAGCGCAACATCGGATTCAGATAGCTGAAGATCACCAGACCCGCCGAAGGCCGCGCCGCGCGCAGCTCCTTTGCCAGCGTGAGGACATCCTTGAGGCGCGTGCCGCGTGCAAGCGCCCGCTCGCTGGCGCGCTGGATCACCGGCCCATCGGCTACAGGATCGCTGAAGGGAACGCCCAGCTCGATCACGTCTGCGCCCGCATCAAGAGCCGCGAGCGCGATGGCGCGCGTGGCCTCGAGCGAAGGATCGCCCGCCGTCAAATAGACCACCAAGCCCGGCTTGTGCTCGAAACGTATCGGCATGGAGCAGCAACCGCAGATCCTTCGGTCGCCGAGGCGACCTCAGGATGACAAGTTCAAACAAAGACGCAACGCTACAACTTCAACTCCCGCGAGATGATCCCCATATCCTTGTCGCCGCGACCGGAGAGATTCACCACCAGTATTTCATTGGCCGCCATCCGCGGCGCCATACGGATTGCCTCGGCCACCGCATGCGCGCTCTCAAGCGCCGGCAGAATCCCCTCCGCGCGCGCCAGCACCCGAACCGCGTCGAGGGCTTCTTCGTCTGTCCGCGAAACATATTCGGCGCGGCCGGTGTCGTGCAGCATGGCGTGCTCGGGCCCAATCGACGCATAATCCAGGCCGGCCGAGACCGAGTGCGTGAGCGCGATCTGCCCGTCATCGTCCTGCAGAACGTAAGAGTAGGTGCCGTGGAGAACCCCCGGAGCGCCGCCCTGGAAGCGCGCCGCGTGCTCGCCCAGAGTGGTGCCATGCCCGCCGGCCTCCACGCCGATCAACCGCACTTGCCGCTCGGGAATGAACTCATAAAACGCGCCGATGGCGTTCGAACCTCCGCCCACGCACGCAACCACGGCGTTGGGCAGACGGCCCTCTTTCTTGAGAATCTGCGCCTTCATCTCGCGGCCGATGCAGCGATGAAAATCGCGCACCATGGTGGGATAAGGGTGCGCGCCCAGCGCGCTGCCCAGGAGATAGTAAGTGGTACGCACATTTGTCACCCAGTCGCGCATGGCTTCGCTGATGGCATCTTTGAGCGTCTTGGAGCCGCAGGAGACGCCGCGTACCTCCGCGCCCAGCAGGCGCATGCGCTTCACATTCAGCTCCTGGCGCTCCATGTCCACGTCGCCCATGTAGATGACGCACTCGAGGCCGAGCAGCGCGCAGGCCGATGCTGTGGCCACGCCGTGCTGGCCCGCGCCGGTCTCGGCGATGACGCGCTTCTTGCCCATGCGCTTTGCCAGCAGTCCCTGGCCGAGCGAATTATTGATCTTGTGCGCGCCGGTGTGCAGCAGATCTTCGCGCTTGAGGTAGATCTTGGCCCCGCCCAGTGATTCCGTGAGTCTCCTGGCAAAATAAAGCGGCGTGGGCCGGCCGGCGTAATCGGTCAGCAGCGCGTTCAGCTCGGCCTGGAACGCAGCGTCTCTTTTCGCGATTTCGTACTCGCGCTCCAGTTCCATGAGCGCGGCCATCAACGTCTCCGGCACATAGCGCCCGCCATAGACGCCAAAGCGCCCGGGCCGCGATTGGCTGGGACTGGCCGGAAGAAGGATGGACGCCATGGGAACCTCCTGCGCACGAGCCTCGCGGGAAAGGGTTACTCTCCAGTGTACAGGGAATCCTTGCGCCGATCGCGTGGCTACTTCTTCCGTCCCATCTCGCACAGCATGTCGGAGTGAATGTTGAGCCCGATGTTGGTCATGTTGTAGACGTGCTCGCTCGCCACCAGCCACACAATCTCGCAGATAGCCCGTTCGGAGAAATGTTGGGCGAGCCGCGCGAAGGTCGCCGGGTTCACCTTCTTATCCCGCGTCAGCTCGGTTACGTAGTCGAGCGCGGCACGATCCGCCTCGCTGAAGAGCGGGCTGGTGGCGTAGTTTTCCATGGCGTCGAACTTGGCCTGGTTCATGCCCGCCTTGATGGCGAAATAACGTCCGATATCGATGCAGAATTCGCACACGTTGATGCGCGCCACGCGTTCGCGCACAAGCATCTGCGTTTCTGCGGGCAGTTCCAGCTTCTTGTCGAGCTTGGCGATCTTCGATACGAAGAGACCGAAAGCGGCGGGCATGCGCGCGAAGATCACTTTGACCGGCGTGGGCACTTTGCCAAACTGCTTCCGCGATCCGGCGTAAGCGATCCTGGTGATGAACCCTTGCGGCTTTTCAATGGGGGCGAGAAATGGGTCCATGATGCAGCCTCCCGAGGATTCAAGTTCAAATATTCTGATGATCGGGTAGCGCAGCTCGACGCAATTTCCCGTCTTTTGCTTTTACGGCTGTGCCAGCCGGGAGGTTACATTTCCGACACTGGCATCCAGCAATGCCTTGGTGATTGCGGCTGCCCGCTCCAGCGGTGTGCCCGGCCCGATGGAGACGATCTCGAAGCCAAACTTGCGATAGGTATCTTCATGGATGCGCTCAAAGCGCAGAGCTTCTTCGAGGCTGATGCGGCGCGCTTCGGTCCTGGCAATGAATCCAAGGTTGCGCAGGAGGAAGACCTGCCTCTCGAAAATCTGCTCCGCCCGTATCCGTTCCAACTCGCGCTCAAGACCCCCGGTTACGGGCATGCGAAGAAAGGCCGCCAGCGCCGCGGTGCAAACCGCCGAGCGGTCGTGGAACTGGAAGGCAACCGGCTCGGCCGCGGCGCGAGTCTGCCGGACCTTCTGCAATTCGGCGACTGAGTCGAGAAAGGACGCGCCGGTCCAGGGCTCGGCGATTCCCTGCGCCTGCTGCAGAGCGATGAGATCGGTCGCGGCCTCTTCGACAACGCCGAAGCCCTGGAGCTCAAGCTGGCGCAGAACGACGGTTTTTCCCGCGCCGGGCGCGCCGGTGAGGATGTACCTTTTCATTGGCTGGCGGCAGCACGTGCGTTGGCGATGAACGCGCGCACCTTGGCCGCGTCCTTTTGCCCCGGCGCAGACTCTACGCCGCTGACCACATCCACGCCCCAGGGCTTGAGCCGCGCAATCGCCTCGGCCACGTTCTCCGGCGTGAGCCCGCCCGCCGCGATAAGGCGCTCACGCGCCCCTGAGTTTTGGAAAAGAGCTGCGGCGGCGAGGGACCAATCGTAAGGCATGCCCGTCCCGCCCACGGCCGTCGCCGTGCGCGAATCGACCAGGACCGCATCAATAGTCGCGGGATCGAAAAAGCGCCGCTTAGGGGCTAAAGCCCCCTCTTCTCTCTCCGCGCTTGCGGCACGGCTGAAGCCGTGCCCTGTTACAAGACCCGCTTGTCCAGCGGCATTCTCCGCATCAAAATGCACGACGCCGAGAATTCGCAACTTCGAACCGAATCGCGCGCGGAGTTGCGCCGGCAGCGTGGGCGGCGCACTAAAGTGCAGCTGCACCCCGGTCAGGCCGCACGCCGTCACCGTGGCCGCAATCTCGTCCAGCGGCGCATCTACAAACACGCCGATCTTCTCAATCCCAGCCGGCAGCGCGGGCACAATCGCCGCCACCTGCTCCGGCGTCACGCGCCGCGGGCTGGGCGCGAACACGAACCCGAGCGCGTCGGCACCTGCGTTTGCGGCCACCAGCGCGTCCTCAAGCGAGGTGTTGGCGCAGATCTTAATCCACAAGCTCATTTTGCGGCCTTCACCTGCTTGAGGAGCGCCTCGAGCGCCGCACCGGGGTCCGGCTGCCGCATCAGGCTCTCGCCGATCAGGAATGCGTTGAATCCCGCCTGCCGCATGCGCGCAATATCCTGCGCCGTCAAGAGCCCGCTCTCGGTCACGCGCACCACGCTCTCCGGAATCCGCTCGATCAGCGCGAGCGAGGTGTCGAGGGTGACCTCGAAGGTTCTCAGGTCGCGGTTGTTCACGCCGATGGCGGCGACGCCGTTGACGCCCAGCGCGGCGATTTCCGTGTCGATTCCCGTGACGATTCCCATGACGATTCCCGAATCCAGCACGCGGTCGAGCTCGTCTTGCGTGTGTACCTCAACCAGCACATCGAGAGAGAAGCCGTTGGCCACGGCGGTAAGATGCTTCATCTCCGCGTTGGTGAGGGCCGCGGCAATGAGCAGAATCGCGTCTGCGCGATAGGCCCGCGCTTCGACGATCTGGTATTCGTCAAAGATGAAGTCCTTGCGCAGGCAGGGAAGCGGCGCCGCGGCCGAAGCCAATTGCAAATTGCGCAGGCTGCCCTGGAAATACGGTTCGTCCGTGAGCACGGAGAGCGCCGCGGCCCCTCCGGCGCGATAGCGGCGCGCGACCCATGCGGGATCGAATTCCGCGCGGATCACGCCCTTCGACGGCGACGCCTTTTTTACCTCGGCAATCACTGCCGTGCCCGACGCGGCCTGCCGGCGCAGAGCGGACGCCCATCCCCGCGGATGGTGCGCCAGCGCGCGCCGTTCGAGCTCGCCCAGCGGCGTGACCGCTTTGCTCGCGGCAACGGTGGTGCGCGTCGAAGCCAGAATGGTTTCGAGAAATGTGTCGGGCCGCACGGTCATGCTCTTGGGTTGAGTATACGAGCGTGGGAACGAAACCATGCGCGAATGAATTTCAGAATCAGCGCGCCTGTCAACGCGCATCGCCGCGCGCGCCTGCGTCCAGCGTCTCCTGTCGCAGCGCCGCCAGTTCCCGCGCCGCCTGGCGTCCCAGCCGGATGCAGTCGGGGACGCCGATGCCGTCATAGGCATTGCCGGCGAGGCGCAGCCCTGGAAGCGAAGATACGCGCACGCGAATGCGCTCCATGCGTTCCTTGTGGCCCACCGCGTATTGCGCCATGGCGCGCCGCCAGCGGGTTACCTGCGCGTGTTCCGGCTCCATTGCAACTCCGAGAATTCTTGTGCCCAGAATCGCAGCCAGCTCCTGGCGCACGGTCGCAATCAGCGTTGCGTCCGTTTCCTCGAGCAG
Source organism: Acidobacteriaceae bacterium (assembly GCA_030041045.1). Lineage (GTDB taxonomy): Bacteria > Acidobacteriota > Terriglobia > Terriglobales > Acidobacteriaceae > Telmatobacter. The sequence goes on from JASHOQ010000047.1 coordinate 90,454, forward strand.
CGCCTGGCGGCGTGCGCCGCCGAGAAAGGCGCGCAGCACGGCTTTGCCCGGCGGCGTGCGACCCAGAAACTTGCGATGGGCAAAGGTGCAGGCCAGCGTGGCGCGTCCTTCGCTCACCGGAACAAGAAAACCGAAACCCTCCGGCAGCGCGCCGATCTGCTCTTCGCCGTAAACCAGGTTCACGGTAATCGAAGAAGAATATGGAATTGCGGCGAGCTCTTCGCCCAGCTCGCGATCGACCGCGTTCAAGAGCAAACCCGCGGCCCACGCGGGCGTGGCGAGGATCACGCCGTCGAAAGCCGTACCGGGCGCGCGCACATCCTGCTCCGTTTTTATAAGCCATCCCTCGCCCGCGCGTTCAAGCCCACTCACCGCTGTGGATGTGCGTACCGACTCCGGATCGAGCCGCGCAACCAGCGCGTCTACCAATTGCTGCATCCCGCCACGCAGGGTGGTGAAGACCGCTCCGCTGTTCGACCCTTTGGACGAGACCTTGGCCGCGGCCCGCATGGCGCGATGGGCGGCCAGCATGCCGCGCGTCAGCGATCCATGCTTCCGCTCCATTTCCACCAGACGCGGTAGCACCGTTTGCGCGCTGAGTTGCGCCGCGTCGCCGCCATAGATTCCGCTGAGCAGCGGGTCGGCCAGGCGGTCGACGGCTTCCGCGCCAAAATGCCTCTCCACCAGCGCAGCCACCGACTCATCGCCCGCAGCCGGCCGCGGCGGATGCAGCAGCTCGAGCGCCATCCGGAGTTTAGTGCGCACGCTGAACAGCCGCGTGGTTGCGGTGGGAATCAACCGCGTGGGCACCAGGAACATCAGGCCGTCAGGCAGGGCAGTGAGCCGGTTGTTCACCACGATCCATGTCCGGCGCGCGGCGTCGTTCGAGGGCAACAGGTCGTCGCCGAGTCCGAGCTCGCGGCAGAGCTGCGCCGCCGCGGTCTTCTCTGAAATGAACGAGTCCGGCCCGCGCTCGAGCACCGCGCCGTCCACAATCTCCGAGGAGAGCGTGCCGCCCAGCCGCGACTGCGATTCAAAGAGCGTGTAGCTCATCGGCGCACCGGCAGCGCGCGCCTTCTCGAGCTCATAGGCCGCGGCCAGCCCGGCAATGCCGCCTCCGATGATGGCTAATTGCAAACGGGGCACCCTTCAAGATTGACACGAATCTCCCACGGTTCGCCCGCTGAGAGCGCGGAAAAGAGTCTCACTCTCTGCCTTGCGGCACCGCAAAATCCGGAATCCTTAGAGTCGGTTGCACAAATGGCTTGGGACCATAAAGGAACTATCTTCGGGAGCTGAAGCCCTAATGTTTGTGCGGCGCTTGCGGCCCGGCTAAAGCCGTGCCCTTTTACAAACCCGTTTATGCAACCATCTCTAGAGCGTCACCAGTTCGGCAGCCGATGCCGCCCTGCGTGCCGCAGAGAGTGAGTCTTCGGCGGGCGCCGTCCAGTTGCGCGGCTGGTAGATGCAGCACGGCTCTGCGGCGAGCGGGTTGCCGGTGACGGCGTAGGCGCGAGCGCGCGAACCGCCGCAAATCTCCTTGTACTCGCAGGCGCCGCACTTGCCTGCGAGCCGCGAAGAATCGCGCAGAGCGCGGAAGATGGGGGCGTTGCGGTAAATCTCGGCGAGCGGCGTCTGGCGGATGTTGCCCGCGTATAGGGGAAGAAAGCCGCTGGGATACACATTGCCCACGTGAGAGATGAAGAGAAATCCCTTGCCGTCGTTCACGCGCCGCGTGGCCCAACTGCGGTTGCGCACGCCGGCATCGGCCGTGGGAGCGCCCGGTTCGTAGGCGGGGGCGGGCTCGTGCGGATGTCCATTTCCGTGCCCATGGCCCATGCGCCGTTCCTCGAGATGGTGCTGCAGCAGATAGCGGCGGTAGTGCATCGCCTCGGTGGTCTTGATCTGGAAGTTGACGCGCTGGGACAGCTCGTAGATCTTGGCAAAAACCTGCTCGAATTCCTCGCCCGTGAGCAGGTCGTTCAACTGCCCGCGGCCCACGGGAACCAGAAAGAACACGTTCCACATCACGATGGCCTGTTTCTCGAACAGCGCGCAGAGGTTGTCGAGATCATGCGCGTTGTGCCGGCTGATGGTGGTATGCACCTGGATGGGAATCCCGGCTTCGTTGGCCCACGCAATCGCCTGAAGGGTGCGCGCCCAGGTGCCCGGAACTCCGCGGAAAGCGTCGTGAATTTCGGGTGTCGAGCCGTCCAGCGAAATTCCCAGCCGCACCAGTCCCGCCGCCTTCAATTTGAAGACGGCCTCACGGGTGAGCAGCGGCGTGGCGCTTGGCGTGAGGGCCACGTGCACACCCTTGGCGGCGGCGTAGCGGATGAGTTCAAACACATCCGCGCGCTTCAGCGGGTCGCCCCCGGTGAGCACAAAGATGGGCACATGCAGGCCGGCGATCTGATCGATCAACGCCTTCGCTTCGGCGTTGGTCAACTGGTCGGGGTGGGCAAGGGGCTGCGCGGCCGCACGGCAATGCTTGCAGGCCAAGTCACAGGATTGCGTGACCTCCCAGATGGCAAGAAACGGAGATTCGTCGTAGTCGATCCCGCCGCGTGCAGGAATCTGATGCATGGGCTGCATAAGGCCTCCAGCGCGAGCGCGGCCCCGGAGAGCCGCGATCCGGTTCCAGAAGAGCAGCAAGGAACCCTGTCGGGCTGTGATTGGGATCACGTTCGGTCTTCGGCGGAAAGCTCGACCACGCGTGACTGGACAAATTTCCTGAAATGAGGTGACAATGAGATATCTGTGGAGGGTTGTGGAAATCCCGGCGTAACCCTCGGCTGCGAGCCATTGACCACGCTCCCGAATCCGTGCATCGGGCCCTCTTTCGAGTGAGATCGATCTACCGCGTGAGATAGATCACAGAAGGTTGTGCGGCCAGTCACCGCAAGCAGTTCGTCCCGATGGATATATTTTGGTACGCACCTCAAGGAGGTTCCCATGGCGGTCTTATTCAAGCCGGGCTGGACGAAACCCTCCACCCTTCTGTTTGCCTCCGAAATACCCGCGAACGAAAAGGCGTTTTCGTTTGCGCTGGCCCAGGCAAAGGAGTCTGGCGCCGATTTTATCCTTTTTCATGCCTATGACACGCTGGTGGTTTCCACGGCGGAGAATTCGGGCGTGCGTTACTACGATTACGCCGCAGCGGCGCGTACGGAGAAGCATCAACTGGAGCCGCTGGCGGAACGGGTTCGCGCCGAGGGCGTGAAATGCGAAGTGGTAGTGCGCCCGGGAATGCCCGCGGATCAGATTCTGGCCTTCACGCGTGAGCGGGAGATCGATCGCATCGTGATGGGCACGCATTCTCCCGGTCCCATCGGCAAGCTGCTGGTGGGCTCGGTTGCGGAGGCGGTTCTGCGCAGCGCCAGCGTACCGGTTTATATCATTGGACCGCAGGTGGTCGACGGCGCTTATCGCGATTTCGCCACCCGGACCATTCTTTGCGCCGCCAGCTTGCTCGAGTCGAGCGCGGTGGTGGCCGCCTTTGCCGCGGAACTGGCCGCGCAGCATCGCGCCCGCTTGATCCTGCAGCACGTGATTCGCCCGCAGGATCGCGTCCGGCTCCTTGCCGGCCGGTCGCTCGATCAGTTGGAAGCCGACATGCTTGCGCTGGTTCCCGCCGCATTGCAAGGCAAAATCGCCATCCAGACGATCGTGGTTCCGGGCGATCCGACCGAGGAGCTGTTGTATCAGAGCCGCACGCAGCAGGCTGACCTTGTGGTGCTGGGTGCGCAGGGCGCCTCAGCCTTTGCCGCGGTTACGCGCCACGGCGTGGTGTACAAGGTACTGGCGCACTCCAACTGCCCCGTGATTACGCTTTCGCCCGTGGTACTTGGCGAATCCGGATTGAAGGCGGAAAAACCGCAGCCGGTCGAGGAATACATGGCCGGAGTCTTTTAGCTTCGCCAAGGTCCGCGTAGACAAAGACGCCGCCCTCCTGCACTGAAGTGGCGGCGTTTTCTTTTGCTCTCGGCACAGATCAGATCACGCGCAGAAGCAGCAGGATCACTACGATCGTGAGCAGCAGGCTGACCGTGCCGCCGCCGTAATAGCCCCACCCCGGACCCATTCTGTACCCGCCATAACCAAAACCGAAGATCAAAAGGATAAGAATGATCAGCAGCAGCATGCAAGCTCCTTCCTTGTCGCCATTCGCAAACTTGAGCCTGTATCGACTCGCGACCGGTCACCATCCCCGGGCAACGTCCTTCCAGGAATGTCAGCACGAGCGCGCAGCTCTTCGACTCGAGTTCGAATTGGCGGCATCAAAGCGAATTTCTATATGCTTCATGCACTCGATCAGCGAGCTGGATCGCCGCAAATCTCTTCGTCAGATGCCTTCTTGCTGAATGAGGCTGCTCGCCCCAGGCCGGGCAGTTGCGGCGAACAACCCCGAGGAGTAGGCAGGCGTCCAAGCCTGAGGTGTTTGAGGAGTGGAAGTGAGGTCAAGGCATGCTTTGGACAATCTTTGTAATCCTACTGGTCCTCTGGCTGTTGGGAGTTGTCACTTCCTACACGCTGGGGGGATTCATTCACATTCTGCTTGTCATCGCACTTGTGGTGCTGTTGATCCAGTTGATTACCGGACGCAGACCCGTGGTTTGAGGCCGGGGCGCAGGTGCGAAAGGACGCGCGAGCCCGCGCAAGACGGAGCTCGTCTCTTGCAGTAACCCCGAATCCACGGAGGTGGGATTTTATGGATAAAGATAGAGTAAAAGGCGCAATCAACGATGCAGCCGGCCGCGCCGAGCGGCAGGCGGGTGAGTGGACCGGCGACACGAATGCGCAGGTGGAAGGCTCGCTGCAGCAGGCCAAAGGAAAGGCGCAAAAGGCCTGGGGGAACATCAAGGATGCGGCTCGCGACGCGAGCAACAAAGCGAGCAGGGAAGCCGAGCGCGAACACAAAGCCGACCGCGCCGAGGAAATCGAACGCGAGCGCGAAGATGCCGCGCACGAGCACCATCACGGCGCGTAAGGACGGCAGGCGACAGCCATGGTCGAAGGCTTGAAACCTAAATCAGACCCGTAATCAGGGCATCTTGAATGCGAAAAACCGGCAGGCGGCGCAAGAGTTCGAGCCGCGCGCCGGTTTTTCTTTTTGGCCTGCCGCTCTTCGAGCTTCAGCCCACGAGAAAAAATACTGGAGGCCGAATCGGGTGTGATCGTTCCTCCGGCCCCTCCGTGTAAGGTAGAACTCGGAGGGGCAACATGCCGCAGAAGCTCAGGATCGAATACTTCGTCGAGCCAGACGCAGCGGCTCTCGCCCGCCGAGCGGCGCAGCATTTTGTTGAAGTGGCCGCGCGGGCATCCGCCCTGCGCGGGCGTGCACGCATCGCCATCAGTGGTGGGTCCACTCCTAAAGCCGCGTTCGCACTGCTCGCCGACGGCGCGCAGCCCTTCCGCTCTGCCATGCCGTGGGAGAAGCTCGAACTCTACTGGGTGGACGAGCGCTGCGTTCCCCCCGACCATCCCGACTCCAACTACCGCATGACCCGCGAGGCCATGCTCGATCGCGTGCCGCTTGCGCCTGAGCGCATTCATCGCATGGAAGGCGAGCTGGCGCCCGAAGCCGCCGCGGCCCGCTACGAGAAGGAGCTACGTACAAGTTTTGGGTTGCAAGACGCCGAACTTCCTCGCTTCGACCTCATTGCCCTGGGCATGGGGCCGGACGGCCACACTGCCTCGCTCTTCCCGCACACGGCCGCGCTCAATGAAACCGGCCACCTTGCCGTCGCCAACCATGTCCAGAACAAAGATGCCTGGCGCATTACCCTCACCTGGCCGGTCATCAACCAGGGCGCGAGCGTGTTCTTCCTCATCGCCGGCGCAGACAAGGCGGAGATCCTCAAGCAAGTGATGCTCGGCCCGCGCGATCCCGAGCGCCTGCCCAGCCAACTCATCGCACCCGCGGGCGGTATACTGACCTTACTTTTGGACAAGGCTGCGGCCTCGCTGCTACCCACCACCGGCGGGCACGGTTTTGGCGAGTTGGAGAGAGAAGGATGATTCTTGCGGGTGATGTGGGCGGCACCAAGGTCAATCTGGCGCTGTACGATTTTACCGACGGCGATCTGAAGCACACCCGCGATCAGCAGTTTCCGGCCAAAGAATACTCGGGCCTGGAAGAGATTGTAAGGGAATTCATCGTCACGGAAAAAGTCTTCGCCGCGTGCTTCGGCGTGCCCGGGCCGGTACGCGAAGGGCGGCTGCGGCTCACCAATCTGCCCTGGACGCTCGACAGCCGCGAGCTCGCCGCCAATCTCAAAATCGACTACGTTTTTCTCATCAACGACCTTCAGGCCAACGGCTACGGCATCGCCGAGCTGGGCCCTGACCAGATCTATACCCTGAGCGACGGCGATGCCCGCCAGATCGGCAACCGCGCCCTTATTTCTGCCGGCACCGGACTGGGTGAGGCGCTGCTCATCTGGGACGGCCGAGACTACGTGCCTTACCCCTCCGAGGGCGGCCACTCCGATTTTGCCCCGCGCAACGACGACGAGATCGACCTGCTCCGTTTCCTGATGCAGAAGTACAACGGGCGAGTGAGCTTTGAGCGCGTGGTCAGCGGCCAGGGCCTCACCAACTGCTACGACTTCCTGCGCGACGTGCGCGGCATTGAAGAGCCGGCCTCGCTGGCCGAACGCATGACCCAGGAGGACCCCAACGCCGTCATCACCGAGCTCGCCCTTGCCGCCAAAAGTGAAATCTGCGAAAAGGCTCTCGACATGTTCGTCTCCGCTTATGGCGCGGAGGCGGGCAATCTTGCGCTCAAGGTGCTCTCAGTCGGCGGACTCTACGTAGGCGGCGGCATCGCCCCGCGCATCCTGGAGAAGCTGAAAGACGGCGCTTTTATGAAGGCCTATGCCGACAAGGGCCGCATGAGCCAGCTGCTGCTGCACATGCCTGTACGGGTGATTCTCGAAAGCCGCACCGCGCTGATCGGCGCTGCCGCCTATGCGGAAGCCCGCGCCGCGGAGCTCAGCGGCATTTCGCCGCGGGCCGCCAGCGTGAAGTTCTAAGCGGATTCCGCGTCCAGCCCAGGAGCGAAACCTCTGCCCACTGCCCGGTCACGGCTTTGCGGGCACCAGCGCAATCTCGATCTTGCGCACGATAGCGTGCGACTGCGGCGCGCTGCAGTGCGTCAGCGGCTGGTCTTCGCAGGTCCGGGCGACGGTCTTGACCGTGTTGTCCATGCTGGCGGCAAGAATTTTCCCGTCCGCCAGGCTCACAGTCAGATCCACGGTAAACGTCTCCTGCCCGGCGGAGCCGATGAATTTTCCATCGGGCTGCTTTGCCACCTGCACCCAGTTGTTCGCCGTATCCGCGACCGGCGCCTGCATCCACGGCGCCGGCAAGGGAATGTGCGGCGTATCCGGAGGAACGTGGCGCACCACCAGAGTTGCAGTTTCATCCGCCGCGTTCATGGTCTTCAGCGTGAAGTCGAAGTCGATCGAGCTGGCGCCCACCAGCACGCGCGAGCCGTCGGCCCAGGAGCTGGGCATCCCCATCTTGAAATAGAAATGATCGCCGGGCTTTGTCATTTGGCCGGTCTTCACCGCCAGCCAAAGATCCGCGTAGAAGGTCATGAAGTCAGTGATGGGCCCGATCAGCCGGGGATCAACCCGGGTCAGATCGGGCACCGACGGGTTCACGCTGGGATCGAGCGAGAGACGCTGGCGGAAGCTATCGGTTTCCGGGGTGAGCGCAGCCGGCTTTCCGTCGGAAACGAGGTCCTTCCAGCGATACTCTTCGATGAAGGCTCCGGAGTCATCCTTCCTGACCACGCCGTCGGCCCGGATGGTGTAATGCCAGGACTCGTTGGTTCCGGTCATCTGGTAGACCAGCGTTTCGCCCGCGCGGTAATGGCGCAGCAGAGGATTTTGCGGCGGGGTGGGGGTCTGCGGCGCGCCCAGCGCTGCAGCGGCCAGCACGATTGTCGAAATTGAAACGGATCTCAAACGCATGGCATAGCCCGTCGAGTGAGCGTGCGCACGCACGCCCCGCGGATTTCCCGTTACCTTGCAGCGACTGGGCGGTCCGTGCCTGGGGAACTGGATAGGATACCGGAACCGGCTGCGGCTGCGAGCTAGAGCGGTTCCACAGTACATGTAGCCATATTTCACAGTTGCGGAAGGTGGCTTTTTCCTGGTGAAAAAGCCACTTAGCATCTGCGGCTTCGGGATACAGCAACTGTGAAACCGCTGTAAGCGAATGCCGCGGGCTGGCGTTGCTTCGGCGTTATTCTGGAGCAGGCGCGGCGCCGGCGGCTGACGGGCGTCGCGCTTCAGGGTTCAACCGGTTTTCCGGAAAGAGGCTCAATCGTGTTCCGTCTTCTGGGCCGATGGTTCTTCCGCGCCTTCGTTTCCATGGCCGCCTGCTTCCTGGTCACCTACATCGGCGACTGGACCGTCTATCATCTGCGCGGTTCGCCCACTTCCACCGTCACCGTCAACCGCTATATGGGCATTCCGCTCAAAGGCCAGAAAGAAGAGTACGACTATCTCGGCCCCGTCACCGTTCCCTGCGCGGTGGCGCTCTTCCCGCAGGACGGCCAGGACCCATGCTGGCATCTGCGCAAGCATCCCGATCAGTGGGAAAACCTGTGAGGGTGGAACCTTCCGGCGCGTGCGTGCATCACACAGGTGATGTGACGGCGATCATGCCCTTCAAATACAATGCCGGGCTAGCATGGTGAAAGTGGAACGCTATGTACAGTCGCACACAAAATGAGAACGGCAGTTACGATACCCGATGCCTCGACTGCTTTCTGACGATCGCCCGTTCTGTGGAGAACGAATCCGAACTGGATGAGCTTGAGGCCCGCCACATCTGCCCTGAGAAGGCTCTCTCCTGGCTGGCGGCGCAGCCATGCCCCGCCAAGCCGGCGGCGCGCACTTAACGAGGTCTTTCGGCTCGTCCCTCCGGCGCAGCGGCAAGCAACCCTTCGGTTGATCCTGTCTCCAGCAGCACAAACACGTTGCCGTCGGGGTCGCGGACAAAGACGAGCTTGTCCTGCCGGTCGACCTTGAGCTCGGCGCGCCGCAACTGCTCGGCGGCTTTGCGTGCGTCAGGGACGGGAAACAGCATCTCCGGTTCGCCTTTCGCTCCCGTTGAATTGAGCACAACGCGCAGTCCGGATGCATCCGGCGCGCTCAGGTGCACGCTGTTCTGCCCATTCTCGGCGTCGAATCCAAGCTTCGCGTAGAAATCCCGCTCCGCGCCCAGATTCGAAACCGGCAATTCGAAGCCGAGCATTGTTTCGGAGATGCGGTGCTCGCCCAGGTGCTGTCCCTGGTCCATGGTGTGCCGCGAGCCCGGCATATACTGCGTGAATTCGGTGGTCCGCCCAGAAGGATCGCTAAGCGCGAAGATCAGGTTGCCGGCTGCGGCTTTGCGCACCGGGGGCGGCTTGAGGCCGCGTTGCGCAAACTCGGCAGCCAGCCCGTTGGCATCGTTGGTTTCATAGCAGGCGTGCATCCACCCCAGCGGCTGCGGGGGATCGCCCTGCGGATAGAGCTCGATGAATTGGTGATCATTCACCTTGACGAAGACCTCCATCGTCCGGGCGCCGTTGGCGCTGGTGAACGCCTCCTCGAATCCCAGTTTCCCCAGGAAGTTGATCTCCTTGTCCAGGTCGCTCACGCGAAAGGCCACGTGCGCAAGCCCGGTGATTGCCGGCGCCACCGGCACCGTTCCCTGGTCCTGCGCGCCTGCAGGGCTTGCGCATACCAGCGCCATGGTTGCGAATGCAATCCAGTGTTTTCCATTGCGAAATTCCATCATGGTCACTCGACCTTTCCCCGCCGCTTGAGGCTATTCTGCGCCGCGGGCTGCACAGTCCATTGGATGTTGCGGATGGCTGGAACGCGCACTGCTTAGCGGTTCATCCATCCGCCGTCAACCACCAGGATGTGTCCATGCACGTAATCGCTTGCACGCGAGGCCAGAAAAACCGCCGCCCCGGCCAGGTCTTCCGGTTGTCCCCATCGGCCAGCGGGAATCCGCTCCAGAATCTGCCGCGCGCGCTCCGGATTCTTCCTTAGGGCTTCAGTGTTGTCGGTTTCCATGTAACCCGGGGCGATGGCGTTCACGTTCACGCCCTTCGCGGCCCACTCGTTGGCGAAGGCTTTGGTCAGCTGGCCCACGCCGCCTTTGGCCGCCGCGTAGGAAGGCACGGTAATGCCGCCCTGGAACGTGAGCAGCGAAGCAATATTGATGATCTTCCCCGACCCGCGTTTCAGCATGTGCCGGCCGGCGTGTTGTGTCAGCCGGAAGACACTTGAAAGATTGACCTCGATCACGGCATTCCAATCTTCTTCCGAGTGCTCGACCGCGGGCGAGCGGCGAATGATGCCCGCATTGTTCACCAATATGTCGATGGTTCCGAAGTGCCGCACCGTCTCTTCCACCAGGCGTGCGCATACTTGAGCTTCGCCCACGTTTCCTGCCAGCGCGATGGACTGCGTGCCCGCGGCCAGGACTTTTTGCCGCGTGGCTTCCGGGGCAACGCTCGAGCCGTGCACGGCTACATCCGCGCCCGCTGCGGCGAGCGCAAGCGCAATGGCCGCGCCCAGCCCGCGCGACGAGCCCGTGACCAGCGCTTTTTTGCCCTTGAGTTGGAATTGATCGAGTATCAGGAAGTGCGATCCTTTCAAACGCGCCGCGGCGGCGCCAGAGATGCATGCTTCCGCGCCGCGCAGACGAAAGCGAGAATACACCGCGCGCTCGCGGCCCCGCAACCGCTGCGGTCCACGCACAGGCGGCGCACAGGCGGCTCCGCCGCTGTACGCGAGAACCGCGCGCCCGCTATCCTTTTTGCAGGAGCCTCGCGCAAAGGCTCGCGCCCCAGACGCGCTCCGCTCAAGCAGGCCCTTGCAATGCATGTATCTCCCGGAGTTTCGGTTGTGGCTGCGCTGGCCGGCTTGTCGGCGGTGCTGGTGTGGCGCGTGCGCGAGGGCCGCAGCGCGGTGACGGCGCGAAAGATTCTGATTCCGCCCGTGGGCATGTCCACCGGTTTCTGCATGTTCCTGGTTCCCGCATTTCGCGTGCCCTGGACCTGGGCCCTGTTCGCGTTTCTCATCGGCGCCATCGCCCTCGCCTATCCGCTCCTGCTCACCTCGCGCCTCGAGCGCGCGGGCGAAACCATCATGATGAAGCGCTCCGGTGCGTTTTTCGCCGTCATCATCGTGCTCGCCGCCGTCCGTTACTTCGCTCGCGGCTACTTTGACCGCCTGCTCACCATAGAGCAGACCGGCGGACTCTTCTTCATCCTTGCTTTCGGCATGATTTTGCGCTGGCGTCTGAGCATGTTCTTCGAGTATCGCGCGCTCACGGCGTAAGCCGCATTCCGGCGCCCGAGCGCCCTGCGTCGATCTTGCGTGAACCTGCGCCAAAGTGCGTCCGGGTCAGCGAGCCATGGAACTCGAAACCGGTCCCAGCCCCCCGGCGACAATCTGGTTCATGGGCAATTCCAGGGCGAAGAGCGAAGCATTTCCCTGGTCGGCCTGCACCCATATTCCGTGAAATGCCTGGGCCAGCTCGGGATGCAGTTGAAGCAGCGCAGCCATGATGCTGGATACCTGTTGACGGGCCGTTGGCGGATTGTGCAGCTCCGCAATTTGCGCCGGATCGGGCGAGTAATGCACGTCCAGATCGAGCCCGCCGAACTCCGTGGTGGTGTCGATTGCGGTTACCGTGAAAACGCCGCTGTGGGTGGTGATGCGGAGCGGCTGCGTTCCGGGCACACTGTCCGGCTTCACCTGGTCGGTTTCGTGCTCGAGCTTTTCAAGATTGGGGCTGGAAAGAAAATCCAGCGGATCAAGAAGATTCGCGGCCATGCGGTAGTAGAACCACGCGTCCCAGTCCATCCTGGTTTGCGCGTACTGGCGCGCCGATGTCCAGTACCAAAGGCCGTCATGTCCGGCAGCAATCATCGGCTTGGAGAAGAATCCGGCCAGCATCCACCGGCCCCCATTGGCCTTGGACAGAATCAGCGCGACCTGCTGCGGCTGCGCGATTCCCGTCGCGTGCACGATGGCCAGCGCGTAGACGGCCGGAGGCAGGTTGGTGAAATGGATCACCACCACCGGCGATCCGCAATAGAAATCGGTGCGCGCTTCGCCGGCCGGGTCTTCAGATGCGTCCAGAAGGTAGAGCGAATCCACGGTTATTGTGGCGCGCGCGACCAGCGGCCGCAGATACTCAACCGAATTGCGAATGCCACTGAAATCCGCGGCCACGGCGGGGATGGTGTTGGCCTGCAGCCCGGCCTCATTGCCGCTCTGGACCTGCGCCAGCACCGTGCGCGCGGAGCCTTGCAGACTGGCGCGATCGGCTGCCGTCATTTGCCCCTGCGTGCTGCACGCGGCGGCGCGGGCGTCACGGGCGACCGCCCATGCACATGCCCAAAGAAGAACCTGAGCGCAGTGTCTCATCGCGACTCTCAATTGCATGAACGTGAACCTTTCCGGAACGTCTGCGGCAGGCGCCGCCGAAAAGTTAGATGCTCGGCGTTGCGGCAATTTCTGCCCTCTCAGGCTGCGAATTTTTACGCGATGCGTGCATTCTTTTCACGGTTGCCTGCAGTTCAAGAAATTTCTTGTGAAATCCCGTTGACGCCGGCGTTCCCGCGTATATCATGCCCATAGCAAAGCTGATTTGTTGAGACTCGTTGCCTGCCGGCAGCCCCGAACGGGAGGAGAAGTTCGCAGAGCGACGATGCGCAATCCGCATCGTTCCCCCCGACCCGCGGCTGAACCGGAATTCGGTTGAATCGCAAAGGTGCATGATTTGCCGCCGGAAGTTTGACCTATAGAGGTTGCTGTGTATTGATTCGCCCGGCGTAGCGCGACCCGCCTCGCTCAGAACAGCCCTCACAATTCGTTTTAGCTCCAGCTTCTCTCCGTGAGAGACCGCGGAAGAAGTGCGGCCTTCCGTGTGCGCGGAAACTGCTCTTTCCGCGCATGAGGATGGGCTCGCTCGCGGAAAAACGCGCGCCCGAGCAAATCATTTGGTTTAACCGGCTTCATCCGGAGGAATGTCATGGGTCTTCGTTCCAAGCTATCTTTCCTGCCAATGTTGCTCGCCCTTCCGGCGGTGCCCGCAATGGCAGGCGTCACCGTGAACTCCCCCGCCAATGGCGCGCAGGTCTCGTCGCCCTTTTCCCTCTCGGCCTCGGCATCCACCTGTTCCTCTCAGGATGTGGCCTCCATGGGCTATTCGCTTGACAACAGCACCAGCACGACCATTGTTTACAGCACCTCGCTCGACGCGCAGATTCAGGCCGGTTCCGGCGCGCACACCCTGCATGTGAAAGCCTGGGGCAACCAGGGCGCGGTCTGCGTGACGGATGTCGCCATCACCGTTTCAGCCGCTTCGGCCTCCGGCGGCGAGGCCGTTGTCCCTTCGGATGCGATCAGCGTGACCAGCATTCAGTTGCTCGGTGACTGGCAGGCCGTCGACGACAGCGCAAGCGGCGGCAGCGCGAGCGGAGCCATGAGCCTGACCGGCTCGCCCTCACTCAACGGCACCGCGCGCCGATTCGTAACCGAATTCTCGAACTATGGCGCCGAGCGCTATGACGCAGACTTTGGCGACGACACCACCTCAACCAATTTCCTCTACGACGGCTTCGTCTATATTGCCGCGCCCTCGAGCGGCATTGGCAGTATTGAGATGGACCTGAACCAGGTAATGCCCAATGGACAGACCGTCATCTTCGGCTTTCAATGCGACGGCTACTCGAGCACCTGGGATTACACGGTGAACAAGGGATCTCCGGAACACCCCAACGACCAGTGGGTCCACTCCTCCGGCTACTGCAATCCGCGCGGCTGGAGCACCAACGTCTGGCACCATGTGCAGATCAGTTATTCCCGCGATGACTCCGGCAATGTGACCTACCAGTCAGCCTGGCTCGACGGCTACGAGTTTCCCATCAATGCCACCGTGCTGTCTGCGTTTTCGCTGGGATGGGGGCCCACGCTGCTTACCAACTTTCAGGTCGATGGGTACGGCTCCAGCGGATCGTCCACCGTCTATCTTGACGATCTCGTCATTTACCGCTGGTAGTTGACGCGGACCCGAGGGCCGGATTCAGAGAGCGGCTGGACGAGAGTAACGCCCTTCCAGCTTTGCCGGCTCGCCGCTTGCGCGCCGCTCGTCCTCGCTTGCGAGAAGCATGGCCAGCGCGTGCCGCAGAACCTCGCGCTTGGCGTCTTCCATGGGCATGGGTGCAATCACGGTCAAGCCTCCCACGAGGCGGTTCAACTCAAGGTACGACTGCCGGTTGGCATGCAGGAATTCGAGCGGATACTCGGGTTTGCGCGCGCGCGCGGCCTCCGGCTCCGCGTCCAGCAGATAGCTGATGTGCGGCCTGGGGACGATGCGCATCAAGCCTCGCGCATAGGCGCGCAGGAGCGGGTTGCGCAGGTTCAGGTTGGCGAGCTCGTCGTAGATGTGCCGGTCGAAGATCACCAATTCGTCTCCTGAGTGCATGGCCCGTTTCGTCGCCCGCCGCAAAGAAAGCGCATCGAGAAAGTAAAGGCCCAACCGCACGCAGCTCATCGGCCACGACTGCACGTTCTTGTCGCGCCGGTTCACCGGCGCCTCCGGCCGGCCCACTCCCTTTTCGCCGCCAAAGAGCGCGTGCCCGGCGCCCTCACGGATTCGCGTGAGCGCGGCAATCTCGTCCCAGAAGGGCAGAATCCTGACGCGCAGGCCCATCTCCCGCATCGTCACCTGCAAAGCTGCAATCTGCGTGCTCTTGCCGGCTCCGTCGATCCCGGAGAGACTCACGCACCTGGTTTGCATGCCCTGATTGGTTTTTTGCGTGGTGTTGCTCATCGTCTGCGGGCGCGGTTCTCAGCGCGCTGGTTCGCTGGAGCTTGCATGGGAGAGCGCCGCGACTGTGCCCACGGCTACGGCCGCTCCCACAATCAGGGCCGTCCGGACGATAAAAGCGCGCCGGCGCTTCTGCTTGGCCGGGGCAATTGCGGCGCCCGCCGGCCGGGATGCGGCGATGCCTGCGCTGGTTTCAGCCGGAGCCGCGGCCGTGCCCACGGCAGGCGCGGGCGCGTTTTGGCCGTTCGCATTTTGCCCGGCCGCGTTTTGACCATCCTGCGCCGCCCCATTTTGCGCGGCTTGGGAGGCAGCGTCCGGCGCGGGCGAAGTGCTCTGCGCCGGCGCCGTCGACTGCTGCTGCGGCGCGGCCATGGCGCTCACCGGCGCGGTGAGCAGCATCGCCAGGCAGATCGCGATCAGCTTGCTCGCGGCCCTGGCTCCGATGTTCTCTGAATTTGTCATTGCTCGCTCCGAACCTCGCATTCTTCGGCTCATCTCGAAGGTCCACGCCTCAGGCCGCATTCCGCGCGGCCTGCGCCGGCGGACTGCTTTGCGCGTAAACCGGCCCGATTCCGTATCCGGCCGGCCGCTGAAAACTCGCAATCGCGTCGGCGCTGGTTTCGAAGCTCTTGAACAGGCGCCCCACGCCGGAGTCGTCGAGAACGGCGCGCATCTCGCGCGAGACCGCGGCAAGGCGCACGTCACCATTACGCTTCATCGCCTCTTCCAGGGAGCAAAGCATCACCCACAACCCATTCCTGCCCAGTCCGCGCACGCTGGAGCAGTCCAACACCAACGCCGGCCTCCGGCCATTCAGGCATTCCCCGAGTTCGCGAAGGAAAACCTGCGCTCCCATTTCATCCATCTTTGTGGGAAGCCTTCTTACGGTCACTGCACGTGCCTGCCAAGTTTTCTCCATCACTTCCTCCGTTCCAGCGCTTCTCCCGCGCCCGGGAGAACTTCCGTTCTGCTTGCCGCCTCCGGCTGCCCGTCTTACGCTTCGGCTCGCCGCAGCGGCGGCGAGTCCTTGAGCACCCGCGCCAGCTCCGCTTCAGGATCGCGCCACGTATGGGCCACCATATTTCTTCCATAGCGGAACAGATTGGGCAGATTGGTGTTGTACCAGCAGCACTCCCGCATGCGCGGCGAAATGCCGCACAGAAATCTCAGCTTGTGCAGCCGGTGCGGAGAAGTGAGCAGCGCCGCCACCAGACGATGGTTTCCGTCCAGGATGGTGAGCGGTTCGGTCTCGCTGATTCCGATCAGGATTACGGCGCCGAAGTCGACGTCCTCGCGAAGAAAGTCTTTTCCGATGGCGTCAATCTTGGAGATAAACGCGGAGTCGAGAATTTGCCTGTAATCGTCGAGCCGCTCCGTTACGGTCGTGACCGCGAAGTTGCCCCGCGCCAGCTTTCTCCATTGCGCGCGAGGGAACACCCGGATGGAGTGCAGCTCATCCTGGTTCAACGTGGCTTCATACCACTCCGTCCGCGGCGGAATCTCCTTCCACAGGGCCAGGTGACGAAGGAAGAAGAGCGCACGGCGCGCGGCATTCTCTTCGGGATTGCCGAGATCGGGTGCGGTTACGATCGGGCCCAGAGTCTCCTGGTAGTTCTTGAAAACCGGCGTGGCAAAGTCGCTCTTCAGGAACTCGGCGATGGCCTCGTCTTCTGAGACGCGGCGCAGCAGGCGCACCGGCCGGCAACTGAGCATCATGGGCACTTCGTCAGAACCGGTGAGCGAGTTCACCAGGAAGGGAACCGCAACCATTACAAACAGCACCGCCATCAGAAGCAGCTGCACCAGGATCACTTCACGCAGACTGGAGTGGAAACAGTCAATGCCGCCGATGAGCACCACGCTGAAGGCAAGCTGCACCAGGCTCGTGTTGGCGATCTTATATGACATTTCAAAGGTGATAATCACCGCGCTGAGCGAATAGATCACGATGGCGAGCCCGTAGAGCGCAAGCAGGTAAGAAAGGTTATAGCGGCCAGCGACCGCGAACCCCGAGCCGAACAGGTGAGTCCATACCCAGGGCGGGGTAACGCACAGCGCAATGGCGAGTCCAGCGCCGCTGCCCAGCACCAGCAGGAGCGATGTGGCAATTACCCTGAGATCCCTGCGGTCTTCCTTGTTGGTGCCCGCCACCAGCGGGAAGGTGGTATTTACCACGGCCGACGTCATGGTGAAGATCACGCGCCCCACCATGGCAACGGCCGCGTAAATTCCCGCTTCATGCCCGGCAAAGAAGTGATTCACCATCACGATGCCGCAGTTGCCGATGAGCATCTGGCCCGCGTAGAACACCACGGCCTGCACGGTTTCACGGAAGGCATAAGAGAAATGGAGCGGATTGCGGGCTTGCCCAACCAGCCGCGGAGGAATGGCGAAGTAAGCGGCGATGACCGCGGCTGCATTGGCGGCGATGACTCCGCGCACACCGAAGCCCGCCACGATGAGCAAATAGGACCCGAGCAAGCGAACCGCACCTTCGAGCACCAGGTTCAGCGCCAGGCCGCGAAACCCATAGGTGCCCTGCACGTAGCCACGGCGCGGGCCCAGCGGGATATAGAATCCCACGCCGATGGCGAGCAGCGCGACCAGGGCCGAATCCTGCAGGTTCAAATAATCTGAAATGCTGCCGCGGAAGAAAAGCAGCGCCAGTGCAACCACCAGCCCCAGCGCCCAGGCGGTGCGATGATAGGCGCGGTAGACCGCCGCTTTTCCCTCGAGCGTGGATTGCTGCGCCACCACCTTGCTGGAAACGATCTGCAGCGAGAGCATCACTGCCGAAAGCAGCGTGAGCAGGGTGTAAACCACCGTGGCCTGGCCGAATCCCTTGGGACCGAGAAACCGCGCGACCACGATGTTGTACACGAAGTTTGTGGCGATGGTCATGCCCGATCCGGAAAGCAAGACTACGCTTCCGGTTACAATCCGGGCGCGCAACGACTTCGTTTTGTGGGTCAGAGCATCCACTGCGTTTTCTGCGCTCCCCGCGGGAACTCGGCAAAAGCGAAATCTTCAATAAACAGGCCGGGCGCGAATCGACCTGGGCGCGGCAATCTCAAGCGGCAGCAATTAGTTCCGATGCGCGATTGGACGTTCTGGCTGCTCCAGTCGGCTTCCCCTGCCGGCGCGCCGGGGCCAAACCAACCCTCGCGATCGGAGACCGCTTCTAAGCGGATTAGAATGCTGCTTCGCGACTGTATAATCCTTTATCTTTCTTTTCTTTTCTTACCCTCCAGCTGCTCCGGCCCAGCAAGTTTGCAGGCGGCGCGGCTCAAATATGTGGCCGCGGGGCCGTCGCCGGAGGTAGTTGCGCTTTACGAAGCGTGGTTCGGCCATCCCCGGCACGTCTCCGTCGGCTACTCGTCCCACGATGCGGCCACCATCAGCAGCCAGATCCACCATGCGCAAACCATGGGCATTACCGCATTTGTCGTCGACTGGTACGGCGATCGCGAGCCCTTCATTGACGAGAGCTATGCGCTCATGCAGCAGAGCGCGGAGAAAAATCATTTTCATGTGGCCATGATGTACGACGAAACCAGTAATGAAGACGACGCGACCGACGAGGCTATGGCCGACTTCACCATGTTTCACGACACTTATCTCTTGCCTAACGCGCCGGGCCATCAGGCTTACTTGACCTATGAGGGCAGGCCCGTCATTTTCATCTTTCCCAAGGGGGGGCACACCGATTGGAGCAAAGTCCGGGCCCTGGTGAACCAGTGGAACCCCGCGCCGCTGCTCATCCAGGAAAACCTGCCCGGCGCCGATGCCGCCGCTTTCGACGGGTTTTACGCATGGATCAACCCGGGCGAAAAAGGATGGTCCGCGGACGGAAACAACTGGGGCGAAGAGTACCTGAGCAACTTTTACACGAACATGAAGTCGAAATATCCTGACAAGATCATTGTGGGCGGCGCATGGGCCAGCTTCAATGACAGCAAGGCCTCTTGGAGCCTCAACCGGCGCATTTCCGCACGCTGCGGCCAGACGTTCACCGACACATTCAACTTCTGGCGCAGGGACTTTCCCCCTGACGAACCCATCCCCTTCCTCATGATCGAGACCTGGAACGATTACGAAGAGGGATCTGCGATCGAGCGCGGGGTTCCCGATTGCGGCACGGGCCAGCAGCCGGCACCGCTCACTTCCGCGGCGGATGCCGCGCCCGCCGCGCCGCAGAACAAGCTGTAGCGCGCAAGCTGCGCACTCCGCAGGCGTATTGAGCACAAAGGCGCGCCTGGGCCGAACTTCGGTTGGTGTTCAATCTAAAAACTTGCCGCGGGCGCAAACGCGCAAGGATTTCTTCGTTATCGGAACGGAGAAATCCCCTTGGCTATGCAGCTCTCGTCACTTCCCTGTTGGGGAAGCCATCCGCGGGAATGGCGAAGCTGCCGTTTTGCACCGCGAGCATGCCCACCTGCGTGGGAATCTGCACCTGCGTGCGGTGGACCTGGCTGATGAGCGAGAGCGGCCGGTTGCGCACCTCGTCGTACACGCGGCCAACGTACTCGCCCAGTACGCCGAGTGAGAGAAGCAGCAGACTGCCCACGAAGAAAATCGCGCTGGTAACGCCCAGCGCGGCTGCAGTTACGGGGTTGCTGGCCACCGGCATGACGAGTACCATCAGTGCGGCGACGGTGCTGGAAAGACCAAACAGCGCGAAGCTCAAGCGCAGCGGTTTGTAGCTGAAGCTGGTGATTGCGTCGATCGCGTACTTGATCCGGCTCACGAAGGATAGCTTGCCTTCGCCTCCGGCGCGGTCCTGCCGGTCATAGTAGACAATGGAATTCTTGTAGCCCACCCAGGCGCGCAACCCGGGCAGGTAACGGCTTTTCTCGCCCAGCGCGATCACCGAGTCGACGGCCTTTCGGTCCATCAGGCTGAAGATGCCCGCGTTCAGCGGAATGGGATAATCGGAGAGCGTTCCCAGCAGGCGATAGAAGAGCGGGAATAGAAAGGCGAGAATCTTCCGGCTTTCCTGCCGGCTTCTGCGCACGGCTACGACCACCTCGGCGCCGTCGCGCCACGCATCGATCAGCTCCGGCAACACTTCCGGCGGGTCCTGAAAGTCTCCATCCATCAGGATTACCGCGCGGCCACGCGCCGTGATCAGGCCGGCTGAAATCGCTCCCATGTGGCCCCAGTTACGCGAAAGCTCGACCACCACCACGTGCGGGTCGACCTCCTGCAGCCCTTTGAGTATCTCCAAAGAGGAATCGTTTGAGCCGTCGTTGACATAGACGACTTCCCATTCATTCACAACATCCTTGAGCGCCCCGGCAACAGCTTCGTGAAATCGTACAATCAGCTCCTCTTCGTTATAGATGGGGACAACAACTGAAACCATAGTCAGCTCCTGAAATAGTCGGCGTGAGTCTATCTCTCTTGCTCTCTTGCTTCTGTTTTCCCATGGCTGTTGCCTCGGGTTCTTCCTCGTCGAACAAAGGGTTCACTTCCTTGAGATGCAAATCAGCCGGCTTGCGCCTGCAGAATCCGTACCCTCCACTGCAGCTCCGAGGGCGTAAGGACGACCAGATAACGCGCATGTACATGCTGCGTCCCCAGCGGCTTATCATGATCCATCAGCTGGACGTCGTAGTCCACGGTATCGCTGAGCTCGATCGACAGCCCCTCGGGCGAATAGAAAACAATCTGCACATCGTGCGCCCGATCCTGGTAGCGCGTGCTCACCGCCATCTGCGACTGGTCGCGGATGGCCTGCGCCAGCTTATCCCTGGCGTCGCCCACAAAATCCGCGTCGAGCAGGTCGGCGCGGTCCTGGTCGAACGCGGCGCTCAAACTTTGCCAGGACTCAAGATAGTCGCGGATCACGGCCTGCGCCGTCTGCTCGGCCAGCGGCCGCGGCCCGTTCACGCTTGCCGGCTCGACCTTGACCGTGGCTTGCGCCAGGGCCACACCCGCGGTTGCACCCGCCAGTGCGCCAATCATCAAAATGGCTTTGAAACGTATCATTTTTCCCACCGGATCTGATTTCCCAGAATCACGCCGCTGGCCACGGTGATGGTGGCTCCGTTATGGGCCGGCATCTCCACGGCCGCGATATCGCGCTTCAAGGGAACGTCGACCGTCGATTGCGTATCGCCATAGGTCTCGGTAAAGGTCACAATGGTTCCATCGGGCACCGCATTGCCGCTGCAATCGCGCACCGGATCGGTCGCGAGCGCCACCTTGTCGCCGTCGGGCTTGGCGGTCATCTTCAGACCGCACGGATCGCCGGGCACCTGCCCGATTACGCGCGTGCTGGCAATATCGTCATCTTCCGCCACAAACTTGTCCGCGCCCTGTTTCGCCGTCGAATCCATGGCCGTCCACGCGGCGCCGTCTTTGGCGGTCACGGTGCGGGTTTGCGCAGCGCCCGATGGGCTGGAAAGGGCAAAAGAAACCGGCGTGGGCGCGGTGACCAGGTTCTTGTACGCGTCGAAAACATACACAGCGCCGGTAATGCCGTTGTGCAATGCGATGGGAAGCCGCGAGGGTCTCGCCAGAAAGCTGAGGCTGGCAGGTTTGGTTTGCGGCGCAACGTCGAGGATTCCGCTTTCGCTGTTGCCGCTGGCCTCCAGGATCACCACATAGCGGCCCGCGTCATACAGCGACCCAGCGGGAAACCACGCCGTCTTACCCAGCTCGACATCTTTCCTGATCACTTGCCCCAGGCCTGCAACGTAGAGGGTTCCCTGCCCGCTGCCTGCGGTCTCAATGGAAAACGCGCTGCCCGCCTCAACCATCGCGGGCAACGTCAGCTGGTTGCTTTGCGCGAAAATCAGCTGCCCCACAAAGCCGGCCACGCCGCCCAGCAGGATTGCCCATGGGGTTCTCACACCGAACCTCCGGAGCTGTAAGTGGAAACGATGGTCCGCTCGCTGGAGATCTGCCGCGCCAGGTCTTCGGGAATATGAATGTTGAAAGACTCGGGCGTTTGCGGCAACAAGGCACGGTCGAGGTACTCATCGGCAACCCAGACCAAGTGTCCCGTGCTGTCGTAGAAGGTTCCCAGCACATGCGCCACGTTCACCACCTGGCCGCTCTGGTTGATCACCTGCCCGGTGAGCGAGGCGTCCGGCGCCGGATTCAGCTTTTCGTTGTCAATCTCGATGACGGGATCGGCCGATGCCGGCACCAGCGTGGAGAAAGGCGTCATGCGCACGCTGCCCACATCGGCCAGCGTGGCATTGGGAAAGTTGATGAGAAACGGGGTCACCTGCTTGGGCAGCAGGAGGTGCGAGATCTTGTCGAAGCTGCCCTCGGTGGCAATCGGCTGCTGATTCTTGCCGATCAGGGTCGCATTCACCGACACGTAGGCGGGCACCACATCCTCGTTCAAGAGCTCGCCCAGGATGACTACGCCTTCCGCGCGCTCGACCGGCCTCATGTCCACAATCCGGACATGCGGCGCTTCCACGTCCTGCGCGCCCCAGTCGTCGCCGGCTCCGCGATAGATCACATCCCAGCGCAGGTAGTTCACCGGAATCACCTGCGGCGGCACCACCGGCTTCTTCACGATCGGCCACTCCACTTGCCAGCGGTCGCCGGCGCGCACCACGTGCAGGTCGCGCGTGCCTTCGGAAATGCCCACCACGCTGGACCAGTAAAGCTTCAGCCGGACTTCGGCATCACTGTCCGACGCGTGCAGCGGAAAGACTTCGAAGCGGTCGAGCGTGGCGTAGGTCCGCAGGCTCGGATAATAGCCCTTCAGGTCGTGCTCGAACTCCTGCTCAGTAAACTGCGCCTTGTTGGCCAGTCCGTCGTACGCCTTTTGCCACGCTGAGGCACGAATTTCGTCGCCCAGATTCTGCACTGCGGCTTCCGGAGTCGAAGAAGAACTTGTCAATCCCTGCCCGCCGGTGTAGGCGAGCGCGGCCTTGGTTGGCCACATGGTGCCGATCACCACGAACGCGATGGTCGCCGCGATAAGGACGACCGCCAGCATCGCGCCTCCGTTCTCGCTGCCGTCGCTCATGACACCATCCTTCCCAGTCCCAATTCGCCATCGCGCACGGCCGGATACCGCGCCTCCGCTGCCTGCCGGCGCTTTTCCGGAATCAGCAGGACCAGAATGGCCACAATGCTGCTTCCGAACGGGCAGACCCCCCAAATCACGTCCTGCCAGTGCGGGGGAATCTGCGGCGCATTCAGCGGCTGCGCCGGCGGCACGCCGTCCTTGCTCCAGATGGTGATAGTGCCGTCGTTCAGATGGTCCACCGGCCGCCAGCCGGCGAAGGTGAGCAGCGGGTCGTAGTATTCATCGCGCACAAAAACCCACTTCAGCCCGTAATGGTCCGCGTGCATGAGCATGGCGCGCAGCGCTTCCAGCCCAGCGGTGCCGAAATATTTTGAGCTGGTCAGCGCGCCGCCGCCATAGCGCGTCAACTCGGGCAGCATGCGGCCGGAATTCCACTCGCCGTCCACGCTGCCGGCGTCCGTCATCATGGCCAGGCGCGAAATCTTGTTTCCGAATCCCAGCGTCACGTAGCGGTATTGATCGTGCCCGTCGCGGTTGAGCCACGCGGCCACGGGGCTGACGTCGAAGTCCTCCGCGTCGGCGGGGTGATAGGTCGTCCATCCCACGGCCAGCGCGCAGGTGAATGCGGCCAGAATGGTCAGGCTCACGGCCGCGCGCATCCTGAAGCGCGCAACCAGCTCAACCGCCAACACGCCCACGATGGGCAGCGCCAGCAGCGTGGCCCAATAGCTGAATCGCTCCATGGTGAGCACGTTGAAGGCGCGGCCCAGCAGGACCGGGCCCACCGGCGTGGTGCCCCCGAGGCCGAGCAGGAATGCCACCCAGAAGCCGAGCAGCAGCGGGCGCAGATGCTTCTCCGTCGATCCGCGCCAGAAGACAAAAGGCAGGGCCAGGATCAGCGCTCCGTACGGGACCACGAAATAATTCATGCCCCACTGCGGGCTGAGAATATAGTTGGCGCGGCTGGGGTGCGGAATCGGCGTTTGCGTTACCGGATAGTGAATGAGCGCGATCCAGAAGGGAAGCAGGACCACGGCAATGGCCGCACCTACGATCGCGATGATGGCCAGAGTGCGCGCGAAGAACGCGGGCGGCGCAACGCGTTCGCCGTCTTCATCGCGGTCAAGGTAGGCCAGCGCCAGCACCGGCAGCGCGAAGAAGAAGGATCCGAACAGGAGAGTGGCGTGGTGCGCCGCCGCGGCGGCCGTGAACAACGCAACCGCCTTGATAAACGAGCGCCCGCTTCCGCGCCGCACCCACGAGAACAGAAACGGAAGCGCGTTGAGGTAAAGCGGCGCCGCGGCCGTGGTGCCCAGCTGTCCCGCCGAGTACACGAGAAAGCTCTCCGACCCCAGAAACACGCTGGCCAAGGCCGCGTATGACGCCGCGCGCGGACTCACCCACAGCGTGGCAAACCGGTATACGCCCACCACCAGCAGCAGGATGGCCGCCAGTTGCACGGCCATGTACGCCATCTCCAGCCCCAGCACGTGCGAGACCACGGCCACCCACTGCTGCGGCAGCGGGGGGTAGGTGGTCTGCGAAAAACCGGCATACCACTTCGGATTCCAGGGATCCCACCAGTGATGGAGGTAATGGGAGGCAAAGAAGATATGAAAGTTTGTGTCGTACGACTTCAAAGGCAACTTCATCAGCAACAGGGGAAGATGAACTGCAACCGCGGCCATCAACAGCAGGCTCAACGGCAGCGGACGTTGCGAGCGTTCCAGCAATTCAGTTTTTTGCACGAGCGCCTCTCATCACTGCTCGGTTCTCAAGAACTCGTCGAAAGAAGAGATGGCTTGACCGGCGCGCGTGCTTTTCGCACGTATCCGCCGGCCCTCAAAAAAAAAGAGAGAATGCGAAAGTTTACATTCGCGCTACTCGTTCGATTGGTAACTGCCCGCTAGTGGTTGCTTTGCGCGAACTCTGGTTTGATTTTTTCCTGGATGCGGCCATGCACGGCACGCGAAAAGGGTTTCATGTAGCCAACATTCCCCGCAATTTGGGAATCAAATCGGACATTGAGAATTGGCTCGGTGACCCCCTTTGATCGCTCGGCTTGGATTCCACAAGATTGTTTTTGTGTTGGCGGCGTTGGCGAGCGCCGCCGGCGCCCAAACGTACCAGGTCGGGGCGGGTTCGGCCGCCAGTCCGCAGGCCAAGCCGGCGCCATCTCAGGAGCAATCGCTCGGCTGGGGATCGAACATTCAAAATGCGCGCCTGGCGCGGGGCGCCGAGCAGGCGATCGAGAGCGGCGATCACGCATTGGCGCTGGAATACGCCCAGCGCGCCGCCAAAGCCGCTCCCAACGACCCTCAGTTGTGGTTTCTGCTTGGCTATGCCGCCCGCCTCGACGGAAAATTCCAGCAGTCCATCGACGCCTACAACCAGGGGCTTCGCCTAAATCCCTCGTCGCTCGACGGCAAATCCGGACTGGCCCAGGACCTGAACCTGGCCGGGCGCACCGCAGACGCTGAGCGCCTGCTCAAACAGATTGTTGCCGCGGATCCGCGGCGCCGGAACGACGAGTTGCTGCTCGGCGACATCAGCCTGCGTTCGAAAGATTACAACGGTGCAATCCAGTGGCTTGACGAAGCCGAAAAAATCGAGCCCGACGCGCGCTCCGAACTGCTGCTCGCGCTCGCATACCAGCAGCTCAAGCAGATGGATCTCGCCAGCCGTTATCTCGACATGGCCCAACGCCGCGCCCCCAACAATCCCGATGTGCAGCGCTCCCTGGCCAGCTATTACCGCGAAGTCGGGAAATATCCCGATGCCATTGCCGCGCTCAAATCCATACGCAATCCCAAGCCCGATGTGGTTGCCGAGCTCGCGTACACCTATCAGCTCGACGGCCAACTGGGCGAGGCCGCCGGCCTCTACGCGCAGGCGGCTGACGCCATGCCGCGCGATCTTGTGCTGCAGATTTCCGCGGCCCAGTCGCAGGTGGCTGCCGGCTCCATCGCCCAGGCCGACCCATTTCTCGCCCGCGCTCAAGGCCTGGACGCCAACGATTACCGTCTGCACGCCGTCCGCGGAGAAATCGACCAGATGCAGGAGCGCGATCAGGATGCCGTGGATCAATATCGCGCCGCCGTGGCGAATCTGCCGCCGGCGCCCGCCGAGGGTCCGCTTTACGGCATCCAACTGCACATGGATCTGGTCGCGCTCTATAAGAATCTAGGAGATGACTCGGACGCGCAACGAGAGCTTGCGTCGGCGCAATCGGCCATCAACTCCCTCGAGGCGCCGGGCGCCGATCGCGACCAATTTCTGCGCCTCCGCGCGCTCATCCGCATGAACGCGGGCGACCTCGACGGCGCACTCGCCGATGTGAAAGAGGCGCTGGGGGCCGACTCCGACAACCGCGACGATTTGCAACTCGACGGCGACGTGCTCATGAAGCTCGGCCGCACGGAAGACGCCATCGCCGCGTATAAGCGCGTTCTTGCTATCGATCCTGAGAATCGTTTCGCGCTGGTTTCGCTCGGCTACGCCTCGCGCGCGGCCGGCCGCGATGAGGACGCGGAAAAATACTTCGAGCACCTGGCTCGGGTCGATCCCAAGCTGTACATCCCCTATCTCGCGCTCGGCGATCTTTACACCTCGCGCCACGAGTACACGAAGGCGCAGGCCTCGTACAGCAAGGGCTGGCAGATTGCCCCGCAGAATGCGCTCATCGTCGCCGGAGGCATGAACGCCGGCATCGAGGCGCACAACTTCAAGCTCGCCGGCGAGTGGCTGACCCGCGTGGACGCCGGCATGGAGAATCAGCCCCAGGTGCTGCGCGAAAAGGAGCGCTATTTGAGCTTCCAGGGCCGCTACCAGGAATCCGCCCAGGTGGGACGCGAAGCCATCAAAGTGCTGCCCCACGACCGCGACGTGGTCGTCTATCTCGGCTACGACCTGCTGCATCTGCAAGACAATACCGGCCTGCTCGCGCTTACCTCGCAATACATGGACGTGTTGCCGCGCGAGCCCGACATTCCTCTTCTCGCCGGTTACGTACACAAGCAGGAAGGCCAGGACGAACAGGCGCTCGCCGATTTCTCCGAGGCCATCAAGCGCGATCCCACCGTAGTGACCGCCTACGTCAACCGAGGGTATGTGGAAAACGATCTTCACCAGCCCCAGCCGGCCGCAGCCGACTTTGAAGCCGCGCTTCGCCGCGAGCCGAAAAACGGAGAGGCGCTTCTGGGACTGGCTTACGCCGATCTCGATCGGCACATGCCGCACGCAGCCGTGCACGAGTCGGAACTGGCGGAACGCGCCCTGGGCGACTCCAAGGACATTCATCTCATTCGCGCAACCGCCTATGGCAGCGAGGACATGCTGGGCAAGGCTGCCGAGGAATACCGCGCGGCCCTGAAGTTCGCTCCCAACGACGGCTCGCTGTACCTTGGCCTGGGCAATGCGCTTCTCGGCGAGCGCAAATTTCGTGAAGCCGCCGACGAGCTGGGCGCCGCGGCGAAGCTCGACCCGCAGAACCCTGAAATCTGCGCGCTGCTTGCCCGCGCTTACGCCAATCTCGACGACCGCGGCCAGACCCTGCGCTATGTGGCTCTTGCCGAGCAGAATGCGCAGGGCGGCTCGAACCTGGAGCGGAGCCAGATTTACGTCTCCACCGGCGAAGCTCTGAACACGCTTGGCGAGCAGAATGCCGCCATGGATCGCTTCCGCCGCGCCCTTGAGGTGGCCGGCCAGGAGCGTGTCGGCGTGCGCCTGGCCATTGCGCAGCTCATGGCTCAGCAGGGCCACTCTGCCGATGCAGAGCGGCAGATTGCGCTGGCGTGGATGGAAGCCGCAGCCGGCGACGCTGCTCCGCCTAACGGCACGCAATTCATCGCCGCCGCAGACGTGTTCCGATCCACGCACGACTACGAGCTCTCGCAGACTTATCTGGAGCGCGCCAAGCTGGCCGGCGCGCCCGACGCCGAAGTGCGCATCGGCATGGCGGACAATTATCTGGCGCAGGGAGACACCGCCCGCGCCCAGGCAGAGCTTGCCGCCGTCCATGCCTCGGCTGACAGCGCGCCCAGCTACCAGTACCTGCTTGCGGAGGCCAACGTCTTCCGCCAGGAGCACCACGGAGCGCAGGCGCTCACCTCATTCGCGCAGGCCTCGAATGCCGAAGGCGACGACGCCACCGCCGAGGCAAATATGCTTGCCGCCGCGGCCGATGAAGGTTTGCGCGTCAACTCTGTGTTGAGCGTGCTCTCCGATGCTTCCATCGAGCCCATCTATGAGGACACCACCGTCTACGTCCTCGATTCCAAGCTCGACGCGGGCATCCCCATTCCTCCCACGGACACATCCCTGCTTCCGCCCCCGCGCTCCTCCATCCAGACCCAATGGACGGACGCCTACCACCTGCATCTCCCGTATCTGCCCACAGCCAGCGGCTTCTTCCAGCTCCGCAACGCACGCGGCCTTATCTCCGTGCCTGCCACCAACTCCATTGTCAATCGCGACACCACCGACTACACCATGAACTTCGGCTTGAATCCGACCGTCCATTTCGGTGACAGCTCGCTCACATTCGATGGTGGCATTCAGGGAACCATCCGCCGCGACTCACTCTCGCCCAGCGAAATGAACCAGAATCTCTTGCGCGAGTTCGCCTACGTGTCCTCGAGTTCGTTCTTCAACGCGCTCTCTTTTGACGGCTACGTGATTTGGGAGACCGGCCCGTTCACGGACAGCAACATCAGCAACCTGCGCTCCAGAACTTCTACCGGCGCCATCGACTTTCGCGTCGGCTCGCCCTGGGGGCATACCGCACTGGTTACCGGGTGGGGCGCCACCGATCAGCTCTTCAAGCCGGTGAATTACCAAAACTATTACACGTCTTCTTATATCGGCCTCGAGCACCGGTTCTCGCCGCGCCTCAACGTGAGGGCCATGATTGAAGATCTCCGCGCCTGGCGCGCCGTAGCGCTGAATTCTGCCATTGCCCAGGACCTGCGCCCCGCCGGGAGCGTTGACTTCCAGCCTCGCCGCAACTGGGATCTCCAGGTCACAAGCTCTTACTCGAGCACGCGCGGATTCCATATCTACGATGCGGTCCAGAACGGCTTTTCTCTCTCCTACGCCCGGCCGTTCCACCGCCGCTACAACGATTCTTCAGGGCCGCTCGATCTCGAGTATCCCATCCGGTTCTCCGCCGGCATGCAGGAGGAGACATTCTTCAATTTCTCCGGAGCGCAGAGCGAGCAGCTCCGGCCCTATATCGAGGTCAGTATTTTTTAGAGGCAATCGGCCATGAAAATCTGTTTGGTAGCGACTTTTCCCCCCAGCGGACGCCAGTTGAACGAATATGCGTTTTATATCGCGCGTGAGTTGCAGCGCCATCCCGATGTGGAATTGACTATTCTTTCAGACGAACTCACCAACTACGAATTTGCCACCGACAAGGAGGGGCGTCCGCTGAGCGCAAATCCACAGGCAGAGCTGCCCGGCTTCAACGTGAACCGCTGCTGGCGATTCGGAAGTGTGCGTAACCCGATGCGGCTGCTAAAGGCCATCCGCAAGTTCGATCCGGATGTGGTGTGGTTCAATCTCGTCTTCTCCACCTTCGCAACGCCCGCCAATCCCGTTGCCGCATTCGCCGGCCTCTCCGCGCCGGCTCTCACGCGGGCCGCCGGCTACTTCACGCACATCACCTTGCACCACATCATCGAGCACGTCGATTTCGCGGCCGCGGGCGTGCGCCGCGAGCGGCTCTTCCGCCTGGGCACCGATCTGGCTACGCGCGCCCTGCTGCGGGCAAACTCCGTTTCCGTGCTCTTGCCCGGCTATCATCGCACGCTCACGGAAAAATACGCTGCGCGCAATGTCCTGCTGGGCACGCACGGAACCTTCGCCTCAGCGCCCACGCCGCCCGATTTCTCGCGTCGGGGCAATCCTCACAAGCGCATCCTCGCCATCGGACACTGGGGCACCTACAAGCGCCTCGAAACCTTGATGGCGGCCTTCCCCCTGGTGGTCGAGAAGGTTCCTCAGGCGAAGCTGATGGTTGCCGGCGCCAATCATCACACCTGCGCCGGATACTGGGAGTCGATTCGCGCGGCCCAGCCCAATCATCTCCCCATTGAGTTTCTCGGGTATGTTCCCGAAGAAGACATTCCCGACCTCTACCAATCCACTTCCATCGTGGTGATGCCCTACGACTCCGCAACCGGCTCGAGCGGCCCCGCGCATCAGGCCTGTGAATTCGGCATTCCCATCGTATGCGCCGATCTTCCCGACTTTCGCGGCATGGCCGACGACGAAAACATGGCCATCCGTTTCCATCGCGTGGGCGATGCGGAGCATCTTGCCGAGCAGCTTATCGCCATCCTCCAGTCGCCGAAGCTCGAGCGCCAGATGGCTGAACAGAACTTCTCAGCCGGCGTGGAAATGAACATGAGCCACGTTGTGGGCAATTACCTTCGCTGGTTTGAACTGAACCGTCACAAGCGCTCCCTCGCCGGTACGCGGGACCAGGCAGCGTTGAGCGTGCAGCCGAGACCCGCCCCTCCTGCCGCGCACGCGGCCCCATCGGCCGCTCACTATGCCGCCCTGGATCACCTTGCGCCGCAGTTTGCCGGCAGCAAGAGTGAACCTCGCGATCCGTGCTGAGTCGCGCCGTTTTTCTGCGGGTTGCCGCGCCTCCGTGCGGGCGGCTGGGCACGGTTGTCACGCGCTCCGGCTAGAGCGGTTCCACAGTACATGTAGCCATATTTCACAGTTGCGGAAGGTGGCTTTTTCTTGGTGAAAAGCCACTTAGCATCTGCGGCTTCGGGATACAGCAACTGTGAAACCGCTGTAAGTGGTTGAAACCTCTGTGCGCTTTCCTGCCGCGCACAAGAGCGGCAACAGGTTGCCTCCGTCACCGCAGTTCGCTGAGCATCCATGCTGCGTCATGCCTTCATCTAACAATCGAAGCAATTTCCTCTGCCTTGGTTCCGGCGCAAGCAGAAAGGCCAGGGCCAATGAAGAATGAATAGTTGTTTAGCGGATCCAGGAACGGATCATAAGCTACCGAATTTGCTGAACCGCTTCACGAACTTCGCAACTGGATTGTCCGTTTTCGATTGTCCGTGAATTCGCGCGGACGTGTGCCGAATTGGGGCGGCACAAAGGAGGACCGCTTGCTTTCCATTCAGACGCGCAGAATCCTGCCAACCCATTTGTTCTTCAGCCTGGCTGCTCTGGCGCTGTTCTCGCTGGTTGCAGGCTGCACTGCCCCTCTGGCCAACAATGAGACAGGAGCTCCGCAGCTTACGATCACGGCCAATCCCGCCACTGTGAACCCAGGGGGCTCGTCGACGTTGACGATCACGGTTTCGAATGCAACCCAGGTTACTCTCACCGGCAGTGACGGCAGCAGCTACACGGTGCAGCCCAGCGGCGGAACGCAGATGGTCACTCCAAGCGCAACCACGACTTACACCGCCGTCGCCGTCGGCGTCGCAGGCAAGACAACCGCTACGGCCACGGTAACCGTGGCTGCAGCTTCTGCGCCCACAGTAAGCATTACTGCCAACCCATCATCGATTAGTCAATCGGCATCGTCTATCTTGACGGTAATTGCCACCAACGCCACTCAGGTTACGGTTACAGGCACAGATGGCAGCTCTTATAACCTCACAGTAACCGGCGGCACGCAGGCCGTAAGTCCGACGGCAACCACTACGTACACAGCCGTGGCCACCGGTCCCGCCGGAAGCGCCAAGGCGACCGTGGTGGTTACGGTAACTCCGAATCCGGCACCGACCGTCTCCATCACCGCTTCGCCGTCTTCCATCGCATCAGGAAGCTCAAGCACCTTGACGGTGGTGGCCACCTATGCCACATCGGTGACGGTCACCGACAGTGACGGGAGCAGTTACACTTTGCAGCCGAACGGCGGCACGCAAACCGTGAGCCCCACGGCGACGACCAATTACACCGCGGTCGCCACCGGACCTGGCGGATCGGCTTCAGCCAGCGTCTCCGTCCTGATCAGCTCCACGCCGACGTCCTCGGTCACCATCGCCGCCAACCCCACGGTGATTGCAACGGGGAATTCGTCTACGCTCACCGTGACCGCGACCAACGCCACACAAGTGACAGTGAATGGTAGCGACGGCAGTTCCTATTCGCTGCCTGCCGCGGGCGGCAACCAATCCGTCTCACCCACGGCAACCACCACCTACACGGCCACCGCCACCGGGACCAGCGGCAGCGTTTCCGCTGCGGTTACGGTTACGGTAGTAGCGCCGGGAGGCGTGCAAGACGTCGATCACGTTATTTTCATGCTCCAGGAAAATCACTCCTTCGACAATTATTTCGGCATGCTCAATCCCTACCGGCATGCCAACAA
The DNA here is from genome assembly GCA_030041045.1 of Acidobacteriaceae bacterium. Lineage (GTDB taxonomy): Bacteria > Acidobacteriota > Terriglobia > Terriglobales > Acidobacteriaceae > Telmatobacter. Next base: position 122,661 of record JASHOQ010000047.1, read on the forward strand.
CATGTACATCGGCCAGGATGGGAACGATTACGAAGTCGACGGCATCGACGACAAGCTGAGCACCATCAGCAACGAAGACGACCAGGGAACCACCTACAACCTGTTCCCGTTCACGAGCACCTGCGTGGACGATATGAGCTCGGATTGGCTATCGAGCTACGGCGACGTGGACCGGTACGACTTCACCACCACCCGCCCGGTTGCGCTGGACGGCTTTGTTCACGACGCCGAGGGCTATGCCAACAGCTGCATCGCCAGCGGCGGCGGCTCCTGCTCCGGCAGCTTTACTGACACGACCGGTGAGCGCGCCATGGGCTACTACGGCGCGGGCTCCAGTGGAACCGGCTCGAACTTCCTCAACTACTACTACTACATGGCCAGCCAGTTCGCCATCTCCGACCGTTGGTTCTCTCCCGTTGCGAGCAAGAGCATCGACAACCGTATCGCCACGTTCTCCGGCGGCACCACCCAGGGCCTGGTGAAAGATCCGGGCGGCGACGATGATCTGCCCCAGCTTGACCTGCCCAGCATCTTTCAGGAGCTCGACGCCGCCAACGTCTCCTGGAAGATTTACTACACCGTCACCGAGGGCTTTTGCACGGAGGAAGACGACTGCCCGACCACCGGCAACTCGCGCTACCCTGCCACCGACTTCGGCACCTTCACTTACTCCTATCAATATCTGTATGACAATACGACCGGCACCTGCACGCCGCCCACGCAGCCCTCGAGTGTCGTGGGTGACACCACCAACTCCTTCTGCATCGACACCGACAAGATTGCGCCCATCTCGCAGTATTACACCGACCTCGCCAACAACGCGCTGCCCAGCTTTGCCTTCATTGAAGCCGGCTACGGCAACAACGACGAGCATCCGGGCTCGGGTCAATCGATTCTCTACGGGCAGGCGGAAGTGGCGCAGGTCGTAGCCGCCTTCATGGCGAGTTCCTCCTGGTCCGATTCGGTCTTCTTCTTCAGCTACGACGAAGGCGGAGGCCCGTATGACCACGTGCCCCCAGTGCCCGGCCACTCGAACGACAATACCGATGCCTCCCTGGGAGCCATTCCGGACATCTCCTCGATCGCCGTCAATCCGGATGGCTACAATCCCTGCGTGCCGCCGGGAGGAACGCCGACCACCCACTGCGATCTCGATTCAACCGATCCGGGGGCCAATCCCGACGACGCCGCGGCGGTGTACGGCTTCGCGGCGCAGCTCGGATTCCGGCTGCCCAACATCATCATCTCGCCGTTCTCGCGGCAGCACTACGTCTCGCACACGCCCATGGATCATACCGCGGTGATCAAGTTCGTCGAGAATCGCTTCATCGGTTCCTCCGCGCACCTGACCGCGCGCGACGCCGCGCAGCCAAACTTGCTGGAGTTCTTCGATTTCACCAACATCCCGTGGGCTACGCCGCCTACGCCGCCGGCGCCGACTTCGACTTCGGAAGCGAGCTCGACCTGCACGCCGGCCAGCTTCGCCCCGTCGGTGAGCAAGAAGACGACGCAGTTCTGAGCGGGGGAGCGATCGGGGAAGAAGACCGAACTGTGAGCGCGCCCGCGCGGCGCGCTCAGGCCACCACTTCAAACGGGCGCATCATGTCGTTGTCTTCGTGTTCGGCCATGTGGCAGTGATAGACGTAGCGCCCGGTATAGCCTTCAAAGCGCACCAGGAGGATGAGAACCTCGTTCGGGTTCACGATAGCCGTGTCTTTCCATCCGGCCTCGTTGGGCGCGGGCGGACGCGACGCGCCCACGAGCTGCAGCTTTCCCTGCTGCCGCACAAAGACGCCGAAATCGAACCCGCGCCGCTCCAGCACCTGGAACTGCACCAGGTGCAGATGCATGGGATGCGTATCGTCTGTGGTGTTGATGAAGCGCCACATCTCCGTCGACCCCAGCTTGGGAAGCTCGGTCACCGCATCGGCGTACGCCTTGCCGTCGATCTGCATGCCCAGGGACCTGCCCTTGTCGTCCATGTTCTCAGAGAGCACAAAATCCCGCGTGGTCACCGCGTCGCTTGCCTTCATCCGCGGCAGATCGATCGGGGCGGGCAGGCTGAAGGTCCTGGCACTGCTTCGGGGCAGGGTCACGCGAAACTGCATGAGTTCAGGCAGCGGCTCATGCAGCGGGCGCAGCAGGCTCCATCCGGGAAAAGGCGCAGGCGCGTTGTTGGAGAGGGTGACGGTTCTGCCTTCGAGCCCGGAGAAATCCAGGATCAGGTCTGCGCGCTCCGCCGGCCCCAGCAGCACTCTTTCCAGCGGCGCCGGTTTGGGCAGCAATCCGCCGTCGCTGCCAATCTGGTGGAAGCGCACCAGGGAGGGAATGTCAGTGGGACTTTGGGCAAGGTTGAAAAACAAGCGGAAGAAGCGCGAATTGGAAGAGTTCAGCACGCGCAGCCGGTAAAGGCGCGGCTCCACGGCGAGGTACGGATAAAGCGCGCCATTCACAAGGGGCAGATTGCCGAAGAACTGCGGCCCCCACATTCCCCTGGGAACCGCTGTGCCATCGTCCTCAGTGGGCGCATAGAGCAGCTGCGCTCCGTCGTCCAGCATGCGGTCCTGCAGCGCGAGCGGAATCTCGTAAGCGCCCGAGGGCAGGTTCATGCTCAATTCCTGCGGGTCGCGGAGCAGATAGAATCCGGAAAGACCTGCGTACACGTTCAGCCGCGTGATGCTCATGGCGTGATCGTGGTACCACAGCGTCGCCGCCGGCTGATCGTTGGGATATTGATAGCGCACGGAAGCGCCGGGCACAAACCATTTTTCCGGCAGGCCGTCACTCAACGAGTCAGTGCGCGAGCCGTGCACATGCGGCACCACGCGCACCACCGGCGCCGGAGGCATGGCGCCATGGAGATGTGTGTCCACCGGGAATAAGTGCTCGAGCGGCAGATGGTTCTCCCATTCCACCTCCACGCGCCTTCCGCGCAAGGCCTCGAAGGTCGGTCCCGGATACTGACCTTCGTATCCCCACAACCGGGTGGGCGGCAGTTGCGAGTGCAGCTGCCTGCGGAATTCGACCATGCGCACGCGGAAGAGGTCCGCATCTTTGCGTTTCCCGTATGGCTTCAGCTTTTCGGGAATCGGAAGCGGATCGGTAAAGCGGTCGATCATCTCCGGTGTGCGGAAAATGGGCTCGGCTGCCGCGCCGCTTCTGCCTTCTGCGGCGGCAAGAACGAAGGCTGATACGGAACCAACACCCAACTTGAGAAATTCGCGTCTGCTTGTCGAACTCATTCCCCCTCGGCCGCGCACGGACGGCAAGCCACTGTTTTCAGGATTTGTCAGTCGATAAGGCCTGGTCAGTCCGGCGTGATTTCGCTGGCCATGTAGCGCGCGCCGTCGTACTCCGCCCTCACGCTCACGCTCTCGCCCAGGTGCAGGTCGCGTGCAGCCCGGGTGCGCGCGGCATCAAAGGAAATCTCGTAGCTCTTCTGGTCGCGCGGATCCACCAGCACCAGCCGGCCCAGCCCCAGGTTCAATGAGGCGATGCTTCCACTGAACGCAAAAGCCGCTCCCGGGACAGCATACACGGTAATCCTGTCGGTCACGCCACGGCCCTCGTTGTCCGATCCGAAGGCAATCGCGATCAGCGATCCGCTGCGCAGGTCCCACGGCCCCGATCGCATGGCGGTGAAGGCCGACTGGCCCACGCGCACAAAGGAGGCGTCCTGCGCCACGCGTACTTTCAGCGGGTCGCGCGAGCCGTTCGAAGAGAGTGTCAGCTCGCCCGACCCCGAATCGTAGCTGACCACCTTGCCGCTGTACTCGCCCTCCGGCGCGTTTGACAGCTCGTGAATGCTCACCGCGAAGATGGCGGCGCCATCGAGGGTCGTCTGCACGGAAGCGTGGTCTTCCCGCTTGAGCTCGTGCAGAGGAATCCGCTTGCCGTCCAGATACACCTGCGTGCGCTCGTCGAACAGAATCTTCATCGGCCGCTCCCCGTACACTGCCAGGGTGAGCACGTCGCGAACGGGATCGATGTTCTTGATCTCCCCCCCGAAAATTGTGCTTGTCCCCTTGGGTGCGGGGGGAATGGCATCGACCCCGTTGGGCAAGACCGGGGGCCGGTCGGCGCCAACATCCGCTGCCGGATCCGCTGCCTGATCCGTGGCTTGGCCTGGAGGAGGCGGTGCCGCAGGTTGATTCTGCTGCGCGCCCGCCGCCAGCGCCAAACCCGCCAGCAGCCCCCCCAGCAGTATTGTTGCCTGGAATCGCTCCATCCCGGTCTAACCCATGCTTCTTGAGATTTCTCCGACAATTCTTTTGATGAGGCAAATCCGTGGCCGGTGGCCTGAGCTTGACGCGGAAGAGCAACACCCCCGAAGCGGACGCATCTAACTTTCTTGAAATCCTGCATCCGGCTGTGCGCGGAAAGCAACGGTGAAGAGCACATATGGTTGTTAAACCAGCAAAATGGATTGCAGTTTTCGCACTCATCGCCGCGCCGGCTTACACGCCGGCTCGGGCGAGCGATACCTTGACCATCGACATTCCCCTGCACAGCAAGCTCAGCCCGGTGCAGCGGCTCAACCGTGAGGGCGTCGAGGCCGTTCAGAAACACGAATATGACCGTGCGGAGGCTTTGTTCCTGAAGGCCTATCTCTATGATCCCTCCGATCCCTTCACACTGAACAATCTCGGTTACATCGCCGAGCTCGAAGGGCAACTGGATCGGGCGCAGCGGTTTTACCAGCTCGCGCTGGAGCAGAGCTGCAATGCACAGATCGATGTAAGCAGTGAAAAGAGCCTTCAGGGGAAGCCCATGATGGCCGCCGTCAACAACCTCCAGGACCAGCCAATGGAAGTCAACCGCATGAACCTGGACGCCATACGTTTGCTCTCGGAAAACCGCGGCTTTGAGGCCTCAGCGCTCCTGCAGCAGGCCTTGTCTCTCGACCCGCAGGATCCGTTCACCTTGAACAACCTCGGGGTCGCCAATGAAACCGTGGGCGACTACGGGAACGCCCTGAAATATTACCGCGCTGCCGCGAGCCTGCATTCTTCCGAGCCGGTCGCGATTGCGGCCGATCGCGCCTGGCGCGGAAGACCGGTGAGCGATATGGCTGCAACCAGCGCCAAACTGCTGGAAAAGCGGCTCGAGGGCATTAACCCCGATTACGAGCGCGCGCTCATGCTCAGCCGGCGCGGGGTCTTTGCGGAAAACCAGAACGACTGGACCGCGGCCAAGGATTATTTTCTCCGCGCCTATTCCGCCGACCCCTCCGACGCGTTTTCGCTGAACAACCGCGGCTACGTGGCCGAGCGCGAGGGCGATCTTGAAACCGCAAAGTTTTTCTATGAAAAGGCCCGCCGCGCGCAGGACGCATCCGCGCCCGTGGGCATGGCCACTGACAGCGCGGCTGAAGGGAAACCGCTCTTCGCCGTCGCCTCCGGAAGCGACCACAAGGTCGATAGCGCGCTCGACATTTACAGCATCGAGCGTCGCCGCCAGACCGGCCCCATCGAGCTGACGCCGCGCGGCAGCGCACCGGAAGACAACGCTCCGGCCGCTCCCCAGCAGCCTTCCCCCAACGCGCAGCCGCAACAACAGCGATAGCGATTAGAAGGTCCATTCAAAATGACCAGAGCCGCCGAACAATCTTTGCCGCATCGCTCCATGGATCTCCTTTCGCGCCTTCTTCTGCCTCCACGCAACGGCGGCTTCCCCGCTTCGCCGTCCCACGAGGAGTTGAGCCATCAGCTCGCGCAGATGACGCGCGAGGAATTCGATGACCTGGTCTCTCTCTCCAGTCTCAATCACGTCATGGTTCGCGGCCTTGAGGTATTCCTGCACCTGGTGCGCGCGCAGCAAAACGCCACGCGCGCCGATTGGGCCGCGGACGCGCTGGCAACCGAGCGCGCCCGAATCGCCATCGCGGTTGAATTCCTGGGCGAGATCTGCGATGCCTTTGCCGAGCGCGATTACCCCGTCACCGTGATCAAGTCGCTCGATCATTGGCCCGATTTGGGCAGCGATCTCGATCTCTACACAACCGCCGGCCCCGATGACGTGATCGGCTTGATGCGCGACCGATTCAACGCGAGGCTCGCGCCGCGCAGCTGGGGCGACCGCCTGGCCTGCAAATGGAACTTCATCGTGCCCGGCCTTTCGGAGGCGGTGGAAATTCACATGGGCCGATTGGGTCAGACGGGCGAGCAGGTGGCCATTGCCTCCTCGCTCCTCGATCGCACCCGTCACATCATGCTGTGCGGCCATCCGTTTCGCATCACCTCGGCCTCCGATCGCCTGGCCATCTCCACGCTGCAACGGATGTATCGCCATTTTTATTTCCGGCTGTGCGACATCGTCGATTCCGCATGGATGGCCGACTGCGGCGCCATCGATTACGAAAATCTGCGCTCGCTTACGCAGGGTGCGGACATCTGGGAGGGCGCCGCAACCTATCTCGTCATCGTTTCCGACTACGTCGAGAGCTATCGCGGTGCGGGCCTCGACTTGCCGGCGTTCGTCCGCGAGGCAGCGCGGTTCGGCGGCGATCGCATCTACTATGCCCGCGGCTTTCTCCGCGTGCCCATCCTGCCGCAGTCAGCCGCACTCTATACTTCCCAGCTCGCGGGCACGCTGGGAAAGGGTGAATTCTCAAGCGGCGCGCGGCTCAGCCTGCTCCCCTGGCTGGCCACGGCGGCCGCCGTGGGGCAAAAACTTACCGGCAGCGACAAGGGAATCTGGTAACGCAAATGATTCGAGCGCAAAGCAACGGAAGATGCCAAGAGATGGTCTTAGCGATATAGAGGAGAGGGGGATGCCGGGAAGGGGTGTTTCCGGCCAACACTATGGCTTATTCGGGACCAGGAAATTCGAAAATGAGTGCAGACACCAGACAATTCGGCCATAAGACGAGCAGCCGCAAACAGGATGCGGAAACCTACAATCGCTCTTCGCTTGCATTCGATTCCTTCGACGCTCTCGACGGCGTTGCCACCTGGCCCAATCCGCAGCCACGGCTTATCGCCCGCCGACCCGCGTTCACGGGCGCCGGTTCCAATACGCTGGTCTGGAAGGGAATCGACCTGCTCAGCTATAAGCGCGAGCGCAAGCCGAAGGTCATCTCCATCTTCCTGCACATCGTGGCCATCGCCGCCATCCTCTGCTGGGGCCTGACCGCGCATACGCACGTGGTGCAAACGGAAGCCACGGTGACTCCGATCACTCTGTACGCTCCTCCTCCGCCTCTTCCGAAGGTGATGCCGGTGGCCAAGGTCCAGGGCGGCGGTGGTGGCGGCGGCGCGCATCAGCGCATCGAGCCCATACGCGGGCATGCTCCTAAAGTGGCGCGCATCCACATGCTTCCACCGCAGATCGTCCGCGTCAGCAATCCGAAACTGCCCATGGAGCCCACCATGCAGGTGAACATGCCCACCAACACCGCCATGCCCAATCTCGGCATGCAGGATTCGCCGCAGATTGCGCTGGCCTCGCAGGGCAGCGGCAGCGGTTCGGGCTTCGGCCACGGCATGGGCGGCGGCATCGGCTCGAGCCAGGGCACGGGCTACGGCCCCGGCACGGGCGGCGGATACGGCGGCGGCGTGATGAGCGTCGGCGGCGGGGTCAGCGCGCCCATTCTCGTTCATTCGGTCGAACCGGAGTTTACTGAAGGGGCGCGCCAGCAGAATTTTCAGGGCACCGTCTCCATCCAGCTCATTGTCGACGCGCAGGGCTACCCGCAGGATGTGCACGTGACCCGCCATCTGGGCATGGGTCTTGATGAAAAAGCTGTTGAAGCCGTCCGGCAATATCGGTTCAGGCCGGCCGTGTATCAGGGACGCCCCGTAGCCGTGCAGATGATCGTGGAGGTGGACTTCCGCCTGCACTAGAGCGCTGCGTCAGAGCGCCTGAGGGCGCGGCCGTGCGCAGGCACGGGCCCGGAAGCCGTCCGCGGCCCGCCCGGCCTCGGCATGGAGCGCTCTAACCTCTAACGGAGATTCTGGTCTTGCTTGAGCAGCCTCATCTGGCTGCTCAGGCTGTTTTTTGCATCCAACTGGACTGACGTAACGTCTCCGCTCTGCCGCCATGCTCTCGATGGTCCTGACCAGATCGCGCTTTCTCGGCCTCATCCCGATGGTGACGCTGGGCCTGCTCTGCGCCGGCGCGCACGGCCAGGCAGCGCCCGCTCCGTCCTCCTCTTCGGCGGTCATCCAGGATCCCACGCGCCCGGAGATGCAGCCCAATCTCGATGTAGACCATGATCCGATCCCCTCGCCCGATCCGGAGCCGCCTCCGGTGGCAGCCAACGCACCCGCCAACGTTCCGGGCAGCCCCAACGCCGGCACCACTCCCGGCGAGCCGCTCAAGCGCCAGGACGGAATGTACGTCCTGCACGCCAACGTCGACGAGGTGCTGCTGGATTGCACCGTCCTTGACCAGAAAGGCGAGACCGTTACCGATCTCAGCCAGCGCGATTTTCGCGTCTGGGAAGACGGCGTGCCCCAGACCGTCAACGCGTTTCTGCATCAGGACATGCCCGTCTCCATGGGCATCCTGGTCGATAATTCGGGCTCCATGCGCGACAAGCGCACCGCGGTCAACGCCGCTGCCATGGAGCTGCTGCGCGATTCAAACCTGCAAGACTCGGCCTTCGTCGTGAACTTCTCTGACCGCGCTTATCTCGACCAGGGATTTACCACCGACCGCATCGCGCTCGACCGCAGCCTGTCGCGTTTCGACTCGCGCGGAACGACGGCCATGTACGACGCCGTGGTAGCCTCGGCCGATGAGCTCTCGCGGCATGCAAAGGAGCGCAAGCAGGTTCTACTCATCATTACCGACGGAGCCGACAACGCATCCCGCCTCACCCTGCAGCAGGCCATTCGCCGCGTGCAGGACCTGGGGGGTCCCGTGGTGTATACCATCGGCCTGCTCTTCGACTCCGACAAAGACGAAGCCGACAGCGCCCGCACCGCTCTGCAGAGGCTCTCGCAGGAGACTGGGGGCTTCGCTTACTTTCCCCGCTCGCTCGACGAGGTGAATGGCATCGCGGCGGAGATTGCGCGCGACATCCGCAATCAATACACCATCGCCTATCGCTCTACTCGTCCCTCCAGCCTGGGCGGCTATCGCGTGGTGCATGTGGAAGCCGCCGCGCCCGGCCACGGCAAGCTGACCGTGGTCACCCGCCATGGCTACTACGCCAATCCCAATCCGCAGCAGCCGGCGCAGACCGCCGAAGAAACGCGTCCCTGATTCGCGGGCCATCCAACCTCACGCCGATTCAACGGACGTCGCCCTGCCCCTGAGGGATCCATCCTTCAAACTGACCAGCCTCCCGCCGCCGGTCGCACGCCTTCGTCTGCTATAGTGGAATGTTTTTGCGCCGGCCTTTCGTTACCGCTAAGGGGATGCCGGCGGGTTCCTCAAATCACGCTCTCGGGGAGAAGACGATGAACTGGAGCGAAAGCACGCGGCGGGCGTTCTTGAAGCAGTTCGGCGCCGCCGGCGCCATGGCCCTTGCCGCATCCCGCGCGGAGGCCGCGCAGCAGATTGTGCCGCCCGCGGGCCCCGCGTCCGCCGACGAAAAACAGGCCGCGACGCGCGACCAGCGCATGCAGTGGTGGCACGAAGCCAAATTCGGCATGTTCATCCATTGGGGACTTTACAGTGTGATCGGCCAGCACGAGTGGGCCAAGGAAGTGGAAGGCGTACCCATTTCCCAGTACGAGATCCTCGCCAAACACTTCCATCCCAAACCCAATGCCGCGCGCGACTGGGCGCGGCTGGCCAAACGAGCCGGCCAGCGCTACATGGTGATGACCACCAAGCACCATGAGGGATTCTGCAACTTCGCTACCGAGCTCACCGACTACAACGCCGCCCAGCAGGGCCCGGGCCGCGACCTGGTTGCCGAATTCGTTGAAGCCGCGCGCGCTGAAGGTCTGCGCGTGGGGTTCTATTACTCGCTCATGGACTGGCATCATCCCGACGGCGCGCTGTGCAAGACCGATGAGGCCGCGCGCCGCCGCTTCGTCGATTACACCCATGGCCTCATTCGCGAGCTCATGACCAATTACGGCAAGATCGACGTGCTCTGGTACGACGTGGCCTGGCCGCTCGATGCCGAAGAATGGGAATCGGAAAAAATGAATGCGATGGTCTTCGAACTGCAGCCGGACATCATCGTGAACAACCGCAACCTGCTGCCCGGCGATTTCTCCACGCCGGAGCAGCACATCCAGGCTGCGGAAGCCGGACGTGCCTGGGAAACGTGCATGACCCTCAACGAGAGTTGGGGCTTCAACCGCGGCGACGACGCCTGGAAAACGCCCAAGGAGATCGTCGGCAACCTGGCCACCTGCGCCAACGGCGGCGGAAATTACCTGCTCAACATCGGCCCCATGCCCGACGGCTCCGTTCCTCCCGAATCCGTGCGCATCTTGAGCGAAGCGGGCGCCTGGCTTGACATCAACGGCAAAGCCGTCTATGGCACGGACCGCTGCCAGGGCGGCGGCAACGTGAACGTGATCTACACGCGCCGCGGCAACACCCTTTATCTGCACCAGCACTTCTGGCCCAACCACACCCCCGCGGCGGAGTGGCTCGATTTCTACAAGCCCGAAGCCGTGGTCGCCATCGGCGGCCTCAAGGCCAAAGCGCTCTCCGCGCGCCTGCTCAAGACGGGGCAGAATGTCGAATTCACACAGGACGGCGATTTCACTTTGCGTCTCACCGGCCTTCCGCTCGTCGCACCCGATCAGCCCGCAACCGTGATTGAAGTCGAGTGCGACAGCGAGCCCGTCGTGGATCACGACGCCGAGCGTCCGCTCTGGCCGCGGTTGAAAGTTGGTATCAGCGATTGACTCGCTGAAGGCTTGCAGCAGCCGATCTCAGAACTGGTTGCATAAATGGGTTAAGGCCGTTAAGGAGCCTCCCTCAGGGGCTAGAGCGGTTCCACAGTACATGTAGCCATATTTCACAGTTGCGGAAGGTGGCTTTTTCTTGGTGAAAAAGCCACTTAGCATCTGCGGCTTCGGGATACAGCAACTGTGAAACCGCTGTAAAGCCCTAATGTTTATGCGGCCTTTGCGGCCCGGCTAAAGCCGTGCCCTTTTTACAAACCCATTTGTGCAACCATCTCTACCAACTATTTCCGTTGCCCCTTCCTGACCGCGCAGCAATCAGGTTGGGACCGCGACTATGGCCTCGCCAGAATTGCATCCGCAATACGCGCCGCTTCCACCGCGGGACGCACCGCATGCACGCGCACAATGGACGCGCCGTTCAGAATCGCCGCGGTCATCGCCGCCAGGCTCGCCGCTTCGCGCGCATTCACCAGCGCGGCCTTGCCGCCAAAGAGGGGCGCCAGCGTATGCCCCAGAAACGATTTCCGGCTCACTCCAACGAGCAAAGGCCGCCCCAGAGCCAGCAGCTCGCCCTGCCGCCGGAGCAATGCGTAATTCTCATCGAGCCGCTTGCCGAATCCATACCCTGGATCGATTACGATCGCGTCTTCCGCAACGCCGGCCGCGCGCGCCGCGCGCATATGCGCCGTCAATCCTTCGCGCACGCTCGCGAGCAGCGTATCCGGCTCGAGCTTCGCCTGCCTGGCCCACTCCTCCGGCCGTCCGCGCGTGTGTGCGAGTACCACGCCCGCGCCCAACTGAGCGCACACCTCGGCCATCGCCGGATCCCACGTGAACCCGCTCACGTCGTTCAGGATCTCGGCTCCGGCTGCAAGCGCTGCGCGCGCCGTCGCCGCCTTGTAGGTGTCCACGGAGAGCACTGCGTGCGGCCTTGCCTTGAGAATCCCTTCCACAACCGGGAGCAGCCGCGCCTGCTCTTCCTCCGCGCTGACGGTTGCGTTCGCATCGCCCGCGCGCGAGCCGGGCCGCGTGCTCTCCGCACCCAGATCGAGAAGATCCGCGCCCTCATCGAGGCATTGCATGCAGCGGGCCACTGCAGCCTCGGGGTCAAGAAACAAACCGCCGTCGCTGAACGAGTCCGGAGTGACATTGACCACGCCCATGATGAGCGTGCGCGCGCCGAGTGGGAGCGCGCGCGTGCGCAGCCGCCATGTGGTTGCGTTTGGCATCGACTCACGAATCCGGGCGCAACAATCCGGCGCGTACCTTTGCTTCTGCGCCCCGCTGGATTGAATTGCATCCGCACAATCGATGGTACTCTGGCCTTCCCGCTCAACTGCTACACTCCCTGCATGATCTTCCCGCGGCGTTTTCCGGCTGTTTTCTTTTCTCTGTTGATCGTTCCCGCGCCCGGAACACTGCTTGGGGCGCAAGCGCATCCCGCGCATCACGCGGCACCGGTGAGCGGCACGCTTGCGGAGCGCATCCAGGCCATACTTGCCGATCCCGTACTGAGTCACGCCGATTTCGGCATCAGCGTGGTCACGCTGGACGGCCGCACGCTTTACGGCCTCAACGACGGCAAACTGTTCGCGCCCGCGTCCAATGCCAAGCTCACCACCACCGCGGCCGCCTTTGCGCTTCTTCCCGCCGACACCCTCACCTGGACTACGTACGTGGTTGGCGATGGCGATGTGGACGCCAGCGGCGCGCTCCATGGCGACCTGATCCTGCTCGGTGCCGGCGATCCCACGATGAGCCCGCGCCAGTATCCCTATCGGGAGCCCGGAACCGCCGCGCCCCAATCCCCGCCGGAAGCCTCGTCCGGCGCGCCCGCGCAACCCGTCGCGCCACCCAAGCCAGCCGACCCCAACCTCGCCGCCATGGCGCCGCTCAATCAACTCGCGCAGCAGGTGGAAGAAGCCGGCGTGCGCACGGTCGAGGGCGACGTCATCGGCGACGACAGTTTTTTTCTCGACGAGCGCTACGGGCAGGGCTGGGGCTGGGACGATCTGCAGTGGGCCTACGGCGCTCCGGTTTCCGCGCTCACTTTCAACGACAATGCTGCCGGACTCGCCATCCTTCCCGATCCCTCTACCCCTAACGTGACCCAGGGCTCGTGGACGCCGGACGTCGAATACTATACCCTCAACAATTCCATGACGCCTGCGCCTGCCGGCGAGCCGGCGCGTCCGGGCATCCAGCGACTGCCCGGTTCCATGATGGTGCGCGCCTGGGGCACCGCGCCCCCCGGCGGTCTCCACGTCGGCATCGCCATCGATGACCCCGCCCAGTTCACGGCTGAGGCTTTCAAAGACGCGTTGCTTGGCCGCGGCATCACCGTCTCCGGAGCGGCCGAGTCGCGGCACCGCTTCACCAACGGCGACGGCAACTTCGCGGGCACGCGGGAGCTGCCTCTGAATCTCGAGCCTTCCACGCTCACCACCGTGGCCGCGCCGCTCACCGGCCGGCGCGTCCTGGCGGCGCGCATCTCGGTTCCTGTCGCCGAGGACATCGCCATCACCAACAAAACCAGCCAGAACCTGCACGCCGAGCTCCTGTTGCGCCTGCTGGGCAAGCTCGAGGGCGCCGACGGCAGTTTTGAAGAAGGCTCACGGGTGGTGCGCCAGTTCCTGGTCAGCGCCGGCATCGACGACCAGGACTTCTTTCTCTTCGACGGCTCCGGCGTAAGCCCCGAAGATCAGATCGCTCCGCGCGCCTTTACCCGCCTGCTCGTCTACGCGGCCAAGCAGCCCTGGGGCGCGGCGTGGCGCAATACTCTGCCCATCGCCGGAGTCGACGGGACCCTCGAAGGCCGGTTTACGAATTCCCCGCTCAAAGGGAAAATGTGGGCCAAGACCGGGACGCTGAATGAAGTGAATGCGCTCTCCGGTTACATGACCGCGGCCAGCGGACGGACTCTTGCCTTTTCCATTCTCATCAACGGCCGCCGTCCGGGTTCTGACGCGGAAGCCCAGGCTATCGATCGCATCGCGGAGGCCATCAGCGCCGCGGACTGACTCTGGCGCGGCTGCGCGCGGTTTAAGCGACAATGGACTTGAGCCATGGCTCCCGCAACGCCCCAATTCGCGGCCGCTTTGCGCATCGTTGAGATGCTGCGCAGCGCAGGCCATCAGGCTTTTCTCGCCGGCGGCTGCGTACGCGACCTGCTGCTGGGACGCTCGCCTCTGGATTACGATGTGGCCACGAGCGCCACGCCTGACGTGGTTCTGGCGATGTTCCCGCGCACCTTCGCCGTGGGTGCGCACTTCGGCGTGGTGCTGGTTGCGCCCGAGGACCCCGACGCAGCCTTTGTGACGGAAGTGGCGACCTTCCGATCGGACAGCGCCTACTCGGATGGACGGCACCCGGACGCGGTGCGTTACACGCAGAGTGCCAAAGAGGACGTGCAACGCCGCGACTTCACCATCAACGGCTTGCTGCTCGATCCCTTTCACGCAAGCACTCGGTCCGGCGACGCACTCGCCGTGCGGGATGGTGTTGTCGATTACGTGGGCGGCGTGGCCGATCTTGAAGCTGGCGTGATCCGCGCCATTGGCCGCGCGGAGATGCGTTTTGAAGAAGACCGGCTGCGCACGCTGAGAGCGGTGCGCTTTGCCGCGCGCTTCGGATTCGCGCTCGAGCCCGGCACGCTGCGCGCCATCCGTTCGCTTGCGCCGCGCATCCACTCCGTGAGCCGCGAGCGCATTCGCGACGAGCTGACGAAGATGCTGACCGAAGGCCGCGCGCGCCGAGCCTTTGAGTTGCTCGATGAGACTTCGCTGCTCAAGGAAACGCTGCCCGAGATCGAGCGCATGAAAGGCGTAGAGCAGCCCCCGCAGTTTCATCCCGAAGGCGATGTGTGGACGCACACGCTCATGCTTCTGGAACAACTGGAGCCCGGCTGCTCCATGACGCTGGCGTGGGGCGCGCTGCTGCACGACGTGGGCAAGCCGCCAACATTCCGCATGGCGCCCGACCGCATCCGCTTCGACGGCCACGTGGAAGTGGGGGTGGCCATGGCCGGGGAAATCTGCCGGCGCTTCCGATTCTCCAACGAGGAGACGCGGCAGATTGTCGCACTGGTCGAGAACCACATGCGCTTTGCGGACGCGGAACGCATGAAATTTTCCACGCTCAAGCGCTTTTTCCGGCTCGCGCGGTTCGAGGAACACCTGGCGCTGCAGCGCATGGACGTGCTGGCCTCGAATCGCAACCTCCACTCGTGGGAGTTCGTGCGCGAACGCTGGCAGTCCATGCCGGAGGAGGTGGTGCGGCCGCGTCCGTTGATCTCCGGCCGTGAGCTGATTGCGGCCGGTTACGCGCCCGGAGCCGGGTTTCGCGATATGCTGCGCGCGGCCGAAGATGCGCAGCTCGAAGGCGCAGCCCTTACCGTGGATGACGCGCTGCGCGTGGTGCGCGAGCGGTTTGGCCCGCCGGCGAGTGAGCAGAGACCGGAGCTCGCACATCCAACACGCAAGGAGAAATCCGAATGACCTGGTATCAAGGCGTCGCGTGCTTTTTCGCGGGAATGTTTCTCGCCAACGTGGTGCCGCACTTTGTGCACGGCGCTTCAGGCGACCGTTTCCCCACGCCCTTCGCGCACCCTCCCGGAAGGGGATTGTCCTCGCCCATGGTCAATGTTCTTTGGGCGCTGCTTAATCTCGTTCTCGGTGTGATCTTGTTCCGCGTGGGGCGGGTTTCATCCGGCACAGAGCAGCAGATTGTCTTTTTCGCGGGGATTGCGCTCCTCAGCATCCAGCTAAGCATCGGCTTCCAGAAAAGACAGCGAGCGTGATCGGCGGGATCGCGCACGCGGGGCGGCGAGTCACAGGCGGCAGATCAGCAGCTCGCGCTCGTAGATCATCTCCGGCGGCAGATGGTCGTGCAGATCGAAGAACAGCTCCTCGTGCCCGATGACCTCCGTGCGCCAGGCGGCGCGATCCACGGCCTGGATGCGGGTGAACTGCTCTTCGGAAAAATCGAGCCCGGTCCAATCGATGTCCTTGTAATAAGGCGTCCAGCCGATCGGAGTTTCCTTGCCCTGGGCGCGCCCGCGCACCCGATCGACGATCCACTTGAGGATGCGGAAATTCTCGCTGAACCCCGGCCAGATAAAATTGCCCTCTTCGTCCTTGCGGAACCAATTCACGTGAAACACGCGGGGCGTGGCGTTGAGCCTGCGCTGCATCTTGATCCAGTGGCGGAAATAATCGCCCATGTGGTAGCCGCAGAAGGGCAGCATGGCCATGGGATCGCGGCGCAGCTTGCCGGTGGCGCCCGCGGCCGCCGCGGTGGTTTCCGAAGCCATGGTGGCGCCCATGTACACGCCGGCGCTCCAGTTGAAGGCCTGGTAGATGAGCGGCATGGTGACCGAGCGCCGGCCGCCGAAGACAATGGCGCTCAAGGGAACGCCCTCGGGGTCCTGCCACGCAGGATCGATGCTGGGGCACTGCGCGGCAGGCGCGGTGAAGCGGCCGTTGGGGTGCGCGGCCGAGGCACCCGTCTTGCGCGCGATCTCTGGTGTCCAGATTCTGCCCTGCCAATCGAGACATTGGGCTGGCGCCGTGTCCGTCATGCCTTCCCACCACACGCCGCCTTCCGGCGTAAGCGCGACGTTGGTGAAGATGGTGTTGCGCGCGAGCGTGGCCATGGCATTGGGGTTGGTCCTGGCGCTGGTGCCGGGAGCAACGCCGAAAAATCCCGTCTCCGGATTAATGGCGCGCAGCTGGCCTTTTTCATCGGGACGGATCCAGGCGATATCGTCGCCGACCGTCCAAACCTTCCAGCCTTTGAGCGCCTTGGGAGGCACAAGCATGGCCAGGTTGGTTTTGCCGCAGGCAGAAGGAAACGCCGCGGCCAGGTAGGTCTTTTCGCCCGCGGGGCTCTCGAGGCCCAGAATCAGCATGTGCTCGGCCATCCATCCCTCATCGCGCGCCATATTGGAGGCGATGCGCAAGGCAAAGCATTTTTTACCCAGGAGCGCGTTGCCGCCATAACCGGAACCATACGACCAGATTTCGCGCGTCTCAGGAAAATGCACGATGTACTTGGTGTCATTGCAGGGCCAGGGAACATCGGCCTGGCCGCGCTCGAGCGGCGCGCCCACGGAATGCATGCAGGGAACCACGCGCTTCACGTCCTTGTCGATCTCTGCAAACACGGCGCGCCCGATGCGCGCCATGATGCGCATGCTCACGACCACGTAGGGCGAGTCAGTGAGCTGCACGCCGATGCGCGAGGCCGGCGAGTCCAGCGGTCCCATGCAAAAGGGAAGCACATACATGGTGCGGCCACGCATGCAACCCTGAAAGAGGCTCTTCAGCTTGCGCCGCATTTCGTATGGATCTGCCCAGTTGTTTGTAGGGCCGGCGCTGTCGCGTGAAAGCGAGCAGATGAAAGTTCGCTCTTCCACGCGGGCCACGTCGCGCGGGTCAGAGCGCGCATAATAGCAGCCCGGCCACAGCTCCTTATTCAGGCGGATGAAGGTGCCGCGCTGCTCGAGCAGAGCGCATAACCGGTCGTATTCCCGCTGCGAACCGTCCACCCAGTGAATTGCATCCGGGCGCGTCAGGTCGGCCATTTTCTCTACCCAGCGCAGAAGGTGCTTGTTGCTGCTGGGAACGGCGCTCGTGTGAGCCCTGGCCGCCATCGTTCTACCCACGCTCCTACAACCGGAACGATGAATCGTCCCGAATCTGCGCGGCGCCGCTCAAGGTTCAATCGCGCCATGCTTTCTTCTTATACATCATGAGGAGTCTTCGGCGATGTGACCGAACCCATTGGCCCGCGTGCAGGTTTCTCAATCTCCGGTCGAACAAGGCATTTCCCCTTCGTCCAACGCTCTTTTGGCCGGCGCCACGTGGCAATCTTTTGAGGATAATTGCCAGTCAGGCGGATCGGCTTGGGAATAAAGCAGAAGGAAAAATACACTGGCGGTGGCCACGCTCACGGCCGGCGGGGCGGCACGTCGGCGTCCGGGCGCATCTACATGAATCATGATACGGAAGCTGAAGTCGGGACAATATCGCATCTATTCGCGCAAGAAAGACACGGCTACCGGCAAGCGCCGCAACCTGGGCACCTTCAAAACGCTCGAAGCGGCCAAGCAGCACGAGCGCGAAGTGCAGTACTTCAAGCGCCATTCCTGACGAACGAGATTCTCCGGCTGCACGCTGGTTCGAGCAGAGCACGATGCGCCGAAGAATTCGCGGCGAAGCATTTCGGCTGCGGAGCGAAGCATGGCCAACGCCACAAAGAAATGGTCGGGCAAGGAAAAACAGATTCGACGCATTCGCCGGAGGGATTGTTTAACAAGGACGCAGGGACGATTGCGCGAACGCTGGTTTCAAAAAAGTCTCGCCCGAGGGTCCTGGATCCGGCATGAAAATGCTTTCGTTTTGCATCAATCAGGCGGGGAAAAACCTGAGCGCCTTGCTAAAAGCGGAGCTGCAGCGCGCCAAGAATCTGCTTTCGGAGCGGGTGACGCCCGACCGGGCCAGAAAGGAAAATGCGCGCCGCGTAGCTGCGGGGCCGTTGCTTCGCGGGCTACTCGTCCCGCGCTCTCAATTCCTGCAGATCGATGCCGAGCTGCTGGCATTTCTTGTAGAGATGGCTGCGCTCGAGCCCAAGCGCCTTTGCCGCGGGAGTCATGCGGCGCCCGTGGCGTTCCAGTTCCTCGAGCACCTGGGCGCGTTCAAAAGCCAGCGCGCGCTGCGCGAGCGGTCCCGATGTTTCCGCATCGGAAGAGCTATCGGCTTTCCGAGCATGTGCTGCAGGCAGCGCCAGGCGCACGTCTTCCAGAGTTACCTCGTCGCCGGCCAACAGCAGGAGACGCTCCACCACGTTGCGCAGCTCGCGGATGTTGCCGGGCCACGCATATTGCTTTAAAGCCTCAATGGCAGCGGGTGCAAACCCGATCGGCTTCCAGCCGTTCTGGGCGCTCACCTGGCGGGCAAAATGCTCTACCAGCGGGGGCAGGTCTTCCGTTCGTTTGCGCAGCGGCGGAAGCTCCACAGGAAAAACAACCACGCGGTGATAAAGATCGCGGCGAAAACTGCCGGCTTCGACAAGCTGCTCGAGATTGCGATGCGTGGCCACGATTACGCGCACGTCCACAACCGTCGGCTTACCGGCCCCGATTCGTTCCACTTCGCCCTCTTCAAGAACGCGCAGCAGCTTAGCCTGCATGGCCGCGGGCATGTCCCCGATCTCGTCCAAAAAAAGCGTGCCGCGATGCGCCTGCTCGAACTTGCCCGCGTGCCGCTGCGCGGCGCCGGTGAATGAACCTCTTTCATGGCCGAAGAGCTCGCTTTCGATCAGCTCCGCAGGCACGGCCGCGCAATTGAGGGTAACGAACGGGCCCGCCGCTCGATGGCTCTTTTCGTGAAGCGTACGCGCCACCAGCTCTTTGCCGGTTCCGGTTTCGCCGTAGATGCATACGCGCGTTTCGCCCGCGGCCACGCGCTCAATCTGCGCCATCACGCGGCGCATGGTCTCGCCGGCAAAGACAAGCGTGTGCTTGCCTACGCGCGCGCGCAGTTCGCGATTCTCGCTCTCGAGACGCGTGAGCTTGAGCGCGTTGTCGAGCATGACCAGCAGCTTTTCCGTGGTCAGCGGTTTTTCGAGGAAATCCAGCGCCCCCAGGCGCGTGGCGCGCACGGCCATTTCAATGTGCGCCTGCCCGCTCATCATCACCACCGGCGCGGTTACGCCCGCGGTCTTCAGGTCTTCGAGAAAGGCAAGCCCGTCGCGGCGCGGCATCACCACATCGCTCAGAATCAGATCGAAACGCTGCTCCCGCGCGATCTCGAGCGCGCGCACGGCGTCATCGCACACCACGGCCTCGTGCCCGGCGAGCCGGAAGGCGCGGGAAAGCGACGCCAGCGTGTTGGCTTCGTCGTCGACGATGAGTATGGTCGCCTTGGTGCTCATGCGCCCGCCTTCGGCAGCATGATGATAAATGCCGCGCCGCCGCCCGCGTGGCTTTCCACGGAAATGGTCCCCGCGTGATCGGCCACGACCGACTGCACAATGGCGAGTCCCAGACCGGTTCCGTGCTGCTTGGTCGTATAGTACGGCGTAAAGAGCCGCTCGCACTCCTCGGGCGTAAGCCCTTCGCCGGTGTCAGCCACGCGAAGCTCCACCTTGTCGCCAATGGGGCGCGCGGAAAGCGTGAGCGTTCCCCCGTTTGGCATGGCGTCAATCGCATTCAGGACCAGGTTTGAGAGCGCGCGATGCAAGAGTTCCGGATCGGCATTGAGCGGCATCGGCTCGAGGCTCAACTCAACAGAGCAACCGATCGGTGCCGGCCCTACGTAGCCTTCTCCAGAATCCTTTACTCCCCGAACGAGCCAGGGGCAATGGAGCAATGCGACGCGCCAGATCACATCACTCGCTTCGATACGCTCGAGCTCGGGCTTGGGCATCTTGCTGAAATCGCTGAAGCGGCCGACGATTTTCTTGAGATTCGCGATCTCCGCGTTCAGCGTGCTGGTGCTCTCGCGAAAGACCTCGTCGAATTCTTCTTGCGGCAGCTCGCGCGCCCGGACCAGGTTCTCGACCGTCAGCTGCAGCGGAAAGAGCGGATTCTTGAGTTCGTGCGCCAGCCGCCGCGCCAGTTCGCGCCACGCGGCCACGCGTTCGCTCTGGATAAGCCGCTCGCGCTGGTCGGCAAGCCGCGCGGTCATGTGATTGAAGCTGCGCGCGAGCACGCTCACCTCGTCACGACCGCGCGGGCGCACACGCACGTCCCAGTTACCTCCGGCCACTTCTTCGGCGGCGCGCGCCAGCTGCTCGATGGGCCGCGAGAATCGCGCCGCGATCCAAAGACTGAAAGCGATGGCGAGCAGGATGCCGCCCGCCGCCACGCCGTAAGCGATGGCGCGAATATGCTGCTGCGCTTCCACCATGCCGGCGCGCGAAAGAGCCACGATCAGCACCGCCATCGCATCGCCGGACTGATTCTTGAGCGGAGTGGCGGTTGCGTTCAGGCTGTCTTCGCGCCGGGCAGTGGGATCGACGATGCCGTTGGTCTGCGCTCCCGACTTGAGCGCAGTCTCGATCAGGCGCTGGTAATGCGCCGCTCCCGGCAAATTGCCGTCAACCCCGACAAGCCGCGTGGGATCATATGCGGCCGCAGCAGAGCTGGTCGCGCCCGTGGCCAGGTCCGCGTTCACAGCCGTTTGCGGATCGCTGTACAAGCCGATTTGCATGCCTGGAGCAACGGGCAAATCGGCGAGAAAACTCTGATCGAGCCGCGCGCCGCCGATGAGCTTGACTGGCGGGTCTGTGCCGCGAATGGAGCGCACGGCGAAGAGACCCAGCGCGGTTGAGCCATCGGGAAGCTGCTCGCGCTTCAGAAACGGCTGATTCGCCGCATTGAAAACGGCGGGCTCGGGATAACCGAAACGCGCCGGCCATTGCGCGGAGCTAACCACATTGCCGTCCGGGCCCACGATTTCAAGAAAATCCAATTGTGCGTCCTGGGCCATGGTCTGCGCCGCGGTGAGATACGGCGAGGCATCGCCGGTTTGCACGAGCTCGAGCGCCATGGCGCGCGCGCCTTCGCCGGCCGCAAGCCGGTCCACCGCCGCCGCTACTTCCGCGGAGCGATGCTGAAACTCGCGTTGAAACTGGCTTACGAACAGCGCCGTCTCTTCCTGGTCGCGCTGTTCGAAGACGCGCCGGATGCGCACCAGCACCGTCCATGCCACCGCGGCCACGGCCGCGGCCACAGTAAGGGAAAAAAGAAGCAGAAGCTTCTGCCGCAAGCTCATGGCGCATCCTCGAGCGACGCGGAAGCGAGATCGGGCGTGCCGTCGGCCAGCAGGGCGAAATCGCGCACCCGCGAGCCGATGGCATAGGCACGGGGAAGATCGAGCAGGGGAACAAGGGTGTTGCGCGCCAGATAGTCGCGCTCGGAGCGGTAGAGCGCGGCAGGAGAGCCGTCCTCAACCGGCGCCTGCTCGCCCCCGGCGCGCAAGAGAATTTCCATTGCCGCTGCGGGCTCGGAGCCATGCAGCGGAAGAAGCCGCAGGGTGAGGTCGCCATGCTGCGGCGCTTTGAGGGCAACCGCCTGCACATCGAATCCCGCTTCACGCAGGTTCAGGGAGATGCGTTGCGCAGCCAGTTGCATGGCCCCATTGCCGTCGTAGTTGAGCGTCAAGGGCGGACAGGCCAGGCCGCCGCGCAGTTCGTGCGCCTTGTCCAGATCGCGGTCCGTGGTGAAGAGGAACGAGAAGCCGGTCAACTCCTGCGGCAGGAGGCTGGCCGTAATCTCGCCCTGCTTTTGAAAGATCACGTTGAACAACGCGCTGCGATCGACTGCTTCCGCAATGGATGAGCGCAGCATGGGATTGGCGAGTGCGCCAGTTTCGCCAATCTCGAGCGCCAGCAGTTCCGCGGCCGGCGCCGCGACGATCGTGAGCCGCTGTTGCTGCGCCTGGCGTAAATCTTCTGCCGGAACTTCAACCACGTCGGCGCGGCCCAGGCTCAGGTCGAGCCACTGGTCGCGGATTGATTTTCCCGTGGCCACCTGGATTTTGTCGACAAACGGACGTCCGCCCCAGTAGCCCTCGTTTGCCGTGAGCTGGAAGAGTTCAGGATTCGACTGCGCGCCAATCTGAAACGGGCCCGTGCCGACGCAGCAGGCCGGCACTTTGTCTTCACCGGCGTCCGTCAGCCGGATGAGGAATTGCTTTTCCGCGAGCAGCCAGGGCAGGTTGGGCATAGGCGAGTCGCCGACAAAGACGACGGACTGCCCCACCGCGTGAACCGTGGTCCAGGGACAGTCTCCATTGCAGGCAAGATTCAGCGAAGCGACGACGCGGTCGGCGGTGAGCGGAACGCCATTGTGAAATTGAACGCCCGGCCGAAGCGAGAACTCCCAGCGATGACCACTGTCCTCGGATTTCCAATTCATTGCCAGCGCGGGGTGAAGAGCGCCGTCGGCGCCGAAGCGCGTGAGCCCGTCGAGGAGAAGATGAAGCACGGTTGCGTCCGGCGAGGCGATTCCGTCGCCGGCGATCTCCATACGCAGCGTGCCGCCATAGTGCGGCCGCGTCCTTGCCCAGGCGCCGCCTTCGGCGAGAACCAGAAAAGCTGGGACCAGAAAAAAGCTAATTGCACAGCGCCGAAACACGCACCACCTCGTATTGGTTTCCCGGCGCCCGCACTGCCGCGTAGAGACTCTTGAAATCGGGAGCCGACCACAGCGCAGTGACCGTTCCCTCCGTGGCCAGCGGCGCGCTGACGGGAACCGCATCAAGGGCGGGCAGCTCATACGCGCGCAAACTGTCACTTGCAGCCTCGCCCGAGCTCGACACGACAATTTGCGTTCCCGCGCCGCATCCGGAGTACAGCGCGGCCAGATCGCTGCCCCAGTCACGCGCGCCGGCCACGGCCTCGAGCGATCCCTCTTCGGCCAGCTCGATCTTGCCATCGATGCCATCGAGCAGCAGCGCGCCGTTACCGGCGGCTCGCGGAAGCAGGGCAGCCGAATAGAATGCCGGCAGATCGACGCCGATGCGGGGCGAAACTACGCCGGTGAAGTAATTGCGCGCGGCGTTGTAAAAGGCTTTGAGGAGCACGGGGGCATTTGCGGTCGCGCTCGCAGACCCCGCCTGGGGCGGCAATTGCGCATTGAATGCGGACGCAAACGATTCTGCCAGCGGCCCCACGAACGTCCATGGGTCGTCACTAGGGCTGCATTCCACGTTCCAGTTCGCTCCCGCGTCCGCTGGAGCCGCTTTACCCGTGCAATGCGCACCGGGCAGCCAGGCCTCGAACCCTGTGCCATCACCTGAGGGTACGAGAATCCCGCGCGGATCGCGCGCAATCGGCGACACGCTTTCCAGGCTCACGCGCTTTTGCTCCTGCCATCCCGCAGCCGCGTGCGTATAGATCAGGATCGCTTCCGGCTCGAGCACGACCAGGTCGTTCGCAATCTCGAGCGCAGCCAGGGCCGGCCTCTGCTGGGAAACCACAAGCTCGCTGCGCAGCAGCAAACCTCCGGCAGAGGGCCCGGGCTGCGGTTGATCCGGCGGAAGGCTCACCATGGCCACCTGCGTTTGATCGCCTTCTTGAACCTCGGCCACCCAAAGGCGGTTGCGAGCGCTCTCGCTCAGGGTGATGCGTACCGCATTGGCACTCTCCGCGCCGGAGACGTTGATGCCGTGCTCCTTCAGATCCTGCTCGAGCGTTCGCTGGATCACCGGGATAGCATCGCCTGGAATCGAGGAGAGATTGCGGATGGTCAAGCGCGCCTGTCCCGGACCCAGAACGTCAGCGATGCGGCCGGCGAGCGCCGCAGCAGGCTGATCCCATTCACCCGGCGCGGCGTAAGCTTCTGACGCCAGCAGTGCCACCATTGCCACAATCAGACCGAGCGGTTTCATTGTCGTCCTCTTCTGAAGCATGTATTTCGTTTGCGCGGATTATATCGTCTTGAGCGGCCTCACACTGCTTCGCTGCCCTTGTGCGCTTACTGGACGCGGAAACTGCTTGCCAGGTGGTCGAGGACTCCGTCCACTCCGGTTAATGTGGGCCCGGCGCTTCCGTCCGTCTCGGTAATCACGAAGAAGCTGCTCCCGTGAAGGAAATAGACGATGTCCCGGCCGCGATACTCCATGAGCGAAGGGTCTTTCGCCGTCCATTGCATTTCGTTAAGCGGCGGAAATCCTGTGGACTCGAGCCAAGCAGTGACAGCATCACGGTCCGGCAATCCTTCCTTCGCCGCCACGAGGTACTGGCTCTGGCCATACATAAATCGTTCCAGGCAAGAGATCCCCCAGGCATTGAAGAAATGGGTCGAAGAAGTGTCGACTCTTTCAACAGAAGCGTTCCACGGATACTCGAACGTCTCGCCACAATCGCATTCGGTAAACGTGCTCCAGCCAGCTCCGTTCTTCACCGGTCCAACGAGTACAAAAGAAAGGAGCATGCGGTGCATTGCGCTTTCGAGCGCGCGCAGGGCGCGTTTGTTCAAGGGCCGGATGCCGTACTCGGCGTACTGGATCGGCGCCACATCGGATTGCGCCCGGTGAAGCGCCACCTCGAAGCAGACCTGCCGGTAAAAGGTGCGATAATCCTTCACGTCCTCCGAGCTGCCGGCGGCTGCGTCGCTGGTTTCGACATAATGAAATATTCTGCCGTGAACGACCGCCGTTTTGATGGTTTCGGCGTCGATGGCATAACAGTCGGCCTTCGTGTTCATTTCCCGCAGCACATTGATGGAGACGCCGAGGCCCTGAATGATGGTGTGATCGAGCGCGTGGCCGTTGTATTCAAAGCAGGCGACCGCGTCTTGATCGCACACCGGAATCATGGAGTGCTCGGGCGGCGCTTCCGGTCCACCCGGGTAAAACGACATGGTGCGCGGATAATCGATTTGGAAGCCAAAGTCCGCGCTGCGATAGGTCTTCCATCCTGCGTGTGTGGCAGATTGCGCAGACGCGCTTGCTACCGTGACCAGCAGGAATGCCGCGAGAATCCGCCTGAATAACATCGTGCGCATTTCGTCCTCCCGCAAGGTGCAAAGCATGATCTCCAGGCCTCCGGCCGCTCGGTTGCGCGGCCGGAAGGCCTTCACGCTCCGCGCTCACTGTTGTCCGCCCGGCGCGGTTGCGGATTGCTGCTGGCCGTCCATCTCCTGTTTCACCGCGGGATTGGCGCCCATGCCTTTGAAGACATCGTTGGCAAAGAAGAACTTTCCATCCGAAGGCACCATCACCAGCTGAATTTTGTCCGAGAGCCTTTCCGCCACGATCTTGTCGATGAGCAGCGGCGACTTGTTCAGCAGGTTGGCTTCGCTGGCCATGCGCTCGGCGTCGGCTGCGGCCACCACCTTGATGCGGTTGGCCTCAGCATCGGCCAGCAGGTTGCGCCGCTCCAGCTCGGCTTTGCTGTCGATGACTTTGGCCTGCGCGTCGGCGTCTGCATTCTCAATGGTCGCTTCCTTGCGCGCTTCGGCTTCCAGCTTGCTTTGCTCAATCTGCTTTTCCTTGAGCGGCAGCGTGTACTGCATTGCGTCTGCCTCGCCCTTGGCCTCAACCACCTTCGACTGCGCATCGCCCTCGGCTTCCTTCACCTTCTGCGCAGCCTCAGCCTCGGCCTGCAGCTCGGCAATCTTCACCTGCTTCTGCTGAATGTCGGTGTCGACGGCCATCTGGTCGTCCTGCTGTTCCTTGAGCAGAAGGCCTTCGAGCCCCTGCGCGTACTCGGGCGGAAGCTGGATGTCGGAGAGCATCACTTCCTCCACGACAATGCCGTCCCCAGCCAGCTTTTTGGTGATCATGCCCGCGGCACGGGCACGCACCTCGTCGCGCTTGCTCGAAAAAATCTCGCGCACCGTGTATTCGGGAGCCAGGTCGCGCCATGCGCTGGCTACCACCGGAGGCACCAGCTCCTTGTCCGCCGGCTGCGGCAGATGCGCCTGCACGCTGGCGAGCTTGTTGGGATCGAGCCGGTAGCGCACCGTGATGCCGAGCCCGATGTTGAGGCCTTCTTTGGACTGCACGTTCAGGCCGGTGTTCGGCGCCAGCTTTTTCCCGCTCTCGTCGAGCGTTCCGGCAGTGAAGAGATGGTCGCGCAGATCGAAGGTCTGCACGCTGTCAACCAGCGGCGCAATGAAGTGCACACCGGGGTAGAGCGTGCCCGGCAACGTGCCGCTGATCTGGCTGATGCGCACGCCGCCCATGCCGCTGGGCACCACCACGATGCTGCCCGCGATGAGGAGCGGCACGCACGCGGCAAGGGCCAGAGCCACCGCGCTGCGCCAGCTAATCTCCTTCGGTTCCGTCAGCGATCCCCAAATGGTTTGGTTTTGCGTGGTTTGGTCTTGGCCGGCCTTTTTGCGCATCCGTTGAATGCGCGCAAAAAGACCGTACAACGGAATGGCGGCTGCTGCGATAAGCAGCGCCACCCCAACGAGGTTCAACAACAGCTTCAGTGCCAGCATGTCCTGTCTCCCTTCCGGTTCCTGGGCTCTTCCACTTTCCTGGCACCCGCCTGCCGAGCCAGCAGCAGCCGGACCAGTCCTCCCAACGTCAACTCCTCAAACAGCAGCACCGCCGCCACCGGCAACAGCACTGCTCCTATAGCTGTCAATGCATCCGCCAGTACATCCATCGCCGCACCTCTCTCACAGAGCTCCCGCCACGGCCAGCGCAGAAGCCACAGCGGAAACGTTCGTCGAAGGCTCCGCAGAGACGTTCGCCGCGTCTGCGGCCGCCGCAGCCCCATGCACGGCCGGCGCGCCGGGCGCATGCACACTCGCCAATTGCGGAGAATCCTGCGCAGAGGCGGGCACGGCCGGATTGCCGAAGATCGCTGCCGTCTCTTCATCGCGCCGACCGATCAACTCCACCGTGTCGCCCACGGCCACCTGCGGATAAAGCTCTTCGAGATCGGCCTTGGCCATACGGATGCATCCGTGCGACGCAGCCTTGCCGATGGAGTTGGGCTCATTGGTTCCGTGAATGCCGTAGCCGCGGATGCTGAGGCCCATCCAGCGCGAACCCACCGGGTTGCGCGGACCGGGCGGAACGAACTTGCCGTCGTGCGCGTAGGTCGGATTCATAACCCGCCGCGCGATGGTGAACGTGCCCACCGGGCTCGGCGTAGACGCCTTGCCCACGGCGACGGGGTAAATCTTCTTCACCGCGCCGTCTTCAATCAGGGCCAGCTTGCGGTCTTCCAGGCTCACGACAATCTCTCTCTTGCTTGGCGTGGTTGCTGTTGAGCTTGCTGCACTCATGCCGCTCGCCTGCGCCTTGGTTGTGCCTGGCGCCTGTGCGCTTTGTCCCGCCGCGCCTGCCACCAGAATCGCCGCCATTGCCGCCGTCGCCATCCCGCTGCGCCTGAGAACTGTCATCGCGTCCTCCTCGGTCTCCAAATCGCCTGCGCCGGGAAGAAGTGCAAGGCACGTGCCAATGTTATTTGATTTAAAATCAATTAGTTATGGGAGATGCGCGCTTGGGTGTGCGTGTCAGCGCACACACGCTGTGCGCCGGCTGACACGGAGAAAGCAGCTCGGGTTGAGCGAAGTTTTCGAAGGAATCAACGACGCTTGCGAAGCGTTGGCGGAGAAAATTGGAGTGCGCCGGAGCACGCCTTGCGGCTCGGCCGAGCGGCCTCTCCCTGCGCTCTACTCGATGCGCTCAATGGCGATGGCCGTGGCTTCGCCGCCGCCGATGCAGAGCGCGGCCACTCCGCGGGTGCGGCCGTACTTTTTAAGCGCCGCAAGCAGCGTTACCAGAATGCGCGCGCCGGAAGCGCCGATGGGGTGGCCGAGCGCGCAGGCCCCGCCGTGCACATTCACTTTTTCGGCCGGCAGCTCAAGGTCGCGCATGGCCGCCATGGTGACCACGGCAAAAGCCTCGTTGATCTCCCAGAGATCGATTTCCGCAAATGACCAGCCAGTAAGTTCGAGCAGCTTCTGGATCGCGCCGATGGGCGCCGTGGTAAACAGACCCGGCGCCTGCGCGTGCGTGGCATGGCCCACGACGCGGGCAAGCGGCCGCACGCCGAGCCGCTCTGCCTCCTGCTGCCGCATCAGCACCAGCGCCGCCGCGCCATCGGAGATGGAGCTCGAATTGGCCGCAGTCACGGTGCCGTTTTCTTCGAAGGCCGGCTTGAGCGTGGGGATCTTTTCCGGCTTCGCCTTCTGCGGCAGTTCGTCGTGCTCCACCATGCGCTCGGTCTTGCCTGATTTCACCATGACGGGCACGATCTCCGCGGCAAAGCTGCCGTCGGCGATGGCCCGCTGCGCGCGGCCGAGCGAGCACAATGCAAAGGCGTCCTGCTCCGGGCGTGTGAACGCGTAACTCTGCGCGCATTTCTCCGCAAAGGTGCCCATCAGCCGGCCTTTGTCGTAGGCATCTTCCAGGCCGTCCAAGAACATGTGGTCGTAAACGCGCTGGTGGCCCAGGCGGTAGCCGGCGCGGGCGCCAGGGAGCAGATAAGGCGCGTTGCTCATGCTCTCCATTCCACCGGCCACGGCGATGTCGAGGCTGCCCGCGCGAATCAGGTCGTGCGCCAGCATAACGGCCTTCATGCCCGAGCCGCACACCTTGTTGATGGTGGTTGCGCCGGTCGAAAGCGGCAGGCCGGCTCCGAGCGCAGCCTGGCGCGCAGGCGCCTGCCCCAGCCCTGCGGGCAGCACGCAGCCAAAAAAGACTTCCTGAATCGATTCGCCGGGAATGCCGGCGCGCTCCACCGCGGCGCGAATGGCCGCGCTGCCCAACTCAGGCGCAGTGAGATCCTTGAGATCCCCTTGAAAAGCGCCAATGGGCGTGCGCGCGCAGCCGGCAATGACAATCGGATCTTGGTCGACCATATGCCCTTGGAGGAGGAAAAACTCAGCGCGGCGCCATGCGCAGCGCGCCGTCGAGCCGGATTACTTCTCCGTTCAGCATTCTATTCTCGCAGATGTGTTTAACCAGGGCGGCGAACTCCGAGGGACTGCCCAGGCGCGCGGGGAAGGGAACGCCGGCCGCGAGCGCGCTGCGCACATCTTCGGGAAATCCGGCCATCATCGGCGTCTCAAAAACGCCTGGCGCGATGGTGACCACGCGAATCCCCACCCGCGCCAGCTCGCGTGCAATGGGCAGCGTCATCGCCGCTACGCCGCCCTTCGATGCCGCGTACGCCGCCTGGCCGATCTGCCCGTCAAACGCGGCGATCGAAGCCGTGTTGACGATCACGCCGCGTTCGCCGTCTTCACTTGGATTTTCTCTCGCCATGGCTTCGGCGGCCAGCCGGATCATGTTGAAGGTTCCGACTAAATTGATTTGGACCGCGCGGGCAAATGTCTCCAGCCGGTGTGGTTGCTCGCGGCCGAGGACTTTTTCGGCGGGCGCAATGCCCGCGCAGTTCACCAGGCCATGCAAGTGGCCGAAGGCCGAAAGGGCAAGCGCAACGGCCGCCTTGCCGTCGGCTTCGCCGGCTACATCCGTGCGGGCAAAACGCACTGCATCTCCAAGCTCCGCGGCGAGCGCTTCGCCGGCCTCGCGCTGCAGGTCCGCAAGAAGCGCGCGTCCGCCTTCCTGCACGATCATCCGCGCCGTTGCCGCTCCCAGGCCAGATGCGGCGCCCGTGACCAGAAAAACGTGATCCTGAATCTGCATGCTTGGCTGCGCAAATCCATCTGTCATAATACTCCACGTACATCGGCATTCCTGAGGCAAGAAGGTGGAGGCGCGAAACTTGGTTGCGGTGCGAACTTCGAGTCCGCTGACGCAGTTGAGCGAAGAGGAAATTCTCTTCCGCGAGACCGTGCGCCGGTTCGCTTCAGAGCGCGTGGCGCCTCTGGTGCGGCGCATGGACGAAGAGCAGCAGATGGACTCAGGCCTGGTGCGCAGCCTGTTCGAGCTCGGGCTGATGGGCATTGCCATTCCGGAAGAATGCGGCGGGGGAAGCGGAACCTTTTTTGATTCAATCCTGGCCGTCGAAGCTATCTCCGCGGTCGACCCCGCGGTGGGCGTGCTTCTCGATGTTCAGAACACGCTGGTCGCGGCCGCGCTTTTGCATTGGGGAACCGATGCGCAGAAGAAGCAGTATCTCCCGCGGCTCGCCGCTGACACCGTGGGCGCCTACGCGCTGAGCGAGGCCGGCTCCGGCTCCGATGCTTTCGCGCTCGCCACACGCGCCGCGCGCCGCGGCGACGCCTGGATTCTGAACGGGCGCAAGCTCTGGATCTCGAATGCAAAAGAGGCCGGCCTCTTCATCGTCTTCGCTACCGTAGACGCGAGCGCGGGGTACAAGGGAATCACCGCTTTTCTGGTGGAGAAGGGCGCGGGCGGATTCACTGTCGGCCGCAAGGAGGACAAGCTCGGGATACGCGCCTCGAGCACCTGCGAACTCATCCTGGAGGATTGCGCCGTGCCGGGATCGCAGCTCCTCGGCGAGCCGGGCGCGGGTTACAAAATTGCCATCGAGACGCTGAACGAGGGGCGCATCGGCATCGGCGCGCAGATGCTCGGCCTGGCGCAGGGTGCGTGGACGCACGCCGCGCGCTACGCCAAAGAGCGCAAGCAATTCGGCCGCGCGATTGCGGATTTTCAGGCCATGCAGTTTCAGCTGGCGGAGATGGCGACGGACATCGAAGCGGCGCGGCTGCTGGTCTACAACGCGGCTCGCCTCGCCGATACCCGAACTTTCGGGGCCGGCGCCGATTTCCGCAAGGAAGCGGCCATGTGCAAGTACTTTGCGTCGCACGCGGCCGAACGCGTGGCCAGTCTTGCCGTCGAGGTCTTCGGCGGTTTGGGCTTCGTCAAGGATTCGCCCGTGGAAAAGCTTTATCGCGACGCGAAGATCGGAAAGATTTACGAGGGCACGTCGTTCATGCAGTTGGCCACGATTGCCAAGCTGACGCTCTAGTTTCTGGTCGGGCGCCAAAGGCCCGCATGCCGCATTCCGGACCCGGTTTGTGGTTCAATAGAAGAGATGGCAAAACCCCGCAGATCGACGTTGCGCGGCCGCTGGCTGAGGGCCAGGCGCAAAGTGCGCGAAATCGCCATCGTGGGCCGCGCGCTCGCGTCGACGTCGCACCCCGTCATGGCACAGATCATTCCCATGCGCTACTGCAACCTGAGCTGCGCCTACTGCAATGAGTACGACAAGGTCTCGGAACCGGTGCCGCTTGAAGAGATGGTTCGCCGCATCGATCATCTCGGCCGGCTGGGCACCAGCATCATCACCATCTCCGGCGGCGAGCCGCTCACCCATCCGCAACTCGACGACGTGATCCGGCGCATGCGCAAAACCGGCGCACTGGCCGGCATCATTACGAACGGGTATCTGCTCAACCAGGAGCGCATCGAGCGGCTGAACCGCGCCGGTCTCGATCACATGCAGATTTCCATCGACAACGTGGATCCGGACGATGTTTCCAAGAAGAGTCTCAAGGTCCTCGACAAAAAGCTGCAAATGCTCGCCCAGTTCGCCGAGTTCCACGTGAACATCAACTCCGTGGTCGGCGGCGGCATTCGCAACCCGAACGACGCGCTGGTCATCGGCCGCCGCGCGCTCGAGCTCGGATTCACCTCGACCATCGGCATCATCCACGACGGCGACGGCCAGCTGAAGCCGCTCAAGCCGGATGAGGCCCGCGTTTACTTTGAGATGCGCCGCATGCGCAAACGCAATTACTCGCGCTTCAACCAGTTTCAGGAAGCTATTGCACAGGGCCGCCCCAACGACTGGCGTTGCCGCGCCGGCTCGCGTTACCTCTACATCTGCGAAGACGGCTTGGTGCACTATTGCTCGCAGCAGCGCGGCTCGCCCGGCATTCCCATCGCCGACTACACGCGCGAGCACGTCAAACGCGAGTTCCTTACTGCCAAGAGTTGCGCGCCCAACTGCACCATCAGCTGCGTGCACCAGGTGAGCCACATCGACCACTGGCGCGCACCGCAAACCAGCACGGTTTCGCCGGGCAGCGGCGGCGAGCTGGTGCAGATTCAGTCCGGCGGCTGAGCTCCGATCAAAAGCCCGTTTAGATTTGGGCGAGGAATACGCTTACGGCATTTTCTGAGTGACTGTGTCCTTTTCACTGCCTCGCAAGATCGCCGCTCCCTGTTGGTCGCGTCGACTCAGCTTTCCGTCTTCGGGATACAGCTACTCAGAAAATGCATTAGCGGCGCGCCTGCGCCATGGCCTGGTCGATGGTCCGGTAGAGGTCGTGATCGGGATCGAGAACCTCAAGGTAATTGGTCCCGTTGGCTCCCGCCGTCACTACAAAAATGGTCGGCGTGTGCACCACCCCTGTGCGCATGCCCACCTGGGTGTCGGCCTGGACCTCGGCGTTCAGCTTACCCGTGGGGTCGATGGCGAACGGCAGCGCGACGCCGTGCCCCTGAGCGAATTTTTCCGTGAACTGGCGCAGCACGTCGGGATTGTAGATGTAGGGCTGATTCGCGAAAACCTCGTCGCGGTATTCGTCGCCCAGCGCCTTGCTTTTGGTGTCGAACCAGCGCGCGTACACGGCCGCGTTGGGACTCCATAGGTGGCCCGGGATGAGAAAGTCGTGGCGCACCCAGGGAATCTTGTATTGCGCTGCCGCGCCCTTCAGGATGGGGTTGGCGTGGGCGCAGGCGGGGCACTCGAGATCGTCGAATTCCACAATGGCGATATGCGCGCCGGGCGGCGGCTTGAGCGCGGAGGCGTCAAGAACCTTGGTGGGCGCGCTCTGCGCCAGCAACGCGGATGCGCTGAAGGCAGCAAAGGCAAGGAGCGCGGCCACTGCGCAAGCACGCAGCCGGCGAACCGGGGCAATTGCATAAGGGCGGAGACGCAGTTTGAGCATAAGTGTGGGACGCCTTCGAGAATCGATTGTAACAATCGGAGGCGCATGAGCCGCGCGCGCCGCCAGCCTCATCGCCCTTTATTTGCGCGTTTCCGCCAGGGCCTGGTCGATCAACTGGTAGAGCCGCGTGCGATCGACCACTTCGACAAAAGGCGGCGCAGCGTTGGCGCCGTTGGTTACCACCCAGATGGTGGGCGTGTGCTCAATGCCGATGCGCTGGCCGAGCGCGTAATCGGCCTTCACTTCGGCGGCCAGCTGGCCTTGCGGATCGACGGAGAAAGGCAGCGCGATGCCATGGCTCTGAGCGTAGTTTTCCGTGAACTGGGTCAACCCGCCGGGCGTCTCAATGGAGGGCTGATTGGCAAAAACCGTATTGCGATAGTCATCGCCGAGTTTCTTGCTTTTGGTGTCGAACCAGCGGGCGTACACCGCGGCCTGAAAACTCCAGTTGTGAAAGGGCAGCGGGAAATCGTGCCGCACCCAGGGAATGTCATACTTGGCCGTGGCTTCCATGAGCAGAGGATTGGCGGCGGCGCAGTCAGGGCATTCCAGGTCTTCGAATTCGATGACGGCCACGCGCGCGCCCGCGGGCGGCTTCAGCGCTTCGGGATCGTGCACCTGCGTGGTGGGCGGCGCGCCGAATTGCGCGCGAGCCTGGGCTGTGCTCATGAGCAGCGCAGCCGCGGCAATCTCCAGGGCAAGGACAGCGAGCCTGCGGCTGAGCCGGCGAAAAAGATGGTGCATGCTGGCCATGGCGATGGTACGGCTCCTCATCTCATTTTAACGGCTTGAGTCCTGGAATGTTGCGGAGGCGCACGCAGTTATTGGCCGCGGTCACGTTTGCGCTCGGCCATCCACCGGCGCCATTTCAAGTCGGCATAGAAGGAGCCGGCGATAACGAAAGCAGCGGCGATGACTAGGAAAAGCATCACTTAAGATTCAGGTTCACCCCATCCGCGTGGGAAAATTGCCCGCGGTGCGACGCCACAAGCTGATACAGGAGGACGCATGCCAGGTCGCCGGAGAGCGCGAAATAATCGTCAAACGCTCCGGGAATGTTGATGGGCAGCATCTCGTAAACGTAGACAAGAATGGGAAAGATCAGCCATTTCCGGTCGGCGCTCGCATTGGGGCCGCCTTCGTGGTACACGCGCCACAGGCACCACGTGAGCAGCATGCCCGAGCCGATGGCCGCCGGCGCGGTAAACAGGTCGGCTCCCAGGCTGAAGGGCATGAGGACGAGCGACCAGACAACGGAAAAGATAACGGGGAGAAAAACATCCACCAGCGTGAGGCGCCGGGTGAAGAACGCGAGCAGCGTTGCCGCCACCAGGCAGACGGCAAAGGTGCCGAAGCACGCAATCAACCCTGCACGCCAGCTCTGCGCAACCCAAAATGCAAGACCCACGGCGACGGAGAGCGGCGCCGAAACCACCACTACAAGCAAGCTCTTCCACATGGGACCCCTCCCGCAATTCTGACTGAATTGATTGTCCATCCATTGGGGGGCAATTCGCAAATTCCAGGGGAGGGCTCCGTTCCGCCGCTTAATGCGGACGGCCTAATTCGGCTTGCCGCGCGTATTCCATTGCGCGAGGAATGCCTGGAGCGCGATCTCGGGATCCATCGCACCCTTGCCGGAAAGGCTCGCGGAAAGGAGCTGAAAATAGGTTTCGACGTGGGTGCCGAGATCGGGATCGCGCCGCACTTTGGCGAGCATGTCATCTACCTCTCCTTCGCCGACAATCATCTTCACCACCTCGGCAAAGGTCAGGTAGACGCCCAGTTCCTGCGAGAGGGCCTTGACCAGGTTGAGCAGATACGCGTTCTGTTCGGCTTCGTTCATGGGTACCCTGAGGAATTGCGCCATTATACGTTGCGGAAGTCGCAACGGGAATGAACGCCGGGTGGGTGATTCCGCCGTGCGCGCGTCAGGTGAGGCTTGCCGCAATCGCACTCAGCCGTCGCGCTTCCAGCAGAGCTGCGAACTCAGCGGCCAATGACAATCACGACAAAGGTCCCGGGAACAATAGCCGGGCGCGGGTGCGGGTTGTCCGATGTAGCCGCGGGTGCGGGACCGAAATCCGCCGTAACCACGTAAGCGCGGTCGTCCACGGGATCGTAGGCCATGGTGCGCGCACCGCGCTGCGTCGGCAGGCTCTCGACGGTGGGATAGCCGGGCGCGGCCGCATCAACCACCGAGAGAATGCCGTCGCCGCTGGATGCAAAAACGAGGTGACGCTTCGCGCTCCATTTTGCCGCGTCCGGTCCGCTGCCGATGGAGGGGTTGGCGAGCACTCTGCCGTCGCGCGCGTCGATCACCGACATTCGGTTGCCGTCGCAGACGGGAAACAGGCGGTTGCCCGCCGGGTCCATGGCGAGGCCCGAGGGTGAATCGCACCCGGCGGGCCAGGTTGCGGTGATGGCGTGGGTGCGCGCGTCGATGCGCACAATCTCGCTCTTATCGACAATGTTGTCGAAGACCGTGCCTTTGCCGTCGACGGCGGGAAACTCCGGCCTGCCCGGCAACGGCAGCGTGGCCGCAACCTTTTTTGTGCGCGCGTCAATTACCGTCACACTGCGGCTGCGCCCGTTGAAAGCCCACACCGTGCGCGTGGCCGGCTCAAAGACAATGCCGTCGGGATTCTCGCCCGCGGGAATGGTTGTCACCGTCGCCAGGGTCCGGCGATCGAAGACAATCACCGCGTCTCCTCCGCCATCGGAGATGTAGCCAAATTTGCCGTCGCTGTCGAGGGCCACGCCATGCGTGCGATAAAGGCCGGAGATGGATCCCGTCAGCTTGCCGCTGGCGGTGTCCACTACGTCCACGCGAGGCCCATGCGCCAGGTAGAGCCGATGCGCAGGCCCGTCGGCGGTCAAGTAGTCCCAGCCGCCTTCGCCGCCGATCTGCCACCGGCCGACAATGTGGTACGGCTCTTGCGCGGCAAGAAGAAGCGGCGCCATGGCCACCGCGAGGAGCGAAGCGGCGGCGCAAGCTTGGCGGAGACGGCGCGGGTGGAGCGCATGGCGCATGGGCGATTCCGAACGGAGCAAGCATACCACGCGCGCATCAAGCCCGTGCCAACTTAGGTGCACGCAGCGTGGAGCTGCGCAAGCATTGCAAGGTGCTATCGTGGTTGCAATCGCAGGTGCAGCCATGGTGAATCGTCCGAGACAAGACGCTCCCCGGCTTTTCCGGCATGGCTTGACGCTTGCGGTGCTTTGCTCGATCGCGACGCCTGTCTTGGCCGCGGGGCAGGCCGCAGCCAGCGAGCCCTCGCGGCTCTGCGCGCCGGCGGGTTTAGCGGATTCAGCCAAGGTTGACCATTACGTCTTCCGGACCTACGAGAGCGACGATGGCGCGTGCCTCGAAGCTCTGCGCGCGGGCAAAATCGTCTATCGTCGCGCCGGAGCGGACGTCGCGCGTTACACGCTGGGGCAGCA
The DNA here is from genome assembly GCA_030041045.1 of Acidobacteriaceae bacterium. Classification (GTDB taxonomy): domain Bacteria; phylum Acidobacteriota; class Terriglobia; order Terriglobales; family Acidobacteriaceae; genus Telmatobacter. Next base: position 159,234 of record JASHOQ010000047.1, read on the forward strand.
GGAGGATCCGGACAACAGCATTCCTGCGATCCCGAATGGAACGGACGTGACCGGGCGCGGCCAGCCGGACATGATTGTGTCGTCGTATACCGGAGGAGCGCACTGCTGCACGGCGCACCTGCTCTTTGAGCTGGAGCCCTCCTTTCGGCTGCTGGCCACGCTCAACGACGCGGATGACGACCTGGCGCACTTTGCCCGCCTGGAGTCCGATAAGCGTTACGCCTACTTCACCGCTGACTGGACCTTTGCATACTGGCCCGCCTGCTTTGCCTGTTCGCCCTCGGCCGCCGTAATTCTGCGCTTTCAAGACGACGGCCATGGCGGCGGGTTTCATCTGACTCTGGACAAGATGCAAACCCCGGCCCCCTCCGCCGCGAAGTGGAACCGGGAACTGCGCGCGGCGCAGCAAGCGGCGAGCCAGGGCGACGTCAACTCGATCGGCAGAACCCTGTGGCAGCCGGTGCTTTCTTTGATTTACGCCGGCCACTCCGATCTGGCGTGGAAATTTGTCGACGAGGCCGGGCCGAAGGCGCAGCAAAGTCCCTTGCCCGCGCTCGCCGATTTCTGCCGCCTGCTCAAGACCAGCCCCTATTGGCCCGATCTTGCGCCGTCGCTGCGCGATGCCCCGCCCGCTTGCGGCGCGGGCGCGCCTCAAGAGTAACGGCGGCGTTCACGGATTCTGCGCCCCGCATGCATTACCCTCAAAGTGCGTTTCCTGCTGCAGGGAGGGACCCGCGTCTTGCGCATCATTCTGTCGAATATCGGCACCTTCGGCGACATCAATCCACTGGTCGCCATTGCTCTGGAGCTCAAGCGCCGCGGCCACACGCCGGTTATGGCGCTGCCCGCCGTGTACACCACCAAGGTGGCGCCGCTGGGGATCGAATTTCATGCTCTCCGGCCCGACATCGATCCCACGAACACGCTGCTCGTGGAGATGATCTACGACGTGAACAAGGGCACGGAGACCGGCCTGCGCAAATTTCTCTTCCCCGTGCTGCGTGAAACTTATGGCGACCTGCTTGACGCGGCTACCAAGCCAGCGCGCGCGGACCTGATGCTGCTGGGCGAGCTGAATTACGCCGGACCGCTGGTGGCTGAGGTCACCGGCATTCCCTGGGCGAGCTACGTGCTCGCGCCCTTTTCCTTTTTCTCCGTCTACGACCCGCCTGTTCTTCCGCCATATCCCAGGTTGGCGCGCGCCGACAAGCTTGTGGGGATGGGCCGCGCCATGCGCCGGCTGGCGCAGTTTGTCACGCGCAAGTGGCCGGAGCCGATTTACGAACTGCGGCGCGAGCTGGGTTTGCCCATGGGCGCAAATCCCATCTTCGAGGCCAAGCACTCGCCCGATCTGGTGCTAGCCCTGTTTTCACGCCTGCTCGGCGTGGAGCAGAAGGACTGGCCGCCCCATGTATCGATCACGGGCTTCTGCTTCTACGATGCCGACCCCAACGCGCCGCATGCGATCGCACTGCCCGTGCAGCTTGAGCAATTCCTGGCTGCCGGCGAGCCGCCGGTGGTTTTCACGCTCGGCTCAGCCGCGGTTCTGGCCGCCGGAGATTTTTACGAGCAGTCCGCGCGCGCCGCCCTGCGCGCCGGCGTGCGCGCGGTTCTGCTCATCGGCGCCGATGCGCGCAACCGCCCGCGAGGCGCTCTTCCCGATTCCATCTGCGTGGCCGAGTATGCGCCCTATTCGGCGCTTTTTCCGCGCACCTCGCTCGTGGTGCACCAGGGCGGCGTGGGCACCACCGCGCAGTGCCTGCGGGCCGGCCGGCCGATGCTCGTCATGCCTTATTCGCACGACCAGCCCGACAACGCGCGGCGCATGAAACGGTTGGGCGTGGCGCGGGTGATCCAACGCGCAGAATACAAACCATGGCGCGTTGCACGCCACCTTCGAGCGATGCTCGCACAGCCCGAGTGTGAGCGGAGAGCGCAGGCTGCGGCACAGGCGATGGCGCGCGAAGACGGCGTCAAAGCCGCGTGCGATGCGCTGGAGCGCCTTTGCCGGCGGCGCGCGCCGGTTGCCTGAGGGGAGATTCGTTTTCATACGGTCAACAGAAGCGAAGCGACATGGGCGAATCCAGCCGCGAAGGAGCTTCGTCTAAGGAAGTGGAGCGCGTGGTGTGAACTGAAAAATGCCCAGGCGCACCTTCCCAAAAAACAATCCCCAGGAGTCTTGAGCAGCATGAAACTTGCAAACACACTCTCTCTTTCGACTGCGGCGCTCTCTCTTGCCTTACTTGCTCCGCAACTTGCCCGTTCCCAGGGCGCCAGCTCCATGAACACGCCGGACGCGAGCGGTGATTCGGCAGCCGCGCAGCAGGAAGCGAAGCAGATGGTTCCTGCCGAGGTGCACCTGGCCAGAGCGCTCGATGCCCGAAAAGCGCGGCAAGGCGATCAGTTTGAAGCAATTCTGGACAGCAAAGTTCACCTCGCGGATGGAACGGAATTGACGCACGGCACAGTCCTCGTGGGCAAAATCGTAACCGACGAGATGCAATCCGGCGGCAACTCACAGCTGGCATTGCAATTTACTGAGGCGAAATTGCGGGATGGCAAGGTGGTTCCCATTGACGCAATGATCGCCGGAATCAGCGGACCTTCAGTCAGCACCGGCTACTCAGAGAACAACGAGGGCCCGGCAGATTGGAGCCCCAGCTCTCTTCAAGTGGATGAGATCGGAGTTGTGCCGCACGTCGATCTTCACAGCCGCGTTGCCGGTCCAGATTCGGGGGTGCTCGTCTCTTCCACCAAGGATGACGTGAAGCTGGCGGCAGGAAGCCGCATGACGCTGGCAATCGCCGCCCGCAATGCGCAAACCAGCGGAGGCGCATAAACCGCGCCTTCTGACCAACGCGTAGGGGCCGGATCTCCGGGTGCGCACTTGGGCGCCCGGAGATTGGCGCCGCAAGGCTGTTCCCTCAAGGCAACCAGCCTCCCATCCATCCGCGCCAGAATCGCCGTGGTTTGCCGCGAAAGCCGTCACTCTGTATCGATCCGCGGCAGGTCACGATTCCTCGTAATCATTCCTGCATGAGAACGCTCTTAAATTACGCAGGCAGCAAGATTCGGCTCATCGGGACTCATGGAATTGCGCATCTCGTCCGATAGAGTGCACACGAAGGGAAACGCGGTCTCTGCTCCACAAGCGAGGTGGAAAGCGGAGCGCAACCCGCCGGGAGGATTCCATGAGGGGGAAGATTCTGGTTGTCGAGGATGAGCCGATTGTGGCTCTGGATCTGCAACAGGAAGTGGAGCAGCTCGGGTTGACGGTAATCGGCCAGGCGGAGAGCGCGGACGAAGCGCTGATGGCGGCCGAAGAGAATCGCCCCGATCTGGCGCTGATGGATGTGCGCATTGTGGGCAGCATGGATGGCATCCAGACTGCGCGTCTGCTGCGCGAGGCCTACGGAATCCCTGTAATCTTCCTTACCTCCTACAGCGATGAACCGACGATCAAGCGCGCGGCACGCGAGCTGCCTTTTGGCTATTTGACCAAGCCGTTCCAGCGCCGCGAGCTCAAAGCGGCTCTCGAAGTGGGGTTGCACCGGGGCAAAGCGGAAGCGCAGCACAAAGCCGAGGAAGAAGCCATCGCGGCCACGGTGACCGGGATGCGCGAAGGCGTGATCCTTCTGTCGCCGGCGCGCGCGGTGCGTTTCATGAACGCCGCGGCCGAAGACCTGACCGGCTGGCCTATTGAAGAGGCAAAAGAAAAGCCCGTGGAAGAGGTGTTGCGTCTGGGCGAAAACAGCCAGTGGCTGGGCCAGGTGAATGGGGCCGATGCGGCCGTGGAAGAATTTGGCCTCTCCCTGGAGCGCAACGGCGGAGATCACATCCTGGTGGACCTGTCGGTCTCGCCGCTGAGCAGCCACTCCGGCGAGCGCACGGGCTGGGTGATCACGTTGCGCGATGCCGCGGAGCGTTTGCGGACGCAGGCCGTCGAGGAAGCGCTCGAAGAGGGGCATTCCTTTCACACTGCGCCCATCGCCATGATGCAACTGGACGCGAGCGGCTGCATTGTGCGCGTGAATCGTACGTTGCTGGAGGAAACCGGCGTGCCTGCGGAGAGCCTGGTGGGGCGCACGCTCACGGGGCTGAGCATGGACCCCGATCCGCGCATCGCCCGTGACCTGATGCAGAAACTGCTGCACGGCGGCGCACAAGCCACCGTGGTACGCCAGCGGGTTACCAACTGAGCGCGCACCGGCGGCCGCAACCTCGGCGGGAGTCGGGCCCGTTTCGGACGGAAGACCAAGCAACCTTCCCTTTCGGGAATCTGCGAGCAGGGGCGTAGTGGCTTTCACGCCGTAGACGCACCTGTGCGGGAGTATCGTCGTGGCAGCATGCGGGCTTTGCTGCGGCCGGCATTCTTGCCCATCCTCAAGCGCGGCAGCAGCCTCGGAGTCGAGACGATGCCCCAGGTAGAAGAGCAGCAAACTGAGGTTTCTCCAGGCAGCGGTTGGTTTCCCGAGGAACTGCACTCACCTTCAGGCGCGACCGGGCTGCTGCAGACGCTCTTCGAAGGCCATCCGGATATGGTCGTGATCACCGACGATCATGGCCGTATTGTCGGCGGCAATGCGCGCTTGCTCGAGGAATTCGGTTACTCGCGCCAGGATCTCGAAGGGCAGCCGGTGAGCATTCTCCTGCCGGAGGAAGCGCGCGCGCGCCACGAGCAGGATGTGCTCGCCTATCATCAGGCGCCTTCGGCGCGGGCCATGGGTTCGGGCGTCGATTTGAAGGCCCGCAATGCGCACGGCGAGCATTTCTCCGTGGACGTGATGCTCTGGCCGTTCACGGCCGGCGAGCATAAGTTCGTAGTGGCCGTTTGCCGAAAACTGAACGCCATGCTTCTTCGCAGCCACATGCATCTCCGCGCCATGGTCGAAAGCGTGCGCGATTACGCCGTTCACCTGCTCGACAGTAACGGAAGAATTCTCACCTGGAATGCGGGCTCGCGGCGCCTTCATGGGTTGACCGCCACTCAAGCACTGGGCAAGCCGTTTTCCATCCTCTTTCCGCCCGAGGAAGCCGAGCGCGGAGAGCCGGTGCGGTTGCTCAAGGAGGCAACGCGGTTGGGAAGGCTTCGCACGGAAGGATGGAGATCGGTCGCGGGCGAGCGCAAGATGTGGGTGGAGACCGATCTCACCGCCATTTACGACGGCGCCGGACACCTATCCGGGTTCACCCGCGTGGTCCATGATCTGACCGAGTACAGGCTTTCGGTGGAGAAGCTGCGCAAGCTCAATGTCGAGCTGGAGCAATACCGGGTGATCCTGGAAAACATCGACGAGCACGCCATCTACACGCTGGATGCGCAAGGGCGCGTGACCGGGTGGGGCGCAGGCGCGCAGAAAATGCTCGGTTACTCCGCTGAAGAGGCGCTGGGACAGGCCTACGCGATCTTCTCCACGCCTGAAGACCGTCGCAACGGGAAGCCTGAGCGGGAGCTGGCCGAGGCGGCAGCCTCCGGACGCTGCTGTACGGACAGCTGGCGCCTTCGCAGGGATGGCACCCTCCTGTGGACGAGCGGCGTGCTCTCTGCGGTCAAGGACGAATGCGGAGCATTGATGGGATTCGTTCGCGTGGCGCGCGACCGTACCGAAGAGAAGATGTTTGCCGACGCGCGCGAACAGGTGGCGGCCGAGCTTGAAGACAACGCGGCTGAGCGCGCACGGCAGCTTGAAGCGACCGTGGAAGAGCTGCGCCGGAAGAGCGAAGAGGCGGAGGCACAGGCCGAGGTCGTTTCGCGCAGTCTGCGCGAGAAAGAAGTGCTTCTCCGGGAGATTCATCATCGCGTCAAGAACAATCTGCAAGTGGTGCAAAGCTTGCTGAAAATGCGCGCGCGGCTGCTGCCGGAGGGCGAGATGCGCGAGGCCTTTGACACCACGGTGGAGCGCGTCCATGCCATGGCCGTACTTCACGAACGGCTTTATCAGATGCCGCACATCGAGGGTCTTCCGCTGGCGAACTATCTTCGCGATCTCTTTCGCGATCTGTTTGCCTCCACATCCCTCGAGCCGGGCCAGGTCCATCTACGGCTTCATGCGGACGACATTCCTTTGGAGCTCGACTTCGGCATCCCCTTCGGTCTGCTGATGAATGAGCTGCTCTGCAACAGCCTGAAGCATGCCTTTCCCAACGGGCGCAAGGGGAATATCTCCGTCTCCGTGCGCCGCATCGAAGGAGCCGTGCGCCTGATCGTGAAGGACGACGGCCGCGGGCTGCCGGAGAACTTCAACCCCGCCACGAGCGCCTCCATGGGCCTTAAGCTGGCCGCGAGCCTTGCCCGCCAGTTGGGTGGAGCGCTGGAATTCTCGAACGATGACGGCTGCCGCGTGCAAGCCGATCTCCGGCGCATGTGAGGACCCGGCGGGCCCGGCGCCCAACGTCGCGCGCTCCTGCCAGACATTTTCCCCCCGATTTTCCTCGATAGAATGGGCTGACGCAGAACCCCGATTCCGGTAGACCCGGCCCGGTTGGATTCGCATCCAACCACAGGGGCGTGTTCCGGGCGACCATGGAGGAGCGGCGCGGGCCGAGGCGGATCTGCCGGGAGAAAAAGATGAACGGTTTGGCAGGAAAGGTTGCAATCATAACCGGAGCCGGAACGGGGATTGGACAAGGAATCGCAAAGCGGTTGGGCGCCGAGGGGGCCAAAGTCATTGTCGATTACGTCGGCACTCCCGACGGAGCGCAGCAGACCAAGGACGCCATCGAAGAATCCGGCGGCGAAGCGGAGATTGTGCGCGGCGACGTGACCCGCAGCGATGAGATGCGCAACCTGGTGGACGCAGCCTGGAAGCGGTTCGGTTCGGCGGACATTCTTGTGAACAACGCCGGCATCGAGTTTCGATCCGATTTCTGGGAGACCACGGAAGACGAGTACGACCGCGTGATGGCGGTGAACCTTCGCGGCGCCTTCTTCCTGACCCAGGCTTTTGTGCGCCGCTTGCGCGAGCAGAAAAAACCGGGACGCATTGTGAACATCAGCTCCGTGCACGAGGACATGGTATTCCCCGGCTTTTCCACGTATTGCTGCAGCAAAGGAGGCATGCGCATGTTCATGCGCAACCTGGCCATGGAGCTTGGGCCGCTGGGCATTACCGTCAATAATGTGGCGCCGGGCGCGATCATCACGCCCATGAACGAATCGCTGCTCAAGAACGAGCAGCAGCACCAGGCGCTGCTCAACAACATTCCCCTGGGCCGGATGGGCACTCCGGAGGACGTGGCCGGCATGGTCGCGTTCCTGGCTTCCGACGATGCCGCCTATGTCACCGGTTCCACTTTTGTGGTGGATGGCGGGCTGATGAGGAACTACAAAGAGCAATAAAGAATCTATGGCCGCGCGCATCGAAGATTACGCCATGATCGGCGACATGGAAACTGCGGCGCTGGTTGACAGGAGCGGCTCGATCGACTGGCTGTGCTGGCCGGATTTTTCGTCTGAGGCCTGTTTTGCCTCGCTGCTGGGAACGGAAGAGAACGGCTATTGGAAAATCTCGCCTCGCGGCGATTCATGGACGTCCACGCGGCGCTACCGCGACCACACGTTGATCCTGGAAACCACGTTCAAAGACGCCGGCGGCGCGGTGCGGCTGATCGATTTCATGCCCCCGCGCGGGGTGCACTCAGACGTGGTGCGCATAGTGGAAGGCGTAAGCGGAACCATGAAATTGCGCATGGAGCTGGCGCTGCGCTTCGACTACGGGCGCACCGTACCCTGGGTTACGGCCACCGAGGATGGGGTGCGCGCGGTCGCCGGAGCAAACCTCGCCATCCTGCACACATCGGTTCCCGTGCACGGAGAGAATCTCAAAACGGTTGCGGAATTCGAAATGCGCCGGGGCAAGCGCGTGTGGTTCACGCTGACGCACGGAGCGTCGTATGAGGCCGACCCACACCCGATCAATTTCCAGCGCGCATTCCTCGACACAGAGCGCATCTGGAGGCGATGGACCGCGCGCTTCCGATTCAAGAGCCGCTACCGCAATGCCGTGGAGCGGTCGCTGATCACGCTCAAGGCGCTCACCTTCCGGCCTACGGGCGGCATTGTGGCCGCGGTCACCACGTCGCTGCCGGAGCAAATTGGCGGCGAGCGCAACTGGGATTACCGCTATTGCTGGCTGCGCGACACCACCTTCACGCTGCTGGCGCTTGCCAACGCCGGCTACTACGACGAAGCGGAAGCCTGGCAGGACTGGCTGCTGCGGGCGCTGGCCGGCAGCCCCGACCAGGTGCAGATCATGTACGGGCTGCGCGGGGAGCGGCAGCTCGAGGAATGGGAGGCCGACTGGCTCCCCGGATACGAAGGCTCACGCCCGGTGCGCATTGGGAATGCAGCGGCGCGGCAGATGCAACTGGACATTTATGGAGAGATGCTGGACTCGTTCTTTCATGCGCAAGTGAGCATGCACCGGCATAACGAGAACGAGTTCCGCGTTCTGGTTCTGTTGCTCGATCACCTCGAGCAGGTGTGGAAAGAACCGGATCAAGGCATCTGGGAGATGCGTGGAGCGCCCCGGCATTTCACTTACTCGAAGATGATGGCCTGGGCGGCATTCGACCGCGCCGTCAAACTGGCCGAACGATTCAAGTACGAGGCGCCCATCGAAAGATGGAAGACCATCCGCGACGCGATCCATGAGGAGATCTGCGCCAAAGCTTATAGCAAGAGGAAGAGATGCTTCACGCAGGCCTACGGATCGGAGCAGCTCGATGCTTCCCTGCTGCTGATGCCGGTGGTGGGCTTCCTTCCCGGCACGGACGCCCGAGTTCAAGCGACCGTGCGGGCGATTGAACGCGAGCTGATGCCCGACGGCTTCGTCCTCCGCTATAACACGAGCAAAGTGCAAGACGGATTGCCGGCGGGCGAAGGCGTGTTTCTGGCGTGCAGCTTCTGGATGGTCAGCAGCCTCAAGGCCGTGGGGCGCAACCGCGACGCGCGCAAGCTGTTTGAAAAGCTGCTCAGGCTGCGCAACGATCTGGGCCTGCTTTCGGAGGAGTTCGACGTGGAGCGCAAGCGGCTCGTAGGCAACTTCCCGCAGGCGTTTTCGCACATTGCCCTGGTGAACGCGGCCTTCAACCTGGACGGCGGGAAGAAAGTCCGCGCACGCTCGCACCATGCCACACGCCGCAAAACGACGGTACCGCCGAAGCGGCCGCCGAGCGGAACGAGAACGTGAGGCGGCGAGGTGTTCGCAGGCCTTGCTGCGCGATGAGCGAAGCCGGACGCTGATAAAATCGAGACTGTGGATGGATGCGGCGACCGCTGTTTTCCTCCCTTGCCCTGAATGGCCCACGCGGCCGCGCACGGCCTTACCCGAGATGAGGAATCCGCACTTGTGAGCCGGACGATACGCAATATCGCCATCATTGCCCATGTGGATCATGGCAAAACGACGCTGGTGGACGCGCTGCTGCGCCAGGCAGGAACGTTTCGCGCCAACGAGCAGGTGGCCGAGCGGGTGATGGACTCGAACGAACTGGAGCGCGAACGCGGCATCACCATTCTGGCCAAGAACACGGCCATCAACTACGGGGGCGGAAAAATCAATATCGTCGACACGCCCGGCCACGCCGATTTCGGCGGCGAGGTGGAGCGCGCTCTCAAAATGGTGGATGGCGTGATGCTGCTGGTGGATGCGGCCGAGGGCCCGCTGCCGCAGACGCGCTACGTGCTGGCCAAGGCGCTCGAAGCCAAGCTGCCGCCCATCGTGGTCATCAACAAGATCGACCGGCCCGACTCGCGGCCGCAGGAAGTGCTGAACGAGATTTACGATCTTTTCATCGATCTCGACGCCGACGAGCAGCAGCTCGAGTTTCCCGTGCTCTATGCCGTGGCCAAGGCGGGCACGGCGAGCACCGATCCGGCCAATCCTGGAACCGATTTGCAGCCGCTGTTCCAGGCCATTGTCGACACCATTCCGGAGGCGACCGGCGATCCCGAGGCCGCGCTGCAAATCCTGGTGACGAATCTCGACTACTCCGACTACTTCGGCCGCATCGCCATCTGCCGCGTCTTTCAGGGCACCCTGCATGCGGGCGACGATGTGAACATATCGCGACGCGACGGGACGCTCTCAAAGACGCGCATCACCAAGCTGTTCACCTTCGCCGGGCTCAAGCGGACCGAGATCGAGCAGACAGAGATAGGCGATATTGTTGCCGTGGCCGGCGTTGAAGGCATCACCATCGGTGAGACCATCACCAGCGTGGAAAATCCCGCGCCGCTGCCGCTCATCGTCATTGACGAGCCGACCATCGCCATTCAGTTCAGCGTGAACAACTCGCCGTTCGCGGGACGCGAGGGCCAATACGTGACCAGCCGCAATTTGCGCGAGCGGCTGGAAAAGGAGTTGCTCACCAACGTTTCGATTCGCGTGGAGGAGACGGGCTCGCCGGACAGCTTCAAGGTGCTGGGCCGCGGCGAGCTGCAGCTTGCAATTTTGATTGAGATGATGCGGCGCGAGGGCTACGAATTGATGGCCGGCCGGCCGGAGATTGTGACGCGCATGGTGGATGGCGTGCGCATGGAACCGGTGGAGCATCTGACCATCGACGTGCCCGAACAGTTCACGGGCGTAGTGATCGAGAAGCTGGGCCCGCGCAAGGGCGAGATGACGAAGATGCACAATCACGGCTCAGGGCGCGTGCGCCTGGAGTTTCGCGTGCCCAGCCGCGGGCTCATCGGCCTGCGCTCGGAAATGCTCACCGAAACGCGCGGGACCATTGTGATGAACTCACTCTTCGACGGCTACATTCCTTACCAGGGCGAGATTCCGCAACGGCCCACGGGCGCGCTGGTGGCCGACCGCCAGGGCCTGACCACCACCTACTCGCTCAACGGCCTGCAAGAGCGCGGCATTCTCTTCGTCGGCCCGGGCGTGGACGTGTACGAAGGCATGATCGTGGGCGAGCACTCGCGCGACAACGATCTCGACGTGAATGTAGTGCGCGAAAAGAAGATGACCAACATGCGCGCGTCCACTGCCGACGAGGCCATCCGACTGGTGCCGTACACCACGCTCAATCTCGAGCAGGCCATTGAGTTCATCGCCGACGATGAGTTTGTTGAGGTGACACCGAAGAGCCTGCGCCTGCGCAAGAAGATTCTGCAGGCGAACCGAAGGCCGAAGCGGTGGGAGAAGGCAGAGGCGTTTTCCTGAGACAGGGACCAAGGGAACAAGGGACCATGGGAGCGCGGTAATACTTGGATTTGTCATCCCAAGCGAAGGCCTGCGCGGCGAATGGCGCCAGTCGCAGTGGCAGAATCTGCAGTTGGGTTTTCGTCCATGGGGCTAACGCTGAACATGCGCCCCAAAGCCGCAGATCCTTCGACTCACCACCCCCATGCTGAAGTGCGCATGGGGCCCCGTTCGCTCAGGATGACAGGGCGCGGGGCAGGCGAGAACCTAAAGTCGCTGCTTCGCTGCAAGCACGCGCGCGAGCGCTTCCTCCGCCGTGCGCCCCACAGAAGACAAATGCCCCATTTTGCGGCCGGCGCGCGGCGTGTGCTTCTCATACAGATGCAGGCGCACGCCGGGCACGGCGATCGCGGCGGGGAAGTTGGGCAAGCCGTTCTGCCAGAGATCGCCGAGAAGATTCACGATCGCGCAAGGCGCGATGAGATCCGTTGAGCCGAGCGGCAGGTTGCACACGGCGCGCACGGCCTGCTCGAACTGGCTGGTGGCGCAGCCGCGCTCGCTCTGGTGATAGCTGTTATGCGGGCGCGGTGCAAGCTCGTTGACGTAGAGCTCGCCCTGGCGCGTAACGAAGAATTCTATGCAGAGCAAGCCTTCGATGCCGAGCTTCGCGATCATGGCGGCGGCGATCTTCTCTGCGCGCTGCTCCAGCTCTTCAGGTACGCCGGCGGGCAGTACGCTCCAGGCGAGGATCTGATTCTCGTGATGATTGTGCGCGGCGGGATAGGTGCGGACCTCGCCCGAAGGGGTGCGCGCGGCCATCACGCTGATTTCGCAGTCGAGCTCGAGGGCTTGTTCGGCCACGCAGGGATTGCCGCCAAGGGCGCGCCACGCGCTGGCGACTTCCGCATTTCCAGGGGTCAACCGGACCTGGCCGCGGCCGTCGTAGCCGCCGCGGCCGATCTTCAAGAAAACATCATCGCCCAGCGCATGCAAGGCATCGCGCAACTCTTCCTCGCTGCGCACCACGCGGAACGGGCCGACGGGAAAGCCGTTTTCGAAGAGCCAGGTTTTTTGGAGGGTCTTGTCCTGGATGATGCGCACCGGCTCGACCCCTGGGCGCAGCGGCGCAAGCGCAGCCACGGCAGTGAGCGCGTCCAAGCCGATCTGTTCGATTTCGAGCGTGACCACATCGGCGCCTTGAGCCAGGCGGCGCGCGGCGTCTACGTTGTCCCACTTGCCCACGATGACTTCATCGGCGACGAAACTGGCGGGGCATTTTGCTTCCGGGTCCATCACGCGCACGCGGTAGCCCATGATGCGTGCGGCCATGGCCATCATGCGGCCGAGCTGGCCGCCGCCGAGGATGGCGAGCAGACCACCGGGACAAATGATGGGAGGCGGATTTTTTGTCTCCTGAAGTGGGGCCTGGATCAAATGCGCAATTCCTCTGTTCTAAGGATAGAGAAAGGAGCCGGGCTGCGCGGCGTGGTTCCGTCGTCCTACGGGGCTTCTCAGGTCGTTGGTGGCGGGTATCCCCGGATTGCGTTCGTCCGCACCAGCGGACTCACTCCATCCGGGGCTAACTTCCTTCGCCCCTAACGAGGCTCAAATCCACGGCCGGATCAGGCGGCCTGAGCAATGTCTGTTTCCCCATTCCGAGCCGCAGGAGCCGATCGGCGCAACGCAGGGCGTTTCGCTATTCCAGCTTCTGGTCGAGTACTTCCTGCGTGCATGCGGTGCGCCAGGCGGTGAGGCGCTCGTAGAGAGCGGTGTCGGTGGCGGCGAGGATCTCGGCGGCCAGCAGCGCAGCGTTGGCCGCGCCGGCCTTGCCGATGGCGAGCGTGCCCACGGGAACACCTTTGGGCATCTGCACGATGGAGAGCAGGGAGTCGAGGCCGTTGAGCTGCGTGGCGGGAACGGGCACGCCGAGGACGGGCACGAGGGTTTTGGATGCGAGCATGCCGGGCAGATGGGCCGCGCCGCCGGCTCCGGCGATGATTGCACGCAGGCCGCGCTCGCGCGCAGTTGATGCATACTCGAAGAGCCGGTCCGGCGTGCGATGCGCGCTGACGATGCGCGCCTCGTGCGGGATGGCGAGCGTGCGTAGAATCTCGACGGCGGCCGAGAGCACTTCGTAGTCGCTCTTCGAGCCCATCACCACGCCGACCAGCGGCTTTTCGGCCATGGAGTGATTATACGGGGCGGTGAACACGAAGCTCTGCGAGTTTAGAGTTGATGGGAGGTTTCTGTTCCGGAGTGATTGAGTTTTCGCCGCGAAGATCGGAAAGATGGAAGGCCGTGGCCTGATTCCGTCGCCCCTCCGGGGCTGGAAATTCATTCTTGTGCATCGTACCCAGGATTCCGTCCGCCGCGGCGGACTCCATCCTGGGCTATTTTCGAGGCATCCCTACGGGATGCTCTTGTCGAGAGGTCGGAAAAAAGCTCTGGGCGAACAGCACTTGAAGATTTGCACACTCACTTGCCGGTGATCGCGGCGCACAGCGCGCATCAGCGCCGGTGCCAGGCTTCGACGGCTGCTTCAATGACGGCGAAGACCACGCTGAGCGCGGCGAGAAAGCCTTTGGCGCGCTGCCAGTTTTGCTCATGGCGATCCATGCGGCGCTCGAGCTCGCCCAGTCGGCCACCATTGCCGTCGCCCACAAGGCCGGCCATCTGCGCCTTGAGCACGCTCAAGTCGCTTAAGACCTGGGCTTCGAATTCGTCCATGATTCGCATTGTCAGGTGTCAGGTGTCAGGTTTCAGGTTTCAGGTTCCAGGGGTCAGGGGTCAGCGAGTTAGCGAGTCAGCAAGTTAGCAAGTCAGCGAGCCGGCGAGCAAGCTGGCGCGTGGGATCTGTGCTTTCCCACCCCAAGCGCAAAGAGCGCGCTTAGGATGGGGCACCCAGCGCGTTGGCGATCTGGCAAATACTTCAGCCGCTGAGCGGGAGATTGATGAAAAGCGCCGTTGAAAACTCGGAGTAATGGGGCGGAGAGGAGCCGTCGTACATGCGGATGTAAAAGCGGTCGGCAGCGGAGACGCGAGAGAAGGTGAGCGAAGACGCGGAGCCGCGCAGGACGAGCGTGGGATCTTCGCCGGGCATAAAGACGTAGTCGCGCAGGCGAATCTCGAAGCCTCCGCCCGCGGGCGGGGTAACGCCGGTGTTGACGGTGACGGTGCTTCCGCTGAGGGTGGTGACGGTGAGCGCGTTCAGGTTGGCGAGCACGGTGGGCGCGATGGGCGCGGGAAGCCAGGCGCTGGCCGGAACGGTGGAGCTCGAGTGGATGGCGAGATCGTCAGCCCAGTCGTTGGCGAAGGCAATCTCGTAGGCGACAAGGTCGGGACAGCTGGGAGTGTAGCTGACTTTGACGGCGCGCACGACCATCTGCGCATCGAGGCTGGCGGAGGGCGCATTGAGGAGCAGCGCGTCGCCGGGCCAGACGTCGGCGGAGAAGGTGGCGCTGGTTCCTTTATAGTTGCCGGCCCAAAGCGCGCTCACGCTGGCGGCTGCCTGCGCCATGACCGAGGCGGCGTTGCGGCAATCAGCGGAGCTGCGCGCGGGCGGGCTGGTGACGGAGCCGATCCATGCGGCCACGGAGGGCGAGCCGGCTGCGGCCAGCGCAGCTTGGCTGGCCGTGTTTACCACTCGGCCCACGGCGCGGTCGATGGTGCGGTAGTTTACGGCGACAATCTCGCCGGAGACGGGCGCGTAGCCGGTGTAGAAGGCGAGTTTGCCGGTGCGCTCGAGGTGACACTCGGCCGATTCGGCGGTGGTGCCCACGCGGCGCGTGTAAGGCGAGCCACTGGGCGGTGTGCTGACCACCCAGCCGGAGCCGAGGCTGGTGAGGTTGAGGGCGCGCATCGAGCCCACGAGATTGAGACTGCTGGCGGCCACAAGCGTGCATGCGCCAGGAAGACTCGAGAGGGCGCCATCGTAGAGTGTGACGGGCGTGGCGCCCACGCCGCTGACGAACTCCTGAATCTCCATCTGGATTTTGCCGGGACCGAGGACCCATGCGCCGCCCGCGCTGATAAGACCGCTATCGCCGAACGAGTAATAGATGGCCTGCGCGCGCTCGCACTCCGGGCAGTGGACGCGGATGCGAAGCGTGTATTGATTGGCGGGATTGATGGCGAAGGTGGTTCCGGCCGCCGCACCCTCGATGAGCGGCTGCAGGGTGACGGCTCCGGTGCCTTCGGCAGCGGTGGCCTGAAAACCTGCGGTGCAACCGGCGGCGGTTTCGAGGCCGGAGAAAAAGCCGGCGAGAATGCCGGCGCTGCCGGCGGCGAGCGTAACGCCGACAGCTTCAAGCAGCAGCGTGCCGCCCATCTCGATGGGATCGAGCCAGGCGAGCAGCGTTTGTCCGTCGATGCCGCTGCCGCCATTCATGGCCAGGCCGCCCGTGCCGAGCGTGAGATAACCGGCGCTGCCGGAGACGCTCCACAGCGCAAGATTGATCTGCGGCTCGTTAAAGAGCTCGCTGATGAGGGTGGTCTTCGATGTGGACGGAAACCAGGGATCGTAGGCCAGGTCGAATTCAGTGGTCACGCCGTCGCCCAGGAAATACTCGGTGACGTAGACTACGGGCTCGTTCTCGCCGCAGACGGTGACATCGTTGGCGAGAGCGCGCTTCACGCTGGCGGTGAAGGCGAGGCTCGAAAGCGTGAGGCTGCCGTCGGTTTCATTGAGGGGATGCACGGTGGACTGGATGGAAGTGAGCGCGAGCGATCCGCCCAGAGCGCGATAGGCGGCGCGGGCCATGCCGGCGATCTGGCCGGCGCTTTTGCTCCAGTTTGTCCCGTGCGCGGGCGTGAAGTTGGCGACGGCTGTAGAGAGAGTGAGGCCGGCGGTCGAAAGAGCCGCGGAGCCGGTGTGTTCAACGAGGGTTGCGAGGAGGGCGCCGGCGGTTTCTCCCGTGGCGCCTGCGGTGGGCGGCAAGAGGAGCTGGTCGAGGATGAGTTCGTCGCTCACCGCCTGAATGGAGGTGCGATAGCGCGGTCCCTCGAGGCCGAAGCCGGCGTACTCAGGCAACGGACTGACGGCGATGTAGCCGGTGAAGTAAACGGTGCCGTTCTCACCGGTGACGGCGATGGGCTGGAAGCGCGCAGGCGCAGCGAGGGCGCCATTGGCAGCGAGCGTGAGCCAGAGCAGGCAAATGGACGGCTCATTGAGTTTGCGCTCGATGGTGAGCGGGTGAACGGCGTCGAGGGCGGAGGTGTAGTCCTGGCCCTGAATCGTGATCTTCATCTTTGCCCTCGAATTGCCGGGTTGGCGGCGCAATCAGGACGAACTGCAGGTCCTTCGACTGCGGTCGTCCGCCCGAGCGGACGACCTTCGCTCAGGATGACGAGTGATTGGAGACGCGGGTTCTTCGACTCGCCCGCCGCGGCGGGCTGGCTCAGGATGACAAACCAGAGTTTTGCCGGAACTGGCCGCCTAGAAGGTTTGGAGAGCTGGAATCCATCCCTCAGGGGCTAAAGCCCCGGTGTTCGTGCGGCAGCTTTCGGCACGGCTGAAGCCGGAGACTTTCAAGACAGAGCTGGGAAACAAATCGCAGGCTCAGGCCAGCGCGTTGGGCGCGGGGAGAAAACTGCGATAGCAAACCACGCGCTCGCCGTCGAGCGGATCAGTGACGGGCAGCGCGAGAAACTGTGCCTTGAGCACAATGCGCGATTGACCGATCTGATTCTTTCCGTTGAGCGGGAGGGTCGCTTCCTCGGCGCCGGTCATGGTTTGCAGACGCGGGTAGTAGAAGAAGATGCGCTCGCGCTGGCTGCCTTCGAGCAAGAAGAGCGCTGACCACTCCTGGTAGAAGCTGCCGCCCTCGCGATCGACGAAGCCGAGGAGCGCCTGCAGCTTTTCACCCGACGCGGGCGCGCCGCCGGGCAGCGGCTCGGCGAGGGTGAGGCCGCTGCTCGACACCTGGGTGACGAAGCCGAGATTGAAGGTGATGCGGCGGATGTAGTTGACGTCAGTGAGTGCGGTGCGCACGTAAGCGCCGGAGATGGGCGAGCCCACGAAGCCGGTTTCACCCGTGTAGTCGATATCAAGGGCGACGAGGTTGCCCGGCGTGAATTTGGCGGCATCCGTGGGAACGAGCGCGATGGACGTGGCCGTAGAGCCGCTTTGCGGAACGACTGCAGCCGCGGCCTGCGCGCCATCTGCGGCCGGAGCTCCGCCGGTGGCGGGCGCGAGGAGATTCATGTGCTGCGAACCGGTGGCCAGCGCCATGGTGAGCTTTGTCCAACTCAGGAATTCGAGGCTCACCTGCGCCTGGAGGGTCTCGCGCACCTGCTCGAGCGGCGCGGCGGGTATGCCGGTAAGGATGGGCGCGGTCTTGCTCAGCGGCTTGCGCGCGAAGTTCTGAATCCAGCCCAGGCTGATCCAGGGCGAGGGCGGCGAATCGGGATTGAATGTGCCCTCCTCCGTGGGGTCGAAAAGCGCGGGCGTTTGCGCGGTGCGATTCACGGGCGCAAAATACGCGCGCGCGCGGCGCGCCACAGGCGCAGGCGCCAAAAAGTAAGTGGATGCCATGAGTCGTCCTTCGTGAGGGACTAAGGGACTAGGGACTGAGGGACAAGAGAGCGAGTCAGCAAGTCAGCAGGTTAGCGAGTTAGCGTCCGCTGCGCGGACGTTCGCAGGTTGGCGAGATCGTCTTTCCTAACTCACTCGCCGACTTGCTGCTATTCCCCCTGCTCCTGGTAGCTGAAGACGGTGACGCGGGCTGAGCGGCTGAGCTTGTCGCGCAGGACCACGATGGGCGCAAAGGCCGGCTCATCCCAGAAGACCTGCGTGAGCATAGCCGCGGGCGGCGTAGAAATGTAATTGAGCTTGGGCGTGCAGAAGGGCTCAATCATGGCGAGCACTTCTTCGTCCATCTCACTGAGGGCGCGGCCGCGATCGAGGCCCCCGAAGCTTTGCGTGCCGCAGGTCGAGTAGAGAATTTCGCATTCCTCGGCGGCCATGGTGGAGGCCAGGTCCATATCGCCAGCGAGGCCAAGCCAGCGCAGGATGAAGACGTCGTTGGGGAGCTGGCCGAACGGCGCTTCGGCTTCTTCGACAAGAATGCCGGGCCGCACGGCGCCGCGGATAAGAATGGTGCGCTCGGGATTGATGGCCGTCAGCCTCGTGCGCAGCGCGATGTAGAAGGAGTCTTTGGCGTTTTGCATAAAACAGGGATCAGGGAACAGGGGTCAGGGGTCAGTGATCAGTGAACAGTGGTCAGAAATGCCGACCATGATGGTGCTGTTCCGGTTTCCCGCTATCCTTTCCGGATCGCAAGGTCGAAAGACGCCTGAAGGGTGAACATCAAGCGCGGCGTCTGTGCTTTGCGATCCTTAACTCTTGCTCGCAGTTCCTCGCGGCCGGTTGCCCACGCGGTGTGAGGGATGGTCGAGCGTCCCGCAGGGCTAAAGTGATTGCGTGCGAACCGGAGAGCGGGAAGTCGTGGCTCGGTTCCGTCGCCCCTCCGGGGCTCGCGAATTCATTTGCTTGCGCTTCCCAGAATTCCGTCCGCCGCGGCGGACTTCATCCTGGGCTATTTTCCTTCGCCCCTACGGGGCTCTCGACAATCGGCACGGGTAACCCGCATCTGCGCCCTGCCCCTGCTCCGAATTCCCTATTCCCTTTTCCCTACTCCCTATTCACCGCTTTTCACACCGCCTGCTGCACGGCCTGGCGCAACAGGAGCCGGTAAAGATAGACGCGGCCGAAGGCTTCATTGGCGGCGATGGACTCAATCAGATAGTCCTGGCAGGCGACCGTGACGGCGAGGGTCATGGAGAAGAGCGACTCCGCGGAGGCGAGATTCATGGCGCGGACCTGCTGCTCCACGCTGGTGGCCGAGACCAGGAGCTCCCATCTCGATTCGCCGCCCTCCTTCCACGTCGGAGCCAACTTGCGCATCAGCGCCGGACTGACGGGCACCTCAGCAAAGGTGGTGGCCACCAGACCCACTTCGGACTGCGCGGTGTCAGTATTGGCGCCGGTCACGCGGAACAGAGCCGTGGTTCCGTTCACGCTGCGCAGCAGTGCGTCGGCCAGCATCTGCGGCGCGCCGGTCGGGTTGCGCGAAGCCGTATCGCTCATAGACCACTCCGCATGGGCTCACCCCAGCCTGCTGGCCACGTACGGATTCAGCCAGGTTTGCACCGTCTCATCGATCAGCGAGCTCGAGAAGTATTGCATCTGCATGGTGTCGATTTTGGTCTTGCTGGCGTTGAGCGCCGGCGTGGATTGGGCGTTGCGCACGATCTGCGCGCAGGCCGACATGACGTCATTGCCGATGGTCGCGAGGCCCGCGGTGTAGGTGACCATGACCTCGTTGTAAGGCAGGCCGAGAATGTTGTAAGGCAGCGTCAACTCGCCGGTGCAGGGGTCGTAGTCCACCGTGGTGGTGTCAATCGCGGTCCACTGCCCGGGCAGAGAAAATGCCAGGGCGATTTCGAGCATGGGGACGTCTGGAAGCTCTCCGCGGCGAGGCCGAGCGTAACGGCCCTCCATGCTTACGAGAGGCGAAGTGGCCGGGGCGAGCGGCGCGAGCGGCAGGTAGCTCAGAAGCACGGTCTGCGCTCCGGCGGTGACGCGCAGACGCTCAGTGTATTGAATAACGTTGAGGTCCGGACGCCGGCAGTAGCTGTTGATCAAAGCCGTGGCGGCGGTAATCCAGTCTGCCGAGGTGCCGGCAGGCAATCCGAAGTTGGCGTAGTCCGATGGCTCGAGATAGGCCATACCGATCCTTTCTGCAGTGATCAGTGTTCAGTGAACAGTGATCAGTGCGAAGCCCCCGGGAGCGGTGTACGCTCTTGTTCCCGAGCACCACATCCTGGAACGAATCACCGATTCCTGTTCAATGAGTAGAGCTGGTTGCATGAAAGGCCCGGCCGAAGGAGGTCATCCCTCAGCGGCTAAAGCCCCAGTGTTTATGCGGGCTCCGGCGGCACGGCTGAAGCCGTGCCCTTCCAAGACCAAATGCATGCAACCAGATCCACGGCCTGTCTCAACGATCGACGAGGACCTGGTAGTGGGCGTAGCTGGCGCCTTTGACCACGACCGCGCCAAACTTGACGGCGACGTACTGGTAGGTCATGGCATTGGGCAGGCCAAGCTGGAAGATGCGCGGGGTGGGATCGCCGAGCCAGTGATACTCGATCAGGTCCTCGGTGACGATGTAGGCGGGCAGAACCGCAGATCCGGACCCCGGCGTGCCTGTGTAAGGGAGGCTCCAGTCGGGAATGAGCGGCAAGTCGCCGGCCTGGGTGGAGAGCATCTTCACGGTGAAGCCGGCGGTGATCTGCGCGGTGTTGAGCACCACGTTGTAGTCGGAGACCATCTCCTGGTCAATGAGATCGAGGAGCACGGGATTGCCGTAGATGGCCGTCGGCCGCACGCGATAACCGGAGTTGGCGACCATTTCGGCAATCGTGGTCTTGATGGTCTGGACGATCTTCATCGAAGTGCTGACGGTGACGGTGTTGCCGCCGCCGGCAATCTGTGCGGTGACGCCCATGTACTGCGTGGTGGTGGGCGAGCTCAAGCTGGTGTCGTTGCCGTTCCACAGCGCCGCATCGTGGGTGACCATGACGCCGCTCACGGTGTCGACCAGGTCCTTGGCCTGCAGGTACGCGAACTGCTGCTGCTGATTGCCGAGCTCGATGTCGAAGAGGTTGTAGTTGATCTGCGCGACGATGGCCTTGAGAGGCACGCTCAGCTCAACGCGTGTGGGGCTGACCACGGGCGGTGCGATGCTGCGCGGGTTGACGAAGCCGGCCGTGCCCGGATTGGGGATGGCCGACTCCTGGAAGAAGCGCGACGGATGGCCGGTGGCCGGGACCTGCTTGATGCGCTGGCCGAAAGGGCTTGAGCGGCGGCAGATGTCGAAGATCTCCGTCTGGTAGAGAGGAACTTCAATGGCGCCCGGCCCGATATAGTCCGCCGCCGCGTGAATGTCAGTAAACGATGCGTTCATGGGATTCTCCGCGAATCAGGTTTCAGGTGTCAGGTTTCAGGTGTCAGGGTTCAGCGGTCATAGGGCGGGAGCCAATGGAAGTCTGATCCCTGATCCCTGAAACCTGATCCCTGCATTTACGCGATGGTGCCTGCGCGCAGGAGCTGGCTTTTGACGGCGATGCGTTGTTCCAGACTCAGCCCGGAGAGCGCGGCGTCAAGGGTGCGCACGTCTACCGGTCCCTCGCCGATGCCGTGCTTGGCCAGCATGGCGGTGGTGGAGGCGGGCAGGGTACGGCGCAGTGGGTTGAGCGCAGTGTGCGCGGAGGCGGCTTTCATTTCGGCCAGCTCGCGCTCCGCGGCCGCGAGCTTTTCCGCCAGTTCGGATTCGCGGCGGGACTGCTCCACAGTTGCAGAGATTCGTTCCACCTGGCCGGAGAGCGCGCTGGCCGCGGCGGCGCGTTCCTCAAGCGAGGTCAATACCTTTTCGAGCAGGGTGGTCGCGGCTTCCAGCCGTTCTACCAGATCGTTGTTTTCCATGCGATTCCTTTCCTTTTGCTGAATTTCGCCAAAACTTGCGGTGCGCAAACAAAAAAGCTCCGCAGAGCGGAGCCGTAGCCATGCGTTTGTCCGTCGCTGTCTCCAGAGAGTGTTGTGTCAACGGCCAGAGGCGGCGGAGGAACTTCCTTCAGCGCTGCAGCGACTGCGTGAAAACTCGGAGTGCGGGAAGTCGCGGCACGGTTCCTTCGCCCCTCCCGGGGCTGGCGATTTCTTTTTGCCCGCTGTACCCAGGATTGCGTATGTCGTCCGCTGGCGCGGACAACATACTTTATCCTGGGCTATTTTCCTGCGCCCCTCCGGGGCTCCCTTTCACAAAGTCATTGCGGCGTCGCGTAGCTAACTCGCCATGCGGAAGCTGGTGGCGCGATAGGCGGCCTTTTCGCGGAGCAGAATCGCGGCCCCGGTGAAGGTGACGCGGGTCAGTTTCCACACGTCGGCGCGCATGTCCTCGACGCGCGCGTCGGCAAGCTCGTAGCTCATGCCCATGGTCTCCGGCTCGTGCGCCTGGATAGCATCGGCAACATCGGGAAAATCGCGCGCAAACAGGTAGCCGCGCACCATGAGGCGCATGCCAAGCAGATCGGCATCGGTCAGGATGCCGATCTTGCGCCGCGCGTCGTGGCCGTCCCATCCCGGCCGGTAATCGACGGCCATGCCCAGCAGCGACGGCAGGGCCTTCTCCGCGGCGTCGCGCGTCAACAACACGCGATGGCCGCGTGCGCCGGCGGGGGCTTTGTCGCTGGCCGTGTTCACCACCGTCAGCACTCCGTCGAAAGGCACCCGGTTGGGGTGACCTTCCACATGAGGAATCTTTACCGCCATGGCTTCCAATCGCATGTGCTCGCTCCGCTCGCAAGGGTTCAGGTTCAGGGGTCAGATCGCGGGCTGCAACTGACCCCTTACCCCTGATCCCTGACATCTGTTTCCAGCGGGCTCAATCCACGCATGGCCCGCACCTCGTTTACCGTGAGCACGCCGGCCTGAAGCAACTGCACTTGGACCGTGAGTTCCGTCATCTCGTCGCGTGCATTCAGCTCGTTGAAGACAAATTCGAATTCGCGCCAGCCGATGCATTTGCCGAAAAGATCGCGGCTGATGTGATGGGCCAGCAGCATGGCAAGGGGCGAGATGGCGCCGCGAAAGGCTTCGTCGGCCATCTCCGAGGCCGTCGACTGGTTGACGTCGTTTTCCAGGCCCAGCATCAATGGCGGCAGCCCGAAGGCGTTCGCCACCATGCGAATGAGGAATTCCTGCCAGGCAAGGCGCAGGTCGGCATCCGTGCCCTGCGCAAAGCGGAGCACCTCGGGCTTTTGCTCGGTGGAGAGCACGGGCACGCGGCCGGTGCCTTCAATTTCGTCCTGCCACCAGCGAATCAGGCGGTCGTGCTGCGCCGGCGTGGCCTCATTGAGCCAGAGAGCATATTGGGCGACGGAATTGGCCGCCAGCTTGCCGGCAAAACGATGCGCGCTCAGGAACTGGTTGACGGTTTCGAAGGCAACTTCAAGGGGACCCAGGCCGAAGGGCGTGAAGCTGCGCGGGTTCATGCGGATGTACATGAGCTGATCGTCGCGCAATTCGATGGCGTTCGAGTCAAGCTGGCCGGCCACGGCCTGCGCATAGCGCGGCGAATCTTCCTGGCCGTCCCAGCGGGCGTTGATGCGGATCGACGCACCGTCGACAGGCCACAGCATGGCTGGCTGCTCCGGGTCGCCCGTCGGCTCCATCTCGATGGCTCCGAATCCGCCCGTGAGTGCGTCTTCCATGGCCTGCTCCATGAGTGTGCGAAAACTGTCTGCGGGATTAGGCTCCTCGAGCGTGCGCCGCAGGGCGCGCAGTTTGCGGTCGGCAAAGGCGACGTCTTCCGCATCGACGCCACGGCGGATGCGCACCTGCCAGTCCATGGCGGCGATGCGATCCTTGATGACGTTGATGGCGCGGCGCACCAGGGGCGTCTCCGCAAAGCGCCGCAGGTTCACGGGTGTGGGCTTGGGCAGATGGCGGCCGGGAAAATGCAGCGGGCTTACGATCGAGGGCAGAGCCAGGGTTCGGCGCATGGCCTCGGCCTCGGCGGCAAATTCCGCGCGCGGCACCTGACCCGCGGGCGCGGAATGCCCATGGCCGCGGGCGTGGCGCCAGATCTGCCGCAATTGCTCTCCTACCTTCACGCGCACCTTCCCTGCTGGAGCCGAAAGAAAAAGGGCACAGCCCTTGCGGACCATGCCCCGTTTTCCCGCGGCCGCTTGTCGCGACCGCTTCAATCTCTCAACAAAATCGATCGTAGCGCGAACCGGGGAAATTATCTGCAAATCGTCGCGAAAAAATTGTGCGGCGAACAAAAGCTTGTTTGTATTGGCTCGAGAAGCTCGGGCCGGCGCTCTCTCGCAATGGCCGATAGGTTGACTCGCGGATCTGCGATCCCACTTTTTTCACTTTGGCTGCTACTATCTCTGCATGCATTGGCCGCGGCTCCTGCGAGCGCTTGCGCCCGCGTTCCTGTTTCCAGCCCTCATTTTTTCGCCTGCCTGCGCGCCTCAGACGGCCCCTCCGCCCACAGCCGCACACACCCAGGAACAAATCGATGAGCTGCTTCGCAGCCTCCATCGCGGCTATCTCATCAGCCAGGTGGCCATCTCTCCCGACGGCAAGCGCCTGGCCTGGCGCGCGAAGGGCGAGATTCACCTGGCGGCGATTGACGATGTGAACAACAGCCGGCGCATCACCGCAGCCGGAGCAGGGAACCAAACCTGCACTGAAGACGACTTTGCCTGGTCGCCTGATTCGGCTTCGCTCGCGTTCTTTTCCGACTGCGCCAGCCCCGGCGTGCAGACCGATCTTTATCTCGCGCCCGTGCACGGGGGCGCACCGCAGCGGCTGACCACGCTCAATGGTTACGTGGATGCGCCGGCCTTTTCGCCTGACGGGGCGCACATCGCGTTTCTCTACGTAGAAGGAGCCACGCGGCCGGCCGGCGCGCTGGCGGCCATGAAGCCGTTTGCCGGGGTCATTGGCGAGGAGGGAATCGAGATTCAACGGGTCGCCATGGCCGCGACCGATGCGCCGCAGCCTGCGGCGCCCACCTTCGTTTCGCCCGCCAATCTGCACATTTACGAATTCGACTGGTCGCCCGATTCGAAATCTCTCGCCTATATTGCCGCCGATCCGCCGGGCGAAAACAACTGGTGGGTAGCAAAGCTCTACACGCAGGCGATCGGCGAGGCGCCGCAGGCGATTCTCGCGCCGGCTGAAATAGCGGGACCGCTGCACGGGCTGCAGATTGCCGTGCCCCGCTGGTCGCCTGACGGCAAATCCATCGCCTTCATCGGTGGACTGATGAGCGACCAGGGCGCGACCGGCGGCGATCTCTACATTGTGCCCGCATCCGGCGGAACGCCGCGCCGCTATGCCCAGGAGGGCGCAACCGTCGTCTGGTACCACTGGGATGCTCCCAAGGGGTTCATCGCGGGCACACGGGGCGATTCCTACGATGACATCGACCTCACGGAATTGCGCGGCGGCTCGGTCCGCATCGTTCCCTGGGTCCAGGTGTCGACGGCTGCCGGCTCAACCGGCTCCGACTCGACCGCTGCCACGGAAAGGCCCGCGGCGGGCGAAGAGGTTTTCGATGCCACCATCGGCGATGGGACGCTCGAATTCGCGCAGTCCGTCGATTCCCACGGCACGTCGGCTTTTATCCTGAGCTCCTTTTCCCAGCCGCCTGAGATCTGGATTGATTCCGGAGGCAAGGCGCATCAGCTTACGCACATCAACGAAGGCGTCGAGCCGCAGTGGGGCAAATCGGTTTCCATCGAGTGGGCGAACGAGGGGTTTCATGTGCAGGGCTGGCTGATTCTGCCCCAGGACTTTGACCCGGCAAAGATGTACCCGCTCATCGTGCAGGTGCACGGCGGACCGGCTTCAGCGGAGGTTCCCCACTGGAGCGTGGGCAGTCCGCTGAGCGCGGAAATATTTTCCGCGCTCGGTTATTTCGTGCTCCTGCCCAATCCGCGCGGCAGTTACGGGCAAGGCGAGGCGTTTACGCAGGCCAACCGCAAGGATTTCGGCTACGGCGACCTGCGCGACATCCTGGCCGGCGTGGACGCCGTGGAGGCAAAGTACCCTATCGACGGCAACCGCGTGGGTCTCGACGGCTGGAGCTACGGCGGGTTCATGACCATGTTCGCCGTGACGCAAACGCAGCGCTTCAAAGCCGCCGTGGCCGGGGCGGGCATCTCCGACTGGCTGAGCTACTACGGCGAAAACTCGATCGATCAATGGATGATTCCCTATTTCGGAGCCTCGGTTTACGACGACCCGGCTGTGTATGCGAAGAGCTCGGCCATCAACTTCATCAAGCAGGGGAGCACGCCGACCCTGATCGTGGTGGGTGACCGCGATGGGGAATGCCCGGCGCCGCAATCATTCGAATTCTGGCACGCCCTGCGCGACCTGCACGTTCCGGCACAATTCGTGGTTTATCCCAACGAGGGCCATGGCTTTGTGAATCCGGAGCATACAAGGGACGTTCTGGAGCGCGCCGCGGAGTGGTTTGCGCGCTATATGCCACCCGGCTCCTGAGACAGTTGAAGAGAACCGGAATGCTGCTCTCCATCCCCCGCCTGCGGAGTCTATAGGGGGAAGAGCTTCAAGCCATGCCAGAGGCGGGTGAGTCCTGATACACTTTTTTCTTGGAGTTCTGGAGCAGCTTTTTGACCCTCCCGGCGGCACGGAGAACTGGGCGCCGGGGTCGGATAATGGGACACAGTGTGCCGGCGCCGGCCCATCCTCGCGACCCATCGTGGAGCGTGGATGCGGGCGGCTCTAACTCAATCTATTTTCTCGTACTCTAGCCAGACCGTTGCGCACGCGTTGGTGCGGAACGGGGAGGACCAATGCGGCGGTTTTTGACGCTTGTCACTTTGCTTTGCCTGGCCGTTCCCGCCGGGATTTCCATTTCAGGCTGCGTGCGCAACCCCGCAGCAAAGTATTGCCCGGAGACTCCCGGTTACGGCATTCTCAAGACGGCAGTTTATTCCATCATCCTGCAACCGCAGGTTGCCGGCATCTCGCTGGCTTACGGGCAGACGATCCAGGCGCAGGCGCCGCAGGCTTACAACTGCCTGAACTCGACCGTCTCCGTGAGCTCCAAGACCTACCAGTACGGCACTTATAAATCTCAGCTGGTAGATATTTCGCCTACCGGCAACATTTGCGCGGGCACCTGGAACCGCAATACCGGCGGCGGAATTGCCGACTATACCTATTGCTACTATCCCAATCCGCTGCCATCCACGAACGGCCTTCCCTACGGAATTGGCTATATTTACGCCACCGCCGACTCGGTGACCTCGAACGCAGTGGCGGTCTACGTGCACGCTCCCATTACATCTATAAGCCTCGTGGGTCCACCTCAGTGTCAATCGCAGGGAAGTATCGCCCAGCTCGATGCGGCAGCCTACTACGACAACAACGGCACGCAGACGTTACTTTGCGCCCCGGGCTCGACCTCGGTTCCCGACTGCGAATCGTCGATCGGCACC
The DNA here is from genome assembly GCA_030041045.1 of Acidobacteriaceae bacterium. Taxonomy (GTDB): domain Bacteria; phylum Acidobacteriota; class Terriglobia; order Terriglobales; family Acidobacteriaceae; genus Telmatobacter. The sequence goes on from JASHOQ010000047.1 coordinate 186,428, forward strand.
ATGAACTTCACTGTCGGCACGTCGTCTGTCGCCTCCATCAACTCGACCACCAACCAGATCACGGCCGAGCAACCCGGCACCACCGCCATCACTGCATCGATTGCTGGTTCCGGCTCGTCGGCGGGGTACTTCTCCACCTGCCCGCCGATGTCGATCAGCGTGAAGCTGGCCAATGGATCGACCTCAGGCAGCATTGCCCAGGGCACGCCGCAGAACCTTACCACCTTGGTGACGGACACGAATGGCCAAACCATTTCCGGCCTCTCACTGACTTACCAGTCCACCCAGCCGATCGACATTACGACCGGGTCCGGCGGCGCCATTTCGACGAGCTTTCCGGGAGCCGCGTCCCTGACCGCCATTTGCCAGCCGAGCTCGTGCAATCCCGCACCGATCAACGAGATCGGTCTGAACGGGACCGGCTTGCCCATCTCCTCGAATCCGGTCAACATCACGGTTCCAGGCACGGCCAGCGAGTATGCGTGGTTTTCGTCTCCTGGACTATCGCAATACTTCGTGCCCATTGAACTGCTTACCGGCACGGTCGGCTCCAACGTGCGCCTGCCCTATGTGCCCAATTCCATGGTCATGGACCGAGCGGGCGTGAACTTGTTCTTTGGTTCAGCGCGCGAACTGATGATCTACAGCACCAGCACCAGCACGCTGACCAAGCAGGACACCACTGCACCCGGCGTGGTGCTGGCGGCTTCGCCCAGCGACTCACAGTTGCTCATCAACGATCAGGCGCGACAATTGTTTTATCTCTACAGTGTCAGCGGCGGCACCTCGATCACTTTTGGCGGCATGGGCGTAGCCGCGGCCTGGACGCCGGACTCGCAAACGCTGTACATCTACGACAACGCGCAGTTCAACACTCTGTCCAACCCGGCGTGCAGTACGCCGCTAGTCACCGGCCATAGCGACACGCTGTACGTGTACAACGCGAATACCGGCTGGACGGTGGAAGCGCTGCCGCCCAGCCCGCCGTTGCCGCCCGGCGCACTGCCCTCCTGTACCGCCGAACCCAATACGGCGCTGCCCATAATGGCCCAGACTCCGGCGATTACCGTGCCCAGTGTGGGCGCTTATCTGCCGGGAAGCGACACCGTTGCCCACACCTGGTGCCCGGGCTCGGCCACGGGCCAGACGGGTACGGTGGGCAACAACGCCAGCATCCAGTTTTATCCTGAAGACCCCATGGCATCCGACGTGACCGTGCCGTCCGATGTGCTGGGCGCTAGCGTCGACGGGAAGCACATTCTTGCGGCTACGGAGAGCGGCGGCAACATTTCGCTTGCCGATATTGGAGTCACGATCCCGACCACCGCCTGCCCGGAGACAACGACGGGCTCAGGCACAAGCCAGGTGCAGACACTCGCGGCGCTCTCCACCGATCCGATGCTGAATGGTCTGGTGACCCTGAACGGAGGGACCGGGATGACAATTTCAGCCGTGAATCAGGTTGTGACCGGGGCAACGCCAACCACGGCCGGGACAAGCACGGCGCAGGGCATCGCCTTTTTCGATTACACGAGCAGCTCGACGAGCGGCGGAGCGGAGTTGCCCTACTACCTGCCGGCTGCAGGCGGGACAGGCACGGCCAGCATGGTGACGCTTTCCGATTGCCCGCCCACTACGAGCACCGGCGCCACGAATCCGGCGTATCCGTGCAATGCGAGCATCCAGGCGCCACTGGTGGGCGCGTTCTCGCCGGACGACACGACCTTCTTTGTTTCCACGGCCGGCGACAATGAGATTCACTACATCAGCATTCCGCCCACCATCACGGGAACCACGGTGCCCGCGGACGTGCAGCAGATCAGCCCCGATCTGCCGGCGTGCCTGCCGGTTGCAAACGGCGGCGTGGATGCCGGCTGCGTCAATCCCAACCCGTCAGCCACGATCGTGCCGGCGATGGCCATCGCGGTCAAGCCGCGTTCGGTCACGTAAGAGCGCAAGCTGCACCAGCCATGCACGACAAATTCCCTGCACGATAAAATCGAAGCATGGTGAAGGGCATCTCCTTTCTGCGGCCCGTTGCAGACGCGGCGGCCTTCGAGCGTTTGAGCAGCTTTTTTGCCGCGCTCGGCTTGGCGCCCGGTAAGGGATGGGAAGAAATGGACAGCCGGGGAGCGTCTTTTCTTGCGCCTCTCGGCAATTTCGAGCTGGTCCGGGGAAAGATGCCTTCGACCGCGGAAATCCTAATCGAAGTCACTTCGATCGATGCGGCGCATCAGGCCGCGGAGAGCTGGCTGCGCGCGCAGGGCGGCAACGCGGCCGTTTCCCGCCTCTCCGCCATCGAGGAGACAGGATGGAAGTCGCGCCTGTTCACGGTGGAACCGGAGTTGGGATTTGCTCTCAGCTTCTGGGCTTGGAGCGATCCGGCGAAGGGCAAGGTGGTTGCTCTCGAAGGCGATCTCTCGGCGCGGGGCATGAAGTTTGCGGTCGTGGTCTCCCGCTGGAATGCCGTCATTACCGACCGCCTGCTTGAGGGCGCGCTGGACGCGCTTCTGCGCAGCGGCGCCCGCCGGACGGACATCCAGGTGGTGCGCGTGCCCGGCGCGTGGGAGATTCCGTCAGCGGCGCGCACCATTGCCAACCTTGGGCTCGAGGACGCGATTATCGCGCTGGGCTGCCTGCTTCGCGGCGAAACCGCGCACTACGAAGCCATTTACAACGAGGTCGCGCGCGGTATCGGCCAATCGCAACAGGATACCGACATTCCCCACAGTTTCGGCGTGCTGACCTGCGACACCCTGGAGCAGGCGCTGGACCGGGCCGGCCTCAAATCCGGAAACAAGGGTTTTGAGGCTGCCGCCGCGGCCATTGAAATGGTGAGCCTGAGGCGAAAGCTCAGCCAGGGCGGTCCGGCTTGACTTCGGGGCAGCACCGCACTTCGGGCCGGCGCAAGGCGCGCGAGCTGGCCATGCAGATGCTCTTTCAGGCGGACCTCGGGCGGCAGACGCCGGACCAGGTGCGCGCGACCTTCTGGAAGGCCGCCGGCGAAGTTGCGCCCGCGATCCGCGGCTTTGCCGAAGATCTTTTCAGCGTGGCCGTGGCCGAGCACCAAAGGATCGACGAACTGATTGCGGCGCACTCCACCAACTGGCGCCTGGAGCGCATGCCTGCCGTGGACCGCAACCTGCTGCGCATGGCGGTTGCCGAGATGCTCGGCTTCAAAGCCACGCCGTTTCCCGTGGTGCTGAATGAGGCGCTCGAAATCAGCCGCCGCTACTCCGCGCCCGAATCGATCCATTTCCTCAATGGGGTCCTCGATTCCATCGCACACAGCCTTCTGCCCAAGTGATTTCTTTCTATTCTGCTGGTATTCTGGATGGTGTGGCAACGCGTATTCACCTGAGGGGCGTTCTGGCGATCGCTCTTCTTCTCCCCTTCACTCTCATCGCCTGCCACAACGAAGAACAGGCGGTGGAGGGGGTTGCACGGGATGCCGTCAAAGCCGAGAAGCAGGCGCAGGCGGCGGCCACAGAACGAGACCAGGAGCGCGCCGCACTGGCGCAGATTCCCGTCCCTACCAAGAGCCTCTACATCGATGTCCACGAGCCGGCGCAGTGGGAGAATCCTTTTCTTGCCGTGGGTCCCGATACCATCACGTTGCGCATCTTGATGGCGGACGCCAACCCCAGCCCGGTGGGCGAGGGAACGTTCCTGCGCCCGGCCGCGGCGCGACGGCAGGAGCTTCAGCTGCGTCCATCCGATCTGGCTAAGGCAGTTTCAGCCATCCCGGCAAGCGCGTGGCCGTATGGCCGGGTGATCGCCATTGCCGAGTCGCCCGAAGCTCCGCGCAAAGATCGCATCCTCGTGCGGCGCAACGTGGAAGCCGCCATCCAGCAACTCAATGACCTCGGCGTGGTAGTGGAGGAGTGGCCGGGGCGCTGACGCACCTCGACCTGGCGCGCAAACGCGTTACCATTCCTTGGTGAACACCTCGCCATTTTCCATTCTCAAGGACCCGCTGGAGCATGAGCGCTTTGCCGCGCATCGCGAGCTCGAATCCCTGCTCAGGAAAAATCTTCGAGGCGAGGTGCGCTTCGATTTGGGCTCGCGCGCTCTTTATGCAGCGGACGCCTCGAATTATCGCCAGCTTCCCATCGGCGTAATTTTCCCGCGTGATGCGGCGGACGTGGAAGCGGCGCTGGCTGCTTGCCGCACGACCGGAGCGGCGGTGTTGCCGCGCGGCGCGGGTACCAGCCTTGCCGGCCAGTGCGTGAATGTAGCCGTGGTCTTCGATTATTCGCGGCACATGAATGCGCTGATTTCGATTGATCCCCAGGGTAGGCTGGCGCGCGTCGAACCCGGAATGGTGCTCGACGGCTTGCGCGATGCCGCGGAAGCGTATCACCTTACCTACGCGCCCGACCCGGCGACGCACTCTCGCTGTACGCTGGGCGGCATGATGGGCAACAACAGTTGCGGCGTGCACGGGCTGCTGGGCGGCAAGGTGGTCGATAACGTGGAATCGATCGACATCGTTCTCTACGACGGCACGCGCCTCACCGTGGGCGCCACACCCGAGGAAAAGCTCGGCGCGCTTTTGCATGCGGGCGGACGCGTGGGCGAGATTTATTCGGGGCTGGTTCGCATTCGCGATGTCTATGCCAAGTTGATCCGGGAAAAGTTTCCGCGCATTCCCCGGCGCGTCTCCGGCTACAACCTGGACCAGCTTCTGCCGGAAAACGGCTTTCATGTCGCGCGCGCTCTCGTGGGTTCCGAGGGCACGTGCGCGAATATCATTTCGGCCACGCTCAACCTTACGGCCAGCCCGCCATTCCGCGTGCTCGCGGTGCTCGGCTTCGACGATCCGTTTCTTGCCGCCGATGCGGTTCCGCTGGCGCTCGAGCACAAGCCCATCGGCCTCGAAGGCTTCGATCATCTGCTGGTGGAGTTCATGCGCCGCAAAGGGATCGCGCTCAGGGAGCTCGGCGAGTTACCTCCCGGCGTGGGGTTCCTGCTGGTGGAGATGGGCGCGTGGACCGCGGAAGAGGCGCGCGCGAAAGCCGAGCGCTTGGCGCGCGACTCGCAGGCATGGCCACAGACGTCCGTGGCCCACATCTGCACACCGGAAGAAGCGAAGCACGTGTGGCACGTGCGCGAGTCAGCGCTGGGCGCGATGGTTTTCGTTCCCGGCGAGCCGGATCGATGGGAAGGCTGGGAAGACGCAGCCGTTCCCCCGGAGAAACTCGGCGGCTACCTGCGCGGCATCACCGCCCTGATGGGTGAGTACGGCTACCGCAGCCCGCTTTACGGTCACTACGGGCAGGGATGCGTGCACACGCGCATCAACTTCGATTTTCGCTCCGTAGAAGGGCAGCGGCGATTCCGCGAGTTCATCGAGCGCGCAGCCGATGTGGTGCTCTCTTTCGGCGGTTCGCTCAGCGGCGAGCACGGCGACGGACAGGCGCGCGCCGCGCTGCTCGAGAAGATGTTCGGACCGGAGCTGATCGAAGCCTTTCGCGCGTTCAAGAAGCTGTGGGACCCGGCCAACCGCATGAATCCGGGCAAGCTCGCAGATGCCGTGCGCGTGTATGATCCGCTCGAAAACCTGCGCCACAATCCGCCCCGATCGAATGAGCCCGCCAGCCTTGAGCCGGAGAAGCATTTTGCCTTTGCGCGCGATGATGGTTCGCTGGAGCGCGCCAGCGAGCGCTGCGTGGGCGTGGGTACATGCCGCGCCATGCACGGCGGAGTGATGTGTCCCAGCTATCGCGCCACCGGCGAAGAGATGCACTCGACGCGCGGGCGCGCGCATCTGCTCTGGGAGATGCTTGCCGGCTCACTGCGCGAGGAGGGTTTTCAGAGCCGCGCCGTGCACGAGGCGCTCGATCTTTGCCTGAGCTGCAAGGCGTGCAAGTCCGAGTGCCCCGTACAGGTGGATATGGCAGCCTATAAAGCGGAGTTCCTGGCTCAACACTATGAAGGCAGGATGCGGCCCCTGCAGCACTTGATCTTCGGATACGCCGACCGGCTCGCCCGATTTGGCGCGCTGGCTCCCGGGCTTACAAATGCGATTCTCACCGGCGCAGCTACAGGCCCGCTGGTCAAGCGCGTCGCCGGCGTGGCGCGGGAGCGGCAATTGCCGCGGCTGGCGAAGGAAAGCTTTCAAAGAGCGCGAAGCTCATCCCCAACTCTTAACCGAGACTCCGCCCCACCCCAGGCGGCTGGACGGCGAGTCCTGCTGTGGCCCGATACGTGGAACAACTACTACCATCCGCACACGCTCGCCGCGGCAGAGACGGTTCTTGCAGGCGCGGGTTTTACGGTCGAAGTGCCAAAGGGGCATCTTTGCTGCGGGCGCCCGCTTTACGATTTTGGCCTGCTCACGAGCGCACGCGCGTATCTTGTGCGCGTCCTCGAGCGCACGGCTGCGGAGATCGAGGCAGGGCTGCCTTTTGTGTTTCTCGAGCCGAGCTGCGCCAGCGTGTTCAAGGATGAGCTGCCGGAACTGCTCCCGCGCGACGCGCGCGCCAAAAAGCTCAGCGAGCAAACCTGGCTGCTGGCCGATTGGCTGGCCGCGGAGGCGCCAGGCTTTTCCTCCCGGCGTCTTGAAGGTGCGCGTATTCTCGTCCATGGCCATTGTCATCACAAAGCTGTCTTCGGCGGGCCGGAGACTGAGATTGCGCTCTTGCGCGAGGCCGGCGCGTCGGTCGAGCTGATCGAAGCCGGATGCTGCGGCATGGCCGGGCCGTTCGGATTCGAAGCCGGCAAGTTCGAGGTTTCGAAAACCATCGCCGGGCAGGGCTTGCTGCCCGCCGTCAATGCCGCTTCAAGTGGCACGATTCTTGTCGCCGACGGCTTCAGTTGCCGCGAACAGATCACCCAGCTCGCGCACCGCAAGGCAGTACATTTTGTCGAAACGATGGCGCTCACCTGCGCCTGCGATGAATGAGTCCATTGGCTAACCGAGCGCCGGTTTTTGGGGGAGGGCGGGCCCGCTCAAAGACGCCGATTCCGTTTTGGAATGGGCTTGGCTGGCCCCATTCTGCGCCTGCCCATTTCTTGCAACTCTCAGTCATTTCATTGCGTCCAAGGCGAGAGGCCTGATTTGAGAATCGGGCTAAGTCAAGCGAAATCCGGCGCATTTCCGCGCTGCCGCACTCCAAAGGCATTTGCGGTAAACTGGAGAGTTTTGATACGCTCAGGCATCCTTTGAGCGGAATGAAAGGAGACAATTTCTTATGGCAGACGAATCCAAATCGTATGGGCTGGCGTGGTTCCTGGCCGGGTTGGGCGTCGGCGCTCTCGTCGGCATTCTCTATGCGCCCAAGAGCGGCAAAGAGACGCGCGAAGACATCGCCAATACCGCCCGGGAAGGAACCGAGTATCTGCGAGCCAAAACCCGCCAGGCAGCCGAAGAGGTGAGCGCCTTTGTGGACAAGAGCAAAGAGCAGGTGAGCGCTCTGGTGGAAAAGGGCAAAGAGCAGGTGGGCGAGTACGTGGATCGCGGGCGCGAAGCCATCGATCGCGGGCGCGCGCAGTGGGAAGAGTTTGTGGAGCGGGGCAAGAACCTGGTTTCGGACCAGACGGGCCGGGTAACGGCGGCCGTCGACGCCGGACGCCAGGCGTACAAAGGCGCGACCACAGCCAACGAGACCCACGAGTATTGAGCGGAAAAGGAAGCGTCGCGCGGTTGGCCGGTTGCGAAATCCAAGCCGGAGCGGGGCGAGGCGCCTGTGGGAGGAATGATGGTGCCGCTTGCGGCGCGTTGTGTTTCCTCCGATTCCGCGGTTCGCGTTTTTTTCTCACGGGCGGCGCAACAGTGAGTTTTTCCTGGGCGAGATGATGACCATGTCCCTTCCAGATTCTCAGCTCTGGCTGCTGATAATTGCCGGTTTGGTTGCCTTGGCTCTCCTGCTGCAGGCGATTGCCCTGCTGGCGATCTTTTTCGGCCTGCGCAAGACGGCCGGCTCTCTCGAGAAAAAGATCGACGAGATGCGGTCGTCGGTGATGCCGTTTTACCAAGATGCGCGCGAGTTGTTCGTTCGCGTCGCCCCCAGGATCGAACGAACCACGAAAGATCTGGCGGAGCTTGCGCACACCCTGCGCACGCAATCGGACGATGTGAAATCAGTAACCGCGGAGATCATCAAGAACACGCGCCGGCAGGCGGTGCGTCTCGACAACATGGCCACCACGGTGCTCGACGCCGCTGACAAGGCGGTCGCGTTCACCAGCGAAACCGTGGTCAAGCCGATGCGCCAGATCTCCGGTGTGCTGGCTGCAGTCAAAGCCGTGGTCGATGTGCTGCGCTCGCCCAATGGCGCGCGGCAGCGCCCCGGCAACAAGCCCGGCGATCCGCAGATGTTTGTATAGAGCCTTCGCTTCCCGGCAGGAGGAGTTTCCGCGTCAGGCGATCCATCCCCCGCCGACCACCTCATCTCCGTCATAGAAAACGGCCGACTGCCCCGGCGTAACTGCGCGCTGCGGCTCGTCGAAAGTTACGAGCACGGCATCGCCGGCTCCGGCTGAGTTCCTACCGGCTCCTTTTGCAGGTTCGAGCGTGGCCCACGCCGGCTCATGCCGATGACGAATCTTCGCCCGCACGCGCATGGGCTCGGTGAGCGCGGCGATGGAAATCCAGTTCACGCGCTCGGCGAGCAGCTCCCGCGTGGCCAGCTCGGAATCGGCGCCCACGGTCACGCGATGACTCGCGGGATCGATGTTGAGCACGTAGAGCGGTGTGGGCGAGGCCAAGCCCAGGCCCTTGCGCTGGCCGACGGTGAAGTGAAAGATTCCCTCATGCCGTCCCATTACCTCGCCAGTGGCGGCCACAAGCTCTCCGGCCGTTTCCGCCACCGGCTCGCCCTGCTCTTCAAGATAGGCCACGAGGAAGCTCTTGTAATCCCCGCCAGGAACGAAGCAGATCTCCTGCGAATCGGGCTTCTCCGCCAGCTTCAGTCCGTGTTGCCGCGCGATCGCACGCACTTCCGGCTTGGTCATGTGCCCGAGCGGAAACAGCGTGTGCGCAAGCTGCTCCTGTGTGAGACCAAAGAGGAAGTAAGTCTGGTCCTTGGCCAAATCGGCGGGGCGCTTGAGAATCCAGCGCCTCCGCTCAGTATCGTACTCGTTTACCGCGTAATGGCCGGTGGCGATGCGCTCGGCGCCGATGCTGCGCGCCGTCTTGAGCAGCTGGTCGAACTTGATGTGGTTGTTACAGAGCGAGCAGGGAACCGGCGTGCGCCCGGCCAGATACTCGTCGACAAACGGCCGCACTACATCGCGCTCGAAGCGGTCCTCCTGGTTCACCACGTAATAAGGAATGCCCAGGTGCTCGGCCACGCGGCGCGCGTCATACACATCGTCGAGCGAGCAGCAGCGGCCCGCCTTGGGGGCATCGGGAATCCCGTGCCTGCCGGCCAGCCGCGTCTGATCCCAGAGCTGCAGCGTGAGGCCGACAACGGAGTTGCCCTCGCGGGCGAGAATCGCCGCCACCGTCGAGGAGTCTACCCCTCCGGACATGGCTACGGCGATGGTCGCGTTCTCGGTCATGCAAACAGCTTTCAGCTCTCAGCCGTCAGCTTTCAGCTTCTTCTCAGCCGGGCAATTCTCCCGGCTCATTTGCGCTCAGTTGTGCACGAGGAACAAGCTGAGAGCTTACAGCTGAAAGCCGATGGCTGTCTTTATCCCGCGGTTCCCGCCGCAACCGGCGCGATGGCCCGAAGATGTTCGACTGCCTCCGGCACGATGCGCAGGACGTGATCCACATCGGCCTCCGTTGCCGTTCGCAGCAGGCTGAAGCGAAGGCTGGCGCGCGCGGCATTCTTATCGAGGCCCATGGCCATCAGCACGTGGCTCGGCTCCGTCGATCCCGAGTGGCAGGCCGACCCGCCGCTCACGGCCACGCCCTTAAGGTCGAGCGCAATGACCAGCGCCTCGCCTTCCACCTGCTCGAAGCGGATATTGGTGGTGTTGGCTACGCGCGGTGCGCATGCGCCATTCACGCTTGTGCCCGAAATAGCGAGAATCCCCGCCTCCAGCCGGTCGCGCAAAGCGGCCAGCGGTTCGATGGCCCCATCGTCAATCGATTCCATCGCAAGCTCCGCGGCTTTGCCCAGTCCTACAATTCCGGGCACATTCTCAGTGCCTGCGCGCTGGCGCCTTTCATGGCTTCCGCCCACCACCAGCGGCTCCAGCGGAGTTCCCCGCCGCACGTAGAGCCCACCCACGCCCTTGGGCCCGTGCATCTTGTGGGCGCTGATGGAAAGCAGATGGCAGCCGAAGCGGCGCACATCGAAAGCAACTTTGCCCGCGCCCTGCACGGCGTCGATGTGAAAGAAGGCGCCGGCTTCGGAGGCAATCTTCCCAATCTCTTCGACAGGCTGCAGAACGCCGGTCTCGTTGTTGGCCAGCATCACGCTGATCAGCCGCGTGTGAGGCCGGATGGCGGCGCGGATGGCGCCGGGATCGATGAGCCCATTCGCGAGCGGCGGAACGAATGTGACCTCCGCGCCGCGGTCTTCGAGTCGCTCGGCCGCGCGTAGCACCGCGGAGTGCTCGATTGCCGTGGTGATCAGGTGGTCGCCGGGACGAACCAGTCCGAAAAGCGCCGTGTTGTCACCCTCAGTGCCGCCGGAGTTGAAGACCACCTCCGCCTCGCGGCAGTTGAAGAGGCGGGCGAGCGTTTCCCGCGCGCGATCGACGGCCATCCGCGCCCGCTGCCCCTGCCGGTGGATGGATGAGGCATTGCCAAAATCCTCCATCCAGAAGGGGCGCATGGCCTCCATCACCTCAGGCAGCAGAGGCGTGGTGGCGTTGGCGTCCATGTATACCCGGGGCATAACGGCTCTCTCTTAAATTGTACGGGGAATCGGATTTTCCCGCGACCCTGCGCGCCCGGTTAGAATTCTCAAAGGTGCAGCCAACGCATTCGCCTGGATTTTGCCATGAATGAGATCACTAGCGAAGAAGCAACCCAGAGCCAGCAAAATACCCTCCGCACGCTTGTTCTTGGCACAGGGGGCCAACTGGGCCGCGAACTGTACCGCGTCTTCAAAGGGTTTGGCAGCGTCATCGGCGCCGATCGCAGCATCGTCGACCTGACACAGCCCGAGCAGCTCCGGGCTTATGTCCGCCGCGTGCAACCGGACGTGATCCTGAACGCTGCCGCGTACACGGCCGTCGACCGCGCCGAGACCGAGAAGCAGCTAGCCCGCGCGGTGAATGCCGAGGCCCCGCGCATCCTGGCCGAAGAGGCGCGCAGTCGAAATGCTCTGCTGGTTCACTACTCCACCGATTACGTCTTCGACGGGACCAAAAGGGAGCCGTGGGTTGAGACCGATCCGGCCAAGCCACTGAATGCCTACGCCGCCTCGAAGCTTGCGGGCGAGCAGGCGATCCAAAACGCCGGCGGCGAGTTTCTCATCTTCCGCACCAGCTGGCTCTACGGGCCGTTCGGCCACAACTTTCTGCTCACCATGCTGCGCATGGCGCGAGAGCGCGACAAGCTTTCCATTGTCGACGATCAGGTGGGCGCGCCCACGACAACCTTGGGATTGGCACGCGCGACGCAAATGATTGTGGGCGGCGTGCTTTCCGGGCGATTCGGCGACGCGCAGGATTGGGCCGGTCTTTACCATATGAGCTGCGGCGGCGAGACCTCATGGTTTGGATTTGCCGATGCGATCTTCGCGCTGGCTGCTTCGCATCTCGGAATCAAAAGGCCGCAGTTGATACGGATCGCCACCAAGGATTACCCTACACCCGCCGCGCGTCCGCGCAACTCCGTCCTTTCCAACGATAAGCTCGGAGACCGCTTTGGCCTGCAGCTCTGCTCATGGGAGTCAGGGCTGGACGAAGTGATTGAAATTCTCGGCAATGAAGCGGCGCAGTAGCACGCCGCCGTGATTCTGCGCGCATCTGGGGCTGAGAGGGAGAATGGGGATCGATCACGTCCCCTGAATTCAGCGCGATTTTTCTCGAAGCGCCGAATTGAGGCTGACTTTTCCAGGCGACAGTACAAACTGGCTTGCGGTTCTGCGTCCAACGCTCGAATCCGCCGAAATCGAGCAACTTGAACTTGGTTTAGGCGGCCGGAGTCGAGCTTGCGCTAAACATTGAAAACACGCAATTTACCCATCCTAGGAACGCCCGAAACTCATCGATTGCCGTGAGTTCCAGGTTTGCGTACATATCGCGTACGAACAGTTCTCAAAATTCCCGAATCCCCAACCGCTGTATCTTCGAATCTGTTCAGGGGACATCTGAAGAGTTCTCTCCGTTTATACGCCAACCCGGCCGCGGGGATGATCACCTCGATCGAACAGGAAATGGAACACCGTTCTCGCTCGCCCCGCGTGGACCGATTGCGCTGCGGATTCCGTTGCCCGTTGCCGGAGATTTCCTAAAAACTGGAGCGTTATCGTTCCTCTATCGTCTTGGTGACTGCCGCTATGCAGGAGTCAAGCGTAAAGAGTCGCGTCGAACGGGTGGCCGAGCGGACTCATTTCGTCGTCAGCCAACCCTCACGCAGATCCCCGGACGATTAACCCGCATTTGTCTCGCCGATGGGGCCCATCAAGGCTGCACAAAAGGCGTCCCCGCCTGCCAACGCGCCTGAGCGGGCAGGCCGGAGCATGTTCCGCCGCAACCTGACGGGCCGTTCTGAATTTGCTCTGCGCCAGTAGGCGTCACCCATGGCCACGGATAGCCACTGCCGGCGGTGAAGAACGCAGGCTCGCTGGACAGGTAAAACGAGTTTGGAAGCGTAACCGGCGAGCCCTGCCAGGTGACGGCGTCGTCAAGGTAGTCGTAGTTGCCGTTGATCAGAATGTACGAGCCTGATTTTCCGTCCAGATTGGGATCCTGGCCGCCGTTGCCGCCGTCCCAGCCGAGCATGAAGATGCGGGATGCGGTAAAGTCTCCGCTGTAGGTCCAGCCATTCGCCGCAGTCGACTTTCCCGCGGTCCCCAGCACGTTCCCGACATAAGCGAACCAATAGTTGTATCCCATGGGCCCGGCCGCGCGCAGGGGGCCGGGTGTTTGTTGCACGCAGGAAGCAAGTCCTGAGGGGCAATAATAGCCGTTCCCAGTAAAGTCATCCACAAGCCCGCCCACGCTGGGATCGGTAAAGGGCGTCCTAAATCCGGAGCCCAGGTTGCGGAAAAATGTTATGTACATCGAGTTGCCATGCGTATTGTCGTTATCCAGGTTGTCACCCCAGTTGCCCTCAAACAGAACGTGGTGCGGGCCCGAATAGTGGCTCGCATTGATCCCCATATCGAGCCAATAGTCGCCAATGCCCGACTCGGCATCGTACATCGTGTCATCGATGTAGTTATAGGAAACCACCGAACCTGCGCCGCCTGCTCTGGCGACCATTCCCTTTCCGGCGAAGTTGGTGATGCTGTTTGTGATCAGCATTTCGGTCGAGGCACTATCCAGGGCTAATGGATACTCGCCGCCGTTGTTGACGGAGTCCCAGCAATGGTGAACGTAAACCGTGTTCAGCTCGCTGCGAGCCGAATAGGCCATACTGATTCCGCCGCCGTACCAGTCTCCCACCTCGGTATTCTTCACCCAGCAGTTGACGCAGAGTTCCATTTCCATGCCCCCCTCTGGAGCGCGGAGGAGCGAAAGGTTCTCCACGCCTGCCTGTTGGAGGAGAGCAATCGGCGATTGGAATGAGGAATTGCTCCCATAAAGATTTGCATAAACCTGGGCGTTATGGCTTCCGCTTTGCCGGAAGGCGATGGTGAGCGGATCGTCGAAGGTCAGGGTGCAGTTGGTCCCCGGGCATGGACCGGCGCCGATGGAAGCGATCTTGTGCAGTTCGGCGGTCGGTCGATCGCAATAGGAATACCAGCAGCCTGTGGAGTTGGCTTGATAGGGATACTCGGTGCTGCCAAAATCCCAAGTATTGTCTTCCGCCTTTGACCAGAGGACACGTCCGGTCGCCGGGCTTCCGGATGGACTCAGCCAGTCCGGAGCGGCCCACACTGACCCATTGCCCGTCCACTGATTCATGGGGTCAGCGACCCATCCGGCGCCAGACGCCTCATCGATCAAGACCCACGACCCAACCGTGAAGCCACTTGTGCTGGTGACTTGAATCGAAGTTTGGCCCTGAGTGGCGTCAGCGGCCAACGGCGTTGCGCCGCAACCAGTGCCGAGGTTTGCGCCCACGTTGCCGCATGTTTCCCAACTGTAGTTGTAGTCGGGCAAAACCGGCGCCATCAAAACTTCCGGCTGACCACCATTCGGGCAGGCAACTTCATCCGACGTACTCGTGCCGCACATCCCGCCTGTGTAAGCGAGAGCACCATCGACCACGGTGATGGAAGTTTCGCAGTACGGCGAAGTGGCGCCGCTGCAGGCGCCCGTGCCGCGCAATGTGATCCCCGTCGAAATATTGATGGGCATGTCGGCTAGTTTTATGGAAAACGCGCCCGCTCCAAGCTGGACCACCTCACCTGCCGGACAATTGTTGATCGCGTTCTGGATGTTGGTGAAGTCGTCTTGTCCTCCTCCGAGCGGATTGACCGTCGCGCAAATCGTCGTCCGATCCGGAATGCCGCCAACCGTCGCCAGGCCGGCGTTCTTCCAGTTCGCATAAGCGTCGTTGTAAGAGGGCAGCACGCCGCTGGTCGGGTCGCTGCTGCTCGATGCATTGACCGTGAAGCTCTGGCTTACAGGTGTGGCCGCTGCGTATTGGCTGTTGCCGGCCTGCGTTGCCTGAATGGTGCATGTACCGGTGGTCACGAAGGTCGCGGTTGTGCCGCTGACGGTGCAGATGCTCGTGGTCTGCGAGGAGAACAACACGGCAAGACCGGAGCTCGCAGTCGCCACCAGCGTCAAAGGCGTGCCCACCGTCTGCGTGCCTGGATTGGCGAAGGCGATGGTCTGCGACTCACCATTGACCGTGAAGCTTTGCGTGACCGGAACGGCCGCGGCCCAGGATGCGTTGCCGGGCTGCGTGGCTTCAAGCGTACACGTGCCTGAAGCGATCATCGTGGCCGTGCTTCCGCTAACGGTGCAGATCGAAGATGTTTCGGACGCAAATGAGACTGCCAGACCGGAGCTGGCCGTCGCCGAGAGCGTCACTGCAGCCCCCACGGTCTGTGCGCCTACCGCCGCAAAACTGATGGTCTGGGCGGTTACGCCGCCTCCCTGGCCGGAGTGGTTGCCGCCGATCGAACTCGTACATCCGATCGCAAGCGACAAAACTGAAGAGAGAAGCACAAGCGCGCCGGGGCGCCCCGTCACCTTGAACCGATTCATGCATTCTCCTCGCGACGAATCGTCGTCTGACAACGCTAGTTCCGGGCCGAATCGGTGATCGCCTCACCTCGTGTTAGGAAATACGGGAACCCGTGCAGTACTCTCCAAGCGCAGTCTCGCCTGGTCAAGTCCCAATGAGAAAAAGTGCTTAGCAAAAGTTTAGCCCTCTCGCTGACGGACTTTCAATGAAACGGGCCGCGACCAACATTTCTCCCGCATGACTAAAGTGACCCATTTGCAGGAAGGGACCCACAACTGGAGCTTGGGCTGTTGAGTGGCTGGGCGATTTGGAGTCAACCCACATGCATCACCGCCGGGAAGGCCGTTTGCAGGGGCCTCTCTATTCGGCCCAATTTCCGGTTAGCCGACAGCCCTCCGACAACCTTGAACTGCCGGCATACCGTTCATGGGTCGAGTTCTCGACCTGGTACCAGGAGGAGCCAATGCTGAATGACCTGTTTTACCGCCTGCGCGCGCTGTTTCGCGGAGAGGAAATGGATGCTGAGGCAGACGAAGAGCTGCGCCAGTGTGGGGGGCACTGTACGTGGTTGCGCGTATGACTGCGGATCCCGCTGCAACGATGAATTCCATGGTTCAGCAGGTGAGCGCAGTCGAACACGATGTACCGGTGTACGACGTGGCCACAATGGAGCAGCCTGTCCAGGACTCGATGGCGCGTCAGCGATTCGCCATGACCATGCTGGGAGCTTTCGCCGGCTTTGCGATGATTCTGGCTGCGATTGGCATCTACGGTGTAATGTCGTTCCTGGTCACGCAGGGCACAGCCGTTATCGCCATCCGCGTGGCGCTTGGCGCGCGCCGAGAAAGCATCCTGACGCTCGTCTTCCGGCAGGGAATGGGGTTGGCTTGCTTGGGCATCGTCGCTGAACTCGCCGGGGCTCTCGGGCTCACCCGTCTGATGAACAGCCTGCTGTTCGGCGTGAAACGACCGATCCGCTTACGTTTTTCTCGGTTCTGGTTCTGCTGTTCTTGGTCGAGTTATCCGCATGCCTGGTTCGCGCGGGGCGGGCCATGCGCATCGATCCCATGACTGCGCCGCGGACAGAGTAACATCCGCTGCGCCACAGGAATGTCAGGATAAAGCCGCGACGCGCATCGGAGCGGCGGATTTCAGTGATTCGTTTTCGGAACTCCACCGATCCCCGAATCTGGCCGCAGCTTCGGGAGGTCGACTGTTGACTCCAGGGCATGGCGCTGATCGAGCCGAAATGAGGAGCATGTTTATATTCCGGCTGTTTTGTTGCCTATCCGGAGGTTATATTTCAGTAAACGCTTCTTGGATCGGTACCGACATACGGGGATGGCAACCGCCAAGACAGCCCGATACGAGTCATGCGAACTGGGCGTCCAGGGGTACACACAGATGTGGGAAGACCTAAATAGATGAAATATAGGTCCAATAATGTATACATTCATGTATGCGTAAGTCACGAGAATTAGCAGCTGGATCAATCCCCGGAAGTCCGCGGCTCTTAAAGTCCAGCCTCAAAGTTCACCGGCTAGCCCGGCGCGATGGATCGGCGCTCCTTGGAATGGCGAATCGGGGTCGGTTCGAAGCAACGCAATGCAAAACATGGCGCATGGGCAATTCGGTTCGTCCATAAAGGAGGCAGTGTGCGCGCGCGTCGCCTTCGTGTTTCCCATTTTCTCTGTGCCGCATCGCTTTGCGCGGCGTCCACAGGGAGCGGACTCTGCGGAGCAGTGGCGATTCTTGGTGTAACTGCGCTGGCTGCTCGGCCTGCCTACGCGCAGTTCGGTGATGAACCAGGTCATTCGATTGGAAAGGTGACGGTTCAGGGGAAGCTTATCGTGCTGACACTGAATGAGGGCGAACTGGGGCACGCAAACCTCTTCGACCTTGCACACCACACGCTGCGCTTCACGCCTGACGGCAACGGCTACCGCGTGGCAAATATTCCCTTCACGTGGGATGGCGATTTCGGCGCAGCGCTCTCTTCACCCCAGTTGACGCTAAAAAACTTTGTCTTCCCGTTTTCCGGCAAGAGATGGACATCGCTCTCGGTCGGGGTGACGGGATCGATTGTCTTTGGCGAAGCGGAACGCTCGAACGCGCCGCCGGGCCGGCGCGGCGCGAGCCTGGGGCGGGACGGCGGCTTAGCCGTCGAGCGCTTTGCGGAACTCGAGGAAGCGGCGCCGGAGTTCGTCAACACTGTTCCGGCTATCAGCGTCTTCTTCAAGCCGCGCATGTCGGGAACCCGCTATGCGAAAGAACTCGCCGATCATGTGGTGATCAGTTGGAGCCTTACAGAGCCCTTCGGAGGCATTCAAGACTGGACCTGGACGCCGACGGTCAATCGTTTTCAGGCGGTCCTGCATCAAGACGGCACCATCGATCTGTCGTATGAAGAAGTCGCGGCCCGTGACGCTGTCGTGGGCATTTATCCCCTCGTCCCCGCCGGCGCCGAAAAGGTGCTCGCAACTATCTCCACTCCAGGCAATCCCCACGCCGCGCCCAACCTGGACATCCGCAGTATCCATCTCAGTTCCGTCGGCAACCTCTACCTTAAAGTCGCTCTCGAGGGCCGCGGGCCGATGCCGGCCGGCACCGATCCGGCAATCGACGGTCTGGCTTACTTTGTTTGTCTCGACAGGAGCGTGCGCAAGGGCGGATGCAGCCCGGATGGACACCATGATGCCTTCTGGACCGTTCGCGGCTTTGGCGGGAAGACGCACAGTTCGTTCCACGCGGGCCCGCGGTATTTCGCCTACGGAACCGGCCTCGCGCCAGGCGTGAGCGTCGACGGCAACACACTTTCCATCCAGGGAACGCTGCCCGAGGGCTACAAATCCCGCGACACAATTTATGTGAGCGCCGCGGTGCAGGCTCCCCAGGCCGAGGCGCTCGAGCAAATCGCTCCGCACGCATTCAAACTCGCTGGACTCACCAGTCCGCAAGTTCTTTTCTCCGCGCTTCCCCAGAACAGCGGACCATATCCCGTGGTCTTTGAGGCCTTCCATTATGTGCATTCGCCGCGCATGCAGGACCTGACCTGTTCGGTGATTCAGGGGCTCGGCGACAGGTTCGACATGCTGGCCTATTATTCCGACTTTCGCATCGATAACCCCGAAGCCGGCACCTCAAGCGATGGTCCGCTGGGCGGCGGGCCAAATGGCGGAAAGGTGACTGGCATCGCGGCCGATCAAGGCAATCTGGCGAAATTTTGCACCAAGGGCCGATTCCAGTGGCAGTTCATTCAGCCCGTGTATGTGGGCGCCAATCAGATGCAGGAGTATCCCCCGGCGGATCTGAAAGACGACAACACCCACGATATCGGCGGCTATCTCCACCAGCTCACAGAGCGCACTTTCAACGGCAAGATTCCTCCCTACGATTACGCCATGTCACAAATTGGCCATGAAATGGGCCATCGCTGGTCGGCGTTCGTCTCGGCCAGCGTCGACGGCAAGACCATCGAACTGGGGCCGACTCACTGGGACATGGGGCTCCAGGCTCCCGCACCCTTCCCTTATCAGCGGCCAACCGAGGCTTCGGCCATGGGGGGCGGCGTGTGGCAGGATAACTTCGATGGCACTTATTCGCAGCTCGACGACAACTATTATGTTCCGGCGACGGGGTACTCGTATCTCGACCTCTATCTGATGGGATTGATCTCAGCCTCGGAAGTTCCCGACTTCTTCATCCTCAAAAACCTGGTGCCCGTGGGAAAAGACGCGAACGGGCATCCGATCTTCAAAGCGGACCGCACCAAGATTACGATTCAGGATGTAATCGCCGCAGAGGGCCCGCGCCTTCCCGACGTCGATCACTCACAACGGGAGTTCAATACCGGAATAGTGATGGTGGTCGAGCACGGCAAAACACCCAGCCCGGAACTGATCGAGCGCACCAACGGCATTCGCGAACGCTGGATGGATTACTGGGCCACGGTAACAGGACACCGCTCCATCATGACCACTGAGCCATAGTCCGGGCGATCTTGTTTAAAGAACACGAGTCGTTGAAGACACACGCCAAATTCTCATTGTTCATCGGTTCAAAGGCACGGCACGGCAATCTGGATCCCGATGGAAATCTGGCGAAGCGCACCCATCTGGAAAGGCGCACTCCTGGAACTGTAGGCACAGATCCAGCGTTCCCATAAACATGGCGGCATCGCGTCGAAAATTTTGTTGACAAGCATTCTGGGGCATGCAATATTTAGCGGCATTCAGTCTTGTATACGACGTTGTATACATAGCAACGGCTTTTTGGCTACGAAAATCCCGATCACGGCGGGTCTGACAGGCTGCCAGGCCGTCAGGGATTGGTGCGATTTTAAGTGCAGGGGCAGATTCTACCCGGAGGGAACAATGCGACCACTGGTTTACTGGAGTGCTCTGTTGTCCGGAGTTGTGCTATTGGGTTCCGGCTCGGCTCTCGCGCAACGAGATGCAAGCGGCATTTGGCTGCAAATGTTCAACGTTCCCCTCAACCCGGACACGATGCTGGTGCTCACGGATGGCACGATCGCCGTTGATGATTACGGCACTGGCAACTGGTGGCGATTGGTGCCGGACAAGCATGGAAACTATCTGGATGGAACCTGGGTTTCCATGGGCACCATGCCGGTGGAAACCACGGGAACCTGCCCCACAGCTGCCGGGGGCACGAACGCCAATGGCTGTCCCTATGCTCCCTACGATTACGCATCTGTCGTTCTCCCGGACGGGCGGCTCATCGTGACGGGCGGCGAATACACCTACGATGACGCAGGTACAGCCTATGGGACGGAAACGACCCAAGGCGCGGTCTGGGACTGGCACACCAACGCCTGGACCGTGCTCACGCCACCTTCAGGTTGGAATTCGATCGGCGACGCTGACTCCGTGGTTCTGGCCAACGGGCAGTACCTCCTGGCGCGGAACAGAGTGTCGAGGGGAACGACGCCTGGTCAATTGGCCATCATGACTCCGACGAGCTCTTTGACGTGGACAAACTTAACCCCTCCGGGAAAGGCCGACTCCAATTCCGAAGAGAACTGGGTTCTGTTGCCCGATGGAACTATCTGGACCGTCGATATCGCCTCTGAACCCGGGTCGGAGCGGTATATTCCGCCTTACCTGGACAACAGCACCAATGGCGAGTGGATCAGCGCAGGCGCGGAGCCTGCGTCGATTGGCGTCACTGCGTACAAGGGCGGCTCGGAGGATGGCGCCAACGTTTTGCTGACAAACGGAAATGTGTTCGCCATCTCCGGTAATCCTGACACCGGCATAAACGCGATCTATACTCCACCCACGACCCTGATGGGCGAGGGTACTTGGACGGCAGCGCCCAACTATCCCAACATCGGCGGAATTTTGAACGACTGCGACGGACCGGCCTCATTGCTGCCCAACGGCAACGTCTTCTTTACCGGCAGCGCAGGTTGCTACGACATTCCAAGCTATTACTTCGAATATCAGCCTCAGCCCGGGCTCTTCGGATGGGATCCCTCCGGGTCCGACACGGACCAAAGCACGTCGCTGAGCCAGGTTGTCAGTCCCTATGATCCAGTGGCGGGCGAAACCGTGGGCAGCCAGATTTCCTCTTTCTACTCCCGGTTTGTGGTTCTTCCTGACGGCAGCATGCTCTATAGCTGGGACGACGGACTGGAGACCTATATTTTCAAGCCGACTGGTCACCCGGATCCCAGATGGGCGCCGAAGGTCACCTCGTTTCCACGTCAGGTTTCGCCCGGGAAAACCTATGAAGTCTCGGGTACCCAGTTCAACGGTCTCTCCGGCAGCGGATACTACGGCGACGACGAAGCCAATGCCTCCAATTATCCCCTCGTCCGATTCACCAATTTTTTTACCGGGGACGTGCAGTATGGCCGCACGCATGATCACAGCACCATGGCAGTGGCAACGGGACGCCAGGTTGTCTCCACCTATGTTGATGTCCCCACGAACCTCGAACCGGGTCCCAGCTTGATGCAGGTAGTTGCCAACGGGATCGCCTCTGATCCGGTGATCGTGTCCAATGATAGCTGTCAGGGGGACCCGCAATTCTGCGGTCGTGGCGGCCCGGGCAGTCAGGGTGGTCGCGGCGGTCAGGGCGGCCTTGGCCAGTCGAACAACCACCGGTAACTTCGGTGTATCTGCACGCCACAGGCGAGCGGCGAAACTGGATCGGAGAGGATCGGCAACAGAACTCGCCTCCGATCCAGTGCACCTGAGGCGTTTGAGCGTGGAACGTCCCGGCTCGCTCTCAAACTATCTCAGGCTGGAGCATACGATGGTCGGTGGAATCACAATTACCGGAGGCGGTGGTGGCAGATTGCCTGCGGGCTTAAGGAGGAAGTGCGTGCGCTCCAAAAGCCGCCGGCCGGGGGCATCGAAGGAGCGGCCTTGGCCAACGCACCGCCATTCTTATGCGCGCCTCCTGGCAATCTGCCTGTTCACCCTGCCCGAGTTGGGGGCGCTGTGTCAGACCGGTCAGAAAGCCGTTTCGACGGACGCACAGCAGGGCGTCTCTTCGGTTGCGGGGAAACCGGCGCAAGCCGTACCGGCAAACGTCGAGTCAAGCGCTGCGTGCCCCAAGAGCGAATCCGCCCAAGTCTCCTATGGTGACGGGAGGCTTTCCATCGTCGCTGCGTGTTCCAATCTTAAGAGACTGTTGAACCAGATTCATGTCGAGATGAACATACCCTTCGACGGCAGCGTCGGAGATGAGAATGTGTCCGGTGCATTTGGACCAGCGATGGCGCGTGATGTCATTGAATCCCTCCTTCGACAGGCCGGTTACAGTTACATTTTGGTGGGAGATGGAACGCGCTATTCCCTGACGTCCGTCATCATTTCCGGCAAAGTCAAAGCAGCGGACGAAGCGGCCGGAGACCAGGCCCAAAGCCCGTCCTTGAGCCAGAACGATTCGCAGATACAACCCTCGTCGGACGCCGGCGCTCCGGCCGCGCCCGCTGCGGCGGACATTGCTGCGCAAAACCCGCAGCCGGCGGCGCCGGTTACGCCGAGCGCCGATGGCTCGCCCAACGTCGGTGGGAATCCTGATTCTTCGTCGGTACAACAATCTCATGATCAGCTGCGCAGCTTGAAGCAGCAACAATCGCAACAACAGAATTCAGCGCCCCAGTAACCGCATTGGAGGCGAAGGCTCTCGGTCAGCAAGTAGGACCACTGGATTCCGGTTTAGGAAAATCTCAATCAGGTGCTGCTGGTGCAATGAATTCCTATCTTGCTTTTCGCAAAAAGCTGACTCATTTGAAAGATCTATCCTGGAGCGTGCGCTGCCGGAGTGTCCCCATTGTGCTTCTCCTGGCCGCTGTTCAGCTCACCGCGCAGACAAGCGCGCCGCGCACACAGTCCACTCCTGGCGCATCTCCGGCCGCCAGTCAGACAGGTGAGCTGCCGAAACTCACCACGCCTGAAGACGAAGCCGTGATCACGATCGACGTATGTGATCCGCCGGCGGCTGGAACCTGCCAGACACGGATCACCCGGAAACAGTTCGAAGAAAAATTCCGCACCGCCTACGCCGGTCAACGGCCTCCCAACATGCGCCCCCCTGACGCCGGAGCTCTCGCCCATCAATATACTCAGCTGCTGGCCTTTTCCTACACCGCGCGGAAAGAGGGCCTGGACAAGGACCCTGAATTCGAGCAAGAGCTGCAATACGTCGAAATGGAATTGTTGGCGAACGCGCTGCAGAAGAAACTCAAGGAAGAGTTCGCCCATCCGTCCGACCAGGAGCTCCAGAGCTATTACAACCAAATCGTCCGTCAGTTTGACGAGATCACCGTGCGCTGCATTCTGATTCCGCGAACCCCGGAGTCTGAAGCGGCTGCTCGACGGGAAGCGGGTGCCGCGGGCGGCGCGCCCTGGCCGGAGCAGGAAGATGCTGAGGAACAACGCATTGCCGACAATGCGCGCGCGCAGTTGATCGAGGGTGAAGATCCTGATGAAGTTGAGAAGGTTGCCTATGCCGCCGCGCGATCGCGCGAACAGCCGCCTTCAACGCAACCAGTCAAGTGGCAGCGCAATCTGAATTCTCCCGCTCCCGAGCAGGAGATGCTCTTCTCACTCAAGCCCGGAGACGTTACTCTTCCGGTGGCCAATGGGCATGGACTCACGATTTATGAACTGGTGTCGAAACGGACCATTCCTCTTGCTGAGGTGCGAGGGCAGGTCAAAGCTCTCTATCAAATGACTCAGGTTCAGGTAAAGCTCAACGGCTACCTTGAGAGCGCGCACCCGAACTTGAACAAGGAGTATTTCGACACGGAAAAGCAGGCGGAAACCAAGGCGCGGGAACTCGAAGAGCAGCAGGAAGAGGGGATGGAAGACGAGGGTCCTCGTGCGGCGCCGCAATAAATTCCCCGGGAGCTGGCCGCATCGATGGGTGAGGCCCGAGATCTCTCGCCCTGGGGCAAGGGCCGCCGAAGTTGAGGTTCATCTGAAGATCGCCCTGCAGCCCTCGACCTGCATCGGATACGCGCGGTCAAACAGGTTATCGCCCCGCAATCGCGGCGCTCATAATTCGAAGACGATAAAATGACCATCGGTCGACGGAGCTTTCTCAAACTATCGCTCATGGCCGCCCCGGCAATCCTTCACAGCCAGGAGCAGCCGCAAGGAGCTCTCCCATCGCTCGATCAAGTCACGCCCGCAGACATCACGCCCTTCCTTGACGCCTTGCCCATTCCCGGAAAGCTTCGTCCACTGAGCGCCGGGAAAGACGGGTTGGAATATGTCGTCCGCATGACGGAATTCACCAGGCGATTGCATTCTCAGCTTCCACTTACGAGGCTTTGGGGATTCGAGGGCTCGTATCCCGGCCCGGTGATCGAAGCCAGACAGGGACAAGCTGTCACCATTCGATGGGAGAATCGTTTGCCGGAGAAACATCTGCTACCGGTTGACGAACATATTCATGGGGCCTCTCCTCCTAACCCACACGTTCGAACGGTGCCCCATCTGCACGGGGCGAGGACCTTGTCAGAGTACGACGGCCTACCGGAGAAGTGGTTTCCGAGCGGCCGCTCCGTTGTCTATCGCTATCCGAACCAGCAAAGGCCGGCGATGTTGTGGTATCACGATCACGCGCTGGGCATCACGCGGCTCAATAACTATGCGGGGCTGTCGGGAGTCTATCTACTGCGAGGGGAAGAAGAAACAAACCTTGATCTGCCTTCGGGTGAGCACGAGATACCCCTCGTCCTGCAGGACCGCTCTTTCTACCGAAATGGCCAGTTGCGCTATGTTCCGACGGAGATGGACGGCACTCCCCATGCGGACGGCAGTTGGGGGCCAGAGGTTTTTGGCAATCTTCCCGTGGTCAACGGTGCGATCTTCCCGGTTCTTGAAGTGGAACCGGACACCTATCGATTCCGCGTGCTCAACGCGGCCAATTCCCGCTTCTTCCGTTTCTTCATTTCAAAATTGCAAAGAGATTACCCCGCCCTCGAGTTCACTGTTATCGGCGGTGACGGCGGGCTTCTCAAATCGCCTGTCGTGGTTCCGTCGCTTCTCCTTGGCCCTGCGGAACGGGCGGACATATTAGTGGAATTCTCCGATATGGAAGGAGAGGAATTCGTCCTGGCGAACAATGCACCCGCGCCCTTTCCCGGTGAGGAAGCAGGAATGCCGCAGATTGCGCCAAGAATCCCTCACCTTATGAAGTTTCGCGTCAGTCGCCCGAGCAAAGGCGTCCCCGCAGCAAATCGATTCTGGTCGATTCCGGTCGAGCGGCTCGACCCGGCTTCTGCGGGGAAGACGCGTGATTTTGTGCTCACTGAAATCCTGGACGAAAATCAGAGATCGCTCGGACTACGAATCAACGGAAAGGGATACCACGACCCCGTCACGGAGCAACCGAAACTTGGATCGATTGAAATCTGGCGTTTTATCAACACCACAGACGACACTCATCCCATGCACATCCACCTTGTGCAGTTTCAGATTATCGACCGTACCCCCTTTGACCTGCGGTTGTTCCTGGCCACCGGTCAGCTCGTACTATCCGAAACGCCAAGCTACCCGCAGGTCAGCGAGAGCGGCTGGAAGGACACGGCTCTCGCTCGCCCGGGTGAGGTCCTCCGGGTGATCCTCCGCTTTGATGGATATGGCGGAAGGTATGTCTACCACTGTCATATGCTCGAACACGAGGATAACGACATGATGCGGCCCTTCGAAGTCATCCCTTGAGCCTTGCTTGCCCAATCTCAAGAAATGCAGTCGGCAAACTTCGACAGCGATTGCTTTCTCAGAATCGACTACAGCGCGTACCGGAAAAAGCAGATGCGTGGCGCGAGCGGTTCACATTGGTCGCGAGTGAACGGCCAGCTTTGCAGGCATTGTTCGCCACCCTGCGCCGCCCCGTATAACAACTCGCATATCTGAATCCAGAGTTAACCGCGCTACACTAGCTCTTCACTGGCACAAGACATCGGGCAGGCCAAGGGCCTTGAATCCCAAATGGTACGGCGCTTAGCAGGCAGCCGCGCGAAATGATGCACGAGTCCCGATCCACAATTTGATCCACAAAATGTATGGTCTTCCACGACTTCGATGGTTTTAGGCGCTCTCCACGAGTTTGTAAGTCGTTGAAAAACCTGAAACGTCAAGACTGTCGCGGCAGAGGTCAACAATCATATGGACGAATAGTCGCCGACTTGGACTTGTGATGGAGTATCCAGAGAAATTGTTAGATCTCGCCACTTATCAAACCGGCTGCGCTTCTCTTAACCTGTCAAACTCGACAACCAGCTCGCGGATTCGGCATTCCGTGATCAGTTCTTGCGGTGAACGTCCACCAAGTGCTTCAAGCGGAGCTAACAACCACGCTCTCTCTTTGGAAGTGACGAGATAATCATCCATGCAGGAGAGCAGTTCACGCAGGTCTCGGGTCTTGATGCTCATTCGCTTGGCGTCCGGTCCGTTCTCCCAGTTTCGCAACGTCTCAATCGTCACGTTCAATGCAGTTGCCAATTGTTGTTGAGTCAGGCTGAGTCGTCGACAGGCCTGCGCGCTTTCGAAGCCATCGCGTGCGGGAATGTATGGCGCCTTTGCTGGAGCCTTGAGTGGTCGCTCCAAACGAGTTGCGGTCTGCCTTCTCACTTCTGAAACTGATTGTATGAAAATTTTCGTGCGGCACGAAGAACTTGACCGTTTTTCCGGACGTGGGTTCTTCAGGACCACGAGTCAGCAAAACCTATCTTACTGATACGGCGAAACTTAGCGGTTGCAATGTGCTTTGACAAATTCACGCTCAGCGCG
Organism: Acidobacteriaceae bacterium; assembly: GCA_030041045.1. GTDB lineage: Bacteria > Acidobacteriota > Terriglobia > Terriglobales > Acidobacteriaceae > Telmatobacter. Next base: position 212,921 of record JASHOQ010000047.1, read on the forward strand.
CGTAACATATTGATAATAAGCTAGTTAGATGTGGAGGCGGCGGGAGTCGAACCCGTCATCAGCACTGAAAACACTCAAGTTACTGAAACTGAGAATGCCTGAAATGTGCGAAATTCCACGATTGCCTGCTTTGCGTACAAATCGCGTACAAAGAATTTCAGGAATTCCCAGAACTGCGGCAGATGCATCTTCCGGCCCGTTTTAAGCGGACGGTCTGAAGTATTCTCAGTTCTTTATACATCAGTCTGGTCCTGAAATGGTCGCGATTCGGGGTCCTCATTTGTGTCTGTCGGCAATTCGCTTCGCCTAATCCGATGACTTCCCGCTCATTCTTTGAGAGTAAGAGCCTTTCGGCCGCAGTTGGCTCGGAAGACCACCAGATTGTCGTCACCGCCAACGGCGCTCGGGAATGTATCTCGGGAATTCCTGACCGCGGTAGCGCTCCGATATCAGTGTGAGAACGAAGCCACTAAGCCCCGGAAATAGTAATCCAGCCACATTCCCTCGAACGCCGTCCCCGGCGGCCTGTTCACAACTGTTGATGTGTCGCCGGGATGGCAAAGTCGCTCGACGCCCGCTGGCTTACCGAGACCGACTTCGGCAGCCGCCCTCACGCGCATCGACTCTCTTGCGGCTGGCATCCCGTTTACCGGCTGACGTTCGGGGGAAAGAGGCGCTGGGTAAGGAAGATTTCTTAAGTTGTGGTCCCCTGCAATCCCCGCGAACGAGCGGCAGGAAGAGATCTTCCACAATTTCCCGAATGACTTCGTCGGAAAGCGGCCGAAGCGTCATCAAGATCTCGTTTCGAGCCAGATCGGTTGGTAGTGCGACATTGCGCGGCGTGAGACGAGATGGATCGATCTCCGCGCGATCGACGCCACGCTTCAGGATGCTTCGCATGGGTTCCCCATCCGAGAGTTCTCCCCTCAGG